>CAZKAO010000030.1:0-35708 GCA_964550745.1 uncultured Acetatifactor sp.
CATGCGTCTTGGGGGCTGTGACTATGAAGCAGGAGGAAGTACGGTTGACGATTGTGTGGAAGCCTGCCGGATTTTTGAGGAGAATGGTGTCGATCTGCTGCACCTCACCGGTGGAATGAATGGTTTCGTCCGTCCCGGTCATTCGGAGCCGGGGTACTTCAGGGATATGTCTATTCCTGTTAAACAGGCGGTGAACGTTCCAGTTCTTTTGACCGGAGGCATCACCACCCCTGCCCAGGCAGAAGCATTAATTGCCGAGGGATGCGCTGACATGGTTGGTGTGGGGAGAGCCATATTCAGGGATGCCCATTGGGCAGATAAAATTGTGGAATAATATATTTTACACTTTGAAATTAAGAATAACGACACGGAGTTTTGAATTTGGGAGGTAACAGGGCATTGGAGATTCTGCGACGTGAGGCAATTTATCTCTGGTACTACTTCAGCATCCAGTTCAGACAGATTTTTTTCTATTGGGTGCTGGGTATGGTGCTTGGTTCGGCTATATCCGTGTTCCTGAAGGAACATATTCATAATACTTTTCGTTCTTTCGGTGAAAAGAGGCTGGGCGTTGTTGGAATATGGATTGCCAGTGCGCTGGGGATTGCTTCCCCGCTGTGTATGTATGGGACAATTCCGATTGCCGCATCTTTTTCCAAAAGCGGAATAAGAGATGACTGGCTGGCAGCTTTTATGATGGCTTCCATCCTACTCAATCCGCAGCTTATCATTTACAGTGCTGCACTTGGGGCTACAGCACTGTTTGTACGGATTATTTCCTGCTATCTGTGTGGTGTTGCCGCCGGGCTGCTGATACGGGTACTTTGCAGAGACCGGCAGTTCTTCAATTTCAGCGGTTTTGAAGAAACGAAAAGTCATGACACTGATCCCAATCTTTTTGTGCGTTTTCTGAAAAATCTTGGCAGGAACATGAAAGCTACAGGATTATATTTTCTGGCTGGTATCGCTTTGTCCGCAGTGTTTCAGCGATATGTGCCTGCGGATTTTGTCCGTTCTTTGTTTGGCGGTAACGAGGCATGGGGCGTTCTTATGGCAGCGACAATTGGTGTGCCTCTTTATGCCTGCGGCGGCGGAACGATACCGCTTCTTCAGGCTTGGATGGCGGATGGCATGAGCATGGGAAGCGCCGCAGCGTTTATGATCACAGGGCCAGCAACGAAAATAACAAATCTTGGTGCTGTCAAGATCGTGCTGGGTATGAAAAATTTTGTGCTTTATATCTTATTTATTGCAGCGTTTGCATGTCTGACCGGTATTGTGGTAAATATGCTGGTTCTTTGAAACTTGATGAAATGGAACAAAGATTATTATGATATAATTGGAAAATGTGCAGGAAAGCAGGAGGGAAATAAATATGAGCATAATTGTAAATATATACTACACAGGTATAGGCGGCAATGCACGGAAGTTTGCGGAGGAAATGGAGAATAGCGGGACTGCCGCGGAAATCCGCAAGGAAGACGGAAACCTTCGGTATGAATATTTTTGCCCGATGGCAGATTCAGAGACGGTTCTGCTGATTGACTGTTGGAAGGATCAGCAGTCGCTTGACAGGCATCATGCGTCCCCGATGATGGAAAAGATTGCAGAGCTCCGGGAGAAATATGATCTGCATATGAAAGTGGAGCGGTATGTGTCTGATGAGGGTGGGATACCAGAGACGGACAGACGTTTTATTAAAGAGTAGAATGTGGGCCGTGGGCTTGTGCTATAAGAAGTGGTATTTATGCAGGAGGCAGAATGAAAGTGAAAAAAGGAAGGATTATAATAGCGCTTATGCTGGTGTTTGCACTGGCAGGATGCGGGCAGACAACAGACAATATATCTTCGAGTGGAACGACTCAAAACAGTGAATCCACAGTGCAGGAAAGTGAGAGCGGCGGGCAGTCAGAAGTTCTGGAGAGCGGAAGCGGTGAAACAGGTGAAGACGCATCCGTTTCCGGTACGGCAGGCTCTGTTGTTTATATGACTGCTGATATCTCGCCGGAAGGACTGATGGCGGTTTATGATGCGCTGGGCTGGGTACCCTCCGGCAGTGTGGCGGTAAAAATCAGCACCGGTGAGCCGCCCGCAAGCAACTATCTGAGACCGGAACTGATCGCGGATTTAGTCCAGTCGGTTGACGGCACGATTGTAGAGTGCAATACCGCTTATGGCGGCTCCCGTGCGGAAACCGCCATGCACTATCAGGTGGCGAAGGACCATGGCTTTACGGATATCGCAGATGTCAAAATTCTTGACGAGGATGGCTCTATGTTGTTGCCGGTGGAAGGAGGCTCTGTGCTGTTTGAAAATTATGTAGGTTTGGCCTTTGCGGATTATGATTCCTATATTATCTTGTCCCATTTTAAAGGTCATGCCATGGCGGGGTTTGGAGGCGCAATCAAGAATATTTCCATAGGGCTTGGCTCAAGCATGGGTAAAAGCTGGATTCACAGCGGCGGCACCAGCACTACCAATCCGTGGGGTGGTAAGCAGGATGCTTTTTTGGAAGCTATGGCAGAAGCCGGGAAATCTGTATCAGATTATCTTAGTAACGGTGAACACATTGTCTATATCAATGTGATGAACCGTCTGTCAGTAGACTGTGACTGCGATGGCAATCCGTCCGAGCCGGATATGCATGATATTGGCATATTGGCGTCCACTGACCCGGTAGCGCTGGATCAGGCGTGCGTGGATCTGATTTATGAGCAGAAGGATGGTGACGGCGCTTCCCTGGTAAACCGCATAGAATCCCGTAACGGCCTGCATACACTGGAACATGCGGAAGAAATTGGGCTTGGCAGCAGGACTTATGAACTGGTTAAAGTTCCTTCATTTTCATCATAAACTTTTCCGAAGCCTTAGAAAATATTTGATATTTTTTCCAGATGATACTCATGCCGTCCTCTCTTTTGGGAGAGAGAGGGCGGAAGCAGAGATTGCTGTTGCCGGAAGTGTTGATTATTTTGTCAAATCCAATTGCATATCCCAAACCTTCCTCTACCATCAGTGAAGCATTGAAGAGCAAATTGTAGGTTGCAACAATTTCCAATTCGGAGATTTCTTTTTTCATCCATGCAGATAATGTCCCGTGGGCATCATCCTGTATCGATACAATTAAAGGCTTATCCCACATGTCTTCGGGTGAAATAGTTTCCTTTGCAGCCAATGGCGAATCCTTTCGCATCAGTACACCCCAGGTATCTTTATAGGGCAATGATATCAAATTGTATTTTGCAGGGTCTACGGCGCCAAACACAATTCCAAAGTCAATCAGCCCTTTATCCAATTGCTCCAGCACAAATTCAGAATTTCCGCTGGAGACATGGTAATGGATGCCAGGATAGGTTTTGTAAAGCTCTTTTGCCGCTTTCGCAATAAAGCGAACGGCATCTGTTTCTCCCGCTCCAATAGTAACATCACCTACAATAACCTGGTCGGAAAGAGTGATTTCCCGCTCCGTTTTCTGTACTAAATTCAAGATTTCCTCGGCTCTTTTTCGCAGAATCATTCCTTCTTCTGTGAGGGTGACCTTTCTGGAACCTTTCGTCCCCCGGATCAAAAGCTGTTTTCCCAATTCTTCTTCCATGGCCTTTATCTGGGTGGAGAGAGTGGGCTGGGAAAGGTGCAGCGACTGGGCTGCCCTTACAATGCTCTGCTCTCTTGCAACCGCAAGAAAATACTGAAGTACACGCAATTCCATATGTTCGCAACCATCCTACAGTTATATTTTCACCATCTTTTAATGCATATTGATTATTTTTCTTTTGTATTTCAATGTATATAATATAGCACATCAATGAATAAGTTTCAACTATACAAACGAATAAAATATAAGTATTTGCTATTCTATCTTTTTCCAAGTATACTGAGACCAAAGTTTGGGGAGGTTTGCCAATGATGAGAAAAAGACTGTTTTCTATTCTTATATTGCTTATTTTCATGCTGGCAGGTTGTAATGAGATACAGCCTGCGCAGAGTGATCAGAGTACGGAATATATGGATGCAGGCGAAGAAGATGAAGAGGCAATGAATAGGGCTCTGATTGACATAGTCCTTGCAGAAAAAATCGCAGAATTGGATGAGGGTCTTTCGGCTGTCCGGCATGAAGGAAATTATGGTTTTGATGAATTCCTTTCCCGTGGCGGGGCATCCTCGGATAAAGAAGTGATAGGGTTTCTGACAGAAAATCTGTTGGGCGATCCGGACTTGGGATTTGCAGGCGAGATTTTTGGATGCAGTACGGTTACGGTGCAAAATGCCGAGGGCAAAGTTTTATTTGGGAGAAATTTTGATTGGAATTCCTGTGATGCTATGGTGGTCACGTCCTATCCGGTAAATGCCTACGCGTCCGTTTCCACAGTCAATATGGATTTTATCCGTCAGGGAGCGGACGGTGTGGCAGGCATGGCATTAAAAGCAGATGAAGTAATGACGATAGCGGCTTTATATGCGCCGCTGGATGGCATGAATGAGAAAGGGCTTGCCGTATCGGTGAATATGATACAGGATTTTGCAACAATCAGTCAGGACACGGAAAAGCCGGATATTACCACCACAACGGCAATCCGTCTGCTGCTCGATAAAGCGGGAACTGTGGAGGAGGCGCTTGAACTGCTTGAACAGTATGATATGCATGCCTCCATGGGCATGATGATGCATCTGGCTATTGCGGATGCTTTCGGAAACAGTGTGGTGGTGGAATACATTGACAATGAAATGACAGTGACAGAAACACAGGTGGTTACAAATTTTTATCTGACAGAAGGCAAAAAATATGGCATCGGAACAGAACAGTCCCATGAACGGTATGAAATTCTGATGAATTATCTGGAAGAGAACAAATTTCTGGACGAAACGGAAGTCAGGGATGCGCTGGACCGGGTAAGTAAGGACAATTTTGGCGGGTTTGAGTCTACGGAGTGGAGTATTGTATTCAATTTAAGTGAGGGAAAAGCCACTTATTATCACCGTGAAGATTATACACAGGGGTTTGTTTTTACAATTGAACAGCGGAAGTGAAAGGCCGTTGGTTTTATCATGGAATGAGGAGGTAATGGCAGTATGAAAAATGAAGCTTTGCATCATAGAGTATTGCTTTCGGCAAGAAGGGTAAAAAAGGAATTTCCTGGCAGGCAGGAGGCAGAACAGGTACTGAAAAATATTGATATGGATATATATGAGGGAGATTTTACGGTCATTATGGGTTCTTCCGGCGCAGGAAAATCCACACTTCTGTATGCGTTAAGCGGTATGGACACCATAACCGACGGCAAGGTGCTGTACCGGGAAAGGGAGATCAGTGGGTATACGCAGCAGCAGATGGCGGCATTGCGCTCCCATGACTTTGGGTTTGTATTCCAGCAGGCGCATCTTGTCAGCAATCTCAGTTTATTTGAAAATGTGGCAGTGGCAGGTTATCTGAATGGCGGAAGGGATGCAGAGGCTGTAAGGAAAAGGACCGAAGAACTGCTTGAGTGTATGCACGTTGAAACGGCAAAGGACAGGTTTCCTTCAGAGGTTTCAGGCGGCGAAGCGCAGCGGGCGGCGCTTGCCAGGGCAATGATCAACAATCCGGGACTTTTGTTCGCAGACGAGCCCACCGGAGCATTAAACAAGCGGAATTCTGAGGAAGTGATGGATCTTTTGACAGGGCTTAATGAAAATGGCCAGAGCATCCTGATGGTGACGCACGATATCCGGGCAGCGATTCGTGGGACAAGGATTCTTTATCTGGAGGATGGGAAGATTTTGGACGAGATGATATTCCCGGTTTTTCTGGAGACAGATGCAAAAAATCGGGAAAAGAAACTGAGCGAATGGCTGAACACCTTGTCATGGTAAGAGATAGAGTGTGAAGCGGCGGAGGATTGGAATGGACATAAAAACACTTTGGCTGGCAGACAGCAGACGGCATAAAGGAAGTTTGGCAGGGATATTTGTTTTAGCATTCCTTGTATCCTTATCTCTTGTCTCTGTCTTAACTGTCTGGAGAAATTCCGGGCGGTATGTACGAAATGAGATGGAGCGGCTCGGATTCGGAGCGATGACTGCATGGGTATCCGGTATTTCTGAAATTGATGTGCTGACAGATGAGATGAACAAGCTTTCCGGCGTGGAGAAAACAGGTATACAGTCCATTATTTTCTCGGAATATGAGGTAAACGGGCATGAATCAGACAGCGAAGGGCAGCTTGTGACCTATGAGCCGACAGTTTGTCCTTATAAGATTTTTTCGGATGATCTGAAGGGGTATGAGAAGGAAGCAGCTAAAATCGCTCCGGGAGAGATTTATGTTTCCCCTTCTTTAAATTCCATGTTTGGGGTGGAGATCGGGGATGAGATCAGCTTTCTGATTGCGCGCAGCGGGGGAAGAAAAGTATTCACGGTAAAGGGCTGGTTTGAAGATCCCTTTATGGGAAGTTCTATGATCGGCATGAAAAGCTTTCTGGTGTGCGATGAGGACCATGATGAAATCACTGGAATTATTAATGGTGCCGGAATTGATGCCCTTGCCCGTGACGGCTATATGGTGCATATTTTTGAAGAGCCGTCTGAGGGGCTAAGCACGGCACAGTTGAATGCGCTGTTGAACCAGGATACCAGACTTTTGCAGTATGCGGAATTCACCCATTCGGACAGCGCGATCTATGGGTTTATGATGACATTGCAGAATGTATTTACCGGGATATTGATGTCCTTTGTTCTGGTTTTGGTCTTTATATCGCTGATTGTGATAGGACACAGCATCAGCAGCGCCCAGGAACAGGATATGGCGGACACGGGAATACTAAAGACCATAGGTTTTACCACAGGGAAACTGCAGAAGGTTCAGATGCTTTTGAATATGGTTCCGGTCTTTCTCGGAATGACAACAGGGGTCCTGGGAGCAGTTCCGGTTGCCTCGGCCGCCAGCCAAATAACGATATCTACAACGGGGCTAATGATACCGGCAGGGATGCCGTTTGCTGTGTGTTTCCCTGCATTGCTTCTGGTCATTGGGGCTTTCATGGGTTTTGTCTGGCTGAAAACGGGACAGCTTGAAAAGATTACTCCGATGAAAGCCATCCGGGATATAAACAAAAGCGGCGGTGCAGGAAAGTCGGGGTACTCTCCAATCCATCAGAAGGGCTTGTGCTTCTGGCTGGCGCTTCGTCAAGTAATTTCCGGGAAAAAGCGTTATCTGGGAGCCTGTCTTGTGGCGGCACTGCTTGTATTTTTTACATCGCTGATCGGGCGCATAGCTTCATGGCTGGGCGCAGACGGCAGGGGACTGATGGACGCATTCAATCCGGCAGATCTGCATATTGCGGCACAGCCCATGGGAAATGCTACAAGCGGGGATGTGGAACGGACGATTGAAGAATATACCAAAATCACGGATCAGTATATGCTTGCCATGCCCAGCGTTTCCGTGGAAGGAGCAGATTATACCGCCAATGTGATCACGCAGCCGGAGAGGTTCCATATGCTGCGGGGGCAGACCTGTATGCAAGCGGATGAAATTGTGCTGACAGAGTTCGTGGCTGCGGACCTGAATGTTGGAATTGGGGATATGGTCACGGTCAGTTCGGGACTTGGCAGTTTAGAGTACAGGGTTTCCGGCATCTATCAATGTGCCAATGATATGGGGGCCAATGTGGGACTGAGCCGGGAGGGATATTTAAAAATAGGGCAGGAAAACGGAGGTATGTGGTGTGTGCATTATTTTATTGAGGATGTGGAAATGCAGCCTCAGATCATGGATGCTTTGGAGGCGGCATACGGCGGCGATGTGTATCTACATGAGAACTCATGGCCGGGGCTGTACGGTATTCTTTCGGCAATGGAACTTCTCATGTATTTCATGTATGGGATCGTAGTAATTCTGGTTTTTGTCATTACGGTATTGACGGGCAGCAGGCTGCTGGTGGCAGAGCAGAAGGATATGGGGATTTTCAGATCTTTTGGATTTTCCGCGGTGAAGCTGCGGGTGTCTTTTACACTGCGGTTTGGGATTGTATCTTTCCTGGGGGCTGCGGCGGGACTGCTTGCCAGCGCGCTGCTTACGGATTTATTGGTGGCTGCGCTTCTTCGGATGTACGGGATCAGCAATTTTTCTTCCCATCTGGCTGCAGGGAATACCCTGTTGCCGGCACTGGCAGTCATCCTGTCTTTCACTATATTTGCATGGTTTGTCGGGAGAAAAATTGGGACAGACAGGCTGACCACATTGGTGGCAAGCTAAATAGGTTTTGCCTATGGAAATAAATAATATATAAGTATTTGCTATTAAACAATCGGGTAGATATAATGGAAGAAAGAAAAAGGAAGAGCAACTTAAATAAAAGACAAGGAGTGGTGTATGATGAAAAAGAATATTCTTGCTGTATTGTGCCTGATTTCCGTGGTGGGAATGGTGATATCGGGATGTGGAAATTCTCAAAATTTTTCTGATTCCGTGGAAAGCGCAATGGACAGCGGAAATCTTTCAGCAGCGCAGACAGGGGATGATGCGGGAACTAAAACAGAATCTGAGATGGAAAATGATATACCGCAGACGGCAACAGAGCTGGTGGTTCGGTTTGGAGGAGGAGGGGAGCCTTTTACCATGTATCTTTACGATAATGACACCGCATCGGCTATTGCAAGGCATGTAGGAACCAGCGACTGGCAGCTTCCGATCTACCATTATGATGACTTCGATAACTGGGAAGTGATGCAGTATTACGACATTCCAAGCCGCTATGAAATCCCTTCTGCGGCGGAGCAGGTCACAGAAGAAAAGGCCGGTACTGTATACTATTCGGAACCGAACCGGATTATCCTTTTCTATCAGGATGCGGAGGTGAGCGCAGAGTACACACCAGTAGGATATTTTGACTATACGGATGAATTTTTACAGGCGGTTCAGAATAATCCGGTGCTGGAAGGCTGGGGAAACAAAATTGTTCTGATCAGTGATGGTGAGTGAAGATGAATGATAAAGAAATTAAGCTGGAGACATTGATTGCATATGACTCAAGAGAAGCGGTTATTCAAAACCTGGAAGATGCGGGATGCGCCCCGGATACCATTGAGTGCTGCATCACCTGTATGGAACAAGGAAAAAAGAAGGAACTGCTGAAGCGGCTGGATGAGCACAGGATGGATCTTTTGAACAAAGTGCACGAAGAAGAAAAACAGATAGACTGCCTGGATTATCTGGTTTACCAGGTCAGACGCTGCATATAGAGGGAACTGTGTTTGCCGATGACGCTGATCTGGTCGGCATGATCAATGGGGATTACGCCTTAAATAAGGCTTATGAGATGGCAAGGTGATTTAGGGGGAGTGTATGAAAAAACGGATTTGTATGGTATTGCTTTTTGCAGTGTTGCTTATGGTAACAGCCTGCGGAAACAGCAGAGAGGAACAAAATTCTGATAAGAAATCAGAAATTGGTGGGGGGTTATCGGAGCAGCCGACAGAATCTGCTTGGGAAAATACGCAGCAGGAGGAAACAGAGATGAAGATGAAGGTTCAAGTTGGAGATACCCTTTTTACAGCGACACTGGCGGAGAATTCTTCCGTGGATGCATTGAAGGAGCTGATGGCGGACGGCCCGATCACTTTGAATATGAGTGATTATGCCAATATGGAAAAAGGCGCGGATCTAGGGGTTACACTACCGCAGAACAATGAACAGATGAATACGCAGGCAGGTGATATTATTCTATACCAGGGCAGGACTTTTGTCATCTACTATGATACAAATTCCTGGAGCCTGACACCTATCGGGAAAATCGACAATGTGGATGCGGAAGAATTGAGAGAGGTGCTGGGAACCGGTGATGTCACGGTGACCTTATCTATTGAATAGAGGAATCAGGAACTACGGGGATTGGGAAGAGCTGGAAAAAAACCGATATATAAATATAAGAGATATTATATAAAATCATAGGTATTGAAAGGAGAGATAATATGATTTACAGAAAATTTCAGGATGTTCAGTTATCCGGTCTGGGGCTTGGCATGATGCGTCTGCCCGTGCTGGATGGCAATGACGGGGCAGTGGATGAGGCTGCGGCGGCAGAATTGATTGACTATGCCTACAGGAATGGGATCAATTACTTTGATACAGCATGGGGTTACCACGATGGCAATTCGGAGCTGGTTGCGGGAAAATATCTTTCCAGATATCCGCGGGAGAGCTATTACCTTGCCAGCAAGTTTCCGGGCTATGATCTTTCCAATATGGACAAGGTGGAAGAAATTTTTGAGAAACAGCTTGAAAAATGCCAGACTGGGTATTTTGATTTCTATCTGTTCCACAATGTCTATGAGGGGAACATTGACGCGTATCTTGACCCGCAATATGGGATTTTTGAGTATCTGCTGAAGCAGAAGGAGAATGGCCGTATCCGGCATCTCGGCTTTTCCGCGCACGGCAGTGCGGAAGTGATCCGGCGTTTTCTGGATGCCTATGGACAGCATATGGAATTCTGCCAGCTGCAGCTTAATTATATGGACTGGCATTTTCAGAAAGCCCAGGAGAAGGCGGCTATTTTGCAGGAAGCCGGTATTCCGATCTGGGTTATGGAACCGCTGCGGGGCGGCAAGCTGGCAAAGGCCTCCGGTGAACTGGCTGCGGCAATGCAGTCCATGCGCCCCAAGGAAACGGTTCCCGGCTGGGCATTTCGTTTCCTGCAGAGCGTTCCCGGCGTGACCATGGTACTGTCCGGTATGTCCAATATGGAGCAGTTAAAAGCCAATATTGCCACCTATGAGACGGATGAGCCGTTGAGCGGGGAAGAATTTGACACTTTGGTAAAGTGTGCGGATGAGGAGACCAGAAAGGGAGGACTTCCCTGCACAGCCTGCCATTATTGCACCAGTCATTGCCCGAAGAAGCTCCCTATCCCGGAGCTGGTCGCCTTATACAATGAACATAAGCTTACTGGCGGCGGCTTTATCGCTCCCATGGCGGTGGGCAGTATGCCACAGGATAAGCGCCCCGCTAACTGCGTCAGCTGCAGGAGCTGTGAGCAGGTCTGCCCGCAGCAGATTAAGATATCTGAGATGATGGAGGAATTTACTTCCATGATTGGAATGTAGCCGCATGGTCTTTTTTCACCCGGCAATACATATATTAGCTACAAAAAGTATCGGGAGTTATGATGCTGGAGCGAATCAAAAATTTTAGCTGGAAGGATGTGGACTGGAGGAAGCTTAATTATCCCCAAATTGCGCTGACGATAGTGTTTCTGCTGGCCATGTTTCTACTGGGAAGGGCGGTGGGAGCAGCCACCCATGGCGTGATGGCAACCTCAGCCGTAGCGTCTGCGCCGGAGAACTGGGGACTGGGATTTGGTGCTGAGGGAAGCCAGCCCAGCGGCAATGTATCCGCATCGGAGCTGGCAGGGTACAATGCCTACTATGTGGGAAATTCCCAGGATAAAGTGATCTATTTGACCTTTGACGCAGGATATGAGAACGGCAACACGGAGCCGATATTGGACGCACTGAAAAAGCACAATGCACCTGCCACCTTTTTTGTGGTGGGACATTATCTGGAGTCTGCGCCGGATTTGATAAAACGGATGGTGGAGGAAGGGCATACCGTAGGCAATCACACTTACCATCATCCGGATATGTCCGGTATATCTGACAGGGCAGCTTTTGCCAAAGAGATGAACGATGTGGCAGCGCTGTACCAGGAGATCACAGGACAGGAGATGGCAGCCTACTACAGGCCGCCCCAGGGAAAATACAGCAAGGAGAATCTGAAGATGGCCCAGGAGATGGGCTACACCACTTTTTTCTGGAGCCTGGCCTATGTGGACTGGTATCAGGATAAGCAGCCTACCCATGAGGAGGCTTTCGACAAACTGCTGTCCCGGATTCATCCCGGGGCGATCGTACTCTTACATAGCACTTCCCAGACTAATGGGGAGATTATGGATGAACTGCTGACAAAGTGGGAGGAGATGGGATATACTTTCAAACCTTTGTCGGATCTTGTACAGCAATAAAGAAAAAGAGCTAAGGGGCAGTCGAAACAAACACCTTGGCTCTTTTGAATTGTAGTGAACTAAAAATATAGTTGAAAAGGATTAACGGAACAGTTATACTTTAAGGTAAATATACAATCTGAATAAAATACAGGCGTATATCGGAGAGCCTGAAAAGGCAAGATTTCCTGTGGAAGAATATTTTGAGCAGATTTATTCCATAATGAAAAGAGAGCGAAACGGGAAAAAGATATAAGAATGAAATTTGAATGGGACGAGGATAAGAATTTAATTAATAAAGAAAAGCATAAAATCTCCTTTGAGACGGCGGCACATGTTTTTGATGATCCCAATTATATTGAGATGTTTGATTTTGAACACAGCCTTGATGAAGATAGGTACATTGCAATAGGGAAAGTTGGGGATGTATTATTTGTGGTATTTACAGAAAGAAAAGAAGTGATCAGGCTGATTTCGGCCAGACTTGCAACGGAAGCGGAAAGGGGGCTATATTATGACCAAGACATTTATTATTGAGAATGGGCAGAAACCTACGGAAGAACAGTTAAGGGAAGTAGAAGAAGCTAAAAAATATCCTATTGTTTATGATGAGGATTGTCAGGAACTGTCACCGATGATGATGAAGGCATTTAAGAGTGCTGTTATTCAGCGAAATAGAAAGAAAAATGCTTGATACAGCAATAAAAAAGGGTCAGACCTCATGACGGGGTCTGACCCTTTTCACAGGCATTATGCCTTTTTACTTCTCAACAGATATACGCCGCCGAAACAGATGCCTGCGGCTGCGAACAGCACATAGGGCAGGACGAAAGAATCGCCGGTTTTGGGAACATCATCATATTCGCCGCCTGCAGCGGGAACTACCGGTGCGACAGGCGCGGCGGGTGCAGCAGGATCCACGGGGGTAACCGGAGCCACAGGCTGCTGAGGCAGCGCAGGGACGCCCGGTACGGTGCTGTACTTGCTGGGGTCCGTCTTCAGGATACCCTTTTCCTGGCGGAAAGAATTGGCCTCAAAATTGTAAAATTCATTGTACACCTTTTCCGCATCACTCGTCTTTACATATGCCACTGTGCCGATTACGGCAATAGACTGCTCGCCGCTGCGCTCTTTGGTAATATAGAGATTGGTCACGTTGTTGTTAAAGTTGGCTACGGCATTGTCGTACACATGGGCGTTTACCACATCGCCGTTGACGGCGGCCACACTGTCACGAAGCACATATACATTCTCCACACTTTTTGCGGTGACAGCGGCGCTGTATGTGTGATTGAAGGTAATATTGTTCAGATTCACCGGCAGATCCAGTATCAGACTGTGTTCTCCGCTTTCAATGACAATCAGATCGCCGTCCTTGATGGACTCTTTCAGGTAGTACAGCTCTCTGTGACCGGCACCATCATTCCAGGGTCCTACCTGATAACGCCACTCTTCTTCATTTTCCACATATTTCAAGGAGTAGGTGACGGGTTCAGCAGCAGATGTCTGCAGGGTCTTAGCTCCGGGTACTATGAGCAGCAGGGCTGCCGCCATCAGAGAGACAAGGGTTTTCAGTTTTTTCATGTTGGTAACCTCCTTTTTAGTTCCACATATTGTTTGTATTAATAATCAGCGAAAGGGAGCATATATATCCTCGCAGCCGACCTCCCGGGCGACAACCACGAACCGCCCCATTTCCACATGGTAGGAGCAGGTGGACAGCGTCAGGAAGTGATCTCCATACTCAGCGGTAACCCCGGTGTCATACAGAGACATCGCCTTGATATTTTCATAGAAATCATCGAATTCTTCCTGGGTATCCGCCTGGAAAAACTGATAAAATTTGAATACTTGATCCGTCTTTTTGTATACCTGGGAAAGGAATACGGCGACGACCTCATAGGTGCGCACCCCTTCCTCTGTATGGAGCTGCATCTCCCGGTGGCCCTGGAAGAAAGTTTCTTCCTTGTAATTGTCCAGTTCGCCGAACATGGCGCCGGATTTCATATTGTGGCCGTGGATGATCAGGTTGGTGGTCAGGGGGCTGAGGCAGCTGTCTGTGTCCAGAATCAGGCAGCCATTCTGATTGCTCTTGCCGTCAAAGCCCCGGCGCAGATAGTAGTTCTCGTCCCGCGGGGTCCACATGACGGGATAATCAATCGGGGTATCCGGCACCACCAGCCAGGCCGCCATATCCTCATTGGCCAGAAAACTGTCCTGATAGGGATTGTCCACCGGCTCCGGCGTGGGCTGTGGTGTTGGCTCAGGGGTAGCAGTGGGTGCTGGGACCGCAGTGGGCTCCGCCTCCGCTGTGGCCGCCTCGGGGGGCTGTTCATCCGAGACATCTACAGGCTGTTCATAGCTTTCGGCGGAAGACCGAAGCGCTTCAAGTACTTCCTCGGACTGCCTGTCCGCCATATAGCGATACAGCAATATACCGCCCCCGGCAGCCAGACAGCATATGCCGAGTATGATTAAAAATATGGATAGTGTCCGCTTGTCCTTTTTCATGGCTTCATTATACGATAAAAAGCAGGTATAATGCAATAAGTTAAGAAAAATATAAGAAAATTTATTTTATTTGTAACGATTTGCCAAAAATTTCTGACAGTAGAGATAAGAGAAGCACAGAGAGTTTTACGATCAATTGGAGGAGAATAAAATGCGAGGAAAAGAAAAATGCAAGGCGCTGAAGGAGATCCGTAGGCAGATTGCGGAGGAAAATGATATTCCCTATGTGGTGTCCCAGTGTACCCATCAGGGAGAATGCAGGGGAACCTGCCCGAAATGCGAGGCGGAGCTGCGCTATCTGGAGCGGGAGCTGGCAATCCGGCAGGGGCTGGGTAAGGCAGTGGCAGTGGTGGGGATATCCACCTCCGTATGCGCCGGTCTGACCGCCTGCAGCCCGATTGATATGGCTAGAAATGCCCTGGGAATGGGCGCGGAAGTGCAGGAGCTGGAAGGGGATACGTCATTGGCATATCCTGAGGATGTTGCTGGTTTTTTGGAGGAAGCATGTCCCGAGTCGGAACAGGGCGCAGCGGAGGAGGCGGAGATTCACAGCACTGCGCCCGTGGAAAGCCCGGAATCCCAAGAGAAAGAGGAATTGGCAGGAGCGATTCCTCTTTTCCAGGAGACGGAAGAGACGGAAGAGACGGAGGAGACGGAGGAGTTCCTGATGGGTGAGATACCGGTGCCGGAGTATCTCCCGGAGATAGAAGGCGACATTGCGCTGCCTTCGGGCTGGGAGAACAGCGTGGCGTCCCAGCCGCCGCTGGAGGAGATGACCCCATGAGCGTCACTCTTCCCGTTTTCTCCATAGAGCGTCACCGCCTGGTCACGGACGGGCAGGGGGTGACGACCCTGGTGGGGGCCTATGGCTGTCCTCTGCAGTGCCGGTACTGTCTCAATCCCCATGCCTGGAACCCGGCGACCCTGGATCGGTGTGTCCATATGACGCCGGAGCAGTTGTATGAGAGGGTGAAAATCGATGCTTTGTACTTTCTGGCTACCGGCGGGGGAGTGACCTTCGGCGGCGGCGAGTCGCTGCTGCATGCGCCTTTTATCGCCGATTTCCGGCAGGTGTGCGGCCCGGACTGGCATCTGGGTGTGGAGACCTCCCTGCATGTGCCCGTGCAGAATCTGAGACAGGTGATCGGGATAGTGGATGAGTTTATCGTGGATATCAAGGATATGGACGAGACGGTATATGAGTCTTATACCGGGCAGCCCCAGACGCCGCTTAGGGACAATCTGCGGCTGCTGGCAGCCTCTGTTCCCGCAGAGCAGGTACAGATCCGCATTCCCCGGATTCCCTCCTATAACACGGAGCAGAATATACAGGCTTCCCTGGCATGGCTTCGGGAGCAGGGCTTTACCCGGCTGGAGGTGTTTGACTATATTGTGCGTCCCCGAAATCAAAAAATGAATTGAGAGGCGGCCCACGGAGTGCGGGCCGCCGGAAAGCGTTAATCTCAGGATAACTTTATTTTTTGCTCCCATCGATGGTCTGGTGCAGAGCGGCAAACAGTTCGCTGTAGCGCAGATTACTCTCGGTGAAGCGGGTGACATCGGCATAGAGACTCAAGGGGATCTCTCTGTCCTCGTAGGTAAAGGTCTGGCCGTTCATCTCCAGAATCCGGTCCGCGATCTGCCGTGCATAGGCGGGATCGTCGCTGGCGGTCAGCATGGCGAATTCATCCCCGCCGATGCGGAAGACCAGATCCTCCGCTCCACAGCACTGGTCCATGCGGTGGGCGGTTTCGGCGATAGCCAGATCCCCGGCCTTGTGAGAAATCTCATTGATAGGAATCAAGGACCGGATGTCACAGCACACGAAATAGCAGTTTTTTCTTTCCTTGAACAGGTCATACAGTTCGCTGATATCTACACATTTTTTATTCATAGCATCATCTCCATAATCATATTCTCCCGGCAGTATGAGCCGGGGACAGAGGTCTGCGAAGGACCGCCCCTGGCGGTACGCAGACGGACTACAGTTCCACATGGCTTCAAAGGCTCTGGTGAAGGCTTCATTGCTCTGGTAGCAGTAGCGCAGGGCAATCTCCAGTATGCTGTCCTGCGGCCGGTCCCGCAGATCACGGGCGGCACGGGTCAGCCGCCGCTTGATAATATACTCCTTGACAGAGTAGTGGAACAGGCGGCGGAAGAGCTTCTGCAGGCTGGAGAGCGAGCAGTAGCAGGCCCGGGCCACATCTTCTGCGGTGATATTCTCGCTTAAATTTTCTTCCATGTAGCACAGGGCCAGATTCAGCAGGGCCAGATTATCCATAAACGCATGTCCTTTCTGATCAGAATTATACTGACGAGCGTTAAGATTTTCCAATTTCTGCACGGCACAGGCTGCATGATTGGACAACCTGTGCCGCGCAGAAAGGAAAATCTAATCGCTCGTGAGTATAGCATATCGTTAATAGTTTCGACGTCGTATCTAAAGAATAACATACTTTTGACGCTGTATCTTGATATTTTCCGTAATTTCCAGTACACTATAAACAAAAAATCAGAAGAGGGAGCGGAAATGGAGGAGCGAGACGGCAGACAGGCGGAGATTCGGGAACTGGCGGCGCAGGTGCTGGCTCTGGCCCGTGACAATATTCTGGTGTCCATGCGGTTTCTGGACGTGGCGCTGATGGAGCTTGAGTGGCAGGAAAAAGGGGACATAGGCGGTGTGTCCACGGACGGCAGTACTGTATGGTATGACGCCAGATATGTTCTGCGGCTGTATAAGCAGGAGCCCAGGCTGGTCACCCGCACCATGCTGCATCTGCTGCTGCACTGTGTGTTTTTCCACAGCTTTGCCTATGACAAGGTGGAGCGGGAGTTGTGGGATCTGGCGGCGGATATGGCGGTGGAGAGTGTGATTCTGGAGATGGGACTGCCCATGGCCGCTGTGGACACTGACCCGGAGGCGGAAAACAAGCTACGCATCTGGCGGGAGGATGTGGGCGGCCTGACGGCGGAGCGGATCTACAAATATATGCGCCATAATCCCATCACGCCCCGGGAGCGGCAGGAGCTGATACGCCTGTTTTGCCGGGATGGTCACAGCCGCTGGGAGCCTGCGCAGGAGATACAGATGACGCCGGAGCAATGGAGGAAGATCAGCGAGAGAGTCAAAGCGGATCTGAAATCCTTCACAAAGAGCAGGACAAACACGCAGGAGCTTGAGAAAAATCTGGCGGAGGCCACCAGGGATCGGTATGACTACAGCGCCATATTGAAACGGTTTACCGTCATGGGGGAGGATCTGACGGTAAATGATGAGGAATTTGACTACATTTATTATACTTACGGTCTGGAGCGGTACGGCAACATGCCTCTGATCGAGCCGCTGGAATATAAGGACGCCAAAAAGGTAAAGGAGTTCGTTATCGCTCTGGACACCTCCGCATCCTGCCGAGGGCCGGTGGTGAAGGAGTTTCTGAATAAGACTTACTCTATCCTGAAGGGGGCGGAGAATTTTTTTACCCGGATCAATGTGCATATCATCCAGTGTGATAATGAGGTGCAGAGTGACACGAAGATAACCTGCGATGAAGATTTCCAGGCGTTTCTGGCCAATGGCAGGCTGCAGGGCTTTGGGGCAACGGATTTCCGGCCGGTCTTTGACTATGTGGACAGCCTGCTGGAGCAGGGAGAGTTCGAGAACCTGAAGGGGCTGATCTATTTTACCGATGGGTATGGAATCTATCCGGAGCGGATGCCTGGCTATGATGTGATATTCGCCTTTCTGGAGGAGGATGAGATGCGTCAGAGCGTGCCGCCCTGGAGCATGAAGGTAGTCATTGAAAGCGAATTGTAGGAAAATATAGAATAGGGGTATAGGCATGAATATCAGACAGGCGAAAGAGTATATCAAGAACTCCGTGAACATTTATCTGAAAAAGGACGAATTTGGGGAGTACAGCATCCCGGTGGTGCGCCAGCGGCCCATTTTTTTGCTGGGAGCGCCGGGAATCGGCAAGACGGCCATCATGGAGCAGATCGCCCAGGAGATGGGGATTGCGCTGGTGTCCTACTCCATGACCCACCACACCCGTCAGTCGGCGCTGGGGTTGCCCTTTATCGCCCATAAGACCTACGGGGGGCAGGAGTACGATATCTCCGAGTACACGATGAGCGAGATTATTGCCGCCATCTATGAGACTATGGAGGAGAGCGGCATAAGGGAGGGAATCCTGTTTCTGGACGAGATCAACTGTGTGTCCGAGACGTTGGCCCCGGCCATGTTGCAGTTTTTGCAGTACAAGGTCTTTGGCCGCCATCAGGTGCCGGAGGGCTGGGTTATCGTCACGGCGGGCAATCCTCCTGAGTACAACAAGTCCGTAAGGGAGTTTGATGTGGTGACCATGGACCGGCTGAAGATCATGGAGGTGGAGGCGGACTATCGCACCTGGAAGGAGTATGCGCTGGAGCGGCATCTGCACAGCGCCGTGTTAAATTTTCTGGATTTGAAAAAGGAATATTTTTACCATATGGAGATCACGGCTAAGGGTCGCAGCTATGTGACAGCCCGGGGCTGGGAGGATCTGTCTGAGATCCTGTACCACTATGAGGAGGAGAGCCTGAAGGTGGACGAGACCCTGGTGGGACAGTATATCCGCAATGAGCGGATTGTCCGGGAATTTACGGTGTACTATGACCTGTATCAGAAATACCAGAAGGACTACCGGATACAGGAGATCCTGGAGGGCAGTCCAACGGTGCAGGCCATAGCCCGCGCACGGCAGGCGTCCTTTGACGAGAGGCTGTCCCTGGTGGGGATGCTGCTGGACCGGATGCTGGCGGATATGCAGGAGGTTATGGAGCAGGCGGCTTACCTCACGGACACCCGCGCTTTGCTGTTGGCGGTGAAAAACATGGCTGCCGGAGATGTCCGGCCGGAGCAGGTGGCGGCCTATATGGAGGAGCTGGAGGAAAAGAAGCGCAGCCGAATGTTTGCTCTGGACAGAGCGGGAACACTGTCCAAGGAAGAGCGCCGTAAATATAAGAGGGTGCTTCAGTTTATGGAGCAGGCTAGGAAAGCGGTTATGGCGGGAGAGCCTGGCTTGGACAGGGGGGACGCTCGCTATGGGGAAAACGGTAACGGAGAAAGGGCATTCGCCCTGGTTAAGAGCCGGTATGAATCGGCGGTAGCTGCCATGAAGCGGGAGACGGAACAGGTACAGGCAAAGCTGCACCACCTTTTTGCGTTTGCACAGGAGGCTTTTTCGGAGGGGAACGAGATGCTGATTCTGGTGACGGAGCTGACGGTGAGCAGCGCGGGAGCCGGATTTATCGCCGCCTTTGGCAGTTCGGATTATCAGCGCTACAGCCAGGAGCTGATGCTTTCCGAGCGCCAGAGCCAGATACAGGGACAGATTGCGAAGCTGGAGTTGTAGACATATGTGGATGCCAGCAAAGGAACGCTTCAGACAGATAATCATTCCTGTCTGGACGCGCTCTCGCTCGGATGAACAGCCTAGCACTGACGTGTTCATACGGTCCTAACAGGAACGATCATCTATCTGAAGCTGGTTACGGGCATGGGTGTGAATGGTAAGTGTGCTTCTGGCGGCAAAGTTATTCAAAGAGCGCGGATCTGAAAGAATAGGGTCAGGAAAGATATGGACAGACAGGAATATGAATATAATGCAGGCAGCTATTGCCTGAAATACAGGATAGAGCCGGAGGGAATCTGTATCAGCGGCTGTCAGGGCAATGCTGCGGCGGTCAGCGTTCCGGAGCAGATAGAGGGAAAGGCCGTGATTGCCATTGAGCGCAAGGCATTCCTGAGCAGGAAGAATCTGCGCAGGATATACTTGCCTGCAGGGCTGCAGAGCATAGGGGATTGGGCCTTTGCCTATTGCGGCAGTCTGGAGCATATTACTATTCCGGCAGGATGCGGTCATATAGGGAAATCTCTGTTTCTGGACTGCGGGAAGCTGGAAAGTGTGGAGGGTATCTGCCGGGATGAGGGCGGCGGAGAAAACAGGGAGGCGTGGACGGCGGAGAGCGGCAGGCTGCTGGCTGCGGCGGTAACGCAGCTGGGGGCCTATTATCTGCTGGAGCCTGCCATGGTGGGCAGCAGAGAATGGCTGGGGAAATGGGACGCCCGTCTGGAGACGGTGATGCGCGCGGAGGATCAGGAGGGCTATTCAAAACAGGTGCTCTGCGGCGAGGAGGACTACGGAAGCACGGATCTGAACGCTTTTCTGCGGGCAAAGCGGCAGAAAAAAGTGCGGCTTGCCATGCTTCGGCTGCTCTGTGATGAGGGGCTTTCCCATAGGATGCAGGAGTATCTGGAGGAATATCTGGTATCCCACACCAAGGGCTGTGAGAGCGAGGAGAGCTGGCAGGTGGTATTGGAAGAAGGGGAATCCCGCCCTGACTACATACAGCTCTTTCTGAAGCTGGGCTGTGCGACCGGGGATAATATTGAGGCCATGGTGGGGGAGATGCGGGAGGATCAGCCCCAGCTGCGGGCAGCTTTTCTGCGATATCGGCAGGAGCGGCTGGGATACGGGGATTTTTTTGCCGGGTTGTCTCTTTAATGTTAAGGTTTTGTTAATATTTCCTATAAAAGGTTGTCACCGTGGAAAAAAGTGGTATAATTAAATGGAGTGCAGAGTGTGATAAAAATGCACAGAATGGTAGTTATATTGGATGTAAGATAAAAATCTAAGAAAGAGGGAAATGGACATGACATTGGCGGAAGCAAGACAAAAACTGGCCCAGTATGGTCAAGAGCATGTATTGAAGTATTATGAGGAGCTGGATGAGGCGGGCCGGGAAGCGCTGCTCACCCAGATTGCGGAGACGGATATGAGTGTTCTGGCATCCTGCAAGCACAGGGAGGAGCTGGTTAAGAAAGGAGAGATCACCCCGCTGGCTGCCATGGAGCTGGATGAGATCAATGCCAATCGGAAGAGCTTTACTACCACGGGCATTGAAGCCATCCATGACGGCAAGGTGGGCGCAGTGCTGCTGGCGGGTGGCATGGGAACCCGTCTTGGTTCCGACAATCCCAAGTGTATGTACAATGTGGGAGTCAACAGGGAACTGTACATTTTTGAATGTCTGGTAAACAACATGATGGATGTTGTCAGGCAGAGCGGTAGCTGGTTCCATCTTTTTGTCATGACCAGCGAGAAGAACAACGATGTGACGATAAAGTTCATGACAGAAAAAAATTTCTTTGGCTACAATCCGGAGTTCGTGCATTTCTTCAAGCAGGAGATGGCGGCGGCTACGGATTATGAGGGAAAGATCTATCTGGAGGAGAAGGGTCGGCTGGCCACATCCCCCAACGGCAACGGCGGATGGTTCATCTCCATGAAGAATGCGGGTTTGCTGGATCTGGTGAAAAAGGAGGGCATTGAGTGGATCAATGTGTTCGCGGTGGACAATGTGCTGCAGCGGATCGCCGATCCCTGCTTTGTGGGAGCCACGATCGAGAGAAACTGCGATGTGGGAGCCAAGGTGGTGCGCAAGAACGCTCCGGATGAGAAAGTGGGCGTGATATGCCTGGAGGATGGCAGGCCCTCCATCGTGGAATACTATGACCTGACGCAGGAGCTGATGGACGCTAAAGATGAGAAGGGCAATCCGGCGTACAACTTCGGCGTGATTCTGAATTATCTGTTCCGGGTATCTGCGCTGGAGCAGCTTTTGGACGGCAAGCTGCCGCTCCATATCGTGGAGAAGAAGATTCCCTGTCTGGACGAGAACGGGGAGCTGGTTAAGCCCCAGGAGCCCAACGGCTACAAGTACGAGAACCTGGTGCTGGATATGATTCATCAGATGGACAGCTGTCTGCCCTATGAGGTGGAGAGAAACCGGGAGTTTGCGCCCATCAAGAACAAGACGGGGATTGACTCGGTGGAGAGCGCCAGGGCGCTGCTTCAGGAGAATGGGGTGGAGTTGTAGTACCCGAAATAGCGCCAAGGGGACGCCAAGGCAGGGTTATACTCCCTGCGTTGCCGCGCTCTCGCTCCGTAAACAACGTAGCCCTGCTAGGCTCGTGCCGAATTGCATTCGGCAAACCTCGCCAAGCAGCGACGTTGTTTAAGGGGCTCCTACAGGAGTATAACTCTGCCTTGGCTGTGTACTGTGTGAGCGGATGGTGCAGATAGTTTTTGTGAGTATTTTAGTAGAAAGAAAAATAGCCGGAACGGCAGTTCCGGCGGATGGGAGAGGAATATATGAAGATATTGGTGACAGGCGGTGCGGGTTATATCGGCAGCCATACGGTGGTGGAGCTGCAGAATGCGGGATATGAGGCCGTGGTGCTGGACAATCTGAGCAATTCCAGCGAGAAGGTTCTTGGAAGGGTGGAGAAGCTGACCGGAAAGGCAGTGCCCTTTTATAAGGCGGATATTCTGGACCGGGCGGCTCTGGAGAAAATTTTTGACGAGGAAAAGCCGGATGCGGTGATTCATTTTGCGGGACTTAAGGCAGTGGGCGAGTCTGTGCAGAAACCCTGGGAGTACTATGAGAACAATATCTCCGGCACATTGACTCTGGTGGATGTGATGAGGAAGCATGGGGTTAAGAATATCATCTTTTCCTCCAGCGCCACGGTATACGGCGATCCGGCCTTTGTGCCTATCACCGAGGAGTGTCCCAAGGGACAATGTACCAATCCTTACGGCTGGACCAAGTCCATGCTGGAGCAGATTCTGTCTGATATCCAGAAGGCGGATTCCGAGTGGAATGTGATACTGCTGCGGTATTTTAATCCTATCGGCGCTCACAAGAGCGGTACTATTGGCGAGAATCCCAACGGCATTCCCAACAATCTGATGCCTTATATCACTCAGGTGGCGGTGGGCAAGCTGCCGCAGCTCAGCGTCTATGGCGATGACTACGACACGCCGGACGGCACAGGCGTCAGAGATTATATTCATGTGGTGGATCTGGCCCTGGGCCATGTGAAAGCGCTGAAGAAGATCGAGGAGAAGGCTGGTCTGAAGATTTATAATCTGGGAACGGGCACAGGCTACAGCGTGCTGGATGTGGTGAAGAACTTTGAGGCGGCCAGCGGTGTCCAAATTCCCTATGTGATCAAAGAACGCCGGGCGGGGGATATCGCTTCCTGCTATTCGGATGCGGCCAAGGCCAGAGAGGAACTGGGCTGGGAGGCTCAGTACGGCATTCGAGAGATGTGCGCCGATTCCTGGAGATGGCAGAGCCAGAATCCCAACGGGTACGAGGAGTAAGGAAAACCAATTATAAAACACCGCAATCTCTCAGAGCGCAGGGATTGCGGTGTTTAATTCTAACAGGCTCTGTTGTCAATCCTTGACAATCTGCAAAATTCGTGTTACCATGCTCTTGAAAGCATAAGATTTCCAGGGCTTTGGCTCATTTGGCGCAGACAGCGCATCTGTTGAACTTCTACGTTCTCTCAAGAAATCCTGCTTTTATTACCCAATTTACTATTATTATAAGCAGGAGTGGAGCGTCAGGTCCGGTTTGCACAGTTGGAAAGTTCCATAATGGACGTACTGACTTTTCCTCCTGCGACACAGACAAGGAGGATGTGTGGATGGCGCTAAAGCGGAGAACAGAGGATACGGCAAGGAAAGCAACAGCGGACAATGCCGGGACGAGGAACCACCCCCTGCCACAGGGCTACAGGGATGTGAGTAATCAGGAGATATTCAAGAATCATGTGTTGTGCGCACAGTTTTGAGGAACTATAGCAACTGCGAAGTGTTGGCCAACGTGCAGCCAGAGGATATTGAGGATATTTCGGAGCGGTTTACCAGCATAATGGGTACAAAGGTGGAGGGCGACACTATCAAGCGGATTCGGCTGAGGACGCCGGACGGTGAAGAGAAAGAACTCTATGCAGTGTCATTGATCGAACACAAAAGCGATGTGGATTATGATGTGGCTATGCAGCTTCTGCATTATATCAGTAATATCTGGAGAGACTACGCCAGAAGTAGACGTTACCAGACAGAGAGCGGAGACTGGGTGGAGGCAAATAAGGCTAAAGGCTTTCGGTATCCTCCGATTCTGCCGATTGTATATTATGAGGGAAGCGACAGGTGGACGGCGGGAATGCAGCTTAGGGACCGAGTGCTGGCGGTGGAGGGCCTGGAGGCGTATATTCCGGACTTTGTGTATCATCTGGTGGGCATCAGGGACTATGACAATGAGGAATTACTGAAAAAGGCGGATGAAATGTCGCTGATTATGTTGCTAAACAAGACCCAGACGGCGGAAGACCTACATAGGATGCTGGACGTGCCCGGAGAGTTGATTAACCGTATTGTCAGTAACTCACCAGAGCATGTGCTGGAGGTTATCCTGGATGTAGTGTATCTGCTTTGCCGTAAGGTGAATATGTCGGGCGGCGAAACTCGTGAAATGCTGTCTCAGTTAAAGGAGGGCCGGAATATGGGCTATTTATTCGAGAATATGGAACATATGGACATCCAGGAGGAGAGACGTAAAACCCGAGAGGCCAGAGAGGAATTGGAGCAGTTTCGGAAGCAGACAGATATGGAGCTTAAAAAGACTCGGGCCGAGCTTGCTGCTGCCCTGAAAGAATTGGATCGTTACAGGGCAGCAGATAAGGAGAAAGATAATGCATGAGTGTGCAGAAAGGGCAGACCATCACGCCACATAAACATACATAAAGATAAAATGACAGATGCTGCCGCCCATGACAAACAGATGGAAAATTTCATGGGAGCCGAAATACTTGTGGTGGGCGTTGAACAGAGGGAGTTTCAGTGCATAGATGATGCCGCCCACGGTGTAGATGACGCCGCCCGCTAAAAGCCACAGGAAAGCGGCTGAAGGCAGAGTGTCCAGCAGTTGGCCAAACACCAGGACGCAAACCCATCCCATGGCAATATAAATCATAGAAGAAAACCACTTGGGGCAGGTGATCCAGAAAGCTTTGATCAACATGCCAACGATGGCAATTCCCCAGACCAGAGCCAGCATGGTATACCCCAACGCACCTCCCAGCACAATCAGGCACACCGGCGTATAGGAACCGGCGATCAGCACAAAGATCATCATATGATCGATCTTGCGAAAGAATTTCAGCCTGGAGCCAGTCAGGTTCACACTGTGGTAGGTGGCGCTGGCTCCGTAGAGCAGAATCATACTGGCCATAAATATGGTCATGGCCAGCAGTGTGATATGTCCCCCGGATAGCGCTGCCTTTACCAACAGCGGCATGGCGGCAAACACAGCCATCATCATACCGATAAAATGTGTCAGGGCGCTGCCAGGTTCTCTGATTGTAATCTGCATAGTAACACCTCCTGTTTAGTTGAATCAATATAAAAACCATTATATGTAGTTTTCAAAACTATATTCGAGATAGTTGAATACTACACCATGTAGATGAGAATGTCAATACTTTTTATAAAAAAGCTGCCATCGCATCCGGTGATCTGATTACGACGGCAGCTGTATTGTGCTGTTCAGGAAATCAATCCTCTTCAATCACCTGGATTTCCAGATAGTCAAAGGGAATATCCTCTATGAAATTATCCTGCCGGAATCGGGCCTTGCTGTGACGTTTAAACTCCGCCACTGTGGCGTCCAGCCAGATAGGTTTGCCCAAATCGAATTCATAACAGACCCGATCCAGCGACCGGAATATCTTGTGGGTGCGAGTGTCCTCGCTGTCATCCTCAATCACCATATCCCGCAGCATCCTGTTGTTCTGAAACTCTCTGGCCCATAGGCGAAACATATTTATACCTCCATATCTCATATTGTGCCGCTGTCAGGTGTGGCGACGAAATCATTTTAACATAGGGCGGATAAATAGACAAATCCTTTTTTATGAATATAGGCAGCTGTTTTTGCATAAACATAAACAGTGGGCCTGAATCACATAAAAAGTGCCAATAAATCTTAAAAAAGGATTAATTTTTTGTGAAAAACATACATTTATGGAATACTTTATGTTATACTGATCTCGGTAAATACAGCTTTGTGGAGGAAGAAGGAATACATATGGAACTACGAGCAGACAATGGAGATGGAGTTGACAGCTGGAAGGAAGTCAATCTGATATATAATGCAGCGCTGAAGCAGGTAGAGACCAAGATGGAGATCCTGAACGATGAATTTCAACATGTGCATCAGTATAATCCTATCGAACACATTAAGGCGAGGATCAAAACCCCGGAGAGTATCGTTAAGAAGCTCAAGCGTCACGGCTATGAATCTACGATCGACAATATGGTAAGATATATCAACGATATTGCGGGAATCCGCGTTATTTGTTCTTTTACATCCGACATCTTCCGGATAGCGGAGATGATCGAACAACAGAAGGATATCCGGGTCATGGCGGTCAAGGACTATATTAACTATCCCAAGGCCAGCGGCTATAAGAGCTATCATATGATTGTGACGGTGCCGGTGTATCTGTCCGACCGTATTGTGGACACCAAGGTGGAGATTCAGATTCGGACCGTTGCCATGGATTTCTGGGCCAGCCTGGAGCATAAGATACATTATAAGTTTGAGGGAGATGCTCCGGAGCATATACGGAACGAACTGGTGGAATGCGCTAAGCTGGTGTCAGATTTGGATATGCGGATGCGTTCCCTGAACGAGGAGATCCTGGCCATCAGCCGCACTGAAAACAGTAAAACCTCCTGAAATGAGGAGTGCCCAGACACCTTTCGGCATCTGGGCTATTATGAAAAAATAAGCAATTGTGCAATGGTAAAAGTCGTTTGACTTAGTGACAGTATAACAATTAAATATGAATAAATTATGAACACAGTGTAAAGTATTGGTGAACCTTACAAAAATAAAATGTATGTACTAAAAATAATGTACAATGTGCATAAAGAAATGGGGCAAAATTTTCCTGCTGTACAATGAAGTTTTTTGGTTGTAATATATGCGAAAAAATGGTAAAATTAAAGCAAAGGATTACGCTTTGAAATATTTGGAGGAAAATCGATGGATACATTTATTGACAAACTGGCACAGCGTCTGACTGCACAAGAGATGATCAAGGCTAATACTGCGGCGGATGCGGAGGAGTTACACAAGGTGCAGGGACAGGTAAAGCAGTACGAGGCGTATCTGGACGAGATGAAGAATATCAGTTCCGTCACTGTGGAGGCTGTGAATAGACTGGAGCAGGCTGGGGCTATATCTGCAGAGATGGTGAACAGGCTGGAGCAGGCTGGGGCTACATCTGCGGAGATGGTGAACAGGCTGGAGCAGGCTGGCACTACATCCGCGGAGATGGTGAGCAGACTGGAGCATTCCACGGAGGCATCTGTAGATATGGTGGATCGGATGGAGCATGCCAGCGTGGCGGCTGCATCTGTGATTGAGCGTCTGGAAGGGGCCGTGGAGTCAGCGCTGCTGGCGATAAATCGTATGGAGAATATGCAGGAGGCCTCTACAGAGCTGGTGGACAAGTTGGAACATGCCAGCGTTGCGGCTGCCGTTGCGAAAGAGGGCATTGACCAGGTGGTAAATATCGGCATTGAGAAGCTGCAGAATGCAGAGGTAAATACGGACGGCATCAATGATTTGGTGCAGACCAGCATCAGCAAGATCAATGGGATGCAGCAGAATACCGATAATTTCCAGATACTGTTAAAGGACAGCGCCACCAGCCAGAATGATGCCATCAACGATTTTGTCCACAAGGAAAGTGTGAAGGTATATCGGAATGTACAGGCAGTGGTCGTGGAAGAGGCCGCCAAGCAGATAGAGAACCAGGAGAAGGTTTACAAGACCAATTCCGGCAAGATGGGGGCCATTCTGGGCATATCCATTGTAGCACTGCTGGCTTCCGTAGGTTCTCTTGTTTTCCAGTTATTAACATATTTGCATGTGATCTGACAGTAGATTGACGGCGGCCATGTCTTTCGGGACATGGCCGTATTCTACGCTTGCTGCGTATGGGCATTGCGGGATAAACATTTTATGGGAGGAACTGCCATGGAAAAGCAATTATGGAAGCCGGGAAATATGCTTTACCCTTTGCCGGTGGTTATGGTCAGTGTGACGAATGGCAGAGGCGAAGACAACATCATTACCGTAGCATGGGCGGGAACGGTATGCAGTGATCCTCCCATGCTGTCGATTTCCGTGCGGCCGGAGCGATATTCCTATTCCATGCTGAAGCAGACGGGAGAGTTTGTGGTTAATCTGGTGACGGAAAACCTGGTATATGCCACGGATTATTGCGGCGTAAAAAGCGGCAGAGATATAGACAAATTCAGTGAGCTGGGGTTGACCAAAATGCCGGCGGCCCAGGTGGCGGCTCCTCTGATTGGCGAGAGCCCGGTGAATCTGGAATGCAGGGTAAAGCAGGTGATCCCGCTGGGGACGCATGATATGTTTCTGGCTGAGATTGTGGCGGTACATGCGGATCAGCAGTATATGGATGAAAAAGGAAAATTTCATCTGGAGCAGGCGGGACCGGTGGTGTACTCCCATGGGGCATATCTGGCAACGGGAGAAAAACTGGGCACCTTTGGGTACAGTGTCAAGAAAAAGCAGGTCTAGCCAGGGAAGTCCATGAGACTTCCCCTTTTTATGATGTCTTTGCCGTATTTTCCGCGAAGGCTATCCAGTGCCTTGTCCAGGCGCTGCTGTTTCTCGCTGGCGTGAGACGGTCTGTTAGTGGACTCGTTGTAATCAAACAGACTCAACTGAATCGGCTCGGCCTCCGCCACCAGTTTGGAGGTTCGGATGCCCAGCAGACGTATGGGCTGTCCGTTCCAGAGCTCGTCAAAAAGTCTGCAGGCAGTCCGGTAGATATCCTGTGAGGAGGCGGTGGGCACAGACAGCTGCATCTGATGCGATACAGACTGGAAAGTGGCGTACTTGATCTCCGTGCTGACCATACCTGCCAGTTCTCCCGAGGCTCTGAGCCTTGCGGCGACGGACTCGGCCAGGGACAGCAGCACGGGGCAGGCATCTTCACGAGTCAGCGCATCCCGTTGAAGAGTAGTGGAATTGCCGATGCCTTTCATTTTGACCGGCTTTGGCGTTATATCCGAGTCGTCGATACCGTTGGCGTAACGCCAAAGAGTCAGACCGTGGCTTTTTAGATGGGCTTCCAGTATATCCGTCCGGGCGCCGGCGAGATCGCCGATGGTCAGGATTCCCAGCTTGTGAAGGGTTTCCGCACTGGACTGGCCGCAGAGAAACAGGGAGGATACGGGCAAGGGCCACATTTTCTCAGGAATTTCCCGGACATACAGGGTATGCACCAGATCAGGCTTTTTGAAGTCGGAAGCCATCTTGGCCAGCACCTTGCGGTCAGAGATGCCGATATTGACGGTAAAGCCCAGGGTGTCCCGCACCTGATCTTTGATCTGCTGTGCGGCATCCTCGGGGGAAGCATATTTCCTTGCAATAGGGGTATAATCCATATAGCATTCGTCGATACTGACCTGCTCAATGTCGGGGCAGATGTCGGACAGAAGCTCCATCAGTTCACGGCTGCGCTGATGGTACATGTCATGATCCGGAGGAACTATCACCAGGGATGGGCATTTGCGCAGAGCGTTCACCACGGGCTCGCCGGTAGCGATGCCATAGGCCTTGGCGGGCAGAGACTTGGCAAGCACTACGCCGTGGCGTTTTGCCATATCCCCGCCGACAATGGAGGGAATCAGGCGCAGATCCGTACTTTCCCCGCTCTGCAGCAGGGAAAGCGCAGTCCAGCTGAGGAATGCGGAGTTGACATCAATATGAAAAAATATACGCTCGTCCATGACTGCCTCCTGATTGCTTTCGGAATTCTCTGAAAATAGTATACACCGGATAAGAAGCCCTTTACAACTAAAAATAAAGTTGGTATGATAAATAAAGTTATGACAGGAAGAATCGCAGGTCTGGCCGGATTTGAACATACAAGGGGATTTTAATGAGAATTACAAAATATAGAAAAATAATGAAGTATACATATATCAGATGGAATATGCTGATACTGTTTTTGTGTCTGCTGTTTATGCGCGGCTATGTAAAGTTTGAAAGTACGGGAGATAATCTGTACCATATCTTTATAAACGGCACACGGGTGGGCAGCGTGGCGCATCTGGAATCTGCCAGTGACATGCTCTGGGAAGCAAGACGGGAGATTGCCGCTGCCTCCGAGGGTCTGGTACTTATGGATGTGGAGATGACATATGTGGGCGAGGAGATGCTGTACGGTTATGTGGATGACCCGCAGGAGGTCAAGGACAATATTTACCGTGTGCTGTGTGACAGCGTGCAGGAGGTATCTACCCGCTCCTATACCCTGAAAATGGACCAGTATATAGTCAACCTGGCCTCGGTGGAGGAGATGGAACAACTGCTGCAGGCGGTGGTCAGCAAATATGACAGCGAGGGCACATTCGGTGTTGATATCGTGCAGGACGAGAATCGGTTGTTCAATGTGCTGACGGCCAATGCAGTGGACAGGCAGAGACAGATGAGTGAGCAGGAACTGCTGCTGAAACAGCAGGAGCAGCAGCTCTATCCGGAGGGCGGTATTCAGGCGGAACTGACAGAGCTTTTCGCGCAGGAGCTGGAGAAGGATGAAAAAGATTTTGAGGACTATGAGCTGGGGATTATGTCCATGCGTTTTGCCGAAAAGGTGGAGATCGTGGAGGCGTATCTGCCCCAGAGTCAGCTGCAGCCTCTGGAAAAAGCTATAGAGGAACTGACATTGGAGCAGGAGACCGTGGGAACCTACGAGGTGCAGTCGGGAGATACTCTCTCGGGAATTGCCCTGAAAGTGGATATTCCCATGGAAGATATCGTCGCCATGAACGACAGCCTGGAGACCATCAACACCACAATCCGGGTGGGTCAGCAGCTGATCATCACCGTGCCCGAGCCGAAGGTTACCGTGGAACGCATGGAGGTCAATTACTATGAGGAAATATATGACGCTCCGGTGGAATATGTTGACAGGGACGACTGGTTTACCACCCAGACCAAAGAGATACAGGCGCCTCACGCCGGTTTCCGGAAAATTGTGGCACAGGAGAGTTATGAGAATGACACGCTGGTCGATCGGGAAATACTAAAGGAAGAAGTGGTCCAGCAGGCTGTGGCAAGGATTGTGGAGCGGGGAACCAAGGTGCCGCCTACCTATATCAAGCCTATCTACGGCGGACGTGCCTCCTCGGGCTTTGGCAAGAGAACAGCCCCCACCAAGGGAGCAAGCACCTACCATAAGGGACAGGACTGGGCCACTTCCGTGGGTACTCCCGTTATGGCCTCCTGCGGCGGCCGCGTGACCAAGGCTGGTTGGGGCAGCGGCTATGGCTATGTGATATATATTGACCATGAGGACGGCAAGCAGACCAGATATGCGCATCTGTCCAAGATTCTGGTAAAAACCGGCGACTATGTAAAACAGGGCCAGAGGATCGCCCTCAGCGGCAACACCGGCATCACATCAGGGCCTCATCTGCACTTTGAGATCCTGGTAAACGGCAAGCAGGTTAACCCGATGAATTATGTAAAATAACATTAAGAACAAACGTTCCGTTTTACAAACAGGAATTTTATGGTATAATGTGCGTACAGGGCAGAGTCAAGGCGGCGGATAAACGGCAGCCGAGCTCGCTCGAGCTGACGCTTATACGTCGGTTTGACGAGCGAAGCGACCGCAAGAAACTTGTTTCTTGCGGCTCTGCCCGTGAGAAGCGGCTTCGCTATTGACAGTTTATTTTTAAGTGGGAAAATAAGTCTTTTATATATAAATCAGTATGAGGTAAATCAGATGGAACAATACGCAATTAAGGGCGGTAATCCACTGGTGGGTGAGGTGGAGATCGGAGGAGCTAAAAATGCAGCGCTTCCTATTCTTGCTGCATCCGTCATGACGGATGAGACCGTTTATATAGACAATCTGCCGGATGTGCGGGACATCAATGTACTGTTGAAGGCCATGCAGGGCATCGGCGTGCTGGAGAAACGCACCAGCAGACACAGTGTGACTTTAAATGCCGCTCAGATCAGCGATCTGGTGGTAGAGGATGAGAATATCAAAAAGATCAGGGCCTCCTATTATCTGATAGGCGCTCTGCTCGGCAAATACAGACACGCGGAGGTGGCGCTGCCTGGAGGCTGTGATATCGGCTGCAGGGCTATCGACCAGCATATCAAGGGCTTTAAGGCGCTGGGAGCCGAAGTGTGGATAGAGCATGGCCTTATCAAGACCAGAGCAGATAAACTGGTGGGAAGCCATATCTATATGGACTGCGTCAGTGTGGGGGCGACCATCAATGTGATGATGGCAGCTTCCATGGCAGAGGGGCAGACCATCATTGAAAACGCGGCGAAAGAGCCTCATGTGGTGGACCTGGCTAACTTTTTAAACAGTATGGGAGCCAGGATCAAAGGCGCAGGTACGGATGTGATTCGTATCAAGGGCGTGACCAGGCTGCATGGCTCCGAGTATACGATTATTCCGGATCAGATCGAGGCGGGAACCTTTATGTTTGCGGCTGCGCTGACCAAAGGGGACATCACGGTAAAGAATGTGATTCCCAAGCATTTGGAGTCTATCACCGCCAAGCTGTTGGAGATCGGCTGTGAGATAAAGGAGTCCGATGACGCCATGAGAGTAGTGTGTGCCAGACCATTGAGACACACGCATGTAAAGACGCTTCCCTATCCTGGTTTTCCTACGGATATGCAGCCGCAGATCACGGTGGCGCTGGGCCTTTCCACAGGCACCAGCATTGTAACAGACACAATTTTTGAGAATCGTTTTAAGTATGTGGACGAGCTGATCCGCATGGGTGCGGATATTAAGGTGGAGGGTACAACTGCCATCATCAACGGTGTAAGCCGTTATACCGGCGCCAGTATTTCCGCACCGGATCTTCGGGCGGGTGCTGCTCTGGTAGTTGCCGGGCTGGCGGCGGAGGGTTTCTCCACAGTGGATGATATTCACTATATCGCCAGAGGGTATGAAGATTTCCATTTGAAACTCCAGTCGCTTGGAGCGCAGATTGAGCTGGTAAATTCCGACAGGGATCTACAGAAATTTAAGTTGAAAGTGGGTTGACAAATGCAGCTATAAGGTGTATTGTGTCAATAGAAAGTAATTGCATAGATTTTTCTCTTATTCAGAGTGGTGGAGATACATAGGATCTGTGAAGCCACGGCAACCCCGGTGACGGAAGGTGCCAGCCTGAGCGAGTAGTACTTGAACAATAAGAGGATAAGAACCAGAGATTCGAGTCCGCTTTTTGTGAGCGGACTTTTGTTATTATTCACGGTTTCTGGAAAGTCACGCTCCAGATGGGTAATTATTCCTGTGTAGACACGCTTTTGCTCGGATGAACAGCGTAACAGTGCTAAGCTCGAGCCGAATTACATTTGGCAAAGCCTCGCAGAGTTTGCACAGCAAACTCCGCACTGACGTGTTCATGAAGCAATTCATTGCTTCTGTCTTCACAGAAACAATTACTCATCTGAAGCTGAATTCTGCATGGCTGTGAATAGTAACGACTTTTTGTTTGTTCTGGAAGTTGCGGAACAACGAAACTAGATTAGGAGGAAAGAGTATGGAAAAACATTTATTCACTTCGGAATCTGTAACAGAGGGACATCCCGACAAGATCTGTGACGCGGTGTCCGATGCAGTGCTGGATGCTCTGATGGAGCAGGACCCCTACAGCCGTGTGGCCTGTGAGACCTGTACCAATACCGGCTTTGTACTGGTGATGGGCGAGATCACCACCAAGGCGAACATTGATATTGCCAGCATTGTGCGCAAGACTGTCACCGAGATCGGCTATGATTCCTCGGAGAAGGGCTTTGACGGCAATACCTGTGCAGTGATGGTAGCTCTGGACAAGCAGTCAGCCGATATCGCCATGGGCGTGGACAAGGCTCTTGAAGCAAAAGAAAATCAGATGGACGATGCCCAGCTGGACGCCATCGGCGCAGGCGATCAGGGCATGATGTTTGGCTATGCCACCAATGAGACAGAGGAGTATATGCCCTACCCCATCTCCCTGGCCCACAAGCTGGCTATGCAGCTGACCAAGGTGCGCAAGGATGGCACACTGACCTACCTGCGTCCCGATGGCAAGAGCCAGGTGTCCGTGGAATATGATGAGAATGGAAAGCCCATCCGTCTGGAGGCGGTGGTGCTGTCCACCCAGCACGACGAGAAGGTGACGCAGGAGCAGATTCATGCGGACATCAAAAAATATGTGTTTGACCCGATTCTGCCGAAGGAGATGATTGACGGAGACACCAAGTTCTTCATCAATCCCACAGGACGCTTTGTCATTGGCGGACCTAACGGCGACAGTGGTCTCACCGGGCGCAAGATCATTGTGGATACATACGGCGGCTATGCCCGTCACGGCGGCGGCGCTTTCTCCGGCAAGGACTGCACCAAGGTAGACAGAAGCGCGGCTTATGCGGCCAGATATGTGGCCAAGAACATTGTGGCGGCGGGGCTGGCTGAGAAGTGCGAGATCCAGCTGTCCTATGCCATCGGTGTGGCGCATCCCACCTCCGTTATGGTGGACACTTTTGGAACAGGCAAGTTATCTGAGGAGAAGCTGGTCGAGATCATTCGGGAGAACTTCGACCTGCGTCCCGCCGGGATTATCAAGATGCTGGATCTGCGCAGACCCATTTATCGCCAGACTGCAGCCTACGGGCATTTTGGACGCAACGATCTGAATCTCCCCTGGGAACAGCTGGATAAGGTAGAAGTGCTGAAGAAATATTTGTAAGAAATAAATTATCAGTCCTGTACAAGATTCTATGCTTGTGCAGGGCTTTTTTTAATGGTAAAATGAGTACGGGGTAAGACAGAAGAGACGGGTATACAAGATAAAAAGGAGCGCACAACATGGCATTTGCACATTTGCATGTCCACACGGAGTATTCTCTGCTGGACGGTTCCAACAAGATAAAGGAATATGTGAGGCGGGTCAAGGAGCTGGGCATGGACAGTGCGGCCATTACCGACCACGGAGTTATGTACGGGGTGCTGGAATTCTACCGGGAGGCCAAGGCGGCAGGGATTAATCCCGTCATCGGCTGTGAGGTCTATGTGGCGCCGAACTCCCGCTTTGACAAGGAGCTCACCGGCGGCGAGGACAGGTATTACCATCTGGTGCTGCTGGCGGAGAACAATACCGGATACGCCAACCTGATGAAGATTGTCAGCAAGGGCTTCACGGAGGGGTATTATTACAAGCCCCGTGTGGACATGGAGGTGCTGCAGAA
>CAZKAO010000031.1:0-34527 GCA_964550745.1 uncultured Acetatifactor sp.
GCTCGGCAAACATGGAATCGTTGTCATACAACTCCATATACAGCCAGCGCAGTTCGTCGTGATGCCTGGCCAACCTGTCCAGAAACCCTCTGTCCGCTGCCTGTTCTCCGCTTTGTTCTTCCGCCGTTCTCATTGCGGCGTCCGCCCGTTTCTCTTCGACTTCATTCTTCATTGCCATACCTCCCTGACTTAAGCATCCCCTAAACAAAAATACTTTTTATGACCGAAAATGTCAATCGTCAATATACATAATCCCCATCAAATTCATTTCGCTTTTTTTGTTAATCCTTTTTTGGTTTTTATATTTTACAAAACGTTTTTTTGATAGTATAATACGGTCAAAGGAGTGAATATCATGAAAAAAACAAACTCTGCCCCTACCATGAAGGACGTAGCGTCCGAGGCAGGTGTAGCGCTGAGTACAGTCTCAAAAGTTGTGAATGGCCTGTCTGTGAGAGAACCTTATAAGACGAAGGTGGAGGAGGCCATTCAAAAGCTTAACTATCATATCAACAGTTACGCAAAGGGCCTGAAAGCTGATAAGACCGGCACGATCGCACTGCTGATACCCAATCTGTGGAACCCCTTTTTTGCCACGCTGGCCCACCATATCGACCGTGCCCTGCAGGACTGGAAGTACCGGCTGCTGCTCTGCACCACGGAGTCCAATCCGGAGATGGAGCTGGAGTATATCACCATGCTCCAGAACAATATGGTGGACGGAATCATCGGCCTGACCTACAATCCCGACCTGGTCGTCCCCGAAGGCGTTCCCTTTGTGTCTATCGACCGCTCTATGGGGCCCGGCATTCCCTGTGTGTCATGCGACAACTTCATGGGCGGCCAGATGGCGGCGGAAAAGCTCGCCGACCTGGGCTGCCGCAATGTGGCGTTTCTCCGCACAGGCTCCTCGCTGAACAATGAGCCTAACAAGCGCAAGGCGGGCTTTGAAAACGGGTGTCTTGCCAGAAAACTGGATTATGATATGCTGATCCTCGAGGATGGCGAGTCCTTTGACAACTTTGACACCTTCCTCGCCCAGCATATGGAGCAGAATAAATTGTCCTTCGACGGCATTTTCTGCGTGACGGACAGAGTAGCCTGCTATATAGTCAAGGTACTGAAGAGAATGCATCTGCGGGTTCCCGAGGACGTGCAGGTAATTGGCTTTGACGGTATCCGGCAGTTTGGAGATTCCGAATATATGTGTTCCACCATCGTCCAGCCTGTCCGGGAGATCGCGCAGACCTGTGTTGATCTTCTGCTCCGTGAAACCGCAGCCGCCAGACCTCTGCTTATGTGTCTGCCGGTCACCTATGCTTATGGGGGAACCACACACGCCTAGCGTGACGCGTTCCCCTTTCGCGCACTAATGCTTTCTGCTCTCCATAAAATCTTCCACTTCCTCCGCTCCGGGCATTACCCGCAGCGCGCCCCTTCTGGTAGTGATGATAGAGGCCGCCGCATTAGCAAAGGTCAGCATTTCCGCCAGCTTTTTCTCATCCATATTGTCCAGGCCATACTTTAATACATAGTGCAGGCAGCATGCCCCAAAGGTATCTCCCGCCCCTGTAGTCTCTATTGTCGCATCCTGCAGGAAGGGGGCCACCTCCACCCGCAGATCCCCGTAATAGGCACGGCTTCCGTCCCTGCCCATAGAGAGCATGATAAGGGGGATATGATACTGCTGCTGCAGTTTCCGAATACCCGCGTCAAAATCCTCTTCCCCGGTAAACCACCTGATTTCATTGTCAGAAATCTTTAAAATATCGCACTGTGAAAAACCATAGGCCGCCTGCTCCTTTGCCGCGTCCAGACTTTCCCACAGAGGAGGGCGCAGATTCGGGTCAAAGGAGATCAGCGCACCGCTTTCCTTGGCAATCGCAACCGCTTTCTTCGTTGCTCTGCGCACCGCCTCATGGGTCATGGAAAGCGTGCCGAAATGAAAGATTTCCGCGTTTCTGATAAGCTCCTCCTGCAGTTCCTCCTCTCTCAGCATCATATCTGCGCCGGGATTGCGGTAGAAGGAGAAATCCCTGTCACCGCCGGGCAATGTCTCCACGAAGGCCAGTGTGGTCCTGACGTCCCGATCCAGTATCAGACCAGCGGTGTCGATCCCCACGTCATCCAACACCTTTTTCAGACGGTTTCCAAAGATATCCTGCCCTACCTTTCCGATAAAAGCAGTTTTTCTGCCAAGCTTATTCAGCATAGCCAGCACATTACAGGGAGCGCCTCCGGGATTTGCCTCATAGACAGGATTCCCCTGCCCGCTGGTCCCGTTCTCCGTAAAATCTATCAAAAGTTCGCCAAGCGCTGCCACATCGAACCTCTTCATTTTGCATCTGCCTCCTTTCACTACTCCGGTCCTATTAGACTATTGCAAAACTCCTTTCAAGACACAGGGACTGGGCAATATATACAAAATAAGGGCGACTTGCCACCGCATCGGAGCCCGTTTTTGTATATGTTGACCGGTCACGTCACTTGCTGAGAATGTTTCACAATCGCCTATTCCGGCCCTATACAAGATCATACTTTACAATGTCCATATTCACGATTCCATCCGCAATGAAAGAGATGCCGTCCGCCTCCTGGTCTGTGTACAGGACAGCCGTGAGAACCTGTTCTCCGTCATTGACAAAGACTTCCACGCTGAATCGGTCAAGAATGATTCTCAATTTCAACTGCCCGGCCGCATGATTGACCTTGCTGCGCCTCTGATGGATGACAGCCCTTCTGGAACCGGAAAACTTTCTGTCGATCTTCAGCACGGACTCCCCCGGCCGAAAGCTCAGGGAGGTATGATACAAATCGTCCTGGGCAAAGCGGACCGCAAATTTCCGATAGAGATCACATCCCTCCTCTGGGCGGATCATCAGTTCCATATCTATCCTGCGCCCCCTGATCCCCTCCAGCTTAAGCATGCCGGCGACGATGACATTGTCATAGGAAACCCTGTTTTTTCTCATTTCCTCCAGTTCCCTGACAGGTTGCTGGTACAGTCTGCCGTTCTTTATGGACAGCTCCCGGGGCAGACTCATCTGTCCAAACCAGGCTTCCTCATGCTTTCTCCTGTGGTTACAGGTATCCCAATTCTGCATCCATCCGATCATCACCCGGCGTCCGTCCGGTGTGAGCACTGTCTGGGGGGCATAAAAGTCAATCCCATAGTCCACAGCCTGATTGGACTCCTCGGTAAAGTCCTCCGTCTCCCTGTCATAGTCCCCGATCAGGCAGAGTGTCCCGTTTCCGTTATGATACTCAAACCCGGAGGGAATCATGTCCTGAGGGCTGGTGATCAACACCCATTTTCCGTCCAAAGAGAAGAAATCCGGGCATTCCCACATTTTACCGAACCTGTTGCGGTTAGCATCCAGCACCTTCTTATACTTCCATTCAAAACCATCCTCGCTGGAGAAAAGCAGAATCTGACCACTGCCGTCCTTCGGCCGATTCCCGATAATACACCGATAGGAACCGTCTTCCTCCCTCCACATCTTCGGGTCCCGAAAATCGTATCTGCTCGCGTCCTCGGGCAAATCCTTTTCATCCAGAACGGGGTTCTTCTCATATTTTACATAGTCCACTCCATCTCCCACGGCAAGGCACTGGGTCTGTATCTCATTATACCCTCCGTTTGCCTGGCGCTCTCTGACCACTCCCGTGTACATCAACAGCTGTCTGCCGTCGGGAAGTGTGATCGCGCTCCCCGAGAAACACCCATCCCTGTCGTAGATTTCATCGGGTGCCAGCGCCGCGGGCAGATACTCCCAGTGCAGCAGGTCCTCACTCACCGCATGTCCCCAGTGCATGGGGCCCCAGTAGGAATTGTACGGATAATATTGATAAAACATATGATATTTCCCATCATACCAGGAAAATCCATTGGGGTCATTCATCCATCCCGTGCGGGGGGATAGATGGAAATCCGGTCGTTCCCCCTCCGAAATAGTCTTTCCGAAAGCCTCCTCGTATTTACGCGCCTCCCACAATGTCTGACTTATCATATCAACCTCCAGACTCCTTTCTGTGCTTTCCTATATTTTAACATGTCAGCTTTATTTGCGAAACCATTTTTTGTATTTTTTATAATTACTTCCCAAAGCAGAATATCAGAGCGGAAATCATGTCATTTCCACTCTGATATTGTCTGTCTCTATTCGGCGGTCACATTGCCTGAGTAACGGTTATAAGCATCCTGATATACCTTCAAAAGCTTATCCATTCCACATTTATCCTTCAAAAATTTAATATAAGCCTCCCACTCCTCATCCGTAGGCCCGCCGTTCTTGATCCACAATCCCTCCTGCTCTGCCACGGCACTTTCAAAACCGGGCTTATACCAGTCAATGTCGTCCAATTCCCTGCCTGTATATACACAGTCCACCGGGAAAAAGGCTGTGTCGCTCACATATGGCATCCAGTAGTCATACAGATCCGTCAAACGCTCAACCGCGCGGTCCTCCATCTTGAAGGTTGTCAGATAATAGTCGCTTAGGATGAGTTTAGGTCCGAACACCTCGTATTCACCCTTCAATTCTCCTGAGCCTTTGCCATAATTTGCACGGCTCTCCTCATCGGAAATGCTCAGCCACACACCGTTTTCATCCTGCTCAGTAAAATAAGTACCAATCGGTCCATACTGAAGCTGCATGACAATCTCGGGGTCATACCACATATCAAAAAATTTGAGAAGATTTGCCGGACTCTTACATTTCTTAGTGATATTCAGCTGACCGCTGTTAATCCCGCCGCCGGTACGCACCGTCACATTGTGGGTACCGTCAGGTCCATCAAGAACAGGCAGGAACACATAGTCATCCGCATAGTCGCCCATCAATTCCTCTATATACCACCAAGTGGACACTCCCACATAACCCTGGGAACACTTTGAAATCAACTGCGTAGTATCCTGACTGAACATTTCAATGTCCATCAGACCTTCCGCATACCAGTTATGGAAATAAGTGACCGCCTGTCTGTATTCATCTGTCACACAGATAAATTCTACCGTACCGTCCCCATGGAGAACCAGATCGTTACATACATCAGCCGGCCAGTTGGTGAATCCAAAACCCGCATAGAAGATATTCTGGCCCCAGCACCACTCGTCGAATCCTGTACTCATGGGAATGGTGCTTCCCGGAGCATTCCCATAATACTTTGCGCTCATATCATTGTCCTTAAAAGCCTGGAGAACTGTGTGGAGTTCATCTAACGTCGTAGGCACCTCCAACCCCAAATCATCCAGCCACGCCTTATTAATCATGGAATACTGCGGAATTGAGAAGATACTGTAATCTTCCTCTGCGCCAATACCTGCAGTTCCCATGCGCTCTCCTGCGGGAAGGCCGTAGATATATCCGTCATCCATAGTGATTGCGCTCCGGATGTCCGGATTCTCCTCCAGTATTTTCGTCAGGTTGGGCATATACTCTTCCGTTATATAAGGAGTCAGATCAATAAATGTACCGTCATCTCCATAACGGGAGATATCATAGTTGCTGAAACCCACTCCCATAAAGGCGTCCGGCAGCTCCTCTCCGGCGATACGGATATTCACCTGTTCTCCCAGGGACTCGCTCATCGTGGTCCACTCAATATTAATTCCCGCATCGGCCTGAAGCTGATTCAAAACCACATTATTGTCATAACCGGGACTCAGCGCACCCTGGCCGCCCATGATGGCGAATTCAGTCTGAGAAGTATCCGGGTTGGCAACGCCTTTTTCGTGATGGCCATAATCCTTATTTCCGCACGCTGTCATTGACAGTACAAAGCTGGCGGCAATCATACAGGATATAAGCCTTTTTCCATAATTGCTTTTATTCCACTTACTCATTGTTAACCTCCTCCCTCATCAGCCCTTTACCGCGCCTGCCATAAAGCCCTTTTCAAAATATTTCTGTACGAACGGGTAGAATGCCAGCATCGGTGCGGCCGCTACTATAATAGATGAAAACTTAATCATCTCTGTCATTCTGTTCAGCTCGGCGAAACCTCCGGATATGGTGCTCGCCTGGCTGGCGCTCGCCGAACTCTTGATCAGAATATTGCGCAGGACCAGAGGCAGCGGAGCCTTATCCGGCGAAGGCAGATAGATCATGGCAGTAAACCAGTCATTCCAGTAAGCCACCATGCTGAACACCACCATAACCGCCATTATGGAACGGCTCAGAGGTACGACAATGCGGATGAATGTGGTCCATTTGGAGGCTCCGTCAATATCCGCGGCCTCTATCATCTCCTTGGGAATACTGTTCTCAAAAAAGTTCCTCACAATAATCATATTGCCGACGCCAACGCCGCCCGGAAGGAACAGCGCCCATATATTGTTGATCAGTCCGGTCTGTTTCACGATCAGATAGGTGGGTACCATGCCGCCGCCAAAGTACATCGTGATAATGAAGAAAATGCTGATCCATTTTCTGCCCGGCAGATTTTTCACGCTCAGCGGATACGCTGCCAGATACAGCACCACCACGGAAAATACAGTACCGATAATCGTATATTTAAAGCTGTTCAACAGACCTGTCAAAATGCTTGAATCCGCAAATACCGCCTTATATCCATCCAGCGTAAACTGGCTCGGCAAAAGGAAGGTCTTGCCCGCGTAGACGTCATATGGGTCTGACACGGAGGCAATCAGCACATAATACAGTGGATAAGCAACCACAAACAGGAAGATAGAGCAGATCACTACCAGAACAATATCACTGCTCCTTTCAGAAAGTCCTGTCAGCTTTCCGGATTTTGTATTCGCTTTCATACCGCACCTCCTATATAAAGCTCGTGTCTTCGGATATCTTGCTTGCTATCTTGTTCACCACGATCAATAGAATAATATTGATTACGGTGTTAAACAGACCCACCGCCGTGGAGTAACTGTACTTGGCATTTTCAATACCCTGTTGGTAAACATAAACTGCAATGACATCACTTGTGGCCTTGTTCAGATTGGTCTGCAGCAGCCATACCTTCTCAAATCCCACATTCATCAGGCCGCCCGCGCTCATAATCAGATTCAGCACCATAACGGACTTCAGAGCCGGCACATCAATGTTGAGAATTCTCTGGAACAGGGATGCGCCGTCCACCTTGGCCGCCTCGTAGAGAGAGGTGTCCACATTGGACAGGGTAGCCATGTAAACAATGATTCCCCATCCTGCATCCTGCCAGATACCGGAGGCAATATATATTGTACGGAACGCGGAGGACTCTGTCAGAAAATCGATAGAGGTTCCCGCGATCAGGTTGAGCAGACCACCGGAGGGGCTCAAAAAAATCTTGATCATACCACACACAACCATGATGGAAATAAAGTGCGGGGCATACAACACTGTCTGGGTAATTCTTTTAAACCGCTGAAATCTCACCTGATTCAGCATCAGCGCCAGTATAATGGGAATAGGAAAACTCCACAGCAGACTGAAGAAACTCAGCAGCACCGTATTTTTCATCATACGCCCAAAAGTCGGCGCGCTGAAGAATCGCTGAAACCATTCAAAACCAACCCATTCACTCCCCATGAACCCCCGGCTGGCCTTGTAGTCTCTGAAAGCAATCTGTATGCCATACATGGGTATGTACTTGTAGATGACAGTCAGTATGACGGGGATTGCCAGCATTGCATACAGTTGCCAGTTGTCCATTATACGCTTTTTGAGTGGCCTTTCCACAACCATTGTCGGCCCTACTGCAGCTGACTTACTCTTGCTCATATTTCTCTCCTTTCTTGTTCAGACGAATAGATTTCTAAAACTTACTCCGCCTGACCTGTTGTTTCGCATTGCATGCCGTACGCGAAACGTTTTTCATTTATTTTTTATAAAAATAACACTATTTTTATATTCAGTCAATACTTTGTTTAGAATTTTGTGTAATTCATTGTGCAAACCGTCATAAATGACAATTTTTCACTTAAAATTATGTGCATTATTCCAGACATATTTCGGGGCCGTCTCGCATATCGTTTCGCAAATTTTCATTTTCTACTACTTTACAAATTATATTGAATATATTATAATAATTTTATTCTTTCACAAAAGAAATTAGAATTCTGAGCGGCTTTCAGAAAACAGGAGTGATATAACTTATGCGCATAGGAGAATTGGACTATCTGCACAACTCAAAATCGTCCGCGGACCAAAGCCGGAACGAAAATACGGAGACCCCGGATATATCAGGACTTTCCGATAGACAAAAGAAATGGAAAAACTGGTGGTACTATTATAAATGGTATGTGCTCTGCGGCATTGTTCTGTTGGGAATCATTATAAATGTAGTGGGGAGTCGTCTGGGACTGTGGACGAAAGCACCCGACTTTCAGATCGCATATGTCGGCAGATCGCAGCTGCCCGCCGATACCGTATCCGCTCTGGAACAGGCCTTCACCTCTCTGGCCTCCGATTTCAACGGGGACGGAGAAGTCATTGTCAAAGTCAACCAGTATATAAACGGTATAGAGGGCGATGACGCCGAAGCGTCCTATTATGAGTATGCCTCGGAAATCTCTCTGATCGGTGACATCTCGGACTGTGAGAGTTATTTTTTTCTGCTGGATGACCCGGATGAGTTCCAACGGGAATTTCAGCTGCTGGCCCTTCCGAACGGGACCTGCCCCGATGACACGGACTATTCCACAGAAGACAAGGTTATACCGTGGGCGGCCTGCCCGCCCCTTGCCGGGATGGAGCTTGGCACTTATTCCTCCTCCATTCTGGGAAAGGAGATCACCGGAAATAATCAGGAACTACTCTCCGGACTTTTTATCGGCAGACGCTGTTTCTTCACAGACAGCATCACGAAACATGCCGACAAATGCAGCGCTTTGTGGGATACACTGTACACAGATTTTTGACAATACCGACATATTGAGTAAAATGCTTTGCATTTAACTCTTTTGAACAGAAAGTGCGCTGAAGCGCACGGAATTAATGTATAATAAGGAGCACACTAAAATGAAGACAACCAAAAACAGGGGATTCAAATTTTTACTTGGTGTCCTTTGCATCGCCCTCTTCTCGCTGGCGGGCTATTTCTTCATCTCCTCTCCGATGGAGCAGACAAGGGAGGATACATGGGCGGATTCCGGTTTTCTTAAAATCGGCCGCAGCTTAATCATCCAAAACGCGGACAATACTCTGACTCTTCTGGACAGCAAGGATGTGCTGTCCGCAAGCGGCCTGTACTATGCCACCTGGATAATGGGGGAATCGGAGCCTTATGTAAACAGTGATGGGGAGACCGTCGATCTATATGACGTTCAGCTCTATTTTATTCTGAGTGAGCATAAAAGCGCCGCAGAGGCCGGCAACGATATGACCAAGTGGATAGATCTTGGCAAAAAGAATTACGAAGTTTTAACAGAGGAAGAAATTGACTGCAATGGACAGTCCTATTTACTGATTACCTATAACTGCGTCAGCAAAGATAACCCCTACGACCGGGGTGCATCCGCTTTTGGCGTCTACAGCAGCAATGCCATGTGCTTTGAGCTGACCTGCCGGGACAAATTTGAGGGGGACTTGAAAAGCATGCTGATCTCCTTCCTGGACAACTGCGCCTACGGCGGACAGGATTGACTGAAACGCCGTTAAATGTCTAAAATTCTCCCGCATGTTTTTGAAAGAACTCAAAGTACGCCCTCACGTTCTCCAGCTCCGTCCAGCGTTTCACGTCCACCGGGTCCTCATCCATATCATATATCTTGGCCCCCCTCATGGACAGCAGGAAGGGGGAATGGGTGGCTATGATAAACTGGCAGCCAAAGAATCTGGCGGAATCCTCCAGAAAGCGCAGCAGCTCCTGCTGCCTCTGGGGAGACAGACTGTTCTCCGGCTCGTCCAGCAGATACAGCCCGTTTTCCTGTATCTTTTCGGAGAAATACAGAAAGGCGCTCTCTCCGTTGGAGTGCTCCCGCACATTGTCCATCAGGTTCGCTCTCACATATTTGGACTGGGTCTTTTGGCGAGCCTGCACCACCTTTTTCAGCTGCTCGTAGTCCTCCAGGGAACGCATCTGAAAATGGTTGTATTTGTTCTCCAGATACTCCGTAAATACGTCCTCCCTTTTCCGGTCGATCCCCTCATTCAGAGACCGCAGATTCAGCATAAAGTCAAACACATCGTCGCTGGTGATAATTCTGCTGCACTGCGGGATGGGCTGCTGGGTCTCATAGCCGCATAATTTCGTATAGCTCTCAAAAAAATTGCTGCGGTTGTACAGCGCCTCCCGCTGCAGCCCCAGCGTCTCCCCGATCACGTTCAGCGCCGTGGTCTTGCCTGAACCGTTGCCCCCGTAGAGGATCGTCACTGGCTCGAAATCCAGCATCCGCAGACTCCTCCGGGAAAGGATCTGAAACGGATAATAGGAGTCGTAGCAAGTCCGTTTCTGCCCCAGAAAAAAGTCAAACTCCTGTTCATCCGTAGGAAATGTAAAATGTGATAAGTAAATCATACTGTATTCTCTCCGACTCTCTATTTCAATCCGATCCCCTTAAGCACTTCCGTGGTAGTCAATCCCCGGTCCTGCCAGGCCAGCTCCGCGGGCAGCCGCGAGAGGGACGCTCTGGAATCCAGACGTATCAGTCGGTAATTCCGGCGCAGCTGTTCCTCTCCCTCTATCAGAGCGTTATGCAGAGAAGGCTTTTCCACCTCATTCCTGCGGGCCAGCAGTTCCTCCAGGCTGCCGAACTGTCTCATCAGTCCCGCCGCCGTCTTGGGTCCCACGCCCGGGATACCCGCTATATTGTCCGCCTTATCTCCGGTCAGCGCCTTGTAATCCGCATACTGCCACGGCTCAATCCCCAGCTTTTCCCGAATATATTCCACATCGCACAGCACAGTCTTCTCGCCCCTGTACCGCAGCACTGACACACGCTCTGTTATCAGCTGAAAGAAGTCACTGTCAAAGGACGAAATGACAATCTGCTGCTCCTTCCCGCAGGCATACGCATACGCGGCGATCTCATCGTCCGTCTCATACTCCTCGGTCTCCCAGTGCGGAATTTCCATAAAATCAAGCGCCTGGTATACATCCGGCAGCTGGGAGAAGGGATTCTCCTCCTCCGGCATCTGTCCGTAGTCCGGGCGTTTTCCCTTGTAGTCCTCCGCCAGCTCCCTGCGCTGATTTTCATGTTCCCCGTCAAAAATCACCGCCACATGACTGGGCTGCACGCGCCTGATAATCTTAAGCAGCGCCCCCACAAAGCCCAGAGTGCCCTGTATGGCCCTGCCATCCTTATTCACGATCCGGGCCGGCATTCCATAGAACATCTGAAACAGCAGATTGTGACCGTCCACCAGCAGCAGTTTCCCGTTCGTTTTCTCCATCTGTATACTCCTCACACTAACTCAACGCCACATCCAGTATCATCATCAGCGTAAACCCTGCCGCCACGCCGATGGTGCCTATATTGGTATGCTCCCCGGACTGGGACTCTGGGATCAGCTCCTCCACCACCACATAGATCATTGCTCCCGCGGCGAAAGACAGCAGATAGGGCAGAAAGGGCACCACCAGATTGGTCAGCAGTATGGTGATCACCGCGCCGATGGGTTCCACCAGCCCGGAGAGCATGCCATAAAAAAAAGCCCTGCCCTTGGAGATACTCTGTCCGCTGCTCTTGAGGGGCATGGAAATAATGGCCCCCTCGGGAAAATTCTGTATGGCGATGCCCACCGCCAGCGCAAAGGCACCCGCCATGGTGATGCCCGTGTTTCCCATCATAGCCCCGGCAAAGGTCACGCCCACCGCCATGCCCTCCGGCAGATTGTGCAGCGTCACGGCAAAGACCAGCATGGCAGTCTTTCCCATGCTCGACTTCACCCCCTCCGGCTTGCCGCTGTCCAAATGTAAGTGAGGAATCAAGCTGTCCAGCACCAACAGAAAAAACATGCCCAGCAAGAAACCCGCCGCAGCCGGTATCCAGGCAATCTTGCCCTGCTGCGATGCCATCTCAATGCCCGGGATCAGCAGAGACCACACGGACGCCGCAATCATCACTCCAGCGGCAAATCCCAGCAGCAGTTTCTCAAGCTTTTTATTCATTTCATTCTTCATCAGGAACACCATGGCCGCGCCCAATGTGGTTCCGGCGAAGGGAATTAACAATCCTGTCGCTACCTGCATGTAAAAGCTCCCGTCTGTCCGCTTTAACGGGCATTGTTTTGCCCCTGGGCTCCTGCCCTCTGACCGCTCTTACAACTAATATATGTGGAAATCATCTGTGCGTCACATCCATTGACAGCACAGTCCCCAAAAAGCATGTCCGTCAGTCATGCCTTCTCTTACTGTCATAAACCTCGCAGAACCGGGCTGAAAAAGAGGGCTCCTCCCCAACCTCATACAGATGGGAGATATCCCCAAAGGCCGCCATACGGAAGGATACCCTGCTCCGTCGGCGCTCCTCCGTGTAAAGAGTAGTCACCGAGGTGGGAGCCGCTGCGGTTCCGTGCCACAGCACCATGGGAGATATACCCAGCAAATGGCTCAACAATACACATTCTACACCAAAGTGACAGAAAAATACCAGTGTGTCCCGGTTTGGCTGCTTCGTGCGATAGATTTCCCCTTTGCGATGGTAGCCATGCTCCGCCAGCACACTGTCAAATCCCCGCACTACCCAGTTATATTCTTCCTGGATACCCACACGCAGTTCACCGGTAACCGGATCAGTGGCCGTGGCCTCCCGCATCATGGGCGGCGTACTCCACAGGTCGCGGCGGTAAAATTCATCTACTCCTGTCCAGTCCTGAGGCAGCCAGTCCCAGGAGATCATGGTGTGATCCGGCACGTCCGGCCGCATGATCTGGGGCGCAAACTCCCGCAGCCACGGGCACTCCACCGCTGTCCTCCCCATCTTCTCCAATGTCAGGGACGCTGTAGCCTTAGCCCGGCCCAGCGGAGACACATAGAACTCCTTTACCTCCAGCCGGGATATCCTGTCCGCCAGCAGCGCCGCCTCCCGCCAGCCCTTTTCCGTCAGGGAATCATGTTCATAATCCGGCTCACCATGTCGTATGATAATCAGTCTCATCTTATTGTTCCTCCTCTGTCCGCCACTACCATCCGATATGATTGTAGTGGGAATAGCCCTTCATCTGCTCCTGAAAGCTGTCTAGCTGCTGGCTGATACGCTTTCGCTCCCTCTCGGACAGCTCTCCCTCCAGCGCCTCAAACAGCCTCCTGGCCTCCTTCAGCCCGTCTCTTGCCGCATCCTTGTAATTGTTGGCAAGGCTGTTGGCCACAATACTTAACTGAGCGTCAATCTCCCCTGTTTTTTTCTTAAATCCAAACATATCGACTCCCCTCTTCCCGCTACGGCAGGCGCTCGAATTCTGTCTATATTTTTATTATAGCGGCAAGCCCCGAAAATTACAATAAAAAGAAGCCGGAAGAAAATGATTATTCATTCTCTCCCGGCTTCAAGAGCTGTAGCCCGATGCTACCATCATTTTGCTGTCTCTGTGGACAGGCTTTCTGCGCGGTTCTCCGCCAGATATTCCGCATACTGACGCTTGACCTCCCGGTATCTGGCCTTGGGTACGGACAATTCCTGTCCTGTGGTCAGCGTCATCACATAACTGCTGATTTTCTGAATGTAACGCATATTCACCAGAAAACTCTGATGGCATCTGAGAAATCCCATGCCATCCATCGACACGGCTATTTCGTCCATCTTCCGGTAAATACTGTATGTCCGGCTCGCCGTGTGAAAAATATTTTTGTGCTTGCTGGTCTCAATATAGAGAATTTCCTCCGGCTGTAGAGTTGTCTCCCCCTCTACAAATGTAAATGTCACTTGTCTCATGCCTACCTCATCGTGCATAGCCGAAATTTAAATATATTGCATTCAAATTTTCGCCATACATGCCATATGCCTTATATTTATAGCATTCTCTTTTCTATGCAGCTTTCATTAATCATATCGGCCACTTATCTGCCCAGACAAGACCTTTTGCACCAAACGACTATGTACGTTTTATGCTCTGTCCATTTGATGCCGATTCTCCCGCCGTTACAGATTATCTGTACACGACTTCTCATATCAGATATTTCAGACAGAATTCCATAAAGTCATTCTCCCAGGTTTCCGCCCGCAGGTAGAAAATGTCCTCATAATCCTTCAGGGCGATCATGCCCGCATTGCCGCATCCCCCTGCGCCCGGCACCTTCATGATGGTGTCGTAACTCAGATAGACATATTCGCCCTCAATCTCCAGATCCTTCAGACAATCATCCATACGCTCCGCATCGATCTGCAGATATCCGTCCACTACCTGTACCGCCGCCCGAAGCTGTGGGGAATCATTGCAGATCAAATGCAGATTCTCATCATATAGAAGCAGCTCCGGCATACGGGTATACCGGGGATAGGAGGTGGCCGCCACCGCCAGAACCCCAAGCGCCAGCATGACGGCGTATCCCAGTCCTACAGCTCTGTGTATGCTCCGGTACTGCTTCCGCTCACTCTTTCCCCTCAGATTGCCGATGCGGCTCTTCAGGGAATGGTAGTCTCTGTCCTTCAGAAACGTGGCTGCCCCTGCCGGTCTCATAAGCTCCTGCCCGGCAGTCATTGCCAGCAGAATCCTGCCATATTCCCTCTCGCTGGCATCCGTATAATACAGACACCCCTCGTCGCAGGCCTTCTCCATATCCTGCTGCATCAGTCTCTCGCACAGATAGACCAGGGGATTGAACCACCAGTAAATGCGAAGCAGGGCGAACAGATTAATCCACAGGATATGCCCGGATTTTAAATGCAGCAGTTCATGGCACAGCAACACCTTTCCCTGCCCCGTCAGACACCAGTCTTCATAGCAGGGCTGATCCCCACCAGTGCCAGTTTCCTCTCCCACCGGTTCCAGATAGAGATTCGGCATCACGATATAGGGCCGGAATATCCCGCCGCAAAAAGGGCTGATCCCCTCTTCGCTGATATAGACCCGAACCCGGCCCAGATACCACCTGGCCAATTCCCAGCGATCCCTGCCGGTCACCTGCCCCATGCAATCCCGCCAATCCTCCGTTCCCCTGTGGGGAATCCTGTTCGGGGAATGCCAGCAGTAGAGCTTTTGTATCTTTCGGGCCAAAAGCTCCTTTCTTGCCAGCCACCAGCCCGCCAGCACCAGCATAACCGCAAAACAGGCGCCGCTGACCCAAGTGTGTCCCAGAATACTGAACCCATATTGCAATCTGATACTCCACCGCTGGAAAAACAGCTTGCTCATGCCTGTAAACGCTGCCGGAAACAGGAGAAACCAGCTGTAAAAGCCCATATCTCCACTCCCGCCGCCCTTTTCCCGCCGACAGCGATGCCAGATCAGCAAGGGCAGCATGACCAACAGACCGCAGACCGCAGTCCTCATACACTTGGAAAAACAATATTGGCAGACAAATATGCCGAAGCGCCACAGCACATCCAACAGTTCATAGATTCTCGTCATCTCTACCACTCCATCTGCCCGCTTCAGCGGACAGCTCTTCCATGCGAAAACAGAGCAGGCGCACCTGCCCCATTCAAGTCTTATCCTTCAGACTCTCCACCAGGCTGCTCAGATCCTCCAGCTGCTGACGGCTGATATCCGCCGACTGCAGGAAGCTGGCTACCGCCAGCGAGGCATTGCCGCCGAAATAATTGCTGACAAAGCGCCTGCTTTTCAGCCGCAGACACTCCTCCTTGGTCCTGGCCGCCCGATAATGATAGATCCTGGCATCCCGCTTATCCACCGTGTAGGTCAACATTCCCTTGGCCAGCAGGCGGTTAATCATAACCCTGATAGTCTTCTGGCTCACATCCGTCTTGCCCGTCAGCTGCTCGATAATCTCCGCCGCCGTCATGGCCGTCTCATGCGCCCACAGTACCTCCATTACCAGCCATTCATTTTCACTGGGTGTAATCTCTCCCATATTTTTTCCTTTCTGGTCAAAATTCCGCAATTTCCTGATAATCTTAATCTATTTCCTATATGCCTGTATATTATATATCGGTTTACACCCACAATTCATTTATAGTTGTAAATGAATTTCCCGGTATATCCAGGCTGATTTTGACCAAAAAAATTCCCCTTAAGCAGATTTTGGCTATCACCTTGTCTGCTTAAGGGGTATCATATCAATGCATCACTCCAGCTTTATCGCCCCTTTCCCCGAGTTAACACGCATACAGGGAAACTGTACAGTTCTCCTTTCCTCCGTCTGGGTGGATCTGATTTCTACGGTTATCTCATCTCCATCCCTATACAGGCCACAAATTTCCTCCGCCTGATAGGCTCTGATTTCCACGGATGCCCCATCTCTATCCCGATGCAGACCGTAGTTTTCCTCCTGAAGCGGGTATTCCAACTGTTCCAGGGACAGAAAAGCCAGCTTCCCGTCCTGGAGACTGTAGATTGTGTTATCCAGCGCATAGATCACTGTGGAGAGCAGGCTCTCCCTGCTTCCCTCCCACATTGGCAGCTTTTCATCCCAGCCGCTCCTGCTCCAGGTGAGGCAGCTGCCTACGATATGGCATATCCACTCTCCTGCGGCGGGATCATAAAAACTGTAGGTGCTGCGGCTTGGATTGATATGGCCTTCCACGATCCACAGGCCGTCCATACACTGCAGCCCCGTAATGGCATTTACGGAATCATTTCCTTGCGGCAGTTCTATTATCTCGTCCCCAACACGGCACTCTGTCATCACCTGGCAGAGATCATAAGCCACACCGTCCATAATGATCTGTGTAGACTCTCGCCCATCATAGAAAACAGTGCTGACTCCCTGGCCGTTTGCCCCAAACAACCGCACAACCTCCCGCCAGTTACCTCCTCCTCGCACAGTGTCCCCTTCCCGCGCGACAGCCAAATTCTCCTCATATACCGGTCTCTGCACATACATCAAGTCTTCCAGTGTCTCGCCGGTGCCCTTCAGATAGCCGCAGACCTGTTCCCCATCTCTTTCAAACACCATACCATAGCCAAAACAAAATCCCTGCTCCCACGAGACCAGACCTGAATCTTCCACTGGTATCGCTCTGCATTCGGACAGTTCCTCCCCTATCAGCTGGGAGAATTCATTTTCCGCATGGGAGTCTCCCGACTGCCCCAGGTTCCAAGATACTATCCGCAGCCTGTCATTCCTCACATCATACACATAACTGGAAATCACATGCCCCTGTTCACGGCTCTCCACCTCCTCAATACCGCCCAGAGGGTAAAAATATACTTGAGTGCCATCCCTGTTGACCAGCACCTGACAGGCATTATCGCCCTGGGTATATCCGCATCCAAGGGCCTGCAGATCTACGGCGCCTATGGTTTTTCCTTCCGATGCGGAGTACACATACAGCCCAAAGCATCCATGGAAGATCACTTTGTCCTCATCCGCATAGTCCAATATGGCTCCATCCGCCCCCAGGAATGTATTTCCCGTCATAACGGGCTTGGGGCAGGATATTACATCCCGGTATGCCACTTGAAAGGTAAATTTTGGATTATCCTCTGTCTGTTCCAGACTTTCCCCATACGGATCTCCCTCCATCAATTCCAGAGGTGTGGAATCCTGCGGCAAATGCCCTTCCTCCGCCGCTGCCTCCCGAGGACTGGCCAGCAGAACCGCCGCCAATACGCCTGTCAGCGTCACCGCCGCAATGGCAACGGCAGCCGCCGCTTTCCGATATCCCATGATATGCTTAATCCGCCCTCTGGTATCTCCCTCCCCAAAGGCCAGGGGCACTGCCGCCGGATAATGTCTCCCACAGGTCAGCCGCAGCAGGCTGTCCGCATATTCTCCCCTGCAGTCCCCGCCCATCCGGCCCAGCACCGCCTCGTCACAGGACATCTCCATATCCCGTCCCATCAGGATAAAGCCCGCCCAGACCAGGGGGTGGAACCAATACAGGCAGGTGAGCAGATAGGCCCCCAGCTTGAACAGATAGTCCCTGCGCCGAATGTGAACCCACTCATGGGTAAGCACATAGGGATAGTTTTTGTCTGTCATATTTGAGGGCAGATAGATTCTGGGGGTCATAATACCCAGGACAAAGGGCGTTTCGATGCCGTCCGCAAGATAAATCCCATCCCCCCAGCCTTCCAGACGAAGACTGCAGCAGAGTTTCCTTTTCAGGCTAAAGTAAGAAAACAGCCCATACCCCACAAACAGGACACTTCCCGTTATCCATATGCCCACGATGGCGGTCCATACAGAGAACTGCCGGAAGAAAAAGCTCCGGGGCTCTCCCCGCCCTTCTGTGCCAATTCTGTCTGATGCCGTCCGGCCCGAGTTCTCGATATTCTTCTCCCCATGACTGGCGGACATCGTATCTCCCTCGCTTCCAGAGGGAGAAGCCTGTGCTTGCCGAGCCCCACTTATCGGTTGAGCAGGCTGCGCATCCTGTCCTTCTTTGAACATGCTCTGCCAGTCCGCCGAAATATCCTGACCCTTGACATATTGAGCAGCTCCTGTCATATTTTCCAAAACGCCCTGCCCGCTCCGGCCATTTGCATCTACCATGTTCTCCACCGCCCTGGCGAGACCGCTTTCCTGAGGCATCAGCCCCCAGCGTGCCTCCAGCTGCACGGGCAGCAGCAGCCGTATAAACAGGATAGCCCACAAACCATAGGCATACTTCTTGGGAACCCTGGCTGCCGCAAATATTCCCCGCACCGCCAACAGCACCACAAAAATGATCGCCGCCTGGCCGCTGATATTCAGCACACTCATACCCAACTCTCTCATCACCGATTCTCCTCCCTCCAAATCTCCTTTAATCTGGATATATCTGATTCCTCATCGATTCTCTTCAATAATCTGCCGCAGCTGTCGGATCTCCTCATCGCTGAACTTGTGCCGGGAAGTAAAAGCCGTCAGAAATCCCGGCAGAGAACCCTGGAAAGAACGCTCCACATAGGCTTCGCTCTGCCTGCCATAGAATTCCTCCTTGGACATCTGCACCACCACTGTTCCTCTCTCATTGGAAAACAGCCCTCTCTCACTCAGCTTCTTCAGCACAGTGTATGTGGTGGTTCGCTTCCACTCCAGCTGCTGTTCGCATATTCTTACAAGTTCTGCCGTGGACAGCGGTGCATGCTCCCACACAATATCCGCAAATCGGCTCTCCACCACGCCTAATGTATAGTCCTCCATCTTCATGCCTCCTGTTCTTATAATTAACGACATTTAATTCCGCATCCACTTGACAACGCCATATCCGGCAATATAACTCCGGCATTGTCTATTACCTATAGTCGCTAGTCTATCACATATAGACAGCATTGTCAATCACAATTTTTCTTGACAGCTAAAGCTGTAACTGATATATTTAAACTGTGAAAACAATCTGGTCTTAACATCTGTTATTCACCAATCCGGCGTTTCGCCCTGTTTTCCAAGTGGTAACCATAACCTGTATTTTTTGTACCCAATTTTATGAAAGGAGTCATACTTATGACAAATGTTACCCTCCAAATACCAAAGGCGCAGCCGCCTTATTGGCAGGCTACCGGGAAGATGCCCTACTCTCTGACCAACGATTATCTGTTCAGAGCCTTGCTGCAGAAAAACAATCGGGTGCTGAAGCACCTAATCTGCTCCCTCCTGCACCTGCAGCTGGAGGAGGTGAGTACCGTGACCATCGAAAACCCCATTGTGCTGGGACAGGCGCTGGATACCAAAACTTTTATCCTGGATATCCGGGTACTGTTGGACAACCATACCCTGATCAACCTGGAGATGCAGATTGTAAACTATCTGAATTGGCCGGAGCGGTCACTGTCATACCTGTGCCGCAATTTCGACCAGCTGCAAAGCGGACAGGATTACCAGGAGGCCAAGCCAGTCATACATATCGGATTCCTGGATTTTACATTGTTCCCTGCACACCCGGAGTTCTATGCCGCCTACAAGATGATGAATGTGAAAAATCACCATATTTTTACTGACAAGTTTGTGTTAAATGTGGTAGACTTAAATCAGATAGAGTTGGCAACAGAGGAAGACCGCCAGTGGAAGATTGACTACTGGGCCGCCTTCTTCAAGGCCACCACATGGGAGGAAGTTAAAATGTTAGCAAGTCAGAATCCAATATTGGAAGATGCAGTAGCGACCATGTATGAAATGTCAGCGGAGGATGCTATCCGCGAGCAATGCCGGGCCAGGGAAGATTACTACCGGACACTCAATACTCTTAAGGCCCATATTGACAACAGGGATAAATTGTTGGAACAACATATCCAACTGCTTGAACGGAAAGATCAGGAGATTGAACAGAAAGAGCAACTGCTTGGGCAGAAGGATCTCGAAATTGAACAGAAAGAACAACTGCTTGGGCAGAAGGATCTCGAGATTGAACAGAAAGAGCAACTGCTTGGGCAGAAAGATCTCGAGATTGAACAGAAAGAGCAACTGCTTGGGCAGAAAGATCTCGAGATCTCGCGTCTGCTGCAGGAAGTCGAACTACTGAAAAAACAATCGGATTCAGGCACAACACAATAGCTGCTTTATACTTACGGCACATAAAGGGGCTGTGAAAAAATGGAGTGATTGAAACTCCATTTCTCACAGCCCCTAAATAAAAGAAATGTCCATGGAACTTATCCTTAAAATCATCTGAAAGAAGATTGCTTTTTTATAGGCAGCCAAAATTTGTATTCCGGTAAGATAGCCTCATGCCCCTCAGCGGTGAACCACTCTTTTTGAAAAATATGTTCCTCCAGATAGCTTCGCCCATCAAAATCCAGTTCGTAACCGCCCATATTCAGCATACACTCATATACAGTCTGTGAAGCCTTTTTCATAGACAGCCCAATATCAATGGCGCCATCCTCAAAGTACTCGTTGAGCACCACATCTCCTACCAGAAACAATCCTTGGGGCGCATCCACCACTTTTGCTCCCAGATACTCCTCCCCTTTTCCCTCATCGCCGTGAAGAAGCAGCATGGCACAGTATTCATGTGCTGTCTCCTCCTCGCTTTCCGGGTGATGCCCATAAGGAGCATATCCGATATATCTGCGCACCTGGTAATCGCTGAGATTTTCCAGAACCCAGCTGCGCATCAGATTCCATGCATGAGTTTCCGGCTCTCTGCAATTCACCCTAAACTCAACAGCACGGCAATGCCCCAGTTCCTCCATGCGAATCAATGCTTTCTTTCCCAGCATCGTGTCTCCCTCCTGTATGCTGATTTGAAACGTAATCGGCGGATACTTCCTGGCTTTTCCGGTTTTCCTGGTATCAGAGGGAGATACACCGTGAAAAGCCCGATAGGCTCTTGAAAATGCATCTGGCGAATCATACCCATATTTCACAGCCAGATCAACAATCTTTATATTGGTTTCTTTCAGTTCCCGGGCCGCCAGCGCCATTTTCCGGCAGCGCACATAATCGCCTATGGTGATATCCGTCACAAAGGTAAACATCCTCTGGAATCTTGTCAACGAACAACAGGCGATCTGTGCCGCCATTTGATAGTCGATATTTCCCTCCAGATTCTCCTCTATATAGCGCAGCGCGTCATTCATTTTTGTCAGCCATTCCATCACTTTCCTCTTTTCTGCCTGACAGGAGTTTGGCTATAGTCAAACTCCTGTTAGGTCCATGTTATTGCGTTAATATGTATAATAGCACTTATTGCCCTGCTTTACCCTGCAAAAAAAGTACTATGGTGCAGGATCAATATCCGATTCATCGCCCATGATCCTCCCCCTGCGTTTTCTTCTACCTGTTGATATCCCTGGCGTTGACTGCGCCCGATATGCCTTTTCTCTCGCATAGTTTCGGAATAATTATAGGTGGCCAACTGAATAAATGCAATAGACAGATTGCCCCTGCCAATTTTTATGCTATGATAATTTTGCGAAAAAATTTTACAAACCAACCGCACATCCCGCCGCCCTGATTGGTTAAACATAATGAAGGGCCACCTGGCAGGGCAGGTACGGAACTCAAACAATGGAAAACGGGCCTTGCAAATTTTCTATTGTCATAAACAAAGGCTTTAGGAGCATGTCCATGGACAAATTTACAGACATAGAACAGCAATATGACAAAATATACCGCTATTGCTATTTCAAACTGCATAACCGGGAGGCGGCGGAGGATGTGACCCAGGAAACTTTTCTCCGGTTTCTCGCAAATGACACCTACCGGGACACCGGGAAAGTTCTGCAATACCTGTACTCCATCGCGCGCAACCTGTGCATCAACGAGTATCACCGGCCTCAGGCCGAAGCCCTGCCAGATGAGATGGAGACACCTTTTTCGGAGGATGAACTGCTATCTGCCATTTCCCTGCAAGCTGCCCTGGAAGAATTAGACCCCGAGGAACGGGAACTACTGCTGCTGCGGTATTCCAACGAAGTGCCTGTCAGCGTGATCTGCCGGATATTCCAGCTGTCCAGATTTGCCATCTACCGGAAAATCTCCAGGGCCTTGAAAAAACTACAGAGCCAACTGGAGGACAGCCTCTGACCGGCAGGGGGGCATGCGGAACTCTAATAGGAGGATTTTTTAAGTGAAACGAAAACTCAAAAAAGCATTAAAAAGCGCATTTGAAGCGCCAACACCCCTGTCAAAGGAATCATTTTTAAAAACCATTCCGCATCCCAGGAGCAGCCGCCGCACATTCATCCTATCCCAGGCAGGCTATATTCCCCTGTGGGTATGGGGGATGTCCCTTGCCACATTGTTGATTGCCATATTCAGCGCCCGCTTTATGAGCAAGGATACATTGGGCATCCTCTCCGCCTGCATCCCTTTTGTGGCCTCGTCAGCCGTGGCGGAAAACGGCAAATCCACGGTCTACAGGATGGCGGAACTGGAAAAGGCGTCCCTGTTCTCCTTAAAAAGTGTGGCTCTGGCCCGCTTGGGAATCATTGGATTTTCCCATATGCTCCTGCTGTGCCTGCTATGTCCCCTGGCCAGTATGGACGGCCTGTTTTCCATCTTACAGACAGGCATCTATCTGCTTGTGCCCTACCTGCTGACCACCACACTGAGCCTTGTATTCACCAAGAGATTCCACGGCAGGGAAACCATGTATCTTTGTCTGGGAATCGCCGTCATGGTAAGCGGACTGTGCATTATGGCACAATCGAAATTTAACATGTTCTACCGGCAGGAGTCAATTGGCTGGTGGATTGGCATACTGATTGCTCTGTCAGCCCTTACGGCATGGGGATATTATAAAACCATTCAAAAAACGGAGGAATTATCATGGAGCTTGTCTTAGATCGGGTATCAAAACAGTACCAAAACAAAATTGCGGTGGACCGGATTTCCCTAAAACTGCATCAGGGAGTCTATGGACTTCTGGGAGCCAACGGCGCAGGAAAAACCACATTGATGCGGATGATCTGCGGCATCCTGCAGCCCACCGGCGGGACCATCACCTTTGACGGCCTGGATGTGTCCTGTGAGGACTACCGCTCCATACTGGGGTATCTGCCCCAGGACTTTGGTTACTATCCCGATTTCACAGGCATGGACTTCCTACTGTACATGGCGGCGTTAAAGGGCCTGCCCAAATCCCACGCAAGGCGCAAGGCAGTTCAGCTGTTGGAACTGGTGGATCTGCGGGATAAGGCCAGCAAAAAGGTCAGAACCTATTCCGGCGGGATGAAGCAGCGGCTGGGCATCGCCCAGGCATTGCTGAATGAGCCAAAGCTCCTGGTTCTGGATGAGCCCACTGCGGGTCTTGACCCAAAAGAGAGAGTTCGGTTCCGAAACCTGATTGCAGAGATCGGCAAGGGCAATATCGTCCTTCTGTCCACCCATATCCTCTCGGATATTGAACATATTGCGGACACTGTTTTGATGATGAAAAACGGGCAGTTGATCTACCAGGGAAAACATGAGGACGGACAGGAAGACCTGGAAGCCTTTTATATGGAGCAGTTTGAGGAAGAATGAGAGGAGAAAAATGAGACAATTATTATATTATGAATGGAAAAAATTATTGGGCAGGAGGGCAAATCAGGTCGCCATACTGCTGGGACTTTTACTGGTGGTGATTTGTAATGTGGCACAGATCCAGGGGGAAAGCTTAACTGCTGACGGAAAAGAATGGAAAGGCGCCGGAGCCATCTTAAGACAGCAGGAAATCGAAAACGCCCTGACAGACGAACTTGATGAGGAATTCCTCACAGACTTTTTGCGGGAATACCAGAGGCAAATCGCCGGCAATCCCAACGGGTATGACTATTCCCTGATCCGGCCCAACAGCAATCTCTTCGCTCTGATCGCCAAGAATTATGTCGAGTGGAACGAGCATTTAGATTATGAGACCTTAAGCAGAATCCCTACTGAGGACGGAATCGGCTTCTACGACAGGCGAATAGAAAAGATTGAAACACTCCTAAATGCCGAATACAGCTACGGCAATTACACGGAAGCGGAAAAACAGTATTGGCTGGAAAAAGCCGGGGCGGTGAGCACGCCCTTTCAGTGGGGCGGCAAGGATGTATGGGATATCATATGGACCGGCATCGGGTTGTTGTTTTACCAGTTTCTCGTGGTGGGCCTCTGCATTGCGCCCGTGTTTGCCGGGGAATGCCAGAACCGCACCGACGCCCTGCTATTGACTACAAAATACGGAAAAAACAGGGCTATCTCCGCCAAGCTGCTGGTCTCCTTCGCCTTTTCCTTTCTCTATATCACCCTGTGTGGTCTGATCAGCGTAGGCATCAATGTGGCTTTGCTGGGAACAAAAGGGTGGGATCTGCCCATCCAGCTCTGGGACACCTTATTCCCCTATGAGTGGACAGTTGCCCAGGCATGTATCATAAATCTGTGTGTAATGATCCTGATCGCCTTGCTGCTCACCGCCTTTTCACTCATGCTGTCAGCCATCAGCAGGAGTCCCGTCATCGTCCTGGCGGTAGACGTACTGCTGTTCTTTGGCACCGCATTCCTGCCGTACTCGAAAAACAGCGGGTTATGGAACAAAATAGTACGACTGGCTCCCATGAATTGCTGTAGCCTGAAAAATGTGCTGAAAGCCTATAACGACTACCCGTTTGGAAACCTGATCATCTCATACCTGGGAATGATATTTCTTGTTTATATATTTCTAATGGTAATCTGCACTTTATGCGCCGCAAAGGGATTCCAGAAATATCGGGCATAAGACCTGCTGGAACCCCTGTTAACTTTGTAATATCCACATTCATTTTAAATCAAATACCTCGCGGCATTCCACTTAGCAAGTCTGCCGTTTATAGGGACTGCATGCACCGGACAAATGACCTATATTCCGCCTGCGTCCGTACTGACTTCTCCGCTCTCCGCCACAGATGCAGGAGGCTCTATATCCGTCTCCGCATTGTACGCCTTGCCTGCGGGGTCATACTCCTGTTCTTCCTCTTCCTCATCATCCCACAGGGAGTCATATTTCTCACGCTTTTTCTGCATCTGCACCATGGCTCCCATGCTTTTGGCGGCCTGGTACATCTCAAAGCTGTAATCCAGCAGCTTTTTCTCATCCGTTGCGGGCACGATGGCACCCTTGGCGATCCGGTGCGCCACCTCCATAATCTTGCCCATCTCTATGGCGGCGTCCTCCATCACATCCGCCTGCTGCCGGGAAACCTCCGCGTTCCAGACAACCGCCTCCTGTTCCGTGAGTTCATCCAACACCTTCAGGTTCTCCTCAAAACGCTGGACCACGTTGTTGATAGACAGTTCCAGGGTGGCGGCCTCCTCGGCATAGCGCTCCCTGCCCCCCTCGGTGGCATTCATTTTCCTCTCCAATGATTCCTTCTGTTTAAACAGTTCCCGTCTCTCCTGCACGATCATCTTGCGCTCCGTGCGATAAGCGGCCAAAGCCTCCCCTATCTTCATATTCTTTTCCTCCATATCCTTATGGTTATGCCGATACTTCCCTGTATCATAATTTATTTCGGCAGGATGCATCCGAATATTAACCTTTTTCCGCCAATACAGCCTGCAAATTTATTCTTCCTCCTCATCCGGCTCATATTCCATATTCTTCTTCAGATCCTCCCAGGCATCCTTAAATATCTTAGACGTCATGGAGGGGTTGGAACGAAGCAGATTCCTGTAGGAATTCCTGGCTTTCCCGAGCCCGCTGCGCCTCTCCATGCTGATGCGGAACTTAACCCGCAGCTCGCCAAGCTCTTCCCGTACACTCTCCAGATAAGCGGAGGGCTTTTCCAGGGCACGCTGCTTTAAGCCCGCAAATTTCTCCTCGATGCCCGCTTTTAACTCTCCCGCTTTCATGGTCATGTTCTCGCCGAGTTTGGCCCTCTGCGCTGCCACTGCTGCCCTGCGAGCCTCGCTGGCCTCTGTCCATGCCTCTCTGGCTTCGTTCCACTCCTCCAGCCATGCTTCCCTGGCCTCGATCCACTCCTCTCTGCGAGCCTGGATATCGCTGTCAGCCAAAGCAATAATCACATCCAGACGCTTCTGGATATGCGCCAGTTCCTCCCTGGCCTTCTCCATCATCACCAGGATATCCCGCAGTTCCATGGCCGCCTTGAAGGATAGGGCAAAATCGCAGGCGATTCCCACGGTCAGTATCAAAGTGACTATGGTCAACATGGTTGCAGGGATCATCAGCACCAAATATTCCACAGGCCTATGTACCAGCCGGGTCATGAGTATGGTGAGCAGCCCCCAGGCCAGGGAATTGCCCAGGCAGATATGCCCCTGGAAGTTAAACCTTTTGTTGGAGTAATCCCAGTACCGCACCTTGAACAGCGCCTCCATGGTCACTCCTGTCACATATTCCAGGATGGTTGCGCCGATACAGCCCGCGATATATACCAGGATCAAATGCTCCTGAAAAGGCATGGACACCACCAGCATCATAATGCCACCACTGCCATACAGGGGCAGAAAAGGCCCTCTCATAAACCCCCGATTCACCAGGCGTTTTTGATGGATGGACACATAGGTGGACTCAATACACCATCCCACAAAGCAGTAAAAATAAAAGAAAAACAGCCACTGAATCACCGAATAATGGTACATCTTTTCCTCCTTAGAACCTTTCGTATCTACCTGCCAGTACAATTTCCCATGAAAATCTATTGGTATATCAATACCTTCACCGACAGCTTGCCCTTGCGGGTCTCCCGCTGCTCCCCGGTGAAGAGAAACTTCCCATATCCCCGCAGGTTCACGGTCTCACCGCCCTTAAGCTGCCGGGAATTGTTCTCGCACAGCCTGCCGTCCACATAGACCTTTCCGCTCTGAAAGGCCTCCAATATCTCTCCCCTGGACCGGTTATATACCTTAGCCAGACAGGCATCAATGCGCAGAGAAGGCAGCTGCACCACCAGCTCCCTCGGTTCCTCCTGTGGCACATCTGCGCTCTCCGCCACCGGAATGCATTTCACGCTGGTGTGCCGAACCTTGTCCAGATGTTCACAGATGTACTCCGCCATACCGGACAGACAGTACAGGTAGGCTTCCTTCTCCCCCACCCGGATATCCCCCAGCGTGCTGCGGTCAATGCCCAGATTCATCAATGCGCCCAGAAAATCCCGGTGGCTTAAATCGTCAGCGAATTTTGTCTGCAGCGGCGCAATATGGACACAGGCAATGGGGTAGTCCTCCTCATAGCCCAGCTCCTCCGGGCTGCCAAAACGCACCACCTTCCGCTCCGCCTGCTCATAGCCGCCCCAAAGCTGAAAGCTGTAATAATGCAGCTCCTTCTCCATGCCCCAGAACTGATCCTGCTCCCCCAGGCTTAAAAACCCGGAAAAGGTAAACAGATTCTGCCGGTAGGATCGATCCGCCAGATCCTTCAGGCGGCTTTTTAATTGTTGGATTTCCCTGGTAGATTCCATCTTATGTTCACTCCTACAGGTCTGACCTGGCAGACATGTCCCATCAAATACAATCCCCGCCGCCATCTTCACAGGTGGTCAGGCGGGGAACATACATATTTTCTGCAGCGATATTTAAGTAAAACTGATAACCTCGTTTTTCGGCGCTTTAGCCTTGACTACAGAGACCGCATGGAGCATGGGACCCTCTCCCCCATAATCCTTCCAGTACTCCTTCTTTACCATGGCTGTCACCTGCACCCACTCCCTCTGCTTCAGGGCATCCGCGCCCTCATACTGGCAGGCAAAGCCCAGAAAAGCCATATCGTCCGCGCAGCAGGTCATGGCCATACGCCCCGGCACAAAATACCCCTTGACCATTCCCTCCGGCTTTAGCACCATGGCGGTAAAGCGAATGGTTTTACCCTCATAGCGCTCCAGGTGGTCCAGGGAATCCAGATACCAGATTCCATAACTCTCATCCGTCAATTCAATGATCTCCGCCTGCAGATCATAGGGCAGATCCTCCTCAAAGATCTCGTTGATCTCGCCATCCGCACCCTCAAAGATCACATCCGCATTCTGGTTTACCGCCTTGATATTGCGCTTGTAGACATTCAACTCCTGAATGCCGTCACAGCGGTTAAAAATGATCATCTCAGACTTTCTCACCATCTCCGCCAGCAGGGAACGCATATTGGTGTAATACATGGGGAAAGTGGAGCCGTCGATGGTGGTAATCTGCTGCTCCACCCGCCAATGCCAGGGGAGCTTTAAGTTCTTGAAGTTCCACATGCCGTTATACTCAATAATGATGCGCTCCGGCTTGTGCTTTTTTTCCAGCTCCACCAAATGGTTAGGATTGCAGTCCTCTTCCTCCTCGATGACCTCCAGCACTGCGTTGCATCTGCGCAGCAGCTCGTCCCCATATTCCACCTCGCCCTCCTCGCAGGCGATAATCAGGGTCTTGCCCTGTATCCGAAAATAGGGCTGGGAGATGGTATAGGTGATAAACTCCGTCTTCCCGCTCTCCAAAAATCCATTGATAATATAGACCGGCTTCATACCGTGCATTTCCTCCAATCCTTCCCTGTCAATAAAAGCTCTGTTTTCCTTTTTTTAGCCTGAAGAACAGAGATCAGCTCCTCCGCATGATACTTCTGACATAGATCAATCTCCGTCTCAATCGCTTTTAGCATATCCTCCATGCTGATGTCATCCACAAAGCGCTCGCCCTCCTGGATACCCTCTATGATATGATGCTCACGATAGCACTGGTCATCCTGTGTAATGCCATATGACCATGTTTCAAGCGGTCCAAAACATAATTGTTCTATGATACATCGTCTGCCATCCACCCATGGCGCTTCCCGTGGTACACGATGCAGCCATGTCCCCACCCAAAAGGAATCCATATGATAAACTACCTCCGAAACAGTTCCGCAAGTTTCTCCTCGTTCAGCTTGGAACCGATGACACAGATCTTGCCGGTTACCTCCGGCTTGCCCTCGCGTATATCATGCTCCTGGGGCACATAGTCAAAATAAACCCAGCTGCCGTCCCCGGCAGGCACCATACCCTTGGAGCGCAGGACCATGCCGTAGTCTCCGCTGTCCAGCGCGGACAGTATCTTCTCAATCTCCTCTGCCTTATAGGTGTTAGGCGTCTCCATGCCCCAGCTGCCGAACACCTCGTCCGCATGGTGATGGCCATGATGGTGGTCGTGGTCATGATGATGCTCATGCCCCTCATCCTCATCATGGTGGTGGCCGCAGCTGCACACGCCGTTCTCGTCATAATGATGGTGATGCTCATGTTCCTCATGATCGTGGTGGTGATGCTCGTGTTCATCGTGATCGTGGTGATGATGCTCTTCATCGTGATCGTGGTGGTGATGCTCGTGCTCATCGTGGTCGTGGTGGTGATGTTCTTCCTCGTGATCATGATGGCAGCAATGTTCATCCTCCTCATGGTCGTGGTGGTGATGCTCATGCTCATCATGCTCATGGTGATGATGCCCGCAGCTGCACACGCCGTTCTCATCATAGTGATGATGATGCTCATGCTCCTTGGCATGCTCCAGCATCTCCCTCATCATATCGTCCAGATTGTCCACCCCTTCGATGGTCTCCAGGATCGCCTTGCCCTCCAGATCCTCCCAGGGTGTGGTGATAATGGTAGCCTTCTCATTGTGCTGGCGGATCAGCTCCACCGCCGTCTGCAGCTTCTCTTGGGACATATTGCCGGTTCGGCTTAAGATAATCGTCCCCGCATGCTCAATCTGATTGACGAAAAATTCCCCGAAATTCTTGATATACATTTTGCACTTGGAGGCGTCCACCACTGCCACGGCGCTGTTTACCTTCACCTCCAAGTCGGCGGCCACATTTTCCACCGCCTTTACCACATCGGAGAGCTTTCCAACGCCTGAGGGCTCAATCAGCACACGCTCCGGCTTGTAGGTGGTCAGCACCTCCTTCAGGGACGCGCCGAAATCTCCCACCAGGGAACAACAGATACAGCCGGAATTCATCTCCTTGATCTCAATCCCCGCATCCTTTAAAAAGCCGCCGTCAATACCGATCTCCCCGAACTCATTCTCGATCAGCACCACCTGAGTGTCCTGCAGCGCCTCCTTTATCAGCTTCTTAATCAATGTAGTCTTACCCGCCCCCAAAAAGCCGGATACAATATCAATTTTCGTCATATTTACGCTTCCTTTCTAAAATAAACTCTGCATTTATTTATTTTCTCCCAAATCGCCGAGCTTGTCAATATCTGTAAGACTGAAAATTTTATGAACTGCCGCCATCCCCTGAAAACAGAGTGACTTTATCATATGCCGCCTCCATCACGCTCCAGGGCAGCACGGCGATCTCATCCGCCTCGTTACCACCGCAGAGGATTCCCACCAAAATGCAGTCCTGCGTAAACACACCGCCCCCGGATACGCCGGGGATGGCATAGGCATGTCCCAGCAGCATATAATTGTCAAAATCCTCCATATAAATCCAGGGTTCTGTCACACTGCCGCCATAGGTGCGGTCTGCTGACTCCTCAACGGAACCCATGATTATCAAGGGCTCCCCCGCCTCCAGCCTGTCACAGACCTCCTTGTCCTGCCGGGCAGTCTGCCAGGTAATCTCCTGCCTGCGCACCTCCTCCAGCGACACCTCCAAAAACGCCGCATCCACCTGGTCTGAGATCTGACAAAGCCGGGCCTCCACTGGATCACCCGTGCCAAACTGCACAGTCATAGAACTGTTATCCTCCGTCACATGGGCCGCCGTGGCAATCACCAGCACATCCTCCTCTGCGGCCCAGATTACACCGCTGCCCAGATATTTTGATCCCCTGATCTGCACCGTCACCTGGCTGAGATACCGCTGTATCTCCTGATCCGGGACACCACCGATATCCTCCTCTGTCCTGGCAGCCGGAGCTCCCGGAGCCTGAGGATCTACGTCCGAAACACTCCCCTGAGCTTCCTTCGGCGGATTTTCACCCGTTGGCGGCTCTGTTCCTGCCTCATACCCGCCGCAGGCGGTCAGCACCCATATCAGGGATAATAATATTAACAGCCATGGAATTTCTTTTTGCATACTTACCTCTCCATGCATATCCAGGGTTCGCTTTCATCCCTGCTTACACCGTACAAAGTTCTACACATGCCGCATAGCAAAATCCCAGCATTCATCACAAATACTGGGATTTTATCATAAGCAGAACGATAAGCCGGGTTATGTCGTTGAGCGATCATCTATCTAGGACACCTGTTGCCAGGTGCCTCCAGCAACCTACCTGAAAGCAGGCCGGGCAAGCCTGTAGCTCTCGTTTTGGTCTTGCTTCGGATGGGGTTTACATGGCTCCGCCTGTTACCAGACGGACGGTAGTCTCTTAAGCTGCCTTTCCACCCTTACCAGAAGAAAATATCCCCTGGCGGTATATTTCTGTTGCACTGGCCTTGGAGTCGCCTCCACCGGACGTTATCCGGCATCCTGCCCTGTGAAGCCCGGACTTTCCTCACCCACGCCGTGCGTGGCTGCGATCGCCTGTTCTACTTACATTTTTAAATCATAGCACAGATCGGAAGATTTGGCAACTCCACACAACACGAACCGCACAAGTATAAGGACGCACACATTATAGAAAGCACCTATCTGCAACAAAATACTCCCTACTTTCAGAAATCAATTCCTTTAGTCTTGATAACTTTTGAGTGAGTTGTTCCTTCTTCTTAAGATAGTCAGCCCCTTCTGCTTCCGAACTCCAAGCAAAGGACACCCATTCATCAATATTGTTTATGACATCATTGTAAAGATATTCACAGAACTGAAGCATACTTGTATGGGAATATTCATTCAGTACATCGTCCTTTCCTAAGGGATGACGCCCATCATCCTCGCAAACAATGTGGCAATTCCAATAACTCACTATACATAAGAAACGATTTGGCTCCAAAAATCCCTTCACACAGAACGGCTTCATCGTTTCGAGCCCATGTATTGCCTGGTCTATCCATTCAAATGCAATATCATCGAGATAACTTAGACCGTATATAGATGTATTATCAAGCTGAAAATCGCTCCACCCGTGCATAGGCTTTGTTAACATTATATTTCCCTCCACCATAAACTTCGATTCTATTTATACACTGTTTATTGGAAAATCAAGTATAGCACATTCTTGTATTATTGTCCATCCTCACCTTTGGGACTATTGTCAGACCCGGAACATAGCCCATGTGTCGCATCTCACATATCGTCCCAACCATGTAAGCAAGACAAAGACTTTTATTTTAATTTAGAATTTATTCTGTTCACATCCCGTCTCATAAACATATATTGAACCAGCCATATAACAATAAAAATGACCGTAAAAATACAAAAATAAATCAAAAATCCTCTCACGCTGTGCTCCATCCAATAGGAAAAATAGGCCACTGGCATCATTGCCGCCGCTGCCCCCAGGAAATAAGTTCCCGTCTGTCTCGCAATACTCCACTGCTCTATCTCCCAGATCACAGAACCTGCCCCGAATACCACTCCCAGCAGGCCGCACAAGACTGTCTGCAGGACAACCGCGCGAATTTCATTTCCCATAACCACTATCAGTTCGGGCACACAGGGAGAATAATAGCCCTGCCCCCATCCCAGAGATCCCAAAATCGTAATTACATATCCTACCGCAATCCCCAACGGCAGCCCCAAAGCGCCACGCATCCATATTTTCTTTTTCATAAAACTCTCTCCTTTCCTATATTCCCAATATCCTCTTGATTTTCGGCACATATCTTCTGGAGACATATGTGACCGTTCCGTCCAGAAATTCCACACAGACAGTACCCGCAAAGCTCAGGTCAAAAGCTTTGACCTTTTTCAGGTTGACGATCTCCGAATTGGATATCCGCACAAATTTCTGTCGGTCCAGCCGCTCTTCCAGCTCGTAGAGTCTTGAGCGCACCACATACTCACCCTGCTCCGTAACCGCAAAGACCTTTCCCGCCCCCGCATAAATGCGGATGAGTGCATCCTCCTCCAGCACCTCCAGTCTCTCGTCTCTGATGCCGGAAATCACCTGCGGCACATCCATGGACAGCCTTTTGACCAGGCTCTGAACCTCCTCGGACATGGACTCCGCCACCACAATAATTTTGGGTTCCGTGCAGGAGGGATCAATCTTAATCTCGATCTGCATTCCAACATCCTCCTTCTCATATTTTCATACCAAGCAACCGCTTGATACTTATTATAGACAAAATAAAACCGGGCGCAATCGTTTTGCGATACCCGGTTTTATTTCTGCTATAAACGGTATAAGAATCATTCCGCCGCGCTTTACACTCTGAAACAGCTTCCACCCACAAACTCGCGACAGATGGAATTTCTGGGCAGCTCCTCGCTGCTGATACCCAGGAAGTACTCCAAGAACTTCAGCAGGCGCTTGGCCTCATAGTACTCCGGCTGGTCCTTCTCAATGTGGAACAACAATGGTTCCGCATATTGCTTCAGCGCCGCCAGCTCGTAGATTGTGGAAGAGTTGAACATCACATCCGCCTCCTCCTGGAAAGGGAAAATATACTCCTCCTCTCCCCGGCGCACAGAGGGCCACATCTGTATCGTGCGCTGGGCAGAAGCGCCTCTGGTTCTGGCATCCCGCACCATCCTGCGCAGCAGCCTGCCGTCCGTGGTAGGTATGCGGTTGTGGGCATCCACATTCAGATTGATCAGGGCGCTGATATATATCTTAAACTTACTTTCCTCGGGCAGGGCGTAGCTCATCTTGGGATTCAGCCCATGGATACCCTCGATGACCAGTACGTCTTCCTTTCCCAGCTGCATATAATTGCCGTTATACTCCCTGCGGCCAATCTTGAAATTAAAGTCCGGAATCTCTACCCGCTCTCCGGCCAGCAGCTTGGTCATATTATCGTTGAACAGCTTTACATCAATCGCCTCCAGGCATTCAAAATTGTAATCCCCGTTTTCATCCAGCGGTGTATCCTCCCGGTTCACAAAATAATTGTCCAGTGCGATGGGATGGGGCGTCATGCCCAGCGTCCGCAGTTGGATGGAAAGTCTGTGGGACATACTGGTTTTCCCCGACGAGGAGGGACCTGCAATCATAATGAATTTTACGCCTTGACGAGATGCGATCTCCCGGGCAATCTCGCTGATCTTCCGCTCCTGCTCCGCCTCCTGCACCAGGATCAGGTCACTGATAGAGCCGCTGCAGATCTGGTTATTCA
>CAZKAO010000032.1:0-32563 GCA_964550745.1 uncultured Acetatifactor sp.
AGGAGCCGGAGCTGGCAGACGAGATCCGCAAGAAGATGTTTGTATTCGAGGATATCCTGCTTCTGGACGACAGGGCCATACAGCAGGTGCTGCGTAATGTGGACAACAACGACCTAGCTATTGCGCTTAAGAATGCCAACGAGCAAGTACAGACTGCAATCTTTGATAATATGTCCAAGCGTCTGGCCGTGATGATCAAGGAAGATATGGAGTTCATGGGTCCTGTGCGTATGAAGGACGTGGAGGAAGCACAGCAGAAGATTGTCAATATCATCCGCAAGCTGGAAGATTCCGGAGAAATCATTATCTCCAGAGGTGGAGGTGACGAGATCGTTGTCTAGTAATCTGCTGAAACAGGGATATGGTTTTTTCCTGAACGGTACGGAAGAGAAAAGGGTTATTGATACCAATGAACTGGCAGCAAAGCGCATGGAGGAACTGATGGAAACCATGAGCAGGCATGCTCAGGATGAGGAATTTGTGGAAGGCTTCGTGCAGGGGATTGAGGCGGAGGATGTCTCAGCCCTGTTGGATACGGCGGACGATGGGAGCCCCGTGCTGAAGGCGGAGGCCTCGTCTGAGAAAGCGCAGGGGATTTTGGAGGAAGCCAACTCTCAGGCGCAGGGTATTCTGGAGGACGCAAAAGCCCATGCGGACCAGCTTCTGCAGGAGGCAAAGGAGCAGGCGGAAGATCTGAAGAAGGTCGCGGCAGATGAAGGCCGGATGAATGGCTACAGGGAAGGAAAACAGAAGGCGGACGCCGAGGTGGAAGGCCTGAGACGGAAGCTGCAGGCAAGGGAGGCACAGCTGGAGGAGGAATATCAGAATGCACTGGATCAGCTGGAACCTCAGCTGGTGGAGGCCATAACCGGCATCTACGAGCATATTTTTCATGTGGAATTGCATTCCTACCGCGATATTTTGGTACATCTGATCGCTTCCACCCTGCGCAAGGCGGAGGGAAATAAGGATTTCCTGGTGCATGTGTCCAAGGAGGACTACTCTTATGTGAGCATGCAGAAGAAGCAGCTGCAGGCAGTTTTAGCCGGTAACGGTGTCACTCTGGAGATTGTTGAGGACGTTACCATAGATAAGGACGAATGCATGATTGAGACAGAGGGCGGCATATTTGACTGCGGTCTGGGTACTCAGCTGTCCCAGCTGCGCCAGAAACTGCTGCTGCTGGCGTATAATTGATATGCCGTAATGATGCGGACGGGAATGAGAGTGATGTAGTTGACGACGAAAATACTTGATATAGAAAAATATGACGCTGTGAAGGAAGAGATATTTTTCCGGAAGCTGGGCAAGGTGGTCAATGTGGTCGGTCTGACTATCGAGGCCGTGGGGCCGGATGCCCGTCTGGGCGATGTATGCCGGATTGTGCCGGATACTGCGGAGGTGGAGCCTGTTCTGGCAGAGGTGGTAGGTTTCAGGGATAAAAAGACCCTGCTGATGCCTCTGGACACAGTGGAGGGAATCAGCCTGGGATGTTCGGTGGAGAACACCGGATACCCGCTGAGTGTCACAGTGGGCGAGGAGCTGCTGGGCAAGACGGTGAACGGCCTGGGGCAGCCGATGGATGGAACTGTGATCAAGGGTGGAAGCTGCTCGGTGGAGGCACCGCCGCCGAATCCGATGTCACGCAAGATCATCGATACGGTGCTGCCTCTGGGAGTGCGTGCCGTAGACGGTATCATGACCGTGGGCAAGGGTCAGAGAATCGGTATATTTGCAGGTTCTGGCGTGGGTAAATCCACACTGATGGGCATGTTTGCCCGCAATACCAAGGCAGATATCAATGTGATCGCCCTGATCGGCGAGCGGGGCAGAGAGGTGAGAGAATTTATAGAGCGGGATCTGGGAGAGGAAGGCATGCGCCGTTCCGTGGTGGTGGTAGCCACCTCCGATCGTCCGGCTCTGGAGAGGAAAAAGGCGGCGCTGACCGCCACAGCTATAGCGGAATATTTCAGGGATCAGGGTAAGGACGTGCTGTTGATGATGGACTCTCTGACCCGTTTTTCCATGGCGCAGAGAGAAATCGGTCTGGCCAGCGGGGAGCCGCCGGTATCCAGGGGATATCCTCCCAGCGTGTATTCCGAGATGCCCAGGCTTTTGGAGCGGGCGGGATGTTCCGATAAGGGGTCCATCACAGGGCTTTATACTGTGCTGGTGGACGGCGATGATTTCAACGAGCCGATCACGGACACGGCCAGAAGTATTTTGGACGGGCATATCATGCTGAACCGTAAGCTGGTACATAAGAATCATTATCCGGCTATTGATGTGCTGCAGAGTATCTCAAGGTGTATGAGCCAGATTGCCACGCAGGAACATAAGAGAATGGCGGGCCGGCTGAAGAATGTGCTTGCCACTTACAACGAGGCTGAGGATCTGATCAATATCGGCGCCTATAAAAGTGGAAGCAATCCGGATATTGACTATGCAATCACCATGATCCGCCAGGTCAATGATTTTCTTCAGCAGGATGTGGGGGAGAAGGTGAGTTTTGAGGAGAGTGTGGAACGTCTTAGGACGATGTTTGGAGAGGGATAAGTGAACTATGGCCAGGTTCCGATATCGGATGCAGAGCATCCTGGATATCAAACTGAAGATGGAAACGCAGGCGAAACAGGAGTTCGCAGAGGCACGAATGAGGCTTGACCAGGAGGAGGAGCGGCTTGAGGCGCTGAAGGAACGCAGAGAAAATTATGAGCGCCGGGCCAGGGAACTGCTGATGGGGACGCTGAACTGCCGGGATATGGCTGAGAATAAGGAAGCGCTGCTGCGGATGGATGAATATATTGCCCAGCAGCTGCTGCAGATCCGTGAGGCGGAGAAACTGCTGGAGCAGGCGAGGGAAAAACTGGCGGCTGTTATGATAGAGCGCAAATCCCATGAGACGCTGAAAGAGAAGGCTTTTGAGCAGTTTCTGATGGATGAGAAGCAGCAGGAGGGCAAGGAAGTGGATGAATTGACCAGCTACACTTACGGTCAGCGGCAGAGGGAACATGCCGTTGCAGAGGTTTGAATTATATTGAGGAAAACGGAGTACAGGAAGCTATGGCAAAAGAGCAGGATCCTCGGCAGACAGCGATGAAAGCTGAGAAAGACCAGATAAAAAATGAAAAAAAGCAGCTGAAAAATGAACAGAAACAGCAGAAGAAGGAGGCTAAGCGCCGGGCCAAGGAGATCGCCAAGAGAGAAGACGAACTTGCCGACGATGACGAGGGCGGCGGATTTGGAACCTTTCTTGCTACAATTATGATCGTCATAGTATGGCTGGCGGTGATTCTGGTCATCATCAAGCTGGATGTGGGAGGTTTTGGCAGCAAGGTTCTGACCCCGATTCTGGAGGATGTGCCGGTGCTGAACCGGATTCTGCCGGGGAACGCCATCCGGGAGACCAATGATCCGGAAAGCTATGGCGGATATACCAGTCTGGTGGATGCCGTGGATTATATCCGACAGCTGGAACTGGATCTGGAGAGGGCGCAGACCTCGATCAATGAGAAGAATGAGGAAATCTTGAACCTGAAGGCGGAGGTGACACGGCTTACGGAGTTTGAGCAGAGACAGATAGAATTCCAGCGCATCAAGACGGAGTTCTTTGAAGAGGTAGTCTATGCGGAGAATGGGCCGGGACCGGAGGCCTATCAGAAATATTATGCGGCTATGGACCCTTCCACGGCGGACTATATTTACCGTCAGGTGGTGGTGCAGCTTGAGGAAAGCCGGGAAGTGCAGGATTGGGCGGCCGCTTTCTCGCAGATGAAGCCCAAGCAGGCGGCGCAGATTCTGGAGGAGATGAAGGATGACAATCTGGATGTGGCTGCCAGAATTCTGAAAACCGTGGGAGCCGAGACCAGAGGCAGCATCATGGGTGTGATGGATCCTGGGGTTGCGGCACAATTGACAAAAATAATGGAGCCGGAATCTTAAGAATGAGCCGGAAGAGACCGATAATAATAGTGTCATCCCGTGAAGTGCGGTTCATGGATGATATAGAACTTTGATAATTACAGAAAGGAGGTAGAACGAATGACAAGTATACCTGCAAATGTGCAGAAGTATCTTGCAAGCCCCCGGACAGAGCAGCCCAAGGTACAGGCGGCGGAGTCCAAACAGGATTTTGGCAAGGTATTCGACAAACAAAAGACAGGTACACCCAGAGACAACGGTATGAAATCTGTGCAGCAGAAGTCGGCCAGGGAGCCAGGCGACACCTCAAAGCAGGGGGAGATCTCCGCACAGGAGGAATCTTCCATGCAGGGAAATGCCGGCGCGGTAGAACAACCCGATGGCAGTCCGCAGCAGGAAGAGACGGCATTACAGCAGGGTCAGACCACAGAAGCAGATGCGGCAGCTGGCCAACTGGAGACAGAGCAGGCCATCGCAGAGGTGCCCGAAGAGACATTGCCGGAAGAGACATTGACTGAGGAGATTCCGGATGATCATGATCTGGAACAGGTGATGGAGGTGCTGCAGAGCGCTATCCTGCAGATTCAGCAGTTGCTGACGCAGCAGCTGGATATTACGCCGGAGGATATGAAACAGCTGATGCAGGAGAGGGGAATCACCGAACTGGATCTGCTGCAGCCGGAGACGGTCAATCAGCTGGTGCTGGATGCGGCGGGAGCGGAAGATAATCTGTCGCTGGTGATGGATGAAAATCTCTATCAGAGCCAGCAGACGATCACACGGGGATTTCAGGAGATTACCCGGCAGCTGAAACAGGATGTGGAGGAGACAGGCGAGGAACTGCCCAAGGTGCTTGAAAAGCTGGAGAACAGTGTGAACGGCATGGAAGTACATAGGCCCGAAGCGGCGGAGAATCCGCTGCAGAGTGACACGCGGGAACATGACAGGTCAGGGCAGGACAAGGGGCAGGATCGGAATGCAGCCACAACCGGCCAGGTATTCTATCAGAATTACACAGCACAGGCTCAGAATCAGACTATCAGCCAGCAGATCAGTGCCATGGCATCGGCTGGGGAGAGCGCATATATGGAAGCGCAGGAATCCCGCCAGATTATGAACCAGGTTCTGGATTACATGAAGGTGTCCATGAAACCGGAAAATACGGTGCTTAATATGCAGCTGCATCCGGAGAGCCTTGGAACGCTGCACATTCAGATATCTGCCAGAGAGGGTGTGATGACAGCGCATTTTACCGCTTCCTCGGAGGCTGTTAAGACTGTGCTGGAGAACCAGATGGCAGTGCTGAAGGAGAATTTCCTGCAGCAGGATATCAAGGTGGAAGCCATCGAGGTCACTGTGGAGACCCACCAGTTTGAGGATAATCTGGAGCAGGGCCGCCAGAGAAACGAAGAGGAAGCTGGGAGAAGACCCAAGAGAAGAAGACTGGATATCAGCAGTCTGGAAGCGGGCGAGGAGTTGACCGAATCCGAGCAGATCATCACAGAGATGATGGCAGCCAACGGCAATACTGTGGATTATCTGGCTTAGCCAAAACAGCGGTTAGGAAAGGAGTGAAGTTATGAGTTTAGTACAACCGGTAGAAAACGGTAAAATCGTGGAGACTGCGTCGCAGAGCTCTATGAAGAAAACAAAGACCAGTTCCAACAACGGAATGGATAAGGATGCGTTCCTGCAGCTTCTGGTAGCTCAGATGAAGTATCAGGACCCCTTAGAGCCCACCTCCAATACGGAATTTATCAGCCAGTACGCACAGTTCTCACAGGTTGAACAGCTGCAGAATATGGCCGGCAGCATGGATTTGCAGAGAGCCAGCCAGCTGGTGGGACAGGAAGTGAGAGTTAAGACCACCAACTCCAGCGGGGATACCAATTATGTAGAGGGCAAGGTTGATTATGTGGCATATGAGAATGGCAAGGCGTATCTGTCCATCAAGGGCAATATGTATGCGATGGAGGATCTGGATACCGTAGCGGATGCGGAGTATCTGGAGGCCTACAATCTGGCGCTTGATTGGGTTACCTCAATAAATAAGCTGCCCAGCGTAGCCATGATTTCCATGGATGACGCAGAAGCTATCGAGAAGCTGAAAGAGGCCTATGACGGAATGAGCGATTATCAGAAGTCCTTTATCGCCAGCGAAAAGGTGAAGGATCTGGACGCATATCTGGAGAGATTGGAGCAAGTGCGTAAGGCCGCCGAGGAAGTGGCGAAGAAGGATGAGGAGATCGATTCGACAGACGAGACAAAGGACCCTGACACTACAGAAGAGATAGAGGCATCTGACGCAGTGGACGAGTAAGGCAAGCCTGTGATACGCAGAGAAGAAAGGGGAAGGGAATGAAGAGATGAGGATACAGGATTCTGAATTCCTGACTGCGCTACAGCTGCAAGAACAGGTCACGGGCCAGAGGGGACGGATTGCCCCCCAGCAGAATCTGGCGGGAGAGAAGCTTTCTTTCCAGGAGGTGCTGCAGAAGAAGGTTCAGACCGACAATAATCTGAGATTTTCCAAGCATGCCAGCGTAAGGCTTCAGCAGAGAGGGATTGATCTTACGGACGGACAGCTGGAGAGACTGATGGATGGAACCAGAAAGGCAGGGCAGAAAGGGATTAAAGATTCGCTGGTGATTGTGGATGAACTGGCGTTTATCGTGAATGTTCCCAACAGCACCGTAGTCACTGCCATGGACAGCAAGGATGCAGTCGATAACATATTTACAAATATTGACGGAGCCGTAATTATGTAGTAGCCGGACCTTAACGGAGGCGAGTCTCTCCCGAGTGATGGAAGGAGAGAGAAGCGGTGAGTCACCAAATGAGACAGGAGGTCAATTAATTATGATGAGATCACTTTTTTCTGGTGTGTCAGGACTTAAGACACATCAGACCAGGATGGATGTAATTGGTAACAATATCGCCAATGTCAACACTACGGCATATAAGTCCAGTTCCATGACATTTAACGCGCTGATGAGCCAGACCACCAAGAGGGCCAGCGGCCCCAATGCCCTCACCGGCGTGGGCGGCACCAACGCCAGACAGATTGGTCTGGGCGTAAAGGCCGGCGCTATCAATACCAACATTACCGGCCAGGGTTCCGCTCAGTCCACTGGCAATCCCTTTGATATTATGATCAGCGGAGATGCTTTCTTTGTTGTAAACAACGGTGTGTCCAACTTCTTTACCAGAGATGGTTCCTTCTATGTGGATGGAGCAGGCAATCTGGCAATGACCAGTACAGGTTATAATGTTATGGGCTGGCAGGTAGACGAGGAGACCGGCAATATCAAGCAGGACACTGTAACTGCTCTTCGGATTATGAGCGCAGCTAATATGACCTATCCTCCGGAGGCAACCTCCCAGGCCAACATCTCCGGCGTCATTGACAGTAATGACAAGGATGTGACCAGCCCCAACGGCAAGTCCATGAACCTGAATTTTTATGATGCTCTGGGCTACAGCTACACGGCCAGGCTGGTGATGAAGCAGTCAGATAATCCCCATGAGTTCAGCTTTGAGCTGGATCGGATTTTGGACTCCACTGGCAAGGAGATCAGAGATCTTGAGGGCAATACGCTGCCCGTCAAGGATCTGGTGAAGTTTGGAGACGTTCAGAGAAGCCAGTCCAAGAAGACTACTATCGGTATGGATACCACAGCCTACAAGTGGGAGGGCAATACGCTGCAGACCGCTACAGATCCTGCCGTCACTCTGGCTAATCTGGCCAATATGTTCAATGCAGATGGTACATTAAAGGATCTTACAGAGGAGAATGTTCCTGCCGCTGGTGACAGAGCGGCCATTACCGTGGGCGAGGCGCTGGACAATATCGCCAAGGCTCACGGCTATGAGGGCTCCACAGATGAGTTTTTGCAGCTGGCTATGAAGACGGAGACGATAACCGGCACCGGAGATGCGGCTGAAAAAACCACCACCTTTGTGCCGATGGCAACACTGCTGTACAATGCTACGCAGACCGATGTTGAGCCGGCATTCACCAAGCTGAATTCCACGACCTCCACCACAACGATGGACGGACGTGTCTTTGACGGCGCTATCGTAAGTTACGATCCGGATACAGGTGTGTTTGCGGGGATCAACGGTGTACCCACCAACAATACGGTTTCACTGAACTTTAGTGCCCTGGGCGGCAATTTCTCCGATATTACGGTGGATTTCTCTCAGAGCTCCAACTACGATAAGAAGGGTACGTCCACCATCGGTGCTGACAAAGGAGCCCTGGACGCGAATGCAACCGGCGCAGGCCGCAGGGTGGGTGAGATGATCGGTCTGACCGTTCAGGACAACGGTATGATCTATGCCACCTATGACAGCGGTATGACCAGACTGCTGGGACAGATCGCAACAGCTCTCTTTGCCAATGCATCCGGTCTGGAGAAGAACGGTGACAATCTGTACTCCGCCACATTGAATTCCGGTGAGTTTGACGGAATCGGCGTGGATATCACTGCGGACGGCGGTTATATGACCTCCGGTCAGTTGGAGATGAGTAATGTGGATCTGTCGTCCGAGTTTACTGAGATGATTACCACACAGAGAGGATTCCAGGCCAACAGCCGTATCATCACCGTATCTGATACTCTGCTGGAAGAGTTGACGAATCTGAAGAGATAATTAAAAATTTAATAAGCAGTAACAGGGGCTGTGCGCCGTAAATGGCACATAGCCCCCTTGTGTGTTTCTTAAAAGGAGCAAAAAAGGCAATGATTGAAGTGACAAAGCTAAATGGTAAAAAAATACTAGTGAACCCGGATTTGCTTGAAATAGTGGAAGAAACGCCTGATACGGTGATCACTTTGACGACTGGAAAAAAAATAATTGTAAAAGAAAGTAGACAAGAGATAAAAAATTTAGTAAAATCATATAGACGGGATATTTTTGCGGATACATAAATTTACATATAAAGGTTAGGTGGTTTTTGTGGATATAGCTTCTCTTATAGGATTTATAATGTGTTTCGTGATGCTGGTGTATGGAATTATCTCCAACCATGCGGACATAATGACATATCTGAATTTCCCATCGGCGGTCATTACATTCGGTGGTGCGCTTTTCGCTATAATGCTCAGCTACTCGATGTCAGATTTTTTAAATGGCCTTAAGAGTATCAGGCTGATATTCAAGAAGTCTCCCACCAATACTGCGGAGATGATCAAGAGTATCATAGATTTGTCCAATGTGGCAAGAAAGGAAGGCCTGCTGTCCCTGGAGGAAGCGGCGGCGGATTTGAATGAACCGTTTCTCAAAAAGGGAATTCTTTTGATTGTAGATGGTACTGATCCCGATTTGGTGAGAGCCATTATGGAGACGGAGCTGGTCAGCATCGAGGGCAGACATAAGACGTGTATCGGCTTCTGGGGAGACCTGGCAGCCATGGGTCCTGCCTGGGGTATGATCGGTACGCTGGTAGGACTGGTAAACATGTTGAACAACATGAGTGACCCCAGTGCGATCGGTGGAGATATGGCTGTGGCGCTGATTACCACTCTGTACGGTTCGGTGCTTGCCAACTGGCTGTGTACACCTATAGCCAGCAAGCTGAAAGCCCAGAATGCTGAGGAGATGCAGCTGAAAGAGATCATGGTGGAAGGGCTTCTGTCCATACAGGCAGGAGAGAATCCCCGTGTAATAGAAGAAAAGCTGAAGTCCTTCCTGGCTCCCAAGGATAGAGTTACCGAGGGTGGAGAAGAGGCAGGAGGTGAAGAGTAATGGCAAAACGTAAGCCAGAGGAGCCACCTGCAGGGCTGGCGCCGTGGATGGCCACGTTCAGTGATTTGATGAACCTGCTGCTATGCTTCTTCGTGTTGCTGTTTTCCATGTCTTCCATCAGCGAGGAGAAATTTAACGAGTTTGTCGCCTCCATGTCCTCTGCGCTCAGTCTTTTGGACGGGGGAGCTTCCGCTATCGGAGACGGCATACTGATCAGCAACGGAGTCAGCCAGCTCAATGAGCTGGATCAATATATCAACAGTACAGGCAGGAATGCGGACAGCGAGACGGATTCCGATCAGTTCGAGCAGTTCGAAGCCAATGGAGATGCCTCGGAGGAGCTTTTCCAGAAGATGCAGGAGGTTCTGCAGGAGCAGAATCTGAAACAGAATGAAGAATTGGCGGAACGCATCACGGAAGCTGTGCAGGAAAGCAATATGGGCGAACAGATTGAGGTGAACTTCACTTCGGAATATGTTCTTTTGTCACTGAAGGGCGCTTTCCTGTTTGATTCGGGCAAGGCCGTAATCCGTACAGAAGCCTATGCGGCGCTGGACCGGGTGGGGGTGATTTTGGAGAGATATGCTGGAGGAATCATCGAGATTGAAGGACACACTGACAATGTTCCCATGCACAGTGCCCAGTTTGCCAACAATAACGAGCTGAGCAGCGCCAGAGCATTATCCGTGTTTGACTATCTGATGGATAACACTTCACTGGACCCTGCCATGATCAAGCACTCCGGCAGAGGAGAATATGTGCCGGTGGCTGACAATGGGACGGAGGCCGGCAGGGCAAAAAACAGAAGAGTGGAGATCAGAATCTATAATCCCCCTGCATAGACTGAAGCGTCAAAGTTTTTCAGTCCGCGGTCCGCAGTGGATTAGTAAGGTTAAGAAAGGAACGAAATTAGCAATGAAAAAGAATTTATTGTCCATTTTAGTGCTGGCCTTGGTGCTGGTAAATGTAATTCTTTCAGCGGTGATGATGTTCAGTGTTCTCAGCACCAACCGGAAGACTGCAGCGCTGGTCACCAGCGTAGCCTCCATACTGAGTCTGGAGCTGGAGCAGCCCGGCGCTGAGGAGGCAAAGGAAGTGCCCATGTCCGATCTGGCATTCTGGAGTGTGGACAGCAAGATGACGATTCCCTTGGTCAGTGATGATGGAAAGAATCACTACATCATCTTTGAGGAGGTGGCATTCTCCATGAATACCAAGGAAAAAGGATATAAGACCTACGGTGAGGATGTGACAGCAGGCGTTTATGCCAGCGTGATCAAGGATGCCATCACAAGCACAGTAAATAAATATACTGTAGAGGAATGTACAAATAACTTTGACGCAATCAAGAATGAGATTTTGAGGAATGTGCAGGCCTTGTTTGACAAAGATTTTATCTACAGTGTAGCAATCAGCGGCAGGCAGATTCAATAGTCACCTCTGTCAGATGATAGAGCAGACAGGAGGTGAGAAGATTTGGGCGAGGTATTATCGCAAAGTGAGATAGATAACCTGCTGGCAATGATGTCGGCCGGAGAACTTGATGTAGATAAAATGCAGGATGAGGAAGAAAAGCAGGTTAAAAACTATGATTTTAACCGACCGGCCAAGTTTTCCAAGGAACACCTGCGAACGTTGGAGATTATCTATGAGCATTATGGCAGGCTGATCTCAAACAATTTGCCGGTATATCTGCGCAAGAATGTGCAGGTATCCGTATCCAGTTCCGAGACGGTTACATTCTCGGAATTCAGCAATGCATTATCCAATCCGGTCATATTGGGGATTGTAGATTTTCAACCCCTTGCCGGAAATATTATAGTAGAGCTATCAACCAATCTGGGTTATACCATGATTGACCGTATGCTGGGAGGCAGCGGCGTGCCGCTGGAAAAGAGCCGGACCTTCTCGGAGATAGAGATTACCATTATAGAAAAGATGATGGTACTCTTTACGCAGTTGCTGCGTGACCCCTGGAAGAATGTGCTGGAGGTAACTCCCATGCTGAGCAGGCTGGAGACCAATCCCCAGTTTGCGCAGATAGTCGCTCCCACGGATATGACAGCCATTGTCACGCTGAATATGAAGATCGGTGACGTGGAGGGATATATCAACATCTGTCTTCCTTTCCTGACGCTGGAGGATATCATGGATAAGCTGAATACCAAGTACTGGTATTCGACGATGCAGGAAAACAAGGACCAGAATTATGAGGAATACATAGAGGCCCTGATACGCAAGGTGGATGTTCCGGTGAAAGCGGTGTTGGGTAAGAGCAGGATTACCGTAGCCGATTTCATGGGTCTGCAGGTAGGAGACTGTATCCGGCTGAATACCAGGGTGGACAGCGATATGGATGTATATGTGGGCAATATTAAGAAATTTACAGCACTTCCCGGTGCCAACAATGATGCCTATGCAGTGCGGGTCACTACGGTAATTCATGAAGATGAATAACCGTGGTAATTCATGAGGATGAATAACCGTGGTAATTCATGAGGATGAATAACCGTGGTAATTCATGAAGATGAATAACTGTGGTAATTCACGAGGATGAATAACCGCGGTAATCCATGAGGACAGCTAGGCCCAGGGAAGGCTTTGACAGGAAAAAAACGGCTGCTTTGAACGCAGCAGAATGGAGGAAGACATGGATGGAGATGGAATGCTGTCACAGGACGAGATCAATGCCCTGTTAAATGGTATGGATCTGTCCGGTGATGCTGACAGTGCCTCTGCAGATTCCGGATCTGGCGATGATAACTCACAGATCGACGATACTCTGTTGTCGGACGTAGAAAAGGATGCGATCGGCGAGGTGGCAAATATCAGTATGGGTTCATCGGCAACAACCCTTTATTCGCTGGTCAACAGAAAAGTAAATATAACTACCCCGGTGGTATCTCTGTCGAGGTGGAAGAGTCTGCTTGATGAGTATGAGAGGCCCTGTGTGTTTATTCAGATCAAGTATACGCAGGGATTGGATGGCACCAATATTCTGGTTCTGAAGGACAGGGATGTGAAGATTATCACTGACCTGATGATGGGTGGGGACGGTACCAATGCAGAGGAGGGAGAGATTACCGAGCTGCACTTGAGTGCTATATCGGAAGCCATGAACCAGATGATGGGTTCATCGGCGACATCCCTTTCCACCATGCTGGGAACTATGATCGATATCAGCCCGCCGGACGCTAATCTTCTGGATCTGGCTGATTACGCGGATGGATCTGCGTTATCTCCATTTTTGGGAGGTACCTTTGTAAGAGTCAGATTCTCAATGCAGATCGGAGATCTGGTGGACAGCAATATCATGCAGCTGTATCCAGTTGAGTTCGCCAAGAGGATCGTGGATACCTTTATCGGCGCACAGATGGGAGGCTCAGAACCGGAGCCCGCTCCTGCACCTGCGCCAGCTCCTGCACCTGCACCTGCGCCGGCTCCTCTACCGCAGCCGGATATGGGAATGAATCCGCAGATGGGAATGCCGCCCCAGATGGGTATGAACCCGCAGATGATGGGAATGCAGCCCCAGATGGGTATGGACCCGCAGATGGGCATGAACCCTCAGATGATGGGTATGAATCCGCAGATGATGGGAATGCAGCCCCAGATGATGGGTATGAATCCATATGGATACAATCCTTATGGGATGCAGAGTGTAAATGTCCAGCCGGCACAGTTCCAGAGCTTCTCCGGAGACCTGAGCGCTATAACCAGCAAGGAGAATATCGGACTGATTATGGATGTCCCGCTGGAGGTCACTGTGGAGCTTGGCAGAACCACCAAATCGATTTCGGACATTCTGGATTTTTCACCGGGTACGATCATTGAATTGAACAGAATAGCCGGTGAACCGATAGATGTGCTGGTGAACGGCAAGTTTGTGGCGAAAGGCGAAGTTGTAGTGATTGAAGAATGTTTTGGTATTAAAGTTACCGAAATAATCAAATAAACAAAGATATCACAGAAATGGAGGAAGATATGGCAAAAAATATTTTGATTTGTGATGACGCAGCGTTTATGAGGATGATGATCAAGGATATCCTGAGCAAGAACGGCTACAATGTAGTTGGGGAGGCTGAGAACGGTGCCAGAGCAGTGGAGAAGTATGGGGAGTTAAAGCCCGATCTGGTGTTGATGGATATCACCATGCCGGAGATGGATGGTATCGCAGCACTGAAAGCCATCAAGTCTTCAGATCCTGGAGCTACCGTGATTATGTGTTCCGCCATGGGACAGCAGGCTATGGTTATCGAATCCATACAGGCCGGCGCCAAGGATTTTATCGTGAAGCCTTTCCAGGCAGACCGTGTTATTGAAGCGGTAAAGAAGGTTGTAGGCTGATGCTGCTTACAGGTACGGATGGCTATGCACAGTTGATTACTGTGTTGATAGTTTTTGTTGTTGTGCTTGCAATTACAGCCGTTGTGACTAAATATATTGCCCGTATACAGAAAGCGCAGAGCTCGGGAAGCAATATTGAGGTGCTGGAGACTGCGCAGATAGCTGTGGGCAAATATATCCAGTTGGTACGGTTGGGGGATACCTATGCAGCCATCGCCGTGTGTAAGGATACGGTGACGATGCTGTGTCAGATTCCCAAAGAGCAGCTTGAAACAGGGAATTTGGCAGGAGGGCAGGGAGTGAAGTTTAAAGAGCTTCTGGGCAGTGTAATGCGCAGGGAAGCGTCCCAGCAGTGCCAAGAAGCAGCCCTACAGCGCCAGAATACGGCACTGCAGAAGTCGGAGGGAGAACAGACGGATGGCTGTGACCAATAACAATAAGAGGAAAAAAAATATCCTGCATTTAATATGCCTGCTGCTTACGGTAGGCATATTGTGTATTCATATTCCCATCACAGTCCATGCCACGGAGGACCCGACTACCGGGTCCACAGATGATCCAACGATCTGGTATGGGGCAGGGGAGATACAGACGCCGGAAGAGCTGGAAGAACTGAATGTACAGAACAGCTTCAATGTCATTTACAACAACGGCAATGGGCAGATTAACGGCATGCTGCGGATATTGATTATCCTGACGCTGATTGCGCTCGCCCCGACGCTGCTGCTCATGCTCACGGCTTACACCCGGATCATCATTGTGCTGCATTTTACCAGAGCGGCGCTGAGTACCCAGACATCGCCGCCCAATCAGGTACTGATCGGTATAGCGTTGTTTCTGACGCTTTTTATCATGCAGCCCACGCTGCAGAGGGTCTACAATGAGGCGATTATTCCTCTGGATGAGGGGACAATTACCCAGGAGGAAGCTTTTGAGGCGGGAATACTCCCTTTTCGTGAGTTCATGTATGGGGAGACGCTGACCAAGGATGTGGATCTCTTCATGGATATTGCGGGACAGGAGTGGGATGGACAGACATTGAGTGATATCCCGATCTCCATTTTGATCCCCAGTTTTATCATCGGGGAACTGCGGCAGGCATTTTTTATGGGATTTATAATATATATTCCCTTTATTGTCATTGATATGGTGGTGGCGTCCACTCTGATGAGTATGGGTATGATGATGTTGCCGCCCACGACGATCTCCATGCCCTTTAAAATTCTGCTGTTTGTGCTGGCGGATGGTTGGAGCCTGGTGATCATGAACCTTGTAAAAACCTTTTATTAGTCCCTGGAATGGGAAAGAGGAGTGTGATATATATGATGACTGTGGAAGGAGTGGCGGAGATTGCCAGTCAGGCGCTGATGCTGATTTTAAAAGTGTCGATGCCGGTGCTGCTGGTATCCTTGTGCATCGGTCTGCTGGTGAGTATCTTTCAGACGGTGACATCCATACAGGAGCAGACGCTGACCTTTGTACCCAAGATCATTGGCATATTTGTAGCGCTGATTCTTTTAGGCCCCTGGATGATGACTTCCATGGTGGAATTTATGACGCAGCTGTGGTCTAATTTCAGCCTGTATGTAAGTGGCTAAGAGAGACTTAAGATGATTGACTTATCTTTCTCCATGTATGAATTAGAATATTTTCTGCTGATATTGACCCGTGTGAGCTGTTTTGTCTTCGTGGCGCCGTTTTTCAGCCTGAACAACACGCCCCGGCATGTGAGAGTGGCATTGTCCCTTTTTACGGCCGCTCTGCTGTATCGGACGCTGTCTCCAGCTCCGGCGGTGGAGTACAATACTCTTACGGGGTATTCGGTAATAGTGGTCAAAGAAGCGCTTACCGGTCTGATGCTGGGCCTGGGAACTTCCATGTGCAGTGCGATTGTAAATTTTGCCGGACATATAGCGGATATGGAGATCGGTCTGTCCATGGTCACTCTGTTTGATCCCGCCACCAGGCAGGATAGCAGTATCTCGGGAGTGTACTACCAGTATGTGGTGATGCTGATGCTGATTGCCAGCGGTATGTATCGATATCTGTTTGGCGCGCTGGCGGATACCTTCGTGCTGATTCCGGTCAACGGAGCCATATTCCAGATGGATTCGCTGCTGGCTTCTGTGACAGGATTTCTGGTCAATTATATCATTATCGGCTTCAGGATCTGTCTGCCTGTGTTCTGTGTGATACTGATGATGAATGCGATTCTGGGTGTGCTGGCAAAGGTATCTCCGCAGATGAATATGTTTGCGGTGGGTATTCAGCTGAAGATACTGGCGGGCCTGGCGGTGCTGGTTTATTCGGCGAGTATGCTGCCGAGCGCGGCAAACTTTATTTTTCAGCAGATGAAGGAGACCATTACAGCCATAGTAGGAGGCATGATGTGACACTGCGATATAATCTTCAGTTCTTTGCCAAGGATGGTCCCGGCGGAGAGAAGACGGAACCTGCAACCGAGAAAAAGCTGCAGGACGCCAGAAAAGAAGGCCAGGTTGCCAAGAGTAAGGAGATTGCCAATGCTCTGGGACTTTTCAGTCTTTTTCTGGTGCTGAAATTCTATGTGGGAATCATGGGCACTCGTTTTTTGGAGATGTTTCAGGGAGTTTACAACAATATTCCCAGCATACTGACCTTTTGGGGAGGAAATATGCCCCAGAGGGACGTGCGGCTGTTGTTTAATCAGATGATGATAACGGTGATGCTGATTATTGCGCCCATTATGCTGATCTCCTTTCTGGTGGCCTTTATCAGCGATCTGGCGCAGGTAAAATGGAAGGTGACAGGCAAGCCGCTGCAGCCTAAACTCAGCAAACTTGATCCGATCAAGGGCTTTAAGAAGATAATTTCCGCCAATTCGCTGGTGGAACTGTTTAAATCCCTCTTAAAGATCGGCTTGATTATATATATTACCTACAGCTTTCTTCGGGGGAAGGAACCAATAATCCTCGCCCTGTATGATATGCCGCTGATGCAGGCGTTGTCCCTGGCGGCGGAGATGGTGACGGATCTGGGAATTCGGATTGCCGCCGTATATATGATTATTGCTCTGGCGGACTTTATTTATCAGAAGTTCAAATTCAGCCAGGACATGAAGATGACCAAGCAGGAGATCAAGGACGAGTACAAACAGTCCGAAGGTGATCCTCAGATCAAGGGAAGAATCCGTCAGAAGATGCAGGAGGCCTCACGGCGCCGCATGATGCAGGATCTGCCCCGGGCGGATGTGGTCATCACCAACCCCACCCACTATGCCGTAGCCATCCTGTATGACCCGGATGTGGCGGACGCGCCTCTGGTGCTGGCCAAGGGTTCGGACCATCTGGCGGCCAGGATCAAGGAAGTGGCCAGGGAGAATCATATTGAGATTGTGGAAAACAAGCCTTTGGCCAGGATGCTTTTCGCCAATGTGGAGGTGGGGCAGATGGTTCCGCCGGAGCTGTATCAGGCGGTGGCGGAGGTGCTTGCCTTTGTATACCAGCTGCAGGGCAAAATATAGTGTGAGAAGAGGTAAGAAACAGTAATATGAAAGGAGGAGACGGATATGAATATTAATATCGCGAAGATGTCCAAGACAGATGCCATCGTGGCTATTTATATCCTGGTGGCTTTCCTGATGTTTCTGATTCCGCTGCCCGCAGGCCTGCTGGATGTATTTATGGCATTCAATATTGCCATTGCCTTTACGATTCTGTTTGTGTGTATGTTTATCAAGGAAGTGTTGGATATGTCATATTTTCCAACGATCCTGCTGTTTACCACCATATTCCGTATCGCCATGAACGTGTCCTCCACCAGACTGATTCTGAATACCGGAACCTCCGGCAATGTGGTAAAAACTTTCGGACAATTTGTGGGAGGCGGTGATCTGATCATCGGTGCCATCATCTTCGTCATACTGATCTTGATTCAGTTTCTGGTGATCAACAAAGGTTCCGAGCGTGTGGCAGAGGTGACGGCGAGATTCACGCTGGATGCCATGCCCGGTAAGCAGATGGCTATTGACGCGGATTTGAACACCGGCGCCATCACAGACGAAGAGGCCAAGGAGAGAAGAGATAAGATTCAGCTGGAATCCAGCTTTTTCGGTTCCATGGACGGTGCCGTAAAATATGTAAAAGGAGACGCCATAGCGGGTCTGCTGCTGACGGCGATCAATCTGATCGGCGGTATTGCCATGGGTATGCTGCGGAGCGGTATGGATATCGGTTCCGCACTGGACAATTATGGTATCCTGACCATCGGTGATGGTCTGGTGAGCCAGATTCCCTCCCTGCTGATCTCCCTGTCCACCGGTATACTGGTGACCAAGGGCGGCAAGGAGGCGGAGTTTGGACCGATCATCATCCGGCAGCTTTTTGGCATCCCCAAGGTGATGTATTTTGTGGGGGCGACCCTGTCCATACTGGGCTTTGCCACAGAGCTGAATACCATCCTGTTCGTTGGTATGGGTTTGCTGTTTGTGGTGGGCGGCCGGGCCATTGCCGGCAATCTGGAGACTACTGCCACTGAGGCGGTTGTGGACACCGAGGAGGCGGCTGCGGAGGAGATACGCCAGCCGGAGAATGTAAACAGCCTGCTGCAGGTGGACCCTATTGAGCTGGAGTTCGGTTATGGTATTATCCCTCTGGCGGACGTGAACCAGGGCGGCGATCTGCTGGACCGTGTGGTAATGATAAGGCGGCAGATGGCGCTGGAGCTTGGTACTGTGGTGCCGATTATCCGACTGCGCGACAATATCCAGCTGAATCCGAACCAGTATATTATCAAGGTAAAGGGTATACAGGTCAGCGAGGGCGAGATTCTTTTTGACCATTATATGGCTATGAACCCCGGCTATGTGGAGGAAGAGATCACGGGTATTCCCACCTTTGAGCCGTCTTTCCATCTGCCGGCCATCTGGATTACGGAAGGTCAGCGGGAGCGGGCGGAAAGTCTGGGCTACACGGTAGTGGACCCGCCGTCTATTATAGCGACCCATCTAACGGAGATTATCAGGCAGTACATCTCGGAGCTGCTGACCAGACAGGATGTGCAGAATCTGGTCAACAACATGAAGGAGACCAACCCTTCCCTGGTGGAGGAACTTGTTCCCAAACTTCTGGGGATCGGCGAGATACAGAAGGTGCTGCAGAACCTGTTGAAAGAGGGAGTATCGATCCGGGATCTGCTGACGATTATGGAGACTCTTGCGGACTATGGAGCGACAACCAGGGATACGGACGTGCTGACAGAGTATGTGCGGCAGAGCCTGAAAAGGGCAATTTCCCGAAGATTTTTCCCGGCCCATGAGACCAGCAGCGTTGTGACACTGGACCCTAAGATCGAGCAGGAGATTATGGGGAGCATCAAACAGACGGAGACGGGCGCATACCTGAATCTGGACCCGGCACGCTCCAAGGCAATACTCAATTCTGTGGGCAATGAGATGCAGAAGCTGGAGAATCTGGGAAAGAGTCCCATCATTATTACTTCTCCTATTGTCAGAATGTATTTCAAGCGTCTGACAGAAGATTATTACAAGGATCTTATTGTAGTATCCTACAATGAGGTTGAGACGGATATTGAATTACAGTCGGTAGGGATGGTGACAGCATAATGATAATTAAGAAATTCACGGGAAAAACAGAGGCCGAGGCGACGGAAGCGGCGCAAAAAGAACTGGGCAGCGACGTGGTGATCATGAATGTTCGGCAGATAAAGCCCAAGGGGCTTTTTGCCGCCTTAAAGCCGAAACTGACAGAGGTGACGGTGGCGTTGGAGGAGGAGCCGGAGCGCAGCGCTTATGTGAGAAAGGAGCCGACGCAGGCCAGAGTATCCACACCGGCATCCGCCGCTCCTGCAGCAGCCACCCCTGTCTCCGACAGTACGCGCAGCATTGAGGAGAAGCTGGAGAACCTGCAGGCTCTGTTGGAGAGCCAGCTGAGGGCCCGACAGCAGGAACTTCAGCAGCCCGAGGGAGAGAAGCCGGATAGCCCGGCAGGAGCTGTCCGACGGGGGGAGACGGAACCGGCCGTGTCAAACAGTGCGCCGGAGGAGCCGGAACAGGACAGCGAACTGAAGAAATTCGGCAAGCTGATCTATGACACCCTGCTGGAGAATGAGGTGGACGAAAAATATGCAGGGAAGATCATGGAGGAGATGGATAAGATCCATAAACCCAATATGCCTTTCGACTATCTGCTGGCAAATATATATCAGCGCATGATTCTGAAGTTTGGCAAGACGGAGGATACAGTGGAGACGGCTCACTACGGTCCCAAGACAGTGGTCTTTATCGGCCCCACAGGCGTGGGCAAGACCACTACCATCGCCAAGATTGCCAGCCGCTATGCAGTGGAGCAGAAAAAGAAGGTGGCGCTGCTGACTATGGACACCTACCGGATTGCGGCGGCGGAACAGCTGCGGACCTACGCCAATATACTGATGGTTCCTTTCAGGGTGGTGTATACGGAGGAGGAACTGCTCACCGCCCTCCGGGACTTTCAGGACTATGATTATATCCTGATGGATACGGCAGGCCATTCTCCTCAGAACAGGGAGCAGCTGGCCGCCATGAAGAAGCTGCTGAATAATACGGTGAAGGAAGCGGCGGATTGCTTTTTCTATCTGGTACTCAGCGCTACTACCAAGTATAAAGACCTGATAAAGATTGTAGACAGCTACAGCAAAATTGCAGAATATCAATTGATTTTTACCAAGCTGGACGAGACGGAGGCATTGGGAAATCTGTTGAATCTGAGACTCTACACGAACGCCAGCATTGCCTATGTGACATATGGGCAGAACGTGCCGGATGATATCGAGATATTTAATCCTCAGAAGACGGTGAAGCAGCTTCTGGGGGGCGGAAAACAATGACGGGAACAGCCATTTTGAGAGGGTACTATAATGGACCAGGCAGAACAGTTAAGAATAATAAAGGCAGGTCAGCAATCCAGACCATTGGCGAGAGTAATAACAGTTACCAGCGGAAAGGGCGGTGTGGGCAAATCCAACACCTCCATTAATCTGGCAATACAGTTCAGGAAGATGGGACAGCGTGTCATTATCCTGGATGCGGATTTCGGACTGGCAAATATAGAGATCATGTTCGGAACGGTACCTAAGCATAATCTGTGTGATCTGATCTATCAGGGGAAAAACATTAAGGAGATCATCACCTGGGGGGCTATGGATGTGGGCTTTATTTCCGGCGGGTCAGGTATAGCCAGTATGTCCAATCTGAGCAGGGATTATCTGGTTTATATCATTCGCAATCTGGCGGAGCTGGATGCTATAGCCGATATAATTATTGTGGATACGGGAGCGGGCATCTCTGATGCTGTACTGGAATTTCTGGTGGCAAGCGGGGAGATACTGCTGGTGACAACACCGGAGCCAACCTCCATCACGGACTCCTATTCCCTGCTGAAAGCTCTGTGCAATCATCCGAGGTACAACAGCGCTACAACCGCGGTGAAGATGATAGCCAACAGAGTAAGTAAAGCGGAGGAAGGGGAGGTGGTGTTCAACAAGCTCAATGCAGTGGTGAACAGATATCTGAAAATTCCCATCAGCTATCTGGGCAATATTCCGCAGGATCCCCAGCTGGCCCGCGCAGTCATGCAGCAGATGCCGGTGTCAATCCAGAGTCCGGGAGCCAAATCTACCCAGGCTTTTGAGTATATTGCAGCGAAGCTGATGAATCGGGAGGAAAGTACCAGGCAGCCCAGGCGCGGCATGGCGGCGTTTTTCTCTCATATAATATCAGGTAAGAAGATATAGAACAGGAGTGTAACTTTTCAACCCAAAAAAAATAAGTAAGAGGAGACAGACATAATGAACAGTATGATTTCCAATTTCATTGAGCCGGGCAACAAGATTGAGATTCAGATGGTGGAGCCGAATAAGGAGAAGGGCCAGGAGGCTCCCAAGACATACGTCAGCCAGATTCAGGATATTCTGTCAGAGAATCAGTTGGAGATCGTGATGCCTATGGAACAGAGCAAACTGATCCTGCTTCCCATGGACAGGGATTATAACCTGGTGGTCTATACGGGCAATGGGCTTTTCCAGTGCTTTGCCAAAGTTATAGACCGCTATAAGAGCAACAATATCTATATCCTGGTGGTGGAAATGACCAGCAATCTGCGCAAATATCAGAGAAGGGAATACTATCGTTTCAGCTGTGCGCTGGAGATGAATTCCCGCAATCTGGAGGAGGAAGAGGTTCGGGCCATCGAGGAGAGAGATCCCTACAGCAATCTGATACCGGGACTGCCTCTGAAGCGGAGCGTTATCGTGGATATCAGCGGAGGCGGTCTGCGCTTTCTGTCCACTCATCCCTACGAGCCGGGCAGTCTGATTTATATCAGCTACAATCTGCTGGTAGCGGGCAAAATGAAAGAATACGAGCTGGTGGGCAAGGTACTCAGTTCGAATAAGATGGAGAATAGAAATGGATCTTACGAGCATCGTGTGCAGTATGTGGACATTGATGTGGATGTGCGGGAAGAAATTATTAAATATATCTTTGAGGAAGAGAGAAAGCATAGAAAAAGGGAACGGCTGGGTGTATAATGAAAAAAATACTGGTTGTTGATGACTCTGCACTCATGAGAAGAGTTATATGTGATATAATTAATAACGATGGAAGGTTTATTGTTGCCGACCAGGCCAGGGATGGTGTAGAAGCGCTGGATCTGCTGCGTAGAAATGCCTATGATGCTGTGGTGCTGGATGTGAACATGCCTCGGATGAACGGGCTGCAGCTTTTGGATGAACTGCGCCGGGCGGGGATTTCCGCCAGGATTATGATGGCAAGCACAGACACCATAGATGGGGCGAAGACTACATTGGATGCGCTGGAACTGGGAGCGCTGGACTTTGTACATAAGCCGGATAATGCGCTGACATGCAGGGGAAAAGACTTCCGGACGGAGTTTCTCCGCACGCTGACGGTAGTGCTGGACAGCAGTCTGCCGGTTTTGGAGAGCCGGGATCGACAGAGGCAGGTGGCCGTCACTACCCGCAAGGTAGTGGAGATTGCCCAAAAACATGGAACACGGGTCAGTGGCAGGAAGATCGTTGCCATTGCCAGCTCCACGGGAGGGCCCAAGTCGCTGCAATCGGTGATCCCCAGGCTTCCGGCGCAGCTTCAGGCACCGGTGCTGCTGGTACAGCATATGCCCAAGGGTTTTACCGCGTCACTTGCAGAACGTCTTGACTGTCTGGGAGAAATGCGGGTAAAGGAAGCAGAAGAGGGAGACGAGCTGGAGAATGGCACGGTATATCTGTCCAGAGGCGGCAGCCATATGAATGTGAGGACTACAGCCGCCGGCAAGACAGTGATCCACTACTCGGATGAACCAAACCGGGAGGGTGTAAAGCCCTGTGCCAACTACATGTATGAATCTCTCATGGACTGCGGATATGACGAGATAATATGCGTGGTACTTACCGGCATGGGAGCGGACGGAACGGAAGGCATTAAAAACCTGAAAGCAAAGAAAAAGGTACATGTAATCGCACAGGATCAGGAGACCTGCGTGGTGTATGGCATGCCAAAGAGCATTGTCAAGGCGGGGCTGGCTGATCAGAGTGTACCACTGGAACAGATCGCACAGGAAATCATACTAAACGTGGGGGTAAAATGATATGGACATAAGCCAGTATCTTGACATCTTTATTGACGAGAGCAATGAGCATCTACAGAATCTGAACACGCAGATTCTGAATCTGGAGTCTGATCCGGAGAATATGGATACGATCAATGAGATTTTCCGGGCAGCGCATTCCCTGAAGGGAATGGCGGGAACCATGGGCTATAAGCGGATGCAGACGCTGACCCATGACATGGAGAATGTTTTTTCCGAGGTTCGCAATGGAAATATTAAAGTCACTCCTAACATGGTGGATATTCTGTTCCAGTGTCTGGATGCGCTGGACGAGTATGTGAACAACGTCAAGGAGTCTGCGGATGAAGGAACCAACGACAATGAACCTCTGATACGGCAGCTTAACGCCGTGCTGAATGGATCGGGTAAGCCGGCGGCGCAGGCATCTGCCGAGGTGAAGGAGAAGTCTGGCGAGACGGGAGATGGCCGCGGGTGGACGGAGATCCAGCTGGACTCCACACAGCAGAATGTGATACAGGCGGCCATGGAGCAGGGCAAAAATGTATATGGCCTGACGGTCACGGTGCAGGAGAGTTGTATTCTGAAAGCTGCCAGGGCATTTCTGGTGTTCAAGGCGGTGGAAGAAAAGGGAGAGATTATCGTGTCCAGTCCCTCTGCACAGGATGTCGAGGATGAAAAGTTTGATCTGGATTTCAGCCTGATCGTCATTTCCGAGGCGGGGATTGAGGATGTCAAGAGCGCGGCGGCCAATGTGTCGGAGATCGCTTCCGTAGTGGGAGATACCATTGTTTTGGAGAATATGGAGCGGAAGGATAAGTATGGTGACGCAGCTTCCGAGCCGGAACCCCAGACCGAATCGATGCCTGCAGAAGTCTCCGCTGCGCCTGCGGCGGAGGCTTCCGGCAAGACTGCGGCGGCAGCGCCTAAGACCGGGGAGAAGAAGCAGGCTTCCGGCAAGCCGGTGGTGAACCGCACTGTGCGTGTGGATATCGAGAAATTGGATGTGCTGATGAATCTGGTGAGTGAGCTGATCATTGCCAAGAATTCCCTGGTATCCGTGTCCAATCAGGTGCAGGGGCAGAATCAGGGCGTCAATGAGCAGATTGAGTATCTGGAAAATGTGACTACCAACCTGCATGAGTCCGTTATGAAGGTGCGAATGGTTCCCATTGAGAGCGTGGTGAGCAAGTTCCCCAGAATGATCCGGGATCTGTCCAAGAAGCTGGATAAGAAGATGGAACTGTACATGACTGGTGAGGAGACCGAGTTGGATCGGACTGTGGTGGATGAGATAGGCGACCCGCTGATGCATCTGCTGCGCAATTCCGCGGATCATGGTCTGGAGTCCGCCGAGGTGCGTGCCCAGAGAGGCAAGCCGGCGGTGGGATCAATCTTTCTGGATGCCTATCAGGATGGCAATAATGTCGTGATTGAGGTGAGGGACGACGGCAATGGCATAGATGTGGAGAGCGTGAAGGCCAAGGCGTTGGAGAGAGAGGCAATCACCCCCGAACAGGCGGCAAATATGTCGGATAAGGAGATCATTGATCTGCTGTTCCTGCCCAGCTTTTCCACTGCAAAGAAGGTAACGGACGTATCCGGCAGAGGAGTGGGTCTGGATGTGGTAAAATCCAAGATCGAGGCCCTGAGCGGTGAGGTTGAGGTAAAGAGCAAGCTGGGCGAGGGAAGCGTCTGGACCATCAGACTTCCTTTGACGCTGGCAATCATTCAGGCACTGATGGTAGTGGTAGGCGGAGAAAAATACGCCATATCCCTGGGAACGATCCAGACCATTGAGGATATTGATCCTGCGGAGATCAGACTTGTGCAGAACAAGGAAGTTATCCACCTGAGGGGCACAGTAATCCCTCTCATCCGCCTGTCCAATGTGCTGGATGTGGAGAGCAGTAAATCTCCAGAGGAGCATCTGATGGTGGTCATCGTGAAAAAGGGAGATAAGCTGGCTGGCCTGGTGATTGACGATATGATCGGCCAGCAGGAGATCGTTATCAAGTCCCTGGGAAAATATATCAAGCAGTGCAAATTCATCAGTGGAGCAACGATTCTGGGCGATGGCGAAGTGGCGTTGATTCTGGATGCCAATGCACTCATATAGGAAGGGGATAACAAGATGGAAGAGTTAAAGGTAGTCGAGAATAACGGTATGACGTCAACCCAGCAGTATATCGTAGTGCGTCTGGGCGATGAGCAGTATGGCGTGGATATCCGGTATATTGATAATATTGTAAGAATGCAGAAGATCACCCGGGTGCCCAAGGTGGCGCCATATCTTAAGGGCGTGATCAATCTTCGGGGCGAGGTGATCCCGATCATGAGTCTGCGGCTGAAGATGTTCCTGCCGGAGGATGAGTTTACGAAAGCGACCCGTATCATCATTCTGAAGCTGGAGCAGTATGGAAACATAGGCGTTATTGTGGATGAGGTACGGGAAGTAGTGACACTGGATGAAGAACATATAGAGAAGATCGCTTATGATTCCAAGGAAGAGCGCATGAATTTTCTCGGGGGAATCGGCAAATATGAGGGCGGCCTGATCTCCCTGCTGGACTTTAATCTGGTGATGCAGGAGAGAGACAACATTTCGTAATTTTAGACAGCAGATACCTGTCGGAGAGCGGCGGCAGGGAGGCTGCAAAGCTCAAATAGGAGAGACAGCGTATGCCAGAGATGAGTTTGGAACATGTAACGGACAATTATTTAGATGTGCTGCGTGAAATCGGTAATATTGGCGCCGGTAACGCTATGACGGCACTTTCCCAGATGCTGCAGAGCAAGGTGGATATGCAGGTGCCCCAGGTACGGCTTCTGGAATTTTCGGAGGTTGGCGCCATGGTCGGCGGTGAAGAGCAGCTGATGGTGGGTGTGCTTCTGGGAGTGGAAGGAGATATCACCGGCAGTATTATGTTTTTGGTGGAGCTTGGCGCTGCCAAAGGACTTGTCAAAAAAATTATGATGGGGTATGAATCCGGCCAGGAGGGACTGGACGAGATGGAGACCTCGGCTATGATGGAACTGAGTAACATCATCACCGGGGCGTATTTAAATTCCCTGGCAACAATGACCAATCTGTGTATTTTTCCCACGCCCCCAAGTCTGACAGTAGATATGGCGGGAGCTATCATGAGCGTACCGGCCATTATGTTTGGCGAATTGGGTGACAATATTCTGCTGATTCAGTCCCGCTTCTTTGATGAAGTAGAGGTTGATGGTTATTTTATTTTGATACCGGATCTGGATTCCTATCAGAAGATATTGTCGGCACTGGGTATTATGTAGGGGCTGAGACAAGGAGGCGAAATGTACAGATGGGTAACATCATTACAGTAGGTATGGCGGATTTAAAGACATGTAAGAGCCCGGATGGATTAATTACGCTTGGGCTTGGGTCCTGCATCGGAATAGCCATAAGAGATCCCAAGACCGGAATCGGCGGCCTGGCGCATATTATGCTGCCGGACAGCACAGCGATCAGGGGTAATCATAATATTGCAAAGTTCGCAGATACCGGTATTGTGGAACTGGTGCGTCAGATGGAGGCAATGGGAGCGGCCAAGACCCGAATGGTGGCAAAGATAGCCGGAGGAGCCACTATGTTCCAGTCCATGTCAAAAAACAATCTGATGAATATCGGTGAGCGCAATGCGGAGGCTTCACGGGCGATTCTCCATCAGCTGAATATTCCGCTGCTTGCATCGGATACTGGAGCTAATTACGGCCGGACAGTCGTCTTTTTTCCGGAGACAGGTGAATATCACATTCGAGCGGTGGGCAGAGCCGAGACTATCATATAACAGGATAGCCCTGTGATATAGGGAGCAAGACAGATTTCTGATTATAAAGACAGGTAGCAGCGCAGGCAGATCTGCGATATGCACGGGGATTGATATGAAGAGAAAATATATACCGGCAATAATGATGCTGGTGGCAGGAGTTATCAGCTGTTTGTTTACCATGGTCAGGGGAGAGACTCTGTTATACAGAATGGTGGTACTGTTATTTACCATGTTGTTTTTCTATGGACTAGGGCAGCTGCTTTACAGTGTATTGAATTATTTTGACAGGGAAAACGAGAAGCGTCTTGCCGAGGAGAAGGCTCTGGCGGAGGCTGAGGCGTCGGAAGAGGAAGCGGACGGGGAAGAAAGCGGGGCCGAATCCGGGGAAGAGACTTAGGACAGAGAGGCAGTTGGCTTTGATTTAGGAGGGTATCATGGACGAAGCAGGCAGAAAAAAACTCTGGGATGAATATATGAAGACCAGAACACCGGAGCTTCGGGAAAAGATTATTCTGGAGTATGCACCTTTGGTAAAGACAGTAGCGGGAAGACTCAGTATGTATCTCGGCTATAATGTGGAATATGAAGACCTGGTAAGCTATGGCATCTTTGGACTGATCGATGCCATAGATAAGTTTGATACTCTCAAGGAAGTGAAATTTGAGACTTATGCGAGCCTGCGGATACGGGGTTCCATCTTGGATCAGATCCGCAAGATGGACTGGATTCCCAGAACTGTCCGGCAGAAGCAGAAGCAGATTGACAGCGTGATCCGTCAGATAGAGACGGAGACAGGCAAGAGCGCCACAGATGAGGAGATCGCCCAAAAACTGGGAATCACGGATGACGAATATGTGGAATGGCAGTCCCAGATGAAGATTACGGGTCTGGTGTCCCTGAACGAGTATATCGAGCAGGGAAGCGATGTGTCCCAGGACAGCAGCCAGCATACAGCGGCACGGTTTGTCAGTCCGGAGGAGAATGTGGAGAAGCAGGAACTGGCAAAGATGCTGGGCGAGGCGCTGGAGTTGTTGACAGAAAAAGAGAATAAGGTCATCACCCTCTACTATTATGAGGATCTGACGTTGAAGGAGATCAGCAATGTGTTGGAGGTCTCGGAGTCACGGGTATCCCAGCTGCACACCAGAGCGCTTCAGAAGATGAAAGGAAAGATGGGCAACTATATGGGTATTTTGGGAGATCGTTAGTCTCCCGGCGATTAAGAGATGGCAATGGAGGCTGCAAAGGGATGGCTGTAAACGGTTATTTTCAACTGGTAAATGTCCAGAATGGTTATGGTATAAAGTGTATTCCTCCACAGGACGGAGGGGAAGCCATACAGATCAATGAGATTATTGATTATTTAGGCAAACGCAATCTTCAATATGATGCCTCCCTGTTAAAAAGGGCAGTGGATGCAGGTACGGAGCAGACACTGTTTCTGGCACGGGGAAGCTGTCCTGCCGAGCAGGAGTGCTATCTGATGAATGTCAGCGAAGATTCCATGACCGTGACGGTACGCTTTTTTCCGCCCTCGGAGACGGGAAGCCGCATGACCATGGATGAGTTTATAAAAGATATGGAGTTCAAAAAGATTATATATGGACTCAATCTGGAACTGCTGGAAAAGCATTTCTGCGAGGGCGAGTATTGCAAGGAACTTGTAGTGGCAGAGGGAAAGCCGCCCCGCCATGGAAAGGATGCGGAGATTGAATATTTTTTCAACACGGACCCTCATGCGGTTCCCACCCTGAAAGAGGATGGCAGTGTGGATTTCTTCAATCTCAATACTATCAATCATTGCAAGAAGGGGGATATGCTTGCCAGGATCATTCCGGAGGATGCAGGTGAGCCCGGTATCAATGTGGCGGGCGTACGGATTAAGCCAAGGACTGTAAAAAAGGCTGTTTTGAAATTTGGAAAGAATGTGGCTCAGTCGGAGGACCGCATGTCCATCACCTCTGAAGTGAATGGATGCGTAACCCTTGTGGACGACCAGGTGTTTGTAACAGATATCTACGAAGTGGAGAATGTGGATAACAGCACTGGCAATATTGAGTTTGAAGGCAGTGTGCAGGTAAACGGCAATATCAGTTCCGGATTCAGCGTCAAAGCCAAGGGCAATGTGATTGTCAAAGGAGTGGTGGAAGGAGCGACTGTCTGTGCGGACGGTGATATCGTGATTACAAGAGGCATGAACGGTATGAGCAAAGGAACGCTGGAGGCAGGCGGCAATATTATTGCCAAGTTCCTGGAGAACGCCACCGCCAGTGCCGATGGTTATGTGTCTGCGGAGTCCATCCTGCACAGTAAGGTTATGGCAGGAACCGAGGTCAACGTCACCGGTCGGCGGGGATTTATTACTGGCGGCCATGTGTGTGCCGGAAACAAGATCAGCGCCAAGAATCTGGGTGCCAATATGGGTGCTACCACAGTGGTGGAGGTGGGTGTGAATCCCAAGGTGAAGGAAGAATATCAGGCGCTGCAGGACGATCTGCTGGAGATACAGAAAGTAATCAAAAAGACTCAGCCCATCCTTACTACTTTTGCGGAAAAAAGGGCTCAGGGAATGCAGTTTTCGCCGGAGCAGGTCAAATACATCCGTTCTCTGGTGGTACAGACAGAGGAAAAAAAGAAAGAGTTGGAAGAAAAAAACAAAAAGTGGGAGGCGCTCCACGATGCTTTTGAGGGGCTGAATGACGCTTCCGTAGAAGTCACGGGAGAGGCATTCCCCGGAACGGTTATCGCAATTAAGGACGTATCCATGTCGCTGCGCAGCAGTTATCAGCACTGCCGTTTCAAGCGCATCGGGGGAGAGGTAAAGATGATCGGACTATAGTGCAAGAAGTTCTAAGTCTTGCACTGAAAGAATGCCTGGAGTGAAGCATTCTTTCTATAGATTTGACCTCGTAAGAAGGTATATAATGGAAAGGGATGAGGAATATGGCTGTAGGAGCAATTCAGAATGCGACAATCGCCAGAGTACAGGATTATTCGACAATCAAGCAGAACGAGGACAACAAGGGGGTTATAAACCAGATCAACATCAGTCAGGACAGGGAGGAAGACAACCAGCAGAAGGCGAGGCAGGTTCGGTCCGGAGAGGAAACTAACTGGCAGAATAAGCGGCATGACGCCAAGGAAAAGGGCAGTAATGAATACCAGGGGGATGGAGGCAAAAGCCGTCAGCAGAAGAAGCCCGCGGACCAGATGGTGATAAAAGATCAACCCAGGCAGAGCTTTGATTTGAAGATATAAAGCTGTATCAGACAGTCCAAATACGATAAAGATTTATGCGAGAGCATATGGAAGGGAAGAAATATATATGAATATCATGGAGATTGTACTCCTAATCATTGGCGTAATAGTGTTTGTTGTCAGCTTCTTGATTCCCAACGGAAAAGGGGACACTCTGGCGCATGACAGGGAGATGGCGAGGGATGAGATTAATGATCTGGTGGCAAAGGAACTGGAGCGGATTCGCAGTCAGGTGGATGACACGATAGAGGAAGCGATAGAATATTCCATGGAGAAGACCGAGCGCTCCCTTGAGAGAATATCCAATGAAAAGATCATGGCAGTAAACGAATATTCGGAGACGGTATTGGGACAGATCAATAAGAGCCAGCAGGAAGTTATGTTCCTGTATGATATGCTCAACGCCAAGCATGACAACCTGAAGACTACTGCCACAGAGGTGGAGCAGAGAGTCAGAGAGGCGGAGATAGCCAGTCGGGAAGTGGAGGCTGTGACCAGAGAGGCGGAGATAGCGCTGAGGGAGACCGAGGCGGCGACACAAGTGGCGCGCCAGGTGGTGGCCCCGGCTTTTCAGGCAATGCAGGCAGGAGTGACAGAGACTGATGTAGTTCAGGACGACGAGAAGGAACAGCAGGAACTGCAGGGAGCGGAGAATTACAGCAACAAGAATGATAAAATACTGGAACTCCACCGGCAGGGACGGTCTGATGTGGCGATTGCTCGGCAGCTTGGCCTGGGTGTCGGAGAAGTGAAACTGGTGATAGATCTGTTTAAAGGAAGTAATAATCGATGAATACAACACGCTTAAAATATTATATGAGAGCTCTGGGTATCGGCATCATTGTGACAGCACTGCTGATGGGATACAGCCAGGGAAGCCAGGCGGGGATGACCGACGAAGAGATCCTTCAGAGGGCCGCCGAATTGGGAATGACGGAACCACAGCCGGGAGTGCTGGCAAATTTAGCAGCCGCCACACCGCAGCCTGAAGTGGAGGCAGAACCGACAGCGGAACCTACTGCAAAGCCTACAGCGGAACCGACAGCAAAGCCTACAGCGGAACCGACAGCAAAGCCCACGGCAGAACCGGAGGAAAGTCCGTCGCCTCAGCCGGAGGCAGAACCGACAGCGGAGCCTACTACAGAACCAACGGCGGAACCTACTGCAAAGCCTACAGCGGAACCTACTGCAAAGCCCACGGCAGCGCCTACAGCGGAACCGACAGCAAAGCCCACGGCAGCGCCTACAGCAGAACCGACAGCAAAGCCCACGGCAGCGCCTACAGCGGAACCTACTGCAAAGCCCACGGCAGCGCCTACAGCGGAACCTACTGCAAAGCCCACGGCAGCGCCTACAGCAGCACCTACGGCAAAACCTACAGCGGCACCTACGGCAGCGCCTACAGCCACGCCCACGGCAGCTCCGGCGGGCGATATGGTGACTCTGGTGATCAGCAGAGGCGAAAGCTCTGTAACCGTCAGCAAGAATCTGCAGGAGCTGGGACTGGTGGAGGACTACAAGGCATTTGACCGTTTCCTGTGTGACAATGGTTATGACCATTCCATCAGTACGGGCACCTATGAGATTCCTGTCGATGCCACCCAGGAGGAGATTGCAAAGATTATTTCAAAAAAGCGCTGAAACCGCTTGCAAACCGCTTTATTTTGTGATATACTCGCAATGTTGTGAATGAACACGTATTCCCATTTGGCGGCGGTGTCCTGCTCTGAGCAGGATAGCGGTCAGAGATAACCGGGCTTTAACGCTGTCCGGCGGAGAAGGGATACGGAAGATGGCGCCGGGATACGGGCCAATTAACCAAATGGAGGTAGAAACATGAGCGTTATTTCTATGAAGCAGTTACTTGAA
>CAZKAO010000033.1:0-32496 GCA_964550745.1 uncultured Acetatifactor sp.
AAGCTGGGACTGGACCGCAGACAGATCCGCAGACTGATCCTGACGCAACTGGCTGCATACTACCTCTGCCCCGCCCTGCTGGCTATCGTCATCAGCGGGAAGATGATTCTGTTTGTCAGCAGCCGCTTCGTGGACCTGACCGGCGTTCCGGCTGCATCGGGCAGATTTTTCCTGGAGAGCATCGCCTTGTTTTTTGGAATTTATCTGGTGTACTTTATCGTGACCTATGTGGGATTCCAGCGAAATATAGAAGAAAAACGCAGATGAGGGCGGCCTCTCTGCGTTTCATATTTTGAATGTTTTTATACAGGATATTGAAAGTCCTCCGTCCCTGGCAGGGCGTAGTAGTTGAGGCTGGCTTGCAGTATCAAACTGGTCTTAGGCAAATCAAAGCTGGTGTCATTCCCTTTTGCCTAACTCAGTCAGCGCCTTCAGCGTGCCGTCCAGGTTTTCCTTGTGCCAATTTTTGAAGCCCCCGGCATACTGGGTGGCGTAGAGGCCAGAAACCCGCAGGTCGCTCAACTCCTTTTGCTGGGTGGTCAGGCGGATCTCATCGTCACCTGTCCGAATGATGATGACGGTGTTGAGCATATCATCTTTCAGCTCCACCGACCGGATATCCCCATAGGGAAGAATCAGGGTCACATCTTTGCGCAGGCTGGTCCATGTGGGGTCAAAGGGAAGCAGTATCACCTCGTGCTCGCACAACTGGAGAGCATAAAACTCGCAGTTAAAAAATGCTGTGATTTTTTCGCTCAGATTTTCCGGGGCGTATTTGACGATGATACAGCGATCCTCCAGCGGCTTGTATCCGGCCTGTCGGGTGTATTCCCAAATTTTTTCATCTCTTGCCATATTGTATACCTCCTAAATCGTTGAAATTCGTTTTTAGCAAAAGAAGCATATCACAATCCTGGCCCAGCCGGGGCCAAATTTCCTAAATGGCGCAAATCGTTCCTAAACGGCAAAAACCGGGAGAGGGTCTCACGGCTCCTCTCCCAGTTTTTTGCGCAGTTCCGCTTTTCCGGCCCGGGACAGCAGGCACTCCCGGCCTCCTATGCGGACCTTGTTTTCCTTCCAGACCACGGCCTCGATTTTATCCGCCGCCGCCAGATAGGCGCGGTGGACACGGATGAAGCGCCCGCCCAGCTCCTTCTCCAGCTCGTTAAGACTGCCCACGAAGTCCACCCGGCTGTCCGCCGTGTGAAGGAATATGTGGTGGGCCTTGGGAGCGGTCTCAAAAAACAGAATATCCGCCAGCGGCACATGCCGCGTCTCATCCCCTACCCGCAGTGAAAACACCTCCGCCGGGTCCCGGCGCTCGTCCAACAGGCGGGCGTGGACGGCCTCCAGGCACTGGGCGGCAGACGGCCCGGTGCGCTCCGGTTCCTTCACGATGTAGTCAAAGGCCTCCAGATGATACTGGAAAGTTTTCCAGGCCAGATCGCCGTAGCTGGTGATATACACCAGGGTGCCGTGGGGGTCCCGCCGCCGCAGCTCACGGCCCAGCGTAAAGCCGTCCCACTCCCCATCCTTCAAATCCACATCCAAAAAATAGACGCTCCGGCTCCTGTCTTGAACCGCGTCCAGCAGCTCACGGGCCGTGGAGACGGCCCACGCCACCTCCATGTCGTAGTTCTCCACGAAAATTTTCCACTCCAGGGCAGTCTTGATCTGGTGGAGGACGGTCTCATCATCATCACATAAGTAAATCTGGATCATGGCTTGCCCTCCACCGTCAGTTCCTGGACAAACACGCCCCCCGCCCAGCTAGTGTACGAAGCCGCATTGGCATATCCCGCCAGAATCCGCTGATAGCTGGGGAGGCCCAGCCCTCGGTCCACCCCCTTGGTGGAAAAGCCCTCGGTCCAAATCTTGTCCGGGTCAATGGTCCCGGCGAAGGGGTTGGACACCCGCAAGGACAGTCCCTCCCCCTGGGCCAACAGAACAACCTCCACCCAGGGGGACTTCACCTCCAAAGCGGCCTCGGCGGCGTTGTCCAGCAGGATACCCAGACAACGGACAAAGTCCCAGGAATCCATCTCCACTGTCTCCACGGGGTATAGAACCTCCAATCGGCAGTCAATCCCCTTTTCTCCCATAGTGGTCAGCTTAGACAGCATCAAACTGCGCACTTGGGGAACCCTCACGTTGCCCAACTGGGTGGATGCCTGGATTTTCTCCCCGATGCGCCGGTCAAAACTCGCATCCAGCTCCGCCAGGGTGACCCGCAGCTCGTCCAATTCGCCTTCGTCCGCCTGCTCCGACAGACCCGCCAGCAGATTTTTATAGTCGTGACGAAAGGCACGCACCTCCTGGCGGATGGCCTCCAGATCCCGCTCATAGAGCTGCTGCTGAGCAATGACGTCCCGCTGGGCCTCCATTTTCCGGGTGGCATCGAATTGCCGAGCCAGGTAGACCACCAGCCCTGCTGTCAGTGCCGCCATCGTTGTGACAAGGAGATAGTAGACAGCCAGATACTCCGGCTGGATTCCCTTTTGCAGGATGAGGAATGCCTCCATGGCAGCTTCCAGTCCGAACAAGAGCAGAGCAGTCCAGTGCTGGCCAGATTCGTTTTCCAGCAACAGCCGGAACCAGGCCCCGAAACGCAGACGATACAGCAGGGCAGCAGCGACCGGAATGACGACCCAAAAGGCAGCCTCCTCCACCACAAACTGAAGATCCCCTTCCAGGGGGATCATCGTAAACAGTATGGACAGGCAGGACATGGCCACCTGGAAAATGCCCGCCATACACACAGCTGCAAAGGCCCGCCAGAACCCGATCCGCCACGCCCACCGAACCCAAAGCGTACAGATCAGCAGAATAGCGCAGGAGGAAATGCAGTAGCGAACGGTCCAGGAGTCGGGGATGACTGCTTGCAGGCTTAGGTCCAGGGCGGTAGCTGTCAGGGGGGAGAGCAGCAGAGATGGCAGCTTTTTCAGCCTCTGCCATCCCCGCTCGTCCATGATAGCGAATAGAAACATCACCAGGACGGCGTGGCCGGTGAGCGTGTCTGCAAATATGTATATAATACCCTCCCATATGGACACGGCGGTCACCTCCTCTGAGAAGTATTCTACCACAGAGAGGAGAATTTGTCCACGGACGAACCGGCGATGAAGGGTGATAGAGTGTTCCTCTTCTGCTGGTAAGGTCAGGCAGGGGATGTAGTAGTCTCCTTGGCGATCATACCACAAACTATTGCTCTCATCAAAAATGTACTTGTCCATATTGAAATCCTCCGCTATAATTTATTCGTACATACGTCACAGTTCCCCGATTGCCACACTCTGTTATACGTGTTATGGGATTTTCTTTCCCTTGCTTTTGCCCTTATGAGCCATCAGCGCAAGGATAACAATGTGTGAAACTGAATAAAAGGATAAGGCAGACTCACTGCGAAAAATCCTTTATTTGCTAGGCGTTGGGAGGACTTTGTTAATATCCCATAACAAAGAATAACTTCCCTTAAAATCAGGCAATTTCAATTCCCGTTTGTAAAATAGTTAATAGAACAGAAGAACTTCTAACGCTGAAGAATACCCCAAAATACAAACATTCTTCTTATAAAAGATCTGTGCTGCCAGTCGAAGGCGGCAGAATGGAGATTACTATGAAAAAAAGACAGATCGTGATTATATGCATGACAATTTCACTTCTGACAGCCTGTGCTTTTTCACCTGCCGATGATTTAGAATCATCAGGCGCAATGTCAGAAACAGCGCAACCGGTAGTAGAAGAAGAATCGACGACTGAGCAGGAAGCAGAACCGGGAGCAACGCCGGATATGGAGACTGAAAACGCCAAAGAGCTTTATGAATCTTTTATAAACGAGGAGTATGCAGGCTATGAGGACTATGCCTATGTTATATATGATGCGGACGGCGATGGCTGCGAAGAATTATATATTGGGTGGAGAGATTTAAAGGACCTTTATATCATCACATTTATAAATGGAGGATTACGCATTGAGTATCAGAGGGAGATTCCCTCCGAAATAAGCGGACTGCAATGGGTAGATACTGAAACGCTGGTTGCGCCACAGGACAATGAAATGACGCATTCCGGAATTTATGTCTATGTGCAAAAGGATGATACAGCTGAAAGATATTGGTATCCAAATGAGACAGATTTTGTGACCGAAAACGGATTCGGGGAAGCGGAGCCGTTCTTTGAGTATTCTGTTCCGGATGGCCAGAAGTACCTGACTCTCTATTATGATGAGGTAACACAGAGAGGATGCGGGATTCGTTACTATGAACGGGACCCAAGTACTTTTATAACTACAGGGATGTACGGATTTGTCTTTGAAGGATTGCGGGAAAGTGAAGAAAACCGTATTCTGGAAGATTATCTGAAGCCGGAGTCTGTCGATGGCACCGACGGTTCCAATGAGGTAGAGGATTTTAAGGAAAATACGGAGTATGACGACAAGGGGCGGATCACGCATTATGACACTACAGGAATTCTGACATTTCTGAAAGAGAATAATACGGAAGCTGATATGGTCTTGTGGATTGATTATGAATATTACGATAACGGGAATCTGAAAAGCCGTCACTATTGGCACAACGGATATATTTTTGGCACATGGTACACGACGTGGAGCTGCTATTTTGATGAGCAGGGCAGGATCGCATATGAGGATATTTATATTACTCATGGAAGCTGGGATACTTACTATATTTACACGGATGATACGAGAGAACCGGCATATATTTTAGATTTGGACAACTGTGGGGATTGGATACCGACATTTTGGAGAGGGAAGTAATGCTGGATGGTCCATATCTTCCCCCGGCACTTTACCCCTCCCCAACGTGCATCTTCTGCGATTGTAGGGAAGCATAATTTATTGTATAATGCGTATAACAAATAAAACCAACGGCTCATTGCTGACAGAGTCTCCGCAATGACCTGCCAATCAGAAAGGAAGGATAATGTATGAAAGATTCCCGCCGCAACAGACAAAACGGATTCCAGACCATGGGGCCGGACGGAAGCTGGCAGAAAAGCAATACAGGCTCGCCGCACTCCGTGAGATCCACCGGTAAAATCCTTGGCATCTGTGCACTGATTGTCGTGGTGTTGATATTGGTATTTGGGTCCACCTATCAGATTCGCGAGCAGGAACAGGCGGTGCTGATCACCTTGGGACGGGCACAGGCGGTCACCGAACCGGGACTGCACTTTAAGATCCCCTTTGTTCAGAGTGTCCGCAAGGTCAACACAACGATTCAGGGCTTTTCCATCGGCTATGACACAGCAGGCAACTATACCAATGCCGATGAATCCCTGATGATCACCTCAGATTACAACTTTGTGAATGTGGACTTTTTCGTGGAATATCGCTACAGCGATCCGGTCAAGGCCATCTACGCCTCCCGCGAGCCGGTGAACATCCTGAAAAATGTGTCGCAGAGCTGCATCCGTACCGTGATCAGCAGTTACACAGTGGATGATGTGCTGACCACCGGTAAGAACGAAATCCAGGCCGCCATCAAGTCCATGATTATTGAACAGCTGGATCAACAGGATCTGGGGATACAGCTGGTAAATATTACCATCCAGGATTCTGAGCCGCCCACCATCGAGGTTATGGAAGCGTTCAAGGCGGTGGAGACTGCCAAGCAGGGCAAGGAGACCGCACTGAACAACGCCAACAAATATCGTAACGAGCAGATTCCCAAAGCGCAGGCGAGGGTGGACGGCATCATCAAGGATGCGGAGGCAAGAAAGACCGAGCGTATCAACGAGGCAACAGCCCAGGTGGCCCGCTTCAACGCCATGTATGAGGAATATGTGAAAAATCCTACCGTCACCAGACAGCGAATGTTTTTTGAGGCTATGGAAGAGGTACTGCCGGGGCTTAAGGTTATCATTGAAAGTCCCAACGGTGACATGCAGACCATCTACCCTATTGATTCCTTTGTGAATCCCGGTCAGAACAATGGTTCTGCTTCGAGTTCCACTTCGGCCCAGAATTATGACAGTGTCGTTACCGGTGAATAGTAACAAACATTACCTTGGAGACAAGTCACATACACAATTGCAGTACCACAGGCCAGCAGTAGTTGGCCTTGCCCACTACAGGTATGCAGAAAGGAAAAATATGAAAAAAGCAAAAAGAGCAGCCATCATTATCGTTGTACTGGCTCTGTTAATTACAGGCGCCAACTGTCTGGTAATCACTAACGAAAACCAATACAGTCTGATCCGTCAGTTCGGCAAGGTGGATCATGTGGTGGATTACGCAGGGGTCAGCTTCCGTATTCCCTTTATCCAGAGCGTGGATACACTGCCCAAGGAAACCCTGTTGTACGACCTGTCCTCCTCGGACGTCATCACAAGCGACAAAAAGACTATGATCTGCAACAGCTACGTCCTGTGGCATATCACAGATCCTCTTCTCTTTGCCCAGACTCTGAACTCCTCCATAGGGAGCGCTGAAGGTCGTCTGGACACGGTAGTGTACAACTCCACCAAGAACGTAATCTCCAGCACCACTCAGGATGATGTGATCTCCGGGCGGGACGGAGCGCTCTCCGAGGCCATCATTGCCAATATCGGCAACACATTGGATCAGTATGGCATCGAGCTTTTATCGTTCGAGATCAAGCAACTGGATCTGCCCAGCGACAACAAGGCCGCCGTATATGAGCGTATGATCTCTGAGCGTGACAATATCGCCGCTACCTACACCGCGGAGGGCAGCTCCGAGGCCCAGATCATTCGCAACACCACCGACAAGGAAGTAACTGTGATGCTGTCCGAGGCGGAAAAAGAGGCCGAGATCCTGATTGCGGAGGGTGAGGCGGAATACATGCGGATTCTGTCAGAAGCATATGCGGATGAGTCCAAGACTGAGTTCTACTCCTTTGTGCGCAGCCTGGATGCCCTGAAGGCCTCCATGACCGGCGGCAACAAGACCGTGATCTTATCCCCCGATTCCCCGATTGCGGAGATCTTCTACGGGAGATAGTCTGATAGCACTACTTCCAAATACACATTGAGGATTAATATTATCTAAATGCAGCCCGGACATTTCCCCGTCCGGGCTGCATTGTGTGTTTCATATCATAATCTACTGTTTTAACAGACATTATGCACAGGCAAATATCCAAATCATTACTCTACATCCTGCAGAGCATCAAATCCCTCTTCTCCCGTGCGGACCTTCACCACACGTTCCACGCCGTACACAAATATCTTACCGTCTCCGATATGTCCGGTATACAGCGCCTTCTTGGCGGCCTCCACCACGTCTCCCACAGGAATCTTACTCACCACTACCTCCACCTTGATCTTGGGCAGCAGTGTGGCATCCATCTCTACGCCGCGGTACTTCTCGCCTGCGCCTCTCTGCACGCCGCAGCCCATCACATTGGTGACGGTCATGCCTGTGACGCCGAGATCGTTCATGGCTTTCCTCAGGGCATCGTACCTGGTCATCTTGGCGATCACCACCACCTTGTGGATGCCGGTGCTCACCGCTGTGGAAGCGTCCACAACGGGGACGGAAGCATTTTTCTGAGCCTCTGAGGCCGTCACATAATTGTCATTGCCCAGATCCGTGTTTTCATTGACACTCATGTTCATGGTGTTGGAAATATCCATGATGGCAAATCCTGCATAAGCGGAAGCCAGGCCATGCTCCTTGGCATCCAGGCCCACAATTTCCTCTTCCTCTGTAACCCGCAGACCGAAAATGGCCTTTATAGCTAGGAATACGATGGTCATGGTCACTGCCGTCCATGCCGCCACGGAGGCAAAGCCCAGCAGCTGCAGCCCCAGCAGTTTAAAGCCGCCGCCATAGAACAGACCCACCAGCTCATTGCCTGCTGCGTCCGCAACGCTGTAGCCGGGAGCCGTGTTGGTGGCGAACAATCCTGTGGCGATAGTGCCCCAGATACCATTCATCATATGCACTGCCACAGCGCCCACGGGATCGTCAATATGTAGTTTATAGTCCAGCAGCCACACACCGAATACCACCAGCAGGCCGGCCACCGCACCGATCACAATAGCGCCGAAGGCATCCGTCACATCGCAGGAGGCCGTGATAGCCACCAGCCCGGCCAGAGAGGCGTTCAGGCACATGGACACATCCGGCTTGCCATATTTAACCCATGTGAAAATCATACATACCACCGTGGCAATGGCAGGGGCTATAGTGGTGGTTACAAAGATTGAGCTCAGTTGCGCCATGGAGGTAGCCGCCGCACCGTTAAAGCCGTACCACCCCAACCAGAGGATGAACACTCCCAGGGCGCCCATAGCCAGGTTATGTCCGGGAAATGCATTTACTTTAGTAACCTTGCCGTTTTTATCTCTGTTGAACTTGCCAATACGGGGCCCCAACAGCTTGGCGCCGATAATGGCGGAAATACCGCCCACCATATGGATGGCACAGGAGCCGGCAAAATCGTGGAAACCCAGCTGTGCCAGCCAGCCGCCGCCCCAGATCCAGTGTGCCTCAATGGGATAGATCAGAGCGGAAATCACCGCCGAATACACACAGTAGGACAGAAATTTTGTCCTCTCCGCCATGGCGCCGGACACGATGGTTGCCGTGGTGGCGCAGAACACCAGGTTAAACACAAAGCTGGACCAGTCGAAGCTCTCATAGGCCGTAAAAATATCAAACCCGGGTTTCCCGATAAAGCCCAGCAGATCTTCTCCCAGCAGCAGACCAAAACCAATCAGGATAAACACTACCGTACCGATACAGAAGTCCATCAGGTTTTTCATAATGATATTGCCGGTATTTTTCGCCCTGGTAAAGCCCGCCTCCACCATGGCAAAACCCGCCTGCATCCAGAACACCAGCGCAGCGCCGATCAGAAACCAGACGCCGAACACCTCTCCACTTACCGCACTCATAATCTCTTCTGTCATAATATTTCCTCCTCATTAAAGTCCGCATATCCCCATAAAAAAACGATGCCGGGGCTTTCTTTTCATGGATGCCCCATTGCATCGTAACTTTGGGTATGCCATATCCCGGCCGTGCGCACAGTTGATCCGCCGGAATATGGAAAAGCGCCTTGGATCTCTCCAAAGCGCCTTTGCTTTACGAAAGTGAGTATAGCACCGGATAAACCGGGTGTCAAGCACTAAATTTATTTTGCATCGTGTTCCTGAAGATACAGCTGTACCCTGCTCTGAATGATACCGCATACCGTATCCGCATCCTTCTGGCCCTCAAAAAACGGCCCCAGCTCCTCCCATATCAGCTCCTCCAAGTCCTTCCGGCTATAATCCCTTAACACCGCGTACTGAATAAAATCCGTAACCTCATCCAGCTGCCTCTCCGAAAAAGTATAGGGCGCTCCCATATCCGGGTCCGCCAAAAGGAGTGCCTCCCTGTTCTGCTCCAGATACCGTTCCACCGTCCACAGGCCGCCAATCTTATCCATGATCTGCGCAATGGTATCGTTCATATACAGGACGTAGAACTCCAGAAATTCATACGCCCCCTCCTTGACCTCACTGGTACTCATAATGCTCAGGGCAGGCGAGTTGATGTATGCCAGCGGCTGCCCATCCGCACTGGGGTATCCCTTAATGACCAGTTCCCTTCCCTGGGTACTTTCTTCCCTGCCAATTGTGGTGAGATTGATTTGATCACTCAGGTAATAAGCGCTCCCCTCCATCTCCTCCATCATCTGTATGGCCTCCTCGCGGGTGTAGGAATCCTTTCTGTTAAGCACCTTTAATTTGGTTATGAAAGACCGGAACGCCTCCCCGTCAAAAGAGGCCTGCCCGTTTTCCTGGTCAATGCACATGTCAAGAACCGTTGGTATACAGGCGTTATAGATATCCTTCCGGGTACCCACCTGCGGCGCGCCCGCATTGGGGTCCTCCGCCAGCCAGTCCAGGAATTCATCCACCGTCCATCCGGCCTCGCCCAACTGTTCATGATCCCCCCAGAATGCGCCCAGACTATAATTGTTCGGGAGGGCAAAAAGCCTGCCTTGGTCCGTATAAGCAGCTACTATACTCTCCGACAGATCTTCCAGAGACAGATTCTCAGAGCCGTCGATATAGGGGGTGAGATCCTCCAGAACGCCCTTTTCCTGAAGTGACGCAATCAGCAAATTGTATGTGGAAAAAATCAAATCAGGATAGTCGCCTGATGCCACTATTTTGGCCACATCATACCCATAGGCGTCACCATATTGGTAATCCTTAAGCACCACCTGATAGCGGTCGCTCTGTTCATTGAAAGCGTCGATGGGATTGGTGCTGTCCTTGGGCCAATTTCCTGAAAAATCATACAGATATATATATCGGCGCCCATAGGCGTCATATTTTTCCGGGTCCGGCAATAAGCCTTCCTCCCCGCTGACTGACTCGTCTCCCGCTTCCGCTGAATAGGTGATATATTTGGCCGCATTCATATCCGTGCTGTAGCCAAACAGATGGAAAGCGTTTCCGGAGGTACGCATGTCCACGATCTGATAGGTGTCTATATTGCGCCCCTCCAGGCTGACCACCCGGCTTGTGGCGGCTGTTGTCAGGTCATACTGGCAGATAGCCGTCTCGTCCACATAGACGACGGTTCCCTGGCCCAGACACAGATGGCTGCCGTCTCCGGTGATGGGAACTTTCCCCGATATGGTCCCGGCGCTGCAGTCCACAATCGCAAAGTTGACATTCTTGTCATTTTCCTCCGTATAGGACACCCCTACCTTATCCTCCGAAATCTCCACCAGCCCCCGGAACTGTGCCCCGGGACAGGGCAGGGAAAACTGTGTCTCTCCCCCGGAGTCGGCCACAAAGAAATATTTTTTGGTAATCACGGCAAAACTGCCATCCTGCCGTTTCAGAAAGGACTCGGGATAATCCCCCGCTGTCTTTGAATCCTGCAGGGCGACTTCCTCCAAAAACCTGCCCTCCGTGTCATAACCTGCCAGGGAATAGCTGAGCTTTCCGTCCTTCTCCTCCCCCAGCAGCAGATAGACGCTGTCCTGTCCCTCCGGGTCCGTGAAAATACGGGAACTGCGCAGCAGAAGATTTTCTGACGGCAGCTCCATGCGGATCGGTTCACTCCCTCTTTCCAGCGCCTGTCTGTAAAAGGCAATATTCTCCGCATACTCCTCCCCACTTCCCACAAGCTCCCTGTGCCAGTAGTAGAAATGGGTATCACTGACCCCAACCAGGGTAAAGGGGCAGTGTTTATCCGGCAGCCGAAAAACCAGTGAATTCTCATAGTATTCCGACTGTTCACCGCTCTCCTGCGGCTCCGTCTCGCGGCCGCAGCCAAACAGCACCAGCAGGAGAATACACAGTATTACTGATAAAAACTTTTTTCTCATGTCAAACACCCCTCTGTTTAAAGAATTATTGTCCACGCCGTATCTTGCTGAAAAAGCAGTAGTATATGCCAAAAAGCACTGTGGTGATCACCCAGGTCAGCGGATAGCTGAAAATAATGGAGGTGACACCGGGGAAATGGGGCACTGCCGCCAATATCCACACCACACGGATCAGGCACACTCCCGTCAGGCAGATCAGCGTGGGAATCCAGCAGTCCCCCACACCACGCAGAGCGCCGGAGAGAATCTCAATGCAGATATAGGTGATATAGGTGGGCACCAGAAAACGGGTCATCTCCACCCCGATCCGCAGCACCTCCGCATCATCGGTAAAGAGGGTATAGATGCCGCCGCAGGTCAGATACAAAAAAGTGGACACTATCACCGTGGATACCACCGTCATACCCAGACAGCTGCGGATGCCTTTCCTCACACGGTCTATCTTCCCGGCGCCATAATTCTGGCCCACGAAAGTGGTAACAGCGATGCCAAAGGCGCTGACAATCATCCAGAACACTATGTCCACCTTGCCGTATACCGTCCATGCCGCCACAGTGTCCGTGCCCTCCCCATTGATGGCCGTCTGGATGATGATATTGGACAGACTGTACATGACAGACTGCAATCCCGCCGGAAAACCGATACGAATGATACGGCGGAACATACGCCAGTCAAAGCCGATCTTCTTAAGCTCCAGACGGTGCATGTCCCTGGTGCGCATCAGCACAAAAATCACCAGCGTTGCACTGAGCAGCTGGGACAGAATGGTGGCCAGGGCCGCACCTGCCACTCCCATGCGCAGCACCACCACCAGCAGAATGTCCAGAACGATATTGGTCATACAGCTGGCAATCAAAAAATACAGAGGCCGCCGGGAGTCCCCCACAGCCCGTAGGATTCCTGAGCCCACATTGTACACCAGGTTGCCCACCATTCCCAGGAAGTAGATTCGTATGTATAATGTGGCCGGTTCCAGCACATCCGCCGGAGTGTCCATGGCCCGCAGTATCCCCGGCGCTGCCAGCAGGCCGCCCACCGTCATCACTAAGCCTCCCGCCAGGCTGAAAGCCATGGCCGTGTGTACCGCATAACTCACCATCTCTTCCCTTTTTGCCCCGTAATACTGGGAGATGATCACCGTGGCCCCGCTGGCCAGACCCACAAAAAAGCCCACCAGCAGATTGATCACCGTCCCGGTGCCCCCGCCCACTGCGGACAGAGCCTCCTTGCCCACGAAACGTCCCACAATCAAGGCATCCGCCGCATTGTACAGCTGCTGAAAAAAGGTCCCGAAAAGAATCGGGAAGAAAAAGAGCAAGATCTGTTTCCAGATCACGCCCTCTGTGATGGCATTTTCTTTTTGTATATTGATATCCTGCGTATCCATATTGCCTTTCATTGCCTCCGTGGAAACTCTATGCTTGACTCATAATTCATTTGTACCAATTATCTCAACATCCACTCCCGCACAATAAAAAGCAGCAGCATATGGCCCGGATAAAAGGCATAACAAAAAATTTGAAAGAACTTGTTACGAATACCCTGCCGCCCCTGATAGAGCCAAATGGGAATCAGGGCCAAAAGCGCAAATCCCTGTTGAAAGACTTCTATCTCAAAGCCGAACACCTGCACGTCATAATAGTAACCGCCCAGCAGTTTTACATTCAAGATATACAGGCATATAAACTGGCATAAACGGTTTTTCCAGCTTCGCTTTCTGAAAAAGTAGAACGTCAGCACAGTCAGAATTCCAATGCCATAGTAATCCACCATGGCCGCGTACCCTATGACAAATCCCAATATTGTAACAGCCCCTGACAAAAGCACCGCTGCCACAGGACGGAAGCGTGACTTGATCTTTTCAATCAGCGCAATCAATAACAGGCTCAGCAGAAAGGTCCAGAGTACGTTTTGGTGAAAAGGATAAAATATGCTGCCGCCATACATCAAATTAAACGGAATTTCCGCCAGCAGCGCCCCCACCAGCATTCGTAGCAGATAGCGCCGCAGATTATGGGTGCACGAGTATCCCTCCGCAATCATAAATGCAAAAATTGGGAACGCAATTCGTCCTATGCAGGTAAGCCATTCTTCTGCTGGAAAGAGCATAGCCCAAAGATGATCGCACAGCATCAGCCCCATAGCAAGAATATGAAGCCCGGCAGAGCTAATCTGCAGCTTTGAATTTTGACCCATAGATACATTTCCTCTCTTTATCTGGAATTTTCCAGTCACCTTAACCAGCCTTGATATCCACCCCTCCAATTATATTATAACCGACTCCAGCATAAAAGTTTAGGCTATTCCCATCTTTTTTCGTTGTAATCTGCTCTGCATATTTGAGGTCTTTTCAATTCTGTATACACAATCCTTGCCTGCTTTAAAATATTGGGAAATAACGAGAGAGCCTGAAGAAAAGTGATATGCCGGATAGTCGCATATTCGTTTTTTTAGTATCGCAATAAAACAAATTATTTTTGGCTGTCCTAATTATAAATCATACTACAAAATATAATACAAGTCTACTCTTTTTTTTTAATAATTGATATAATTTTTGTATAAAGAATACTCAGCCAATAAAATCAGCCCTATATTGAGGCGGAGCAGGATATTTTCGGACGGCATATTTATTGCACGCTTTCGACGAGTAGGCAACATTTCCCTTGATAAATAGGTTATACTACTCATCAACATACTGGATTTATATATGATTTTTATATGAAAAGGGGGACGCTAAATGTCCCTAATGTCGGTCCAAATCCGCAAACCACTGTGCCACAACGCATTTCATGAATTGCTCTTTGGAGATTTTTATGGCGTTTGTAATTGCTTCCTCCGTACTGTCAAACAGCTTCAGTTGCAATGTAGCGTTAAACTCGCCGCTGTCGTCATGGATAGAGAAGGTCTTCAATTTTTCTTTCTCTCCCCAGGAATCCACATGGTATTCCTGTATCCGGTCTGTTAAAATCGCGAACCGAACATCTTTCAGACGGCTTTGACCAATCCTGTGCCCGTCATCAAAATGCTGGTTGGTAAAGACTACCTCGCCTCTGTCTATGACCGAGTGTCTTTTGAATATATTCAGCACAAAGGCACCCGTTATTTGCAGGCTCCTCTCCTCCCAGGGGTCACGGATATTACCAATTTCCTCATAGTTACCCAGGTAAGTAAAGTTTTCCCCTGCTGCCATGAAGTAATTATCTCCATCCACAGCTTGAAACGGAGTAATCATTTTTCCGACTGGGTAGTTATAATATTTGATCCGCTCCAAAAGCATTTTGCTTCTCTCCTTCCCAATTTGTCGGTTAGTTTGCTGGGTCAAGTATAGCACATCCTGGAAATTGTTTATTTTTCTTTGATTTCTTGGATAATCCAGCAAGTGCAGCCTACTATGACCAAACAAATTGCCAGCCCTATAAATCCGATTGCACTAATGGTCAAATCGTCTGCACGAAATGGGAAGAAATTTATCCCGGGAAAACACTTAATTTAATTAATTCATGAAAGGAGTATGCTATGATTAAATTTCTGCAAATCAACAAGACCTACTGCATGGTCAAAAGGCAGTTATTTTTAATGTGGGGAAACAGTGAATAAACAACAAACAAAAATGAACTTTTTGGCGTTTGCATTTTCGTTCTCGAGTCTACGCAAAAAAGTTAATTATTTTTGGCGGTCCTAATTATACACTATACTACAAAATTTAATACAAGTCTACACTTTTTTTACATAATTGATATAATTTTTTTATCCCGGGAAGACACCTATAGTAAACGACATAACAAATTTCTGCAAATTAACAAGACCTACCGTGTGGTCAAAAGGCAGTTATCTTAAAATGTGGGGAGACAGTGATTAAACAACAGATAAAATGAACTTTTTGGTGTGTGTATTTTCGTTCTCGGGTCCGCGCAAAAAAGTCAATTATTTTTGCCCGTCCTAATTATACACTATACTACAAAATATAATACAAGTCTACTCTTTTTTTACATAACTGATATAATTTTTTTATCCCGGGAAAACACTTAATTTTATATCCATGAAAGGAGTATGTTATGATTGAATTTCAGCAAATCAACAAGACCTACCGCGTGGCCAAAAGGCAGGCGGGTATGGGAAATGCAGTTAAGGCATTTTTCCACAGGGAGTATGAGACTGTTCGTGCCCTGAATGATGTGAACTTCACCGTTCAGGACGGGGAGATGGTGGGATATATCGGCCCCAACGGGGCAGGAAAGAGTACTACCATCAAGATTATGTGCGGGATATTGACACCGGATGACGGTAAATGTGTTATTGATGGGAGGATTCCCTATCGGGACCGGGTGGCTCATGTGCGCAACATCGGCGTGGTGTTCGGACAGAGAAGTCAGCTCTGGTGGGACGTGCCGGTCATTGACAGCTTTGAGCTGATCCGGGATATCTACCGGGTAGATAACAGTACTTATCAAAAAAATGTCCGGGAGCTGAGTGAGCTTCTGGACCTGGGAGAAATCCTGAAGACCCCCGCCCGCAACCTGAGTCTGGGCCAGAGAATGCGGTGCGAGATTGCAGGTTCCCTGCTGCATAATCCCAGGCTTCTGTTCCTGGACGAGCCCACCATCGGCCTTGACGCAGTGTCCAAGATCGCCGTAAGAAAATTTATCAAACGCCTGAATGAGGAAAAAGGCACCACCGTCGTCCTGACCACTCACGATATGCAGGATATTGAGGCGCTGACAGAGCGGATTCTGCTGATCGGCAGGGGAAAGATTCTGTTGGACGGAAGCCTTTCCGAGCTCAGAAAGCACACCTCTGACAACAAGACCATGGTGATCCAATATCGGGGAATGGCTCCCGCACTGCGGGAGGGAATGGAACAAATCCAGACGGGAGAGGGGCAGATGACCATCCGCTTTTCTCCTGCCAGAATCCCGACATCGGAGGCAATCGCTTATTTCGCCGCCCATACGGAACTTTTGGACGTATCGGTTGCTGACATCTCCACGGAGGAAATGGTGGCGGCATTATATAAGGAGTACAGACTATGAGAATAACTATTAAGACATATTTTTCCCTGTTCCGCATCCGATTTAACCACAATCTGCAGTACCGCGCAGTTGTACTGGGAGAAATCGCAAAGGGAGCAATTTGGGTCATGATGGAATTATTGGCATACATGGCGCTCTACCGCACAAGCACCGGCGCTCTACCCATGGAGTTTAACCAGCTGGTCTCCTATGTATGGGTCCGGCAATCCTTTTTTATCCTTTTCAAGGTTGTATTTGCGGATGGTGAAATTTATTCCGCCATCCAGTCCGGCGGGGTGGCATATGATCTGGTGCGCCCGGTGAGTCTCTATGGCAGATGGTTCTGCCAGTCAGCCTCTAACCGTCTGTCCTTTGCTCTGGTAAACTGTCTGCCGGTGCTGTTGCTGGGACTGGTCATGCCCCAGCCTTTCCGGCTCACGCTCCCCCGGTCCGGCTTGCAGGCCATGCTCTTTGTGCTGTCGGCGTTGCTGGCCTTCGGGGTGACGGTAGCCATGGCCATGCTGATGTATATCTCCCTTTTCTATCTGATCTCTCAAAGAGGAATCAGGATTATTGTCACGGCGGTAACGGACTTTTTCTCCGGCGGAACAATACCCCTTGTCTTCTTTCCGACGCAGGTGCTAAGGGTGGTGCGGCTTCTTCCCTTCGCCGCCATGCAGAATATGCCTCTGCAGATCTTCTGCGGCAATATTGTCAGGGTAGACGCCGTGAGAGGTATTGCTTTTCAGATATTCTGGCTGACCGCCCTGATTGTTCTGGGGAGGGCTGCCATGGGGGTGGCTACAAAGAAAGTGATTGTACAGGGTGGATAGTGTGAGAAGAACATAAATAAATGCCCGTAAAACGGGCGAATGGAGGAAATATGAACGTATATTGGAACTATTTTACTATGAATTTGAAAAGTCAGATGCAATACAAGGTTTCTTTCCTGCTGACGACTCTGGGACAGTTTTTGACAGCCTTTACCATGTTCTTTGGAATTAAATTTATGATCGAACGAGTTGGCGGAGTGGATGATTTTACCTATGGACAAGTGCTGCTGTGTTTTTCTGTGATCATGATGTCCTTTTCCATCGGCGAACTGGTCGGAGGCGGCCTGGCGGTTTTCCCCGGTATGGTGCAGGCGGGAAATCTGGACAGAACTATGGTGAGGCCCAGAAGCATCATCGGGCAGGTGATCATACCCAACATGGATCTTTCCCGCATTGGACTGCTGATGCAGGCGCTGGTAGTGCTGTGTATTGCGATCCCCGCCAGCGGAGTGCGATGGACCTGGCCCAAAATACTGGTTCTGGCCATGATGACAGTTTGCGGCAGCGTGGTGTTCTTTTGCCTGTTTCTGTGTATTGCCGCGCTTTCCTTTTTCACCATACAACCGCTGAATTGCCTGAATATATTAACCTATGGAATGAGGGAGTTTGGGCAGTACCCCTTTTCCGTCTATGGGAAAACAATTCTCAGGCTGCTGACCTTTGTGGTTCCTCTGGCGCTGGTTCAGTATTATCCGCTGCTCTATCTGCTGGATCGGGAAAACGGTATCCTGTACGGACTTGCGCCGCTGTTGTCGCTGTTGTTCCTGATTCCCGCCTTCCTGCTCTACAGGGTCGGCCTGCGGAATTATCAAGGCACAGGCTCATAATGTGAAAAGAACTTCAGGACTTGCCTGGCAAGTCCTGATCACACACCATATACACGAACCGAACCTGCTGCCCGTTCTGTTCCATCTCTACCAGGCTGTACGGAGATATGCCCGGTTCGTCCGGCATATTCTCCCGCTCTGCCTGCGCCGGGGGCGTCTGCTCCCGAAAACCCAGCTTTCGGCACAGATGCAGAGACACGACGTTTTCCTCATGCACCAGCACTTGTATCCGGTCAAAGCCCAGCTGCTGCCTGGCATATTTCAATATTCCCTGGCACACTTCCCTGGCCAGTCCCCGGCCTTGCCATTCCCTTCCGATCACAAAACCCAGTTCCGGCAAGTCATAGCCCTCGCGGACGCTCAGTCCCGCCCGCCCCACCACGGCCCCGCTTTGGCGATCAAGCACCGTCCATACACCAAACTCATAAAAAGAGTAGACCAACCTGCGGTATTCCCTGATATACCCACGCTCTGCTTCAGGAGAGGGATACAGCTGCTCTGTATATTGTGTAATCTCCGGTTCCTGGTACATCCTCCAGAAACTGTCTACATCCTCCTCCACCGTCTCCCGAAGCCAGCAGCGCTCTGTCACCAGAATCTCCCAGGGCAGGTTGTGGCAGCGCCGATAGACTCGCTCCAGATATTCCGGCTCCACCTCCTGCGGGTCCTCCAGGGCATAGAGGGCATCGCCAAAATTCACGTCCTGATTGCCAGGGTGGAGATAGATCAGCACCGGGGGCTGGCTGTCCGGGAAATCTGCGGCCAGGATGGTATAGACCCCTGGGTCATCTGTCAGATACAGTATTCCCAGGGCCGACTTCTCCGATAGATCTGGCGGCAGCTCCCCATCCTGCAATTCTTCAGAGAGCATCACCCGGCAGCCGATTCGCTCCTGCACAAGCCGCTCACACAGTGGCAGCAACGCCGTCAGCGGCTCCGCCGACCGAAGCACCATGATACATTTTTTCAGATAATAAACTCCCTGCTCGATCTCCTGCTCCACCGCGGGCCCCTTTCTATGATAATATATGCCCCCTTGCTAAACTTCCCGCCTTATCGCAGGCTAAAGGAATCCGCCATCTGCTTAAGATTATGCGCACATTCATTGAGCTGTTGGCTGATAGTCATATTTTCTCCTGCGCTTGCCGCATTACTTTCTACGCTCTCTGCCACATCTCTTAATTCCTCATTGACGTCTTCAATCGCCTTCTGCTGATTCTCGACATATGCCACGATCTCATCAATATGCTGTTTCGACTCAACGGAATCGTTCATTCCCTGCTGAATCGTCACGGAGGTCGCCGCAGCCAGACTTTTCCCGTTGGAGACGGCCATTTGTGATTCCGCGATCAGCTTATCAATATTTTCGCTTGCCTGTGTACTCGATGCGGCAAGGGAACTGATTTCGCCCGCAACAACTGCAAAACCTCTTCCCGCCTCCCCAGCGCGGGCGGCTTCAATTGAAGCGTTCAGGGCAAGCAGATTCGTCTGATCCGCAATATCCTTAATCGTTTCCACAAAGCCGGCGATCTCACTATAGCATTGCTGAATGCCATCCATCGCGGATACCAGCTCTGCCATCTCACGGTTGCCTTCTTCCAGATGTTCTTTGGTCAACTCCGCCGTGTCACGGATAAAGACGGCGCGCTCCGTAATCTGCTTCGTCTGCTCCGTCAGCCGCACCATATCTTCCGAAACATTAGCAACCGCCTCATTCTGCATGGATGCGCCCTGTGCTACACTTTTAGTCGTATTTCCCAGCTGTTCCGCAAACTCCAGTACGCTGTTCGCCTCTACGCTGATCTGGCGGAAAGATTCGTTCAGATTGTCCACGATACTTTCCAGCGCGTCCTTAATCTGCACATAACTTCCTCTAAAGTCGCCGTCAATGGTAACCGTCAGATTTTTATCCGAAATCGCCGTAACCGTACGGGAGATACTGTCAATATAAAATTTAAGGCCTGTGATGGTTTCATTGATGGAATCAGTCAGCTTTTCAATTTCCGCAGAGTTCTTCTCCTCATCAAATACCACCGACAAATCGCCCTGTGCAACCTGCGCCATTTTGCCGCTGATGGACTCTAAAGGCCGGAATAACACACTGATTTTTCCATGAACATCTTTTTTTGTAACGGCAGTTGTAATAAAGTAATTCGCAATATTGAAACAGAGGATCAGTGCAAAGAAAAGCATTATGGAGTGCAACGGCTTTACGGAAATCACTTTCCAGCCTGTCACCTCAGAAGTATCGCCGATTCCGAGTTTCAGGCCTCCCTTATAATCCCAAAAAAGCTTTGTAGTCATATTTCCCTTTGTAAAGGGCTGGTATCTTCCTCCATTTACCTCCTCTACGGTAGGCGTACCGTTCACGCTCATGGCGTATTCCTCATTCGGATGTACCAGAATCATTCCGTCTGCGGTCGTCAAAAATACATAGCTGTTTGCCGAATAGCTTTCCCCGATCAGTGAAACGAGATTATCCATATACATATCCATTCCCACTGTACCGGCCATTTTACCATCGCGGTAAGTCGCTGTGGCCAATGTAATACAGATTCCTCCGCTCTGCTCATCCACATAGGGGTCGGAAATAAAAATGGTTCCCGGGTTGGCCTGCGCACCCTTGTACCAGTCGCGCTCTGTTACAATAAAATCATCCGGCGGCTGCCATCCGCCGCTCATGACGGTAATATTCTCATCATAGCAGCTATAAACCGCCGAAACCTGGTCGTCTATCGCAACCATAGAATCCACATAACGCTGAATATCCTCTCTTTCGGTAAGGGTTCCGCTGTTGATTCCATATGCGATTGCTTCGAGCATACTCATCTTGCTCTGCATCGCACGGTCAATTTTCTGCGTATATTCCATCGCCGAGCTGTGGTTATCCTTTAATGTGTACATAATGGCGAAGAAGCTGCCGATTAAAATAATTTCCAGGCATACGATGATAAGTACGCGGCGCAGAACCCTGACAAAGGTTCGTCCGATTCTGCTGCTCAATTCTTCTTTCCTCGTTACATTCTCCGTTAATTGATCCACTTTTCTCATACAGTCTCCTCTCTATGTTCTTCACTTTCCCTGCAATAATAGCTGAAATACTGTTCTCTTAAGCCGATGATTTTTCTTTTTGTACGGCATGGTCAAGGGCCGCGTCAAATCACAACCCTTTGGAGTTTCTGTAATTATATCATAATATGTCAAAATACGCCATTAAAATTCAAAAAGAGTTTGTACTTCACTTGATAAAAAGGCTTTACGTCCAAAGCTTTTTAGGTTATCATTACCTTTAGAATCATTAACCTAAAATTTCATTCAGAAAGGTAAAAAAATTATGGCACAAAATCCTATCGTAACCATCACCATGGAAGACGGCGGTGTGATCAAGGCGGAGCTTTATCCGGAGATCGCCCCCACTTCCGTAAACAATTTTATCAGCCTGATAAACAAAGGCTTTTATAATGGCCTGATCTTTCACAGAGTTATCAAGGGCTTTATGATCCAGGGCGGCTGTCCCGAGGGCAGCGGCATGGGCGGTCCCGGCTACAGCATCAAGGGCGAGTTTGCCCAGAACGGCTTCCAGAATGACTTAAAGCATACGGCGGGTGTACTGTCCATGGCGAGAAGCATGATGCCCGACTCCGCAGGCTCCCAGTTTTTTATCATGCACAAGAACGCTCCCCATCTGGACGGCGGCTATGCCGCTTTTGGCAAGGTGGTTGAAGGCATGGATGTGGTGAACCGCATTGCGGAGACCTCCACGGACAGCGCTTCCGACAGGCCTTATGAAAATCAGGTAATGAAGAGCGTGACTGTGGAAACCTTCGGTGTGGAGTACCCTGAGCCGGAAAAGCTATAACCAACCATGTGGTTCGCAAGGAAAGGAATCTGACAAAAATGCTTAAGGAGTTATCAGGGAAAACCGTAAAATTATATGAGGGAGAACTGCTCCGCAGGGAAGAGGCAAACAGACGTTATCTGATGAAGCTTGAAAACCGCTATCTGATGAGAAATTATCTGCTGGAGGCGGGAAGATACTCCGGCAGGGGCATGGACCCCCAGGCCATGGGGGGCTGGGAAGATCCCAGCTGCCAGATCAGAGGACATTTTCTGGGACACTGGCTGTCAGCGGCGGCAATGCGGTATCAGGAGACGGAAGACCGGGAGCTTAAAGCAAAAGCGGAAAACCTTTTGGACGAACTGGCACTATGCCAGCAGGATAACGGTGGAGAATGGGTATGCCCCATTCCTGAAAAGTATCTGTATTGGATCGGCGAGGGGAAGAATATCTGGGCCCCGCAGTACAATATCCATAAGCTCTTTATGGGATTGATTGACGTATATCGGTACATGGGGCTGGAGAAAGCGCTGCATATAGCAGATAAGCTGGCGGACTGGTTTTATCGGTGGAGCGGTGAATATACCAGAGAAGAATTTGACAATATACTGGACATTGAGACCGGAGGTATGCTGGAGATATGGGCCGATCTGTTGGAGATCACCGGCAATTCCAAATACCGCGTTCTGTTGGAGCGGTATTACCGGGGAAGGCTGTTTGACCCTCTGCTGGAGGGCCGGGATGTACTCACCAATATGCATGCCAACACCACTATACCGGAGATCTTGGGATGTGCCAGAGCATATGAAGTGACCGGTGAGGAAAAGTGGCTGAGGATCGTGCAATGTTACTGGAAATGCGCAGTGACCGACAGAGGATATTACGCCACCGGCGGGCAGACCCAGGGAGAAGTGTGGACTCCCATGAAGAAACTGAAAGCAAGGCTGGGAGATAAAAATCAGGAGCATTGCACCGTTTATAACATGATCCGTCTGGCAGAATTCCTGTTCCGTCTGACCAAGAGCCCGGAATATCTGCACTACATGGAGTATAATATACATAATGGTATCATGGCGCAGACCTACTGGCAGGGAATCCCCTGGAAGGGAAGCGCCGGTCATGGCCTGCTGACTTATTTCCTTCCCATGAAGGCCGGCAGCAGAAAAGACTGGGCAGGGGAAATGGACAGCTTTTTCTGTTGCCATGGAACCATGGTTCAGGCCAATGCCGCCTGGAACCGACACATCTATTATCAGGCGGCGAAGACCCTCTATGTAACTATGTATGTTGACTCGGAGGCCGCTTTTGAAGTAGATGGCAAGGAAATCAGGCTGCTGCTGCGGCAGGATTACATGAACGGCAGTCTGATGAATTCCTCGGAAAACAGCGTGCAGCAAACTGTGAATGAGGTCACCAGTACTTATGCCAACAAACCGGATTTCCGGAAATATGTTCTCTCCCTGTGTATGGAGGGAGAAATTGATTGCGAATTGTGCCTGCGGATTCCGGATTGGGTGGTGCGTAAGGCAAAGGTATACATCAATAATGAACTTGCCGCGGAGACAGACTGTACCGACACCTTTCTTTCTCTGAAGAGAACCTGGAGGGACGGCGACAAGGTTATTGTAATGCTGCCCATTGACCTTCAATTTATACCGCTGCCGGATGACTCCCAGATGGGTGCTTTCCGCTATGGACCGGACGTCCTGGCCGGAGTTACCGAGCTGGAAAGAGTCTTAAAGCTGGAGGGGGACGATCCCGTGGCGGAACTCTCAGCGGATACCGAGCGGGAATGGGGTACTTTCCGCACCTTCTATCGGACGGAAAACCAGGACCCGGGCATTAATTTCAAGAAACTTAACGATATCGGATACGAACCTTATCAAATTTATTTTAAAGTAAAAAAGGGAGAATAATCCAACCTTTGGGCGTGTTCATATTTTGTTTACAAATCCTTCAATTTTTTTTCAAATCCTTATCATGATTTGGACATTTCTATCCCATATACTATAATCAAACAGAAGAGAACACCGCTAAATACAGTTATCTGTTTAACAATAAAACTTTTTCATAATAATGCCAAGGGAAGCAATTCCCTTGGCATCCTCCCTTTTATGGGGTAATTTTCTATCGGGTTTCATCCAGATACATCTGTACCCGGCTGTCGATGATCCGGGCTGTGTCCCGGGCGGACTTATCGCCCTCCATAAAAGCCTGGGCCTCCTCCCAGATGATGTTTTCCAGCAGCGTGTTCGTGGCGGGGGCAGGGACGCAGCTCTCCAGAAAGGCTTTATAATCATGCAGCACTGTAGTTCCATCCTCCCTTACCTGCAGGCGATAGCCCTGCCAGCGCGCGCCAATGTCCTCTTCGTAATAATCTCTGTAGTACTCTGCCTCCTCGGGCGTCAGATACTGTATATCCTCCAGAGACACTTTGCAAACTGAGATTCTTTCCGTAAAATTCCCTTGAAGATTCTGTATCCTTTCACTGAGCAGACATTCCAGAAATATTTTCGCTTTCTCCGGGTCGGCGTCCCGGCTTACCACTACCACGCCGTCACAGCTCAGATAGTTGCCGCACCCCTTTTCTGTGGGATATCCCACATAGTGAATAGTTTCTCCATATTGGCTGTGGGCGCCTAGCAGATTCCTCAACGAGTCAAACGCGCCGTCCGTGGTAGCCAGAGCGCCGCCGGGTCCCAGACCCATTTCCCCATCCCCATCTTTTTTTCCATACTGCCTGGCATATTCCAGTATTTTCAGAAACCTCTCGTCCTCAAAATGACATTCTCCATTCTCCCTGTCAATCAGAAAGGAATCCTCCAGATTGAATTTTGTCATAATATTTAACACCGCCCTTGGATAATAGGCGGAGGAGCATTGGATAAACATACCTGTATACTCCCCTGTCTCCATCAGTCCCAGTACATCATCCACGGTCCAGGTATCTCCGGGCCACACATCGTCTCTGGTCATCAGAGATTCGACCATAGCCTCCGGCGCAATACCCACCAGAGTACCGGAGATCGTGCCCAGCTCCAACACACTGGGAAGTACCTGATCCAGCGTCTCCTCCGGCAACAGCGTCCGCAGATCCATGAGCGCATCATTCTGCTGCAGCCGCCTCATATCCTCCAGAGAGACATACAGAATATCCGGCCCCTTTCCCGCAACAATTTCTGTCATGATCTGTGTGCGATAGTCCTCGGCGTCCCTGTTCCCCCGGTTTTCATAGGCGAAACTGCAGCCTGGATTTTTCCTTGCGACACGGACTGCCGTTGCCTGTACTCTGCCTGTCAACTCCGAAGTTAAGCTGACGACTCGCACTGCATCCGCCCGCTCGATCCTCTCCTGTGTCAGCACCAGCATCCAGTCCTCTTCCTCCTCGTCAATTACCCCGCACATGCGCAGCACCGGAGTGCCATCTTCCCGAAAGGCCAGAAAGGTATCCAACTTTCTGTTGTCCACGCCGTTCTCCCGCAGCCTAAATACCAGTTTTCTCTCGCCGGAGACAATGTTCCACTCTACGATCCCCTCCGGCCCCCCGTAGTACAAATAGTTCTCCCGCATGCAATAAAGCCAGTCTATCTGCCCCCTCTCCAGCTCCGCCAGTGTCACGGCCTTTTTTTCCTGCAGATCAAACCATATGACACGGCTGCTTTCGGAACCGTTTATATAAAAAATCAACTCTCCCTCCGCTGTCTGTACAGGAAGTCCAAACTGCTCCCTCTCCTCCAGGGTTTCCTCCAGCAGCAGATTGCCCTGCCTGTCCAGTATGCACAGGGATTGATAGGGAAACTCTCCCCCCATCCCGCGGGCGTACAGATTGCCGGCCCCGTCACAGATACAGTCACAGGCGCCTATGCCGCTACCCTCGATCAACAGTCCTTTGTCCCGATACACCGCCAGCACGTCCACGGCCTGCGCCGCATTACCGTCCAGCCTGGTGTACAGCATCTCATTTCTGCCAAGGCACAATTTTCCGCCCTCGCCTCCGTCAAAGGATACTCTCTGAAACACTAACGCGCCGTCCGCCGTCACACAGCCATTCCACAGATGGGTGTTCGCCAGATCTTCCAGGCCGATGGCCTCCGGGGTCAGCTCCGTCAGGCTGCTCTCCTCTGTTTCCATATCGTACTGCTCCAGATAGTACAGAGACAATTCTCCATAAGCATCATTGCAGCAGTAAAGTCTGTAGTAGGACGAGTCATATATGCCCAGCTCCCGCACAAAAGCAATTTTTCCCTTATCGGAGGGAACTTCTCTGTGAACTATGGGAATATATTCCTCCACCCACAGTCCCTGCTCCTCCTCCACCTGTCCGGTCACCGCAAACCCGGCAGTTTTCCAGACCGCCTCTGAAACTGTTGTCTCTTCTTTTACATATTCTCCCTCCTGCCTGCCGCAGGCGGCCAGACACAGCATGCCTGCCATCACAAGCAACAGCACTTGCCAGCCCCTTTTTGCTTGTGTACGAAATTCTGACATTTTCCCAATCTCCTTATGATTTCACATGATTTCTGTCTACTCACGATAAATATAACATATCAGATTTTGGTCAACAATCTTCTTAATGAAACATTAAATTCATTTTAAAAGAATCTTAAAAAAGACCATAGCGCACTTCGCCATGGTCTCTTCTAATTTACAATGTTACTTGCTTTATGCCTGTGCCGTCTGCAGGATGGACTTGGTCTACTCCAGGTTATTGATGTTAAACTGACCGACAGCATAGTGGCCAGCCTTTGCCTTTTTCAGCATCTCTGCTGCAGAAACTAACATAAACCTAAGTATACCCTATTTTTCCCAAAAGGGAAGAGAAATATTTTACTGTTTCACTTTCATGATAACCGCCTTATGACGGTTGCGGATGACAGCCCTCTCGTGGCTGCCTCCGTACTCCCCGTCCAGCGTCCAGGCGATGGGCTCTTGGCTCTCTACCATCAGCTGCTCTGTGCGGAAATACAGCATACACTCTGCATTGATGTCCCGGTTTAACAGCGCCGCCATCACGGCATTCAGCTCCATTGGGTTCCCCGGTTTGCGGATCAGTGTCACCTCAAATACTCCGTCATCCAGCTCCACATTTTTGCCGGTGATCTGCTTAAAGCCTCCCACCGACACCGAGTTGGTAATCATACCAAATATAAACTCATCCTCTACGATCTGGTCACCATATGTAACCTTCAGCGGATAACTGTGGATGGTGGAAAGGCGTTTGAATCCCTCCAGCAGATACGCCAGGTGTCCCAGCACGTTCTTCATGTCCTGATCTGTCTCATAGGATACTTCCGTAAAAAGCCCAAAGGCAGCAATATATACAAATGCATCATTATTAAAGGCACCCACATCACAGGGAAAATCCCGACCGGTCACTGCGATCTCCGCCGCCCGCAGCATATTTTTGGGCAGACGCAGGCTGATACCAAAGTCGTTGGTACTGCCTGCCGGTATATAGCCGATAGGTATCCTTCTGCCGTTTGCCAACATACCGGTGACCACCTCATCCAGAGTGCCGTCCCCGCCGCTGCAGACCACAAGCTCTGTCTCAGGAGCGCATTCCTCCACATATATGCAGGCATCCCCGCCCTTGGTAGTGGGACGCACCACGGTCTCATAGCCGCCCTGCTCCAGCAGCTCCAGTATGTCTGACAGCTTGCTGCGGATCATGGCCTTACCCGCCTTGGGATTATATACAAACAATGCCCTTTTCTTCATTTCATCCTCCGATTTCGGTTCTGTAAACAGAAAACGCCCGACCGGCTCTCAGCAGCTCCTCTGCCGGTTATACCAATCAGACGCATCCCTAATCTTTATTTCTTCCTTGATCTCTCAGTCTACTCTGCACCACACAAGTACTTTTCAATGGCATCTACGGCTTCTCCCTCGTCTGTCCCCTCTGCTGTCACTGTCACCCTCTCGCCATTATCCAGGCCAAGGCTCATCATACCCATGATGCTCTTGGCATTGACCTTCTTGCCTGTGTACTCCAGATAGATTTTACTCTCATACTTACTGGCTACCTGCACAAGCATGGCTACAGGTCTGGCCTCCAGGCCATTCTGCAATTTGATCTCCACTGTTGATTCTTTCATACCGCTCCTCCTTAACGCTCTGCCTTGTATGGGCTGTACTTTTTATCTATTTACTCACCTGCTGCGCCAGCTCGCTGAGCTTGCGAAGCCGATGATTCACTCCCGATTTGCCTACCGGCGGCTCCAGATGCTGCCCCAGCTCTTTAAGTGGCGCATCCGGATACTCAAGTCTGACCTCTGCCATCCTGCGCAGAGCCGGCGGCAGCTTCTGCAGACCGTAATGATCCCGCAGATACAGGATGTCCTCAATCTGTCTGCTGGCGGCATTCACCGTCTTGGTGATATTGGCCGTCTCACAATTGACTCTCCTGTTGATAGAATTGCGCATCTCCTTCAGAATCCGCAGATTCTCCAGATTCATCAGAGACACATGAGCCCCCATCACATTCAGCAGGTCCACAATCCCTGCCCCTTCCTTGACGTAAACCACATGATATTTCTTGCGAATTACAATCCTGGCATCTATGTCAAACTCCTGAATCAGCTGCTGCAGCTGTCTGGCCTTGGATTCCCCGGTGCAGACAAATTCCAGATGGTATCCCTTCTCCGGATCGCTGATAGAACCCACGCACAGAAACGCCCCCCGCAGGAACGCCCTGCGGCAGCACGATTTTGGTATAAGCCTGGAATCCACAGATCCCTGAAGGTCGCCAAAACTTCGGTAAACCTCCTGCATCTCCTCTTCTGTGATTCCCACATTCTTTTTTATATTATATGTTTTTTCTAATAATGTAAAGCATTTTCTTATTACAATTTCATTTTCTATCTGAAAACCGATGGTATACAGTCCCTCGCTGTCCCTGCCGTACTGCCCCGACAGGCTCATCATCGCCGCCAACTCCGCTTTTTGGCAGTGTCCGGTGCTGCCGGTCACTCCCGCCAGTTCTTCCTTTACCTCCCTTGAGAAAGACATTTGTATCCTCCTCCCGCATTTTAATTTCAGGTTCCTGCGTTATTTATATCCCGATGATGCAATGTCACCCCATATCCCCCTCTGTCCTTCAGGCGCATAAACAGATCGTTGGCCAGAGTCACGCTGCGGTGCTTTCCGCCGGTACAACCGATAGCGATAACCAGGCGGTACTTCCCCTCCTTGACATAGTTGGGAATCAGAAACTGAACCATATCCACCAGCTTGTCCATAAAGGTGTGGGACTCCTCAAAGCTCATCACATAGTCCTGTACCTCCCGGTCATTGCCGGTCTTATGCTTAAGCTCGTCAATGTAGAAGGGATTGGGCAGAAAGCGCACATCAAATACCAGGTCCGCATCTGCCGGAATACCGTTTTTAAAGCCGAATGACATAACTGTCACCATCAGGCTGTTATACTCCTCATTATTGACAAATATGCGGTCCAATTCCACTTTCAGTTCTCTGGTCAGCAGACTGGTGGTGTCAATCACATAGTCCGCCTGACGGCAGATCTTCTCAAGCACCCTGCGCTCCCGGCGTACGCCGTCCTCAATACGCCCCTCTACAGCCAGGGGATGTACCCGCCTGCTCTCCTTGTAACGCTTGATCAGGACATCGTCCCCTGCCTCCATAAACAGGATCTCCACGTTGTAGTGGTTCTTCAGTTCCTGAAGAACCTTGGTGGCATCCTCAAAGGACTGGTCTGCACGGACGTCCAGCCCCAGCGCCACCTTGGTGATCTCGCTGCCGGGCATAGTAATCAGCTCCGCAAATTTTTGTACCAGCGACACCGGCAGATTGTCCACACAATAATAGCCCGCATCCTCCAGCATCTTCAGAGCGGTACGCTTGCCGCCGCCACTCATTCCCGTCACTACCACAAAACGCATCTTTTGTCCGCTCCTTTTCCGGTCTCTCTGTCACTCTGCCTGTTCCGGCAGGCGCAGAACTATTTGATATATATTACTTCTGTCTCCAGATCCACGCCAAAACATGCCTTGACTCTCTCCTGCACATGGGCGATCAGGTCCAGCACGTCCTCACAGGTAGCTTTTCCCGTGTTGATGATAAAACCACAGTGTTTATCCGACACTCTGGCGCCGCCGATCTGACAGCCTCGCAGACCGGACTTCATGATCAGTTCGCCGGCGAAATAGCCCTCCGGCCTTTTAAAGGTACTTCCCGCACTGGGGTATTCCAATGGCTGTTTCTGCCGTCTTCTGACCGCCAGCTCCTCCATCCGGCTGCGGATCGCCTCCTGCTCCCCCCGGGCAAGCTGCAGTGTCACCTCTACTACGGTGAAGGGCTGGTACTTGATGGCGCTGGTACGATAGCCAAACTCCATAGTGGTATTGTCCAGCTCCAACACATTGCCTTCACGATCCACCACCTTAACCTGAGTGACTACCTGGGATATCTCTCCGTCGTAGGCGCCGGCATTCATAATCACACCGCCCCCTATGGTGCCGGGAATTCCGGAGGCAAATTCAAATCCGGTCAGTCCCTGCTCGCAGGCTGCCGCCGCCACTCTGGACATCAGCGCTCCCGCCTGAACAATCATCTTCTCCCCCTGCACCTGTATCTCCTGCATACGGGAAGCCACCTGCAGCACCACTCCGTCATATCCTTTGTCGCTGACCAGCAGATTACTGCCGTTGCCGATCACCAGACAGGGCTGGTCCACCATCCGAAGATAGCGTTGAATGTTTACCAGCTGCTCTGTGTTCTCGATCTCCACAAAACAGTCGGCCTCTCCCCCGATTCGAAAAGTGGTATGTCTGCTCATGAGTTCTCCCCGGCGTATATTCTGCCTGGGAACATACCCTGCTATCGTCTCAATCACTGTATCACTTATCATTTTTACCCCCATGCATACCGCAGATTTCCCTGCCGTATCTCTTATACTGTCTAATCCTTATTCTGTCAGGATCAGCGCTGCCGCTCCATAGATACCAGCATCGTTGCCGAGGGTTGCCAGGGCAAACTCCGCATTCCTGCAGCCATGGAACGCATATTTCTCATAGGCGGGGCGGATATAGTCAAACAGGATTTCTCCCGCCTTGGATACGCCGCCGCCGATCACAAATACCTCCGGATTGGCCACAGCAGCCACCGCCGCCAGACCCTTGCCCAGATATTCGCCAAACTGCTGCGCAATCTGAATCGCCACCGGATCTTTTTCCTTTACTGCATCCCACACTGCCTTGGCAGACAGTTCGCCGCTCCTCAGCACACTGGGCTCCTGGTCCTGCTCCAACCGTCTTACAGCCAGCCGCACCACGCCGGTGGCGGAAGCATACTGTTCCAGGCAGCCATGGTTCTGACAGCCGCATGCCTCCGGCTCATTGTCCTCAATATGAATGTGTCCTATTTCGCCGCCTGCTCCGGTGGCGCCGGTGAGAATGCCGCCATTTACAATGATACCGCCGCCCACGCCGGTGCCCAGTGTCACAGCCACCATATCGGCATGGCCCTTGCCGCCGCCCTGCCACATCTCGCCAAAAGCCGCCGCATTGGCGTCATTTGCCGCCCTGACCGGCAGATCCAGGTGCTCCTTCAATGCCTGAGGAATATTGAATACATCCCACCCCAGATTTACCGCCTTATATACTGTACCCTCCGCGTCTATCGGGCCGGGAGCGCCCACGCCTACGCCCTGGACATCCGCCATGTCAATCTTCAGCGCCGTCAGCCGATCCTTGATGCTGGCAGCAATATCCGGCAGAATATGGGAACCCTGCTCCTCCTTCACAGTGGGGATCTCCCATTTTTCCAGCACGGTGCCCTCCTGGTCGAAAAGCCCCATTTTCACTGTCGTGCCTCCAATGTCTACTCCGATCGCATATTTCTTCATATTTTCCTCTTTCCGGCATATCCCAGGCTCTGCCTGTATATTGCTCTATAATAGATTCTGGTCTCTGTTTTATATATACGTTTTTTGTCCTATTTTATGCATGAGGCGGTCAATCCTCATCCTCTTCCCGCCTTCTGGCCAGGGAATTCTGCACACGGGTGTACAGCTCCTGTGCCGCGTTGTAGCCCATCTTCTTCTGGCGGTGGTTGACAGCCGCCGTCTCACAGATAACTGCCAGGTTACGGCCGGGACGGATGGGAATATTGTGACATACAATCTTGTTGCCCAGATATTCGGTATAGTTCTCCTCCAGACCCAGACGGTCGTACTCCTTGTCCTTGTTCCAATCCTCCAGACGAATGACCAGATCAATGGACTGGGTCTCCCTCACGGAGGATGCTCCAAACATGGCCTTGATATCCACAATACCGATACCGCGCAGTTCAATAAAATGCTTGGTGATATCCGGGGCGCTGCCGATCAGGGTGTCATCGCTGACCTTGCGGAGCTCCACCACGTCATCCGTCACCAGACGGTGTCCACGTTTCACCAGCTCCAGGGCCGCCTCGGACTTACCAATACCGCTCTCACCGGTAATCAGCACTCCCTCGCCATATACATCCACCAGTACGCCATGCACGGAAATGCAGGGAGCCAATTCCACATTGAGCCAGCGGATACACTCTGCCATAAAGGAAGAGGTTGACTTTTTCGTGGACAGGATGGGGATATTGCGCTCCAGCGCCAGCTGCATAAAAAGATTGTCCGGCTGCAGTTCCCGGCAGAAAACAAAGGCGGGAATA
>CAZKAO010000034.1:0-10514 GCA_964550745.1 uncultured Acetatifactor sp.
TGCTGTTCAGTATCGCGTCTGCCATCGTATTGCCGGTCTTTAAGACGGTATCAATGCTAAGAATGGATTGATTGATTTCGTTCAGATAGCTTCTCGCCTTTGCATATTCGCCGCTGTCAAGCTGTGCGGAAAGCGCCTGAATATGGTTGTGCCAGTCATGTCTCCATCCGCGCATGGTGCGGTATATATTTTCTATCTCGGCGTAATGCTGTTCCACCAGAGCATTCTGATATTCACTTAATTTTTTGTCTTTGCGTCCAAACATCATATCGACCTCAGATAATGAATCATCGTTTTGTTGATTTCATCATATTGTCCCCGCTTAAGAGGGAGCGAAACCTGATTTTCCAGAAAAATCTCGCTTTTTGTAATCCGGCATATATGCCGGAGGCTGACGACAAAGGAGCGTCCGCATCTGTAAAAGCCTTCATCCAGTTTGTCCAGAAGGCCGGATACGGTCATTCGCACCCGGTACTGTGCTTGCTGCGTGTGAATAAGCATATAGTGTCCCTGTGACTCCGCATAATAAATATCGTCGAAAAAGAGACGGATTGTCTCGCGTTCAGAGGAAACCAAAAGATAAGGCCGTTCCTTCTGGCTTAAGTCTGCCGCACGGCGAAGCACCTCTCCGAGCTTTTCAGGTTTGACCGGCTTCATCAGATAATGCAGTGCGGAGACCTCATAGCCCTCTGCGATAAAGTCGGGATATCCTGTGATAAACACGATCTGTACGCGGCTGTTTTGAACACGGATTTGTTTTGCGAGATCTATACCGTTTAGTTTCCCCATCTCCACATCCAGAAGCAGGATATCATAATCTTTTTTTTCGGAATAATGAAACAGAAAGGCTTCCGCGGAGGGAAACGTCCTGACAGAAACAGGAATCCGTCCCTGCATTGCCCAGGTATTTACCATGCCGGTTATATATTGCAGATCGGTTTCGTTATCATCGCACACAGCAATTGAAAGAGCCATAGCAGGCGGAAACTCCTTTCATTTGAACTTATGGATACTCACGGGTATAACTATAGCAGGAAACCGATCTGAAATCAACAAATTTTATGTGATTATGAGAGTGCTACAACTGCGCTGGGGCTTGCAGAGGGTCTTTGACGAGTCCCGGAAAAAGGGGAATAAAAAGCGGCGCAATCTATGTACAGATTGCGCCGTTTTTCCAGGTATTGTATCTTGATGCCCTAATTTCCCGCTGGAACCACCGGTGTCCAGTGATGCTTGTCATACAGATCTGTAAAGCGGTAGGAAGCCTGGGTGCTGCCCGCAAGCGGCACATCGCTGATGATCAGCGCATCTTCTGTAACCGTCAGCGGATCACCAAGCAGATAGCTGTCCTGATATACGCCGCTGTAGCTGTAATAATCGCACAGAAACTCCAGCGTGTCGCCGTTCTCAAGGCCAGTTATGCTCTTTGCGATGGTCTCTGTCTCTCCCCCTGTGTATACGGTCTGGACACCGGCCACAAAGCCATGAGGTTGATCGTTAGTAAACACCAGAATCAATTCTGCCCGGCTGCCATTGTGAAGCACCGGTACTCGGCCGGTGATCGTGTAATTGGTTCCGTCGTCCACAGTGGAAGTGTGATAATAGGCTACAGGCTGGCCGTTGATGGCCAGCCAGGTGGCCTCGTTTAGCCCCAGCAGCCCGCCATCATTGTCAAATTCATAGACATTATCCAGGCCCAGATCAATGTAGCCCTCCCCATCGTCATAGAACAGGTTCAGCTCCAAAGCCTGCACCAGCCCCCACTGCTCCTCACTCAGGCGCAGTACAGGTACGCCATCCTCGCCGATGCTCCAGACAAGCGCCTCGTCTGCAAAGCGGTGCTCAGCCAGATACTCCTCTGCGCCATTCATATCCAGGCTTCTGCCTCCGAGAATTCCCACCAGCAAAGAGGAGATGTCCTCTGCGCTGATCCCGGTATTGTCGCCCAGCGTTCCCAGCAGAGCGGGCAACGGGGAATCCGAGCCCCCGGACACTGCCTGCCCGCTGGCCGCCACATCGGCAAACTGCCGGATACACTTGGTATAGGCCTCGTCCATGCCGATCTGTTCAAATGTGGACACCGCCCGATTCACCGTAGAAGTCTTACGATAGGGGAAATAGATGGACAGGCCGTAGGCGTTGGTCATATTGGAGGAGGTGCGGTTGTACTTCACTGCACCCAGCAGGGCGTCTGTCAGGGCCTTCCCCTCCTGCGTATCCAGATTTTGAGCCAGATGAACCAGATCAATCTGGTCAATCTTGCTCGACTGGGCAAATTCTCTTGCTCCATTCCGGGCATTGGAGACCGTCTGATACTGCTGATCCCGGATCAGCCCCGCTGTGGAATTGGAGAACTGGGCCAGCGCCTCAGGCAGAGTATGCTCCAGCTCCGCCAGATCGGTCACGGATAATGTGGTCAATTGCCCCTGGCACCTCTGGGCACATGTGTCCACGAAGCTGTCCACAATATTCTGTCCCACCTGGATGGTGGGCATGGAAGTATTTTCACCAAGAGCTGTAAGCCAGTCCGTATAATACCAGCCCACGCCCGGCTCAGTCTCCTCTGAAGCGATGAGATAATCAGCGTACTGGGACATTGTCAGTGCCGTCTCCACCGTAGCCATGAGGCAGGCATCAAAGCCGATGAAGTCAAACTTCACCCCGGCGGCCTTGAGAGCAGAATCCAGACCCGCCAGGTTCATAGAGCCGCTGGAGGCAAACTTTTCATCATAGCCGTAGCCGCTTACGGAGCCTCCGCCGTGATCCCAGAGAATCAGCTCATACCGGCTGGCCGGATAGTTTTCCGCGCACCATTTCACATACCCGGACAGAGTATCGGGATCTGTCATGGAGACGCTGCCCAGATCCTTTTTCAGATTGATCAGATTGCCATCCTTCACCTGCCAGATCTGGTTGGAAGAGCTGCTGATCACATTGTTTTTCCAGGCTTTACAGCCTCCGGTGTAAATCAGGAGATTGATATTGCTGTCAAATCGGGCGTTCAGCATCTCCTGAAGGTCGGCGGTGCCCATACCATTGCGGGACTCCAGATCTGTACCGCACATATAAACCATGATGGTGACAGTGTCTTTGCCATTGCCCAGCAGCTTGGTATACTTTTCCCGGGAACCGGAAGCTACGGTGGTATCCAGACGACCGGTGTTTGCTTCTCTCTGCCATCCGTTGGAGATGCTTCCGCCGCCCAGGCCGCCCAGCAGCTGGGCCCAGTTGGTGCTTCCGGTGCCGCCGATGACTCCGCCGCTCTGTACCTGCTGCTGACCAGACTGGGGCGTCTGGCTGTCCGACTGGCCGCCTAATAATACGGACAGCCCTCCGCCTCCGCCGCCCAACAGCAGTACAAGCAAAATAATGATCAGCTTCAGGCCGCCCCCGCTTCCTGTCCCGGTGCTTCGCGTGCCGGAAGGCTTCCTCTGACCACGCCCCTGGTAGCCACCGGCGCTGCCTACCGGTCCGGTGCCCAGGCCATCTCCCCGCTTTTGCACGGTCTTGCCGGGACCCGTCACATTTCTCTCACGTCCTCTGGGTCTGTTATTTTCCATAGATGTTTTTTCCTTTCTGTTATTTGTCGGAAAGCACATGTGCCTTTTCTTGTTATGTATAAACATTTTACTCATTATAGCACAACGCACCAATACTGGAAAGTGAAAATTGCCCTGCTGCACTGCGCCAAAATATTTATTGTGAAACGCAAGCGTCGGGGGTATAATGAAGCCAGCAATGCTGAAAGGATCAGGACGATACCTGATTAGAAATATTATTGGAGGAACGGGTATGGGAAAACAATGGCTTAAAAGAATATTCAGCGCTGGACTTGCGCTTATGCTGACCGTCGGGCTGTGTGCCTGCGGGGGCGGTGCGGAGGAGGAAAACACGGGCGGTATGTCTGTGGACTCGGGGGGCCATACGGTCAATGCTACGGACTCCGTCAGCATTCCCGGTAATGCCAATACAAATCCTAGAGCTGCACTGGCTAAGGAGAATGTCTATCGGATCAGCGAGGTTGAAATCCCTGACAGCGACAATGTCAGTGTGGAAAGCATAGCGCATTTTGAGGGCAGAATTTACGCGGCCATGCAAATATACGATTGGGAAAATGGCCACAAATATTATGTACTTTCCATGGATGAGAGCGGGAACGCCCTGCAGACGGTTTCTCTGGAGCTTCCGGAAGTCGGCGAAGGGGAGGAAGCGGCGGAACAGGGTCCAAATGTGTGGAAAAGGGAAGACACGCGATACAGTGATTTCACGTTCGGGCCAGACGGAAGAACTTATGCGCTGCGCAAGTATGATTATTCTTATGCAAATTATCTCACGGACGAGTTCATTGACGAGCAGCACCAGTATGTGTGCTGCTGGGATACGGATGGCAGGCTTTTGTGGCAGATGGAGCCATGTGAGGACGATGCGGAAGATCTGAAGGTGCGGGCAATTTTTCCCGCAAAAGACGGTTCGCTGGAACTGCTTCTGGACGGTGAAAATGCGTACAGACTCCCTGCGGGAAGAGACGGCAGCCTGTCAGGGGCAGATAAGCAACAGCTTTCCGAGGCAACACTCAAGGCACTGGAGAACTGTCGAAGGCTGATACGGGAGGAGGATGGCTCCTGTCTGTTGTTGTGCAGGGATGCGGAAGGAATTTTAAGTCTGATGAAATATGACCTTCATACGGATACCCTGGGAGAGGCGTGCGGATTACCGGATGACCTTTCCGCACCCATCCTGAATACTATTGTCTTTTCGGCAGGCACAGGCAGCGATCTGGTCTACGCGGACGCAGCGGGAGTATTTACCTGTAACCTGGGGGACGCGCAGGCACGCCTGAAAATGGACTATGTGAATTCCGACAGGAACATTACGGATGTATTTTCCCTTTTGGAACTGGATGAGACACATTTTGTTATGTTCTACAGAGAGGATTATATCTTTGAGCTGAAAGCCGGAATCTTTGAGTATGTGAAACCGGAGGATATCCCTGACAAGGAAGTGGTTATACTGGCGGGACTTACCGTGGGTGGCGGCATTAAAAAGCGGGTAGTCCAATATAACAGGGAAAGTGATCAATACAAGATTGTGCTGAAAGAGTACGGATCATATGAAGACCTGAACCTGGATATCGTCTCCGGCAATATGCCTGATATTTTGATAACAGCGGGGCTTCCCATGAAAAGCTACATTGCAAAAGGACTGATTGCGGATGCGGGAATGCTGATAGAGGAGGACAGAGAACTGTCCCGGGCGGATTTCCTGGAAAATGTGTTCGGCGCTTATTCTGTAGACGGTAAGCTGATGTATGTGGTTCCCTCCTTTACCCTGTCCACTATGGCTGCAAAATCTTCCCTTGTGGGGGACGGAAACGGCTGGACTATGGAAAGAATGAAGGAGGTGCTTGGCTCAATGGGAGGAAATGCCCGGCTTCTGGACGGACTGAGCCGAAGTACCTTTATGGAAAAGGTTATGCAGTATCGCGGAAATGATTTTATTGATCTGGAAACGGGAAAATGCGCCTTTGACTCTCAGGAATTTATCGAAATGATGAAGTTTGCATATGCTCTGCCGGAGGAAAGGAGCTGGGCGGGAGAAAGCGGGGAAGGGGAATACGAGCAGCAGTACCTCAAGAGCAGGACGCTGTTGCTGGAATTAGACATATGGTCTTTTTCCCAAGAAGTTGATGAGAGACTCTTTTATCAGTTAAACGGATATCTGGGAGGGGATTACACGTTTGTGGGTTTTCCCGCGGGTTCTGAGGAGGCAGCTGAAAACGGCGGGGGCGCTTTTATCAGCGGCCAAAACCTGATGGCGCTTTCTGCCGTGTCCGAAAACATTGACGGCGCCTGGGATTTTGCAAGGTACTACCTGACGGACGAGTATCAGGAGAGCCTGGAGGTCAGCCTGCCTGTCTCCAAACGAATCTTTGAGGAATGGGCTGTGGAGGAGACTCTGCGTTCATATTATATAGATGAGAACGGGGAAAAGGTGGAGTATGACCTTTTCCTGGAGTCTGTCGTACCGCCCCTGGACCGGAAGCAGCTGGAGCAGTTGATTACCTATGTGAAGTCCGTGACTGCCACGCCCTATGAGGATAGTAATGTATTAAGCATTATCGAAGAGGAGCTGGGAAGCTATTTTTCCGGTCAGAAGACTGCGGAGGATGCAGCGGCCATCATCCAGAGCCGCGTGCAGATGTATGTGCGGGAGAATCAGTAGCTTCATCTGCCGGTATCCCCAATCGGAAAGTCCGGCTTTGCTCCAGACGTTCTTTCTGTATGCCTTCCGCACCCTCCTCGGTTGGCAGATAGTAGCGGCGGTCTTTCAGATCCTCTGGCAGGCAGGTCATGCGGGCCATTTTCTCCCGGGTGTCATGGGCATAGATATATCCCTCCCCATAGTGCAGTTCCTCCATCAGCCCGGTGGGGGCATTGCGGATCACCAGGGGTACGGGCTGGTTTAGACGGGTCATGGCGTCCGCCTTGGCGGTCTCGTAGGCACGGTACAGGGCGTTGGAGCGCGGAGCCAGAGACAGGTAGACCACTGCCTGAGTCAGGTTCAGATTGCACTCGGGCATGCCGTTGAAGTGGCAGGCCTGGTAGGCGGCCACCGCCAGGGGAAGGGCCTGGGGGTCTGCCAGTCCCACATCCTCGCTGGCAAAGCGAATCAGCCTGCGGGCGATAAACAGGGGGTCCTCCCCGGCCTCCAGCATCCGGGCAAGCCAATAGACGGCGGCGTCTGGGTCACAGTTGCGCATGGATTTGTGCAGGGCGGAGATCAGGTTGTAATGTTCTTCGCCCTTTTTGTCGTATAACAGCGTCTTTTTGCCAAGGCACTGCTCCAGTGTCTCCTTGGTCACAGTCACAGAGCCGTCGGGGGCGAGTTCCCCGTTCAGTACGGCCATCTCCAGAGTATTTAGGGCAGTGCGGGCGTCGCCGTCGGCAAAGGCGGCAATGACAGACAGCAGGGACTTTTCCATATGAATCTGCGAGCTGCCAAAGCTGCGTTTGTCCGTCAGCGCCCTGGACAGCAGCCCGGTGAGATCCTCCTGGGTCAGTTCTTTCAACACAAACACTTTGCAGCGGGAGAGCAGAGCGGCGTTAATCTCAAAGGAGGGGTTCTCCGTGGTGGCGCCGATCAGCGTGATGCTGCCGCGCTCCACAAAGGGCAGAAAAGCATCCTGCTGGGCCTTGTTAAAGCGGTGTATCTCGTCCACGAACACCAGAGTGCGGATACCGTAGGCCCTGTTCTCCTGGGCCTGGTTCATGATGTCCTTGATCTCCTTGATACCGCTGGTCACAGCGCTGAAGTTCACGAAGCTGGAGCGGGTGCGGTTCGCGATGATGCTGGCCAGGGTGGTCTTGCCCACTCCCGGAGGCCCCCAGAAGATCATGGAGGGGATCTGGTCCCGCTCTAAGAGCTGGCGCAGGATCTTGCCAGGGCCCAGCAGGTGCTGCTGCCCCACATATTCTTCCAGGGTGGCGGGCCGCAGCCGGTCCGCCAGGGGGCCGCCCATGGGAGCGGCGTCTGATGCGCCGTTTTGCCCGGCACTGCTGCCGGGATTCATATCAAATAAAGATAGCTGGTTCATAATTCCCTCATTTCATATAATCGAAAGTATGTTCTGTATGGCTTCATTTTATCATAGAACGGGAGAATGTGCAATCAAAGAATGCGTCCGTACGGGAGACATCTTTTCCTTAAAAGCTGTAAGAGTGTCATGATAAAATACGGATATGGGTATATTAATGACATAATATTTTAGGAGGATGGCTCATGCGAGATAAAGGCAACACACTGACACGAAAACTGATTGAAAGATATGCCGCCCATTTGAGGGAGCAGGAACGGGCGAGAAATACTATCCAAAAATATATGCACGATCTGACCGCCCTGTGGGAATGGCTGGATGGCAGGCCGTTGGATAAAGCCGTATTGATTGAATGGAAAGAACAGCTCATCGCTGCCTATGCCGCGTCATCTGTCAATTCCATGTTGGCTGCGGTCAATGGGTTTTTGCGGTTCATGGGATGGCAGCAGATGATGGTCAAGCCTCTGAAAATACAAAAAAGGCTATTTTGCGATGAAGACAGGGAGTTGACCAAGGAGGAGTACGGGCGACTGGTGGAGGCTGCCGGGCAGGAAGGAAACGAGAGGCTGGCCCTTGTCCTGCAGGCAATCTGCGCGACGGGAATCCGGGTGTCAGAGCTGAGGTTCATCACAGTGGAGGCTGTCCGTCTGGGGCGTGCGGAGATCAACAACAAGGGAAAACTTCGGACGGTGTTCCTGCCGGGCAGGCTGTGTGAGCAGCTGAAGAGATATCTGCGGAAGGATAAGCGTACCCAGGGAGCTATATTTGTAACAAGGACAGGGAAACCTCTTGACCGTTCCAATATATGGAGAGATATGAAAAGGCTGTGTGAAAGCGCGGGAGTCGAGCCGGAAAAGGTGTTTCCCCACAACTTAAGACATCTATTTGCCAGAACCTATTATTCTATCGAGAAAGATATCTCTCGGCTGGCGGACATTCTAGGACATTCCAATATCGATACCACGCGTATTTATACAATAGAGAGTGGAAGAATTCATGCCCGGCAGATGGAAAGAATGGGGTTGATGATAACATAATTCCTCTTATGTTGTAGAAACTTTTTGTAAGGCAGATTACATATTTGAATTATATATACTGTGTTCATGTATTGCAAGTGTTTTTTTAGTATTTGCATAATTATAATGGACTTTAAATGAAAGAAACAGACTATTAACGGAGGTTCTTTACATTTGAAAGTATGGCAAACAGGTGAGACAGTCGATTTATTATGCCTCACCTTCTTATTGTGTCCTCAAATAGTATAAGATGCCCGGAATGCGTATGGTTATATGGCAGAAACTTTGGAGATATGCATCGAATCTATTTTAAACTAATATATTTCCTTGATTTTTTCCAGTATTCTACAACATAAGAGGAATTGTGTTGTTTAGCGGCGGCAATTGGGTATCAGGCTGAATGTGTTGGCTCATGGCGAAGGTTTGCTGGTGGTCAATAGCCAGGCGGTTAGGAAACATTTCTGGAACACTGAGGTAAGGGACAGGATTTGGCATAATTCAGGGAGGGAGGAAAAGAGAAGATGAAAGCGATCAGAAAAGAGGGCTGGTCGTATTTAAAACACCAAAATTTTAAGAGGAGGACACTTATATGAAACGGTGGTTAGGAATAATATTGGCTATATGTCTGGCCGCAATGCCTGTGAATACATATGCAAGTAATGAACAGACATTGATAACAGAGATATCTGCTGAAGCAGCTGCCAATGAGGTAGAAACTGAGGTAGAGGAATCGGAAGAGGAGTTCACAGAGGAGTCGGATGAGACCTTACCGGAAGAGTCGGAAGAGGAGTCTGCCGAGGAATCGGAGGAAGCTATGCTGGAAGAATCGGAAGAAGAGTCTGCCGAGGAATCGGAGGAGACTCTGCTGGAGGAGTCAGAAGAAGAGTCTGCTGAGGAACCGGAAGACGCCCTGTCGGAAGAATTGCAAGAGGAGTCCGCAGAGGAATCGGCTGAGACCCTGCCGGAAGAGTCGGAAGAAGAGTTCATAGAGGAATCGGAGGAGACCCTGCTGGAAGAGTCGGAGGAAGAGTCCGCAGAGAAACCGGATGAACTTTTGCCGGAAGAAGCTACAGAGGAAGTCGTAACGGGACTGGATGAACTTCCAGCGGGAGAATCGGACATAGAAGTATTTGCAAGCAATGTAGCCGGAAATATGCTGGTTGATGAGGACTGGACCTTGAGAACGGATACTACAATTACAGGTAATCTGACGATTGCTGGTTTCGTTACGGGGGTGGATTTAAATGGTTATACTTTGACCGTTAAAGGAGATCTGATACAGCAGGGTGGAACCATCAGTGTAAATAAGGGCACTCTGGTAGTATCTGGTGATTTTGTGCAGGAGGAGGGATATCTTAATGGCCTGCAAATGAACTACACTAATGATGCCGTAGTGATCGGAGGAAGTTATAAGACTTATTCTACATGGTTTAATCAGTTGAGCACAGGTACGTTGAGGATTGCAGGGGATCTGATTGCAGGAGCAGGGGATGAAAATAATTTCAAAAGTGGAGAGAATCTTCAGGTGATCCTGACGGGTGATGGGAGCCATCAGATCAGTTTTCTGGAGGAAAATAGCAGCTATATCGAGAATCTGACGGTGGAGAGCGGTAAGATTACGGCAAACGAAACGCTGAGTATCGGTAAGCTGAACAATGATCTGGAGATAACCGGCTACAGCGGGAAAAGTTTTACCTTGAGACGATTAAATGCCAATGGCCATACAGTATCTGTTCCGGGGGATGCGATAAACACAGGCGATATTGATCTGGCAGGCGGAAAGCTGACTGTTAAGGGGAATCTGACACAGCAGGGTGGAACCATCAGTGTAAATAAGGGCACCCTGGCCGTATCTGGTGATTTTGTGCAGGAGGAGGGATATCTTAATGGCCTGCAAATGAACT
>CAZKAO010000034.1:10614-32088 GCA_964550745.1 uncultured Acetatifactor sp.
GTGGAGAGCGGTAAGATTACGGCAAACGAAACGCTGAGTATCGGTAAGCTGAACAGTGATCTGGAGATAACCAGCTACAGCGGGAAAAGTTTTACCTTGAGACAGTTAAATACCAATGGCCACACGGTATCTGTCCCAGGAGGTGTGATCACCACAGGCGATATTGATCTGGCGGGCGGAAAGCTGACGGCTAAGGGGAATCTGACACAACAGGGTGGAACCATCAATGTGAATAAGGGTGTCCTTACAGTATCCGGCGATTTTGTGCAGAAGGAGGGATACAGCAGTCGGTTGACGATGCAGAATACCAATGATATTGTCAGGGTAGAGGGAAATTATGCAACCTATTCCACCGCCAGTCACAGAGGCAGCCTGTCTGCAGGAGAACTGACCATAAACGGTAACTTTACGCAGGGTCAGGGCAACAGCGAAAGCTTTTGCGCTACAGGAAGCCATTTAACCAGATTGACGGGAGAAAAGCTCCAGACAGTGGTATTTACCCCGGATAGCAATGGAACATATTCTTCCAAATTTAATATTTTATATGTCAATAAGGATATTAAAACAGGGTATCGGTTTACCCCCGACAAATGTTGGAATAAGCTGCTGGGCTATGAAGAAGTCTCAGAGGCGGAACAGCAGGTGCAGAATTTCGTTTCCCGTATGTATACCATAGCCCTGGGCAGAAATGCAGAGAAGCAGGGCTTAAAGGATTGGACGGAGCGCCTTCTGTCTCATGAGGTGGATGGAGCCGGAATTGCCTACGGCTTTATTATGAGCGACGAATTTACAAAGCGGAACCTGAGCGACAGGGAATTTGTGGACGTGCTGTATCGAACCTTTTTTAACCGTGAAGCGGATGCAGGAGGCCGCGCCAACTGGCTGGCGGCACTGGCTGCGGGAAAGACCAGGGGCTATGTGCTGTCGGGCTTTGTGAATTCCACGGAGTTTGATAGACTTTGCGATAGCTACGGTATCGCCCGAGGCACGATGCGGGAGGATGGCTCTCCGGTCAATCCGGGTATCAGGAGCTTTGTGGAGCGCTGCTATACCAAGGTTCTGGGCCGTGAGGGAGAGAAAGCGGGGATAGAAGACTGGACGAACCGCATCGCCACCGGTCAGATGAGCGCCGAAGATGTGGCCAAGAGCTTTTTCTTCTCGGATGAGTATACAAATAAGAAAACGAGCAATGAGACTTTTGTGGAAACCCTATACCAGACATTTATGGGCAGGGCTTCTGACCCGGCAGGAAAGAGTGACTGGGTGGGACGTCTGAACCGTGGCACCAGCCGACAGGAGGTGCTGGAGGGCTTCTCACGGTCAACGGAATTCGCTGGGATATTACAATCCTTCGGTCTGTGAGATAAACAGAGGTCATAGCGGCTCGCAGCCGGGAAGGCGTGAAGCGGCAAAAGACAAGGTCTTAAGAGTGAATGGAAAACTCAAAGGGAGGGACATGAACGTGAAGAAACAAGCTCGAGTAGCTTTTGTGTTGGCGGTTCTGATATTTGTATTTGGATTTTTTGTGAATTCAGAAAGCACTTATGCTGCATCGGCAGACGGAGTTAGAATTGTTGAGCAGGCAAGGGAATACATAGGAAAGGTTCCGTATGTTTGGGGTGGTAATGTAATTGATGGAAATAATCCGGGAGCGGATTGTTCTGGTTTTATTTGTAGAATATATGAAAAGTTCGGATACAATTTATGGCCGAATAGAACAGCTTTAAGAAATTGTGGTACGAATCTTGGAACAGATTTGTCTTGTGCACAGCCTGGGGATATTATTTGGTTTACAGGACACGTTGGAATTTATTCGGGGGTGAATTCCAGAGGACAGCATATGATTGTACACGAGACAGGTGGAAGTTATCAAAATGTTATTGAATCACCAATAGAGTGGGTTAGAGCCGAACTAATGGGGATTATTCGTATACCTGGAGTCACTGTGGGAGGGAGTACGACACCTATAACTGTAAGTGCAACTTGGAGTGAATACCCGGCACAGTTTAGCGTTGGAACTAATAATGCTACGCTTTCCAGAACAGTTTCGTTAAATGGAGCTATGATTAGTTCGGTAACTACAGTTGGTATAGAATTATATAATTATGATGGCTCTAAGCAGCTGGCTTCAAAAAGCGAAAAGCCATACCCGCTAAATGGTGTCATTAACATGTGGTACAATGTTAATGAGGAGCTTGGGATTTATTTAACTCCGGCAGGAAAGTATCAGTATGTATTTTTTGCGACATTAGCTGATGGTACTCATTTTAGAAGTGATGTATATACTATTACTACACAGGGAACTCACGTTCATAGTGATGAATACAAGGGGGTTGAAACAGCGCATCCACACAAAACGATTATGTCGTGTGAATATTGTGGTGAAGTTTATTATGTAAGTTCTTCAGCAAATTATACGGAGATTAAACTTCCTGCAGTTAGTGCAACTTGTGAAACAAGTGGTTTTACAGAAGGAAGCAAGTGTTCAGTGTGTAACGAAATAATTGTGGCGCAGCAAGAGGTGAGTGCTAAAGGGCACAGTTATAAATCTGCGGTTGTGAAGAAGTCAACGTGTACATCAACAGGTATAATGAGATATACATGCTCTGTATGTCAGGGGACTTATGATGAGATAATCGCGATGACGGAGCATAAAGTGGTGGTTGACAAGGCGGTTGCGCCCACAACTATGACAACAGGTCTTACAGAGGGAAGTCATTGTTCAGAATGTAAAGCAGTTATTGTGGCACAACAGGTAATTCCAGTAAAGGAAGCACCAACTCCGGCTCCTGTCACTCCTCCTACCGATGATTTCACCGGACAGGTGCGTAATTTCGTTTCCCGTATGTATACCATAGCACTGGGCAGAGGCGCGGAGGAGAAGGGCTTAAAGGATTGGACGGAGCGCCTTCTGTCACATGAGGTGGATGGAGCCGGAATTGCCCACGGATTTATTATGAGCGACGAATTTACAAAGCGGAATCTGAGCGACAGGGAATTTGTGGACGTGCTGTATCGAACCTTTTTTAACCGTGAAGCGGATGCAGGAGGCCGCGCCAACTGGCTGGCGGCACTGGCTGCGGGAAAGACCAGGGGCTATGTGCTGTCGGGCTTTGTGAATTCCACGGAGTTTGATAGACTTTGCGATAGCTACGGTATCGCCCGAGGCACGATGCGGGAGGATGGCTCTCCGGTCAATCCGGGTATCAGGAGCTTTGTGGAGCGCTGCTATACCAAGGTTCTGGGCCGTGAGGGAGAGAAAGCGGGGATAGAAGACTGGACGAACCGCATCGCCACCGGTCAGATGAGCGCCGAAGATGTGGCCAAGAGCTTTTTCTTCTCGGATGAGTATACAAATAAGAAAACGAGCAATGAGACTTTTGTGGAAACCCTATACCAGACATTTATGGGCAGGGCTTCTGACCCGGCAGGAAAGAGTGACTGGGTGGGACGTCTGAACCGTGGCACCAGCCGACAGGAGGTGCTGGAGGGCTTCTCACGGTCAACGGAATTCGCTGGGATATTACAATCCTTCGGTCTGTGAGATAAACAGAGGTCATAGCGGCTCGCAGCCGCAAAGGCTTGGAGCAGCCAAAGCCAAGGTCTTAAGAGTAAATGGAAAACTCATTCTTAAGACCTTGTTATTTTTCTATCTTAATATAAACACAGAAACACCGGAGGCTCGATGTACATTTTGTTTTTAATTATTATATTGTGAAAAGTAAGGGGCGGGGGTATAATGGAATCAGGCGATGCTGAAAGGATCAGGAGGTAAACGGACGATGGGAAATTATTTAAATCCAGGCAACAGTGGGTTTGGCGGAATCAGGAATGATGTGTATGTAGATAAGTCCGGTCTGATTGGACTGATTAACCAGACGATTGATACACCGAGATGCCTTACATGTGTCAGCAGGCCCCGCCGTTTCGGAAAATCCTTTGCTGCTCAGATGCTATGCGCCTATTATGACAAGACTTGTGATTCGTCGGGACTTTTTGATGATCTGGAGATCGCCGGTGATGCACAATATCGGGATTATCTGAACCGATATGATGTAATTTATCTGGATATGACGGGGGTGATAGGAGAGGCCTCTATTACGGATATTGTGCCCTATATCCAAAGAAATGTAATCCGGGAGCTGACAGAACAGTATCCGGACCTGAAGGTTGTGGAGGGATTTTCGGCAACACTGGCCAATGCGGCGGAAACGGCGGGGAATAAATTCATCATGATCATCGATGAATGGGATGCTCCCATCAGGGAGGCAATGGGTCACCCTGACTTACAGAGAAAATATCTGGAATTCCTGCGCTCCCTGTTTAAAAACAGCGGAATGACAAGTAAAATATTTGCGGCGGCATACATGACCGGTATCCTGCCCATTAAGAAGGATGGCTCCCAGTCGGCCATATCGGATTTTTTGGAGTATTCCATGATTAAGCCCAGACAGTTCGGAAAATATGTAGGCTTTACAGAGGATGAGGTCAGAAAGCTCTGCGATGACTATGGAAGCGATTTCGAGATGATGAAGCAGTGGTATGACGGATATTCTTTCCGGGATCTGGAATCGGTCTATAATCCCAATTCGGTTATGAAAGCAATCCGCAATGATGACTTTGATTCTTACTGGACACAGACCTCTGCCGCAGAGAGTCTGATGGGATATATCAGTCTTGATTTTGACGGACTGGGCAGAACGGTTTCGGAGCTGGTCGGCGGCATAGAGATAAAGGTAGATACGAAAGGTTTTGCAAACGATTTGGTGACCTTTCGGGACAGAGATGATGTGCTGACGCTGCTGATTCATCTGGGATATCTGGCCTATAATGAAATAACGCAGAAAGCACATATCCCCAATGAAGAGATCCGGCTGGAATTCGCCAGGGCCATCCGGCAGGTAAAGCGGGATGACACTATCAGGCGGGTGCGTGATCAAGCGGGCTTATTTCAGCTATGGGGATGAATATGTGATGTTTGAGGAACTGGCGGCGCTATTCTCCTGGTGGGGATCAGTTATGACAGGGAAGCCCCGGCGGGGAAAAGAAAGCATCTGTGCAGGATAGAAAAGTATGAGGAGGACAGATGAAGAGACGAATTTAAAGAAAGCCGTTGCAAAACAGGAATCGTTATGCTACACTAGAAGCAATGGCAATGATAAAAAAATAACAATCATTGCAGAAACTGCGAAGATATGCAAAAAAACAAGTTGGAGGAGAAAGAAATGGCAAAGAAAGTTGTATTAGCAGGCGCCTGCCGTACCGCTATCGGTACTATGGGCGGAACCCTGAGCACCACCCCTGCCGCAGAGCTGGGTGCAATTGTTATCAAGGAGGCTTTAAACAGGGCTGGTGTGGCTCCTGAGCAGGTTGACCAGGTGTACATGGGCTGTGTTATCCAGGCCGGACTTGGCCAGAACGTGGCCCGTCAGGCGTCGATTAAAGCCGGACTGCCTATCGAGGTACCCGCAGTGACCATGAACGTGGTGTGCGGCTCCGGATTAAACTGTGTGAACCAGGCCGCGCAGATGATTATGGCCGGTGATGCGGATATCGTGGTGGCAGGCGGTATGGAGAATATGTCCATGGCTCCCTATGCCATTCCTCAGGCTCGTTATGGATATAGAATGAACAACGGTACTCTGGTGGATACCATGATCAAGGATGCTTTGTGGGATGCGTTCAATGATTACCACATGATCACCACCGCCGACAATATCTGCCGTGAGTGGGGTCTGACCCGCGAGGAGCTGGATGAGTTCGCATTGAAGAGCCAGCAGAAGGCCGAGGCGGCTCAGAAGTCCGGCGCATTTGACGCTGAGATCGTACCCGTTATGGTCAAGAAGAAAAAAGAGACGATTGAGTTCAAGGTAGATGAGGGCCCTCGTGCCGGTTCCACCATGGAAGGTCTGGCGAAGCTGCGTCCTATCAATGCCGATGGCTTCGTAACCGCAGGTAATGCCTCCGGTATCAACGACGGCGCTGCCGCCATCGTGGTGATGAGCGAGGAGAAGGCCAAGGAGCTGGGCGTGAAGCCTATGGCCACCTTCGTGGCAGGCGCTCTGGCAGGCGTTCGTCCCGAGGTGATGGGTATCGGTCCTGTGGCTTCCACCAAGAAGGTGCTGGCCAAGACCGGCATGAAGATCGAGGACTTTGATATCATCGAGGCCAACGAGGCATTTGCCGCACAGTCCGTTGCCGTGGGCAAGGATCTGGGTATCGATGTAGACAAGCAGCTGAACCCCAACGGCGGCGCTATCGCACTGGGCCATCCCGTGGGCGCTTCCGGATGCCGTATCCTGGTGACTCTGCTGCATGAGATGCAGGCCAAGGGCGCTAAGACCGGTCTGGCTACCCTGTGTATCGGCGGCGGCATGGGCTGTTCTACGATCGTTAAGATTGAAGATTAATCAGATAACTATAGCCCGGGGGAACTGCAGAGTTCTCCGGGCTGTTTGAAATTGGAGGTAGACATGGAATATATACTTTATGAGCAGAAGGGGCAGTATGCAATCCTCACCATCAATCGCGAGAAGGCATTGAATGCCCTGAACAGCCAGGTGCTGGACGAATTAAGCGCCGCCCTGGATGCAGTGAATCTGGATGAGGTGAGATGTCTGATTCTTACCGGAGCAGGACAGAAGTCCTTCGTGGCCGGAGCGGATATCGGCGAGATGAGCACTCTGACCAAGGCGGAGGGCGAGGCTTTCGGCAAGAAGGGCAACGATGTGTTCCGCAAGCTGGAGACCTTCCCCATCCCTGTGATTGCCGCGATCAACGGCTTTGCGTTGGGCGGCGGCTGCGAGATCTCCATGAGCTGCGACATCCGCATCTGTTCCGACAATGCGGTGTTCGGACAGCCTGAGGTGGGCCTGGGCATTACCCCCGGTTTTGGCGGCACCCAGAGACTGGCCCGTCTGGTGGGCGCAGGCATGGCTAAGCAGATGATTTATACGGCCCGCAACATCAAGGCTCCGGAGGCTTACCGGATCGGCCTGGTGAACGAGGTGTACTCTGCAGAGGTTGACGCAGAGGGCAATGTGGTGAAGACCGCACAGGAGGTGTTGATGGCAGCTGCCGAGAAGATGGCTTCCGGTATCGCCAAGAACGCCCCCATCGCTGTGCGCAACTGCAAGAAGGCCATCAATGAGGGCCTGGATGTGGATATGGATCAGGCCGTGGTCATCGAAGAAAAGTTGTTCGGCGACTGCTTTGAGACCGAAGATCAGAAGTACGGCATGGCTTTCTTCCTGGACAAGAACAAGGAAAAAGTGAAAGAGCCTTTCCAGAACAAGTAAACATATTTATTTTATTTAAGGAGGAACTAAACATGAAAGTAGGTATTATTGGCGCAGGCACCATGGGTGCCGGAATCGCACAGGCTTTTGCCATGACAGACGGTTATGAGGTATGCTTATGCGATATCAAGCAGGAGTTCGCTGACGGCGGTAAGGCCAAGATCCAGAAGAACATCAACTTCCTGGTTGGCAAGGAGAAGATCAGCGCCGAAAAGGGCGAGGAGATCATGAACAAGATCGTTACCGGTTTAAAGGATATCTGCACGGACTGTGACCTGGTGATCGAGGTATGTCCTGAGAACATGAATATCAAGAAGCAGACCTTTACCGAGCTGCAGCAGATCGTGAAGAAGGATTGTATCTTCGCTTCCAACACCTCTTCTCTGTCTATCACAGAGATGGGCAATGGTCTGGATCGTCCTCTGATCGGCATGCATTTCTTCAACCCTGCCGACAGAATGAAGCTGGTTGAGGTGATTGCGGGCGCTAACACCCCTGCAGACCTGGTGGAGAAGATCAAAGGTATCGCGACCGAGATTGGCAAGACTCCCGTTGAGGTAAATGAGGCGGCAGGCTTTGTGGTAAACAGAATCCTGATCCCCATGATCAACGAGGCAATCAACGTATATGCCGCAGGTGTGGCTTCCGTGGCCGATATCGATGTGGCTATGCAGCTGGGCGCCAATCATCCCATGGGCCCTCTGGCACTGGGCGATTACATTGGCCTGGATATCGTGCTGGCTATCATGGAGGTTATCTATGCGGAGACCGGCGATTCCAAGTATGCTCCCGCTCCCCTGCTGAGAAAGATGGTACGCGCAGGCAAGCTGGGCAAGAAGACCGGAGAGGGCTTCTACAATTACGCAAAATAATGTCTAAATTTATATGAAAGTGGAGGAATAAATCATGGATTTTACATTATCCAAAAAGCATGAGATGGCGAGACAGCTGTTCAAGGATTTCGCCGAGAAGGAAGTAAAGCCTCTTGCACAGGAAGTGGATGAGGAGGAGCGTTTCCCCAGGGAGACCGTGGAGAAGATGGCAAAATATGGCTTCATGGGTATTCCCGTTCCCAAGGAGTACGGCGGACAGGGCTGTGATATCCTGACCTATGCAATGTGCGTGGAGGAGCTTTCCAAGGTATGCGGCACCACAGGCGTTATCGTTTCCGCACATACTTCCCTGTGTATTGATCCTATTCTGACCTACGGCACAGATGAGCAGAAGCAGAAGTATCTTCCCGATCTGGCCAGCGGCCGCAAGATCGGCGCGTTCGGTCTGACAGAGCCCGGCGCAGGCACCGATGCCCAGGGACAGCAGACCAAGGCTGTGCTGGACGGCGACGAGTGGGTGCTGAACGGCTCCAAGTGTTTTATCACCAACGGTAAAGAGGCGGACGTCTATATCGTAATCGCCGTGACCGGCAAGGTTGAGAAGAGAGGCAAATTCCTGAAGGAGATTTCCGCATTTATCGTGGAGAAAGGTACTCCCGGATTCACCTTTGGCACCAAGGAGAAGAAGATGGGTATCCGCGGTTCATCCACCTATGAGCTGATCTTTACGGACTGCCGTATTCCCAAGGGCAATCTGTTGGGACAGCAGGGCAAGGGCTTCAATATTGCCATGCATACTCTGGATGGCGGCCGTATTGGTATCGCTGCACAGGCTCTGGGTCTGGCAGAGGGCGCTCTGGAGACCACTATCGCCTATGTGCAGGAGAGAAAGCAGTTTGGCCGTACCATCGGACAGTTCCAGAATACCCAGTTCCAGCTGGCTGATATGGCTACCAAGGTTGAGGCTGCCAAGATGCTGGTATACAAGGCTGCCCGCAAGAAGGACGAGTACAAGACCAATCCCAAGATTTCCTATTCCGTTGAGGCTGCCATGGCCAAGCTGTATGCTGCAGAGGTGGCTATGGAAGTGACCACCAAGGCTGTTCAGTTGCACGGCGGTTACGGCTATATCAGAGAGTACGATGTAGAGCGTATGATGCGCGATGCCAAGATCACGGAGATCTACGAGGGCACCAGCGAGGTTCAGAGAATGGTTATCTCTGCCAACCTGCTGAAGTAAGTCAATGCCGGCATTACGATTCTGAAAGTATGCAGGCAATATCATGAAAACAATATTAAAAATAAGGAGTGAAAATACAATGAAAGTTATCGTTTGTATTAAACAGGTTCCGGATACCAAGGGCGGCGTTAAGTTCAATCCGGACGGAACACTGGATAGAGGCGCTATGCTGGCTATCATGAATCCCGATGACAAGGCAGGCCTGGAGGCGGCGCTGCGCCTGAAGGATCAGTATGGCGCAGAGGTAACTGTCCTGACCATGGGTCTTCCCAAGGCGGCTGATGTGCTGCGTGAGGCCATCGCCATGGGCGCTGACAAGGGAATTCTGGTTACTGACCGTGTGCTGGGCGGCGCAGACACCTGGGCTACCTCCACCACCATTGCAGGCGCTATCCGCAACCTGGAGTATGACCTGATCATCACAGGCCGTCAGGCTATCGATGGCGACACCGCACAGGTTGGTCCCCAGATCGCTGAGCATCTGCAGATTCCTGTGATTTCCTATGCGCAGGACATCAAGATCGATGGAAACAAGGTGATCGTACAGCGTCAGTATGACGACAGATATCATGTGCTGGAGGCACAGATGCCCTGTCTGATCACGGCATTGTCCGAGCTGAATGATCCCCGTTATATGACTCCCGGCGGAATCTTTGATGCATGCGCGGCAGAGATTACCACCTGGGGAAGAGCAGACCTGAAGGATGTGGATGACAGCAATCTGGGTCTGAAGGGATCTCCCACCAAGATTGCGAAGGCTTCTGACAAGGTCCGCAAGGGCGCAGGCGAGAAAATGGCTTTTGAGTCTCCTGAGGAGGCAGTTGCTTACATTGTTGGCAAGTTCAAGGAGAAGCACATCGTATAATGGTGATATAAATAATCAGCATATACCCGGAAAGCGCACTGATTCATATCGGGACGCCCAAGCGGCCGGATATGAATCATCGGCCATGTGTGCTTGTAGGGGATATGCGGAACTAATATTAGGAGGTAAACCAAACCATGAATTTAGAAGAATATAAAGGTGTATACGTGTTTGCCCAGCAGGTAGACAACGTAATCAGCGGTATCGCATATGAATTACTTGGAAAAGGTAAAGAGCTGGCAGCGGCGCTGGGAACAGAAGTGACGGCAGTGCTGATCGGCTCGGGCGTCAAAGATCTGGCTGATTCTCTGGCTGAGTACGGCGCTGACAAGGTTATCCTGGTGGATGATCCCGAACTGAAGGAGTACAGGACTGAGCCTTATGCTCATGCGCTGGCATCCGTTATCAATCAGTACAAGCCTGAGATCGTGCTGGTGGGCGCAACAGCCATCGGCCGTGATCTGGGCCCTACCGTGTCCGCAAGAGTGGCTACCGGTCTGACTGCAGACTGTACTGTGCTGGAGATCGGCGATTTCCCGCTGAACCCCATTCCGGGACAGGAGCAGAAGCACAATCAGCTGCTGATGACCCGTCCGGCTTTCGGCGGCAATACTATCGCAACTATCGCCTGCCCTGACAACCGTCCTCAGATGGCTACCGTTCGTCCCGGCGTTATGCAGAAGATCGAGCCGATCAAGGGCGCAAAGGCAGTGATTGAGGAGTTCAATCCCGGATTCACCCCCAACAACCGCTATGTGACCATCAAGGAAGTGGTGAAGGCTGTTTCCGATACTGTGGATATCATGGATGCCAAGGTGCTGGTATCCGGCGGCCGTGGAGTGGGCAGCCCGGAGAATTTCAAGATCCTGGAGGAGCTGGCAGAGGTTCTGGGTGGTACTGTATCCTGTTCCCGTGCCGTTGTGGATTCCGGCTGGAAGCCCAAGGATCTGCAGGTGGGTCAGACCGGCAAGACCGTTCGTCCCCAGATATATTTTGCCATCGGTATCTCCGGCGCCATCCAGCATGTGGCTGGCATGGAGGAGTCTGATATCATCGTTGCCATCAACAAGGATGAGGACGCGCCGATCTTCGATGTGGCTGACTACGGCGTAGTGGGCGATCTGAACAAGATTGTACCTCAGCTGACCGCGGCCCTGAAGACAGCTCTGGCTGAGAAATAAGAGCGCTTAACGAAAAATATTGGATAAAAGGAAAACCCACAAATTCTCTTCGGAAGGGAAATTTGTGGGTTTTTTGTCGTGCCTGTCGGGCATATATTATCCCGGTTCCGCAATCCGGCTGACCCCCACATAGATCTCAGAGATCTCATACCAGGTGGGATAGTCCACCACGCCGGTCCTGGGCAGATTGAAGATCCCCTGGAAAGTGCGGACTGCATCTGCCGTGGCCGAACCGTAGATCCCGTCTGCGGTGATGACGGGGATAGCCGGGTAATTGCGGGCGATGCGGTTGAGCTGGTTCTGCATCTGCAGCACCTTCTCACCGGAGGAGCCGATGGTGAGGGCATATCCCGGCCAGGAGGAAGGGACGCCGGAGATCACATCGGCGGTGTTGATATACATATCGCTGCCGTAATAGTAGCGTATGATCTCGATGGCAGAGTAGCCCTGGTCTCCCAGATATTTGGAACCCCATTGGCTGAGGCCGTTGCAGGTAACCCGCTGGCCGTCGCAGTAGGATGTAAAAATGGGCTGCCGCACTCCGGGGCGGGACAGGTAATTGGCAAAAATACTGTCCACCAGATAGTCAATATTCTCAAAAGTATTGCGCCCGTAGATCCATTTCTGGTCATAGGCGGTGGAGGAGGTGATGGTAAAGTTGTACCCTTGATTCCGGTACCATTCGGTGTATACTCTGTTTAATGTGAAGGACTGGATGGCCAGGATATTGGCATAAATAGTGCTTTCGGGCCAGGTGGAGTATATCTCGCTGGAAGCCACATTTTTGATGTAATCCTTATAGCGCACCCAGTAGTTGGGGGCTGAGGAATCAGACGGTACGCCGTCATGAACAATGATGTATTCAGGGATCACCACACGGCTCAGCACGATCTCCCCGGTCTCGGCCATGGGTTTGATCTCGTCCTCAGGGATCTTGGGCGGATAGTCCCCAAACAGGGTGTGTTCAGGGATGATCACCAGCTTTTCATCCTCTCCCGGCTCCATCTCCATCGGGTTCATACGGATGGGCTGAAGGGACAATTCGCCCTGGAACATCTCGGAGCCGGTCACATACACAGGCTCGTAGCCTTCGGCCGTGACCATAATATTGTACTCCGAATATGGCTGCTGCAGATTCTCGGGGTCCAGCGAGTAGGCCACAGGCGGGGTGGGCAGGGACACAACCTCCGTCTCCCCGGAGCTGTTGGTGGTCAGAGTCATGATGGGGCTGTCGGGATTGCCGGTATAGGAGATGGTGACGGTAGCTCCCTCAATGGGAGTGGATGTCACGGAGGAAGTCACGCTGATCTGTAGTGTACCGGTACTTTGAGCGTTCATTTCCACAGCAGTATCTTCCTGAGTGGCTGTCAAGTCTGCTTTTTTTTCAAACATAGAATGCCTTTCTGAATTCGGTCGGGGTTCTTCCTTACCAATGTATGCGGAACAATGCTTGAATGTTCCCTTTTGGAGCGTAACAAAAGCTGCCCGGGACATAAAAAGAACGATATAAAACAGAATATTTGTTTGCCAGTTGCAGATGAATATGGTACACTGTATAGGGATGAACAGGCATTCGAGGTGAAATTTTGAATGCTTCACATTCAAATACATATTGACGCAATATCGCAAGCACGGCTTGCGATATGCAGGCAGAGGTAACTATGCAGGATATGTTGAAACAGATTTTAGAGAGGAAATTCGAATATGAGAATGGTTCTCTTGATTTTACATGTACAAAAATAGAGTTGTTCCTGCCGCCGGGAGAATGCTATGAGGGAAGTTTTGGCATTGAGGTGCATGGCAGTCGTGCTGTCGGCCGGGTGAACTGCTCGGATATCCGGATGGAATGTCTGACCACGGAGCTGGCGGGCACCGACGAAGAGATATTCTTCCGGTTTCATGGAGAGCAGCTGCAGGCAGGTGAGGTGGTCAAGGGCAATATATATGTGGTCAGCAATCTGGGAGAGTACTATCTGCCCTTTGTGGCGACTGTATCCGGCGCAGTACTCCAGTCCTCCGAAGGGCCAGTCAAAAATTTGTTTCACTTCGCCAATCTTGCCAGAAGCAGCTGGGAGGAGGCGGTGGCCCTGTTTTACTCTCCTGAATTTGTCAATATTCTGGTGGGAAATGACAGGCAGCACTATACTCTGTACATGGGTTTATCCTCCAACGAGGGCAATGAACACAATGTGGATCAGTTCCTGACGGCTGTACACAAGAAGCAGCCGCTCGAATATATGGCCGTGGAGACGGAACTTGAGATTGAGGAGCCGGTGGGGGTGACGGAGCTGGAGATTAACCTGACCCGCAGCGGATGGGGATATACCTGTCTGCAGGTGGCTGTGGAGGGAGAGTTTCTTTTCACGGAGAAGCAGATAATCACCAATGATGACTTTATGGGAAGCGCCTGCCGCCTTCCGGTCTTTGTGGACAGCAGTATGCTGCATGGCGGGCGGAACCTGGGATGTATCACCCTGTCTGATACGGAGCGTATCTTGACTGTGCCGGTGACTGTGTACAGCAGCCGGGGAAGGGCTGCTCTTGCCAGAGCCGCCAGAGAGCGCAAACGTATCTGGGTGCAGCTGATGGAGCATTATCAGGCCATGCGCCTGAAACAGATCAGCACCTCCATCTGGCTGAAAGAGTCTGATAAGCTGGTGGAGGCCCTGGTGGCAATGGATGAGCAGGATGTGGCAGCAAGACTGTTCCAGGCCCAGCTGATGATAACGAACCAGCGTCCTCATGAGGCGGGGTGGCTGTTGGATCATGCAGTCGAGCTGCTGGAGCAGGGGGAAGGACTGTATGAACAGGACCCTGAGGTGTTGGAAGCCTACTATCTGTATCTGACTACGCTGTTGAACCAGGAGGAGGGATATGTGGCGCAGGCTACGGAGCGGGTGCGGCGGATTTATTATGAGAATCCCGGACAATGGCGCGTGGCATGGCTGCTTTTATATCTGTCAAAAGAGTATCATCGGACGCCGGGAGCCAAATGGAATTTTCTGGTAAAACAGGCGGAGCATGGCTGCAGCAGCCCGGTGATCTATATAGAGGCTCTGCAGCTGTTGAATATGAATCCGGCAATGCTGCGCAGGCTTGGAAGCTTTGAACTGCAGGTGTTGGTCTATGGCAATAAGAGAAAGGCTCTGTCGCCGGAGCTGTTGGAGCAGATGTACTATCTGGCGGAGCGTATCAGGGAGTACTCGCCGCAGCTGTTTGCTCTTCTGCGCAGCTGCTATGAAGAGTTTCCCCAGGAGAGGATTCTGAAAGAGATATGCCGGCTGCTGATCAAGGGCAATAAGGTCACGCCGGAGGCGTTTGAATGGTATCGGCGGGGAGTTGAAGCGGAGCTTCGGATTACCAAGCTGTATGAATATTTTATGATGGCGCTGAGTCTGGACGGGGAGGTATCCCTGCCCAAGCAGGTGCTGCTGTATTTTTCTTACCAGAACAATCTGGATCATGCGCGCTGCGCCTGCATGTACCGCTATCTGCTGGAGCATAAGGAAGAGTATATCGATCTTTATGCCGATTATTGCCAGCAGATGGAACAGTTTGTGACAGAACAGATTCGGAAAGGACGTATGAACAGGGATCTGGCTGTTCTGTACAGGGAACTGCTGACGGATGATATGATTGACGAAAAGACGGCGCCGCAGCTGAGCAGCTTGATTTTTGCCCATGAGATTCGCCTGTCCCATCCGGGAATCCGTAATGTGGTGATCTGCCAGCCGGGCAGCCGGATGGAGACAATATATCCGTTTACTGGCAAAAGCGCCTGCTTTGCTCTGTATGGCAGCGACTGTGTGGTGATGCTGGAGAATGGAAACGGAGACCGGTATGTGCAGGGGATTCCCAACACGCAGGACAAGCTGATGGCGCCGGGCAGGTATATACGGCAGGTGGCAGCCCTGGTGAAAGACAGCCCGCAGTTGGATCTGTATCTGTATCACAGTGGGGAACTGTTGGAGGAACCGAAGGAAGAGCAGGCGGCAAGGTGGCTGCGGATCTGGCACTACGAGGAGTTGGAGCCGGCAGTGCGCAGGGAGGCGTGTCTGCGGCTGATGCAGTATTATTATCGGACAGATCAGAAGCAGAAGTTATACGATTTTCTGGAGGGTCTCCCCGAGGAGCTTCTGGGGCGGCAGGAATGCCGGGAAGCGGTGCGATATATGGTGATCTGCGGCCTCTATGAGCAGGCGTATCGCTGGCTATGCAACTACAGTCTGTACGATATGGACGACAAGGCGCTGCTCCATTTGGCGGGGCAGATCATACAGAGCAGGGAGTATGCCAGGGATGAGCAGCTCCTGAAGCTGTCGGAAATGTTATTTAGTCAGAAAAAATATGATGGTACGATTGTTCGGTATCTGTGCCTGCATTATCAGGGGCTTTCCAGGGATATGCGCAGCATCTGGAAAGCGGCACGTTCCTATGATGTGGACTGTCACGAACTCAGTGAACGTTTGTTGCTGCAGATGCTTGTGACCGGAACCTATGTGGGGGAGCAGGACGAGATTTTCGCCAGCTATGTGTCCCAGGGGGCAGATCCGGAGGTGGCAGCCGCCTATCTCTCCCAGAGCGCCTACGACTATTACGTCAGGGGAAAGGAAGTGCCTCTGGAGATTTTCAAGGAGATTCTGCGCCTGCATCAGAGTCAGGAACCGGTGCAGAAGGTATGCATGCTGGCTTTTGTGAAATACTATGCGGGGCATGCTCAGGAGATCTCGGAGGAGATCTGGCGGACGGCAAGAGATTTTATCTGTCAATTGATGGAGGAGGGAATCCGTCTGAAGGATTTCCTGGCTTACAGAGGAATGGAGAGGGAGCTGGCGCCCATCATGGACAGAACCTTTATCGAATATCACGGACATCCGGACAGTATAGTGCGGATACATTACCTGCAGACTCAGGAAAACAGCGAGGAGGACTCCTATATTACAGAGGAGATGCTTCCCGTATGCGGCGGCGTATGCAGTAAGGAGTTTGTACTGTTTTTCGGAGAAAGCCTGCAATACTATATCATGGAGGAGCGGGGCAGGGTTGAACAGCTGATGGAGAGCGGCAGACTGCAGAGAAGCGATGTTCCTGCGTTGGAGCAGGAGGGCCGCTTTGGGCGGATCAATGAGATGGCGGTCAGCAGGAGCCTGCAGGACTATGATACCCTGGACTGTCAGATGGAAGAGTTTTATCGGATGGAATATTTTAACAGAGAATTTTTCCAACTGAAGTAAGTTCTGGAAATGGCGACAATGACGGATGCAAGAACACGGACGCGGCGGGAGCCTGACTTGGGCAGGCCCCGATTATGCGGGAAGAGGTAGATATGCTGGGAACTGGTGACAAGATTATCATAGGGTATGATCTGGGAAATGTTTTTTCCCAGATCAGCTATGCCTATTTGTCGCAGGACAGTGAGGTGGAGACCCTGTCCAGTGTGGCTGGCGAGGAGTATTACAATATTCCCACGATGCTGTGCAAGCGCAGGGGCACTGGACAGTGGTTTTTCGGCAGGGAAGCCCAGCGGTTTGCCCAGGACAATCCTGAGGAGGCCATTGTGGTGGACAATCTGGTGGAGCTGGCTGTGGCGGGGGAACAGTTGCTGATCGATGAGGAGAGCTATGAACCCGTGGCGCTGCTGACCCTGTTCGTAAAGAGAAGCCTGGGGCTGTTGTCTCTGGTGTCCGCACCGGAGAGAATTGTGGCCATGATGGTTACCTGCAGGAAGCTGGATGGCAGACTGATTGAAGTGCTGAACCAGACCGTGACAGGTCTGAGCCTGGGGTATATCAGGGTGTACTACCAGACCTATGCGGAGAGCTTTTATGGCTATATGCTGTATCAGCCGAAGGATCTGTGGTTTTATCAGACGCTGCTGCTGGATTACCGGGAGGACGGGATCTACGGTATGCGCATGGAGTGCAATAGGCGCACCACACCGATTGTTGCATATGTACATCAACAGCTTTACCCTTTTTCAGGGGAGAGCTGTCTGCCGGACGTCAGCGGCCTGGACGCGGGCAGGCAGCAGCAGCTGGATCAGGAGCTGCTGCAGGTGGTGAGCCAGGAATGTGAGGAGAGAACAGTATCCTCGGTATATCTGATCGGGGAGAGCTTTGCAGGGGAATGGATGCCCCAGAGTCTGCGTTATCTCTGCAAGGGAAGGCGTGTGTTTCAGGGCGTGAACCTGTACAGCAAGGGTGCGGTCTACTGTCTGATGGATAAGCATTTTGGCAGCAGGACCGGCAAGGAATATGTGTTTCTGGGTGGGGACAAGCTGAAGTACAATATTGGCATGAACGTGCTGCGCCAGGGGGAGGAGTCTTACTATGCCCTGTTGGATGCGGGGGAGAACTGGTATGACTGCGTATATAGCTGCGAGTTCTATGTGCGGTCATGGCAGCCGATTCCACTGGTGATAACTCCTTTGATTGCAGGTGCTGTAACCCGGCTGCCCCTGTCACTGGGAGAACTTCCCCGGAGCTGGGAGGCTGCGGGACGGGAGGACTGCAGTGCCTGTGAACTGGCCAGAATACGGATGAATCTGCATATGGAGGGAGAGCGTCTGCTCTGCGTGGAACTGGAGGATCTGGGATTCGGTGAAATCCGACCGGCTACAGAGATGGCCTGGCATCAGAAAATTGTCTGCGGAGACGGGCAGCAGGAGAGTACTCCGGATGGAACGGGAGTTATGGTCTGTGTGGGCGGATATGCCCCGGAGCCCTATGTGCTGCCCAAGCTGGGACTGCGGGTATACTGTATCGAGGAACTGTGCTATTGCCTTAAAGAGAATGCTTTTCTGCTGGACGTCAGCATTATGAATGATGAACTGCTTACCTTTATCCGAAAGGACTGTCAGCTTCCGGGACTGGCGCAGACACTGCATCCGATGGTGCATCAGCAGGGGGCTTTGAGCGGATTTGTAACCCGGATACTGGCATATGTGGGACTCTATGACAGCGAGACCATACAGCAGGTAGAAGACACTCTGAAAGCCGGATCGGGACTGTCGAATTATGAGAAGCAGAAGCTGCAGACAGACCGTCTGGCAGAGCAGAAGAGATACGAGGAAGCTCTGAAGGGCTATGACAGGCTGTTGGAGCAGATTCGGGAGAACCAGGAGATGGAGGTGCCGGCACTGCAGGCATTGTCGGCAGGTATCCTGCATAACAAGGGTGTGGTTTATGCCGGGCAGATGCTCTACGGGCAGGCGGCGGAGTTGTTGTATCAGGCATGGAAGATCAGCGGGGAGCAGGAGGATTATTTTATGGATTACCTGGCAGCCCGCAGGCTGCAGCTGCCGGAACGGGACTATGTGGCGCTGGCGGCGGAATATCCCGAATGGTATCAGGCGTCTCTGAAGGTGGAGCAGGCGGTGGAGAATGCGGAGCAGTCCTGGCGGGACACCCCGGAGTACAAGCGTCTTGCGTTGCTGCGGTCCCGGAGGGCAGAGGGAGATATCCAGGGATACAATGAGGAGAATGACAGGATATTGCAGACGCTGAAAAACGATTATCGCAGGAAAAAATATTAGGGAGGCCAGCTTGAAACTATTTGATTTTATAAAGAAAATATTTAAACCCAGAAGCAGACGGGAAGCCAGGGAAGGGGAATGGGAGAAACTGGTAAACGCCAGGGAAGGCGTGGATTTTGAGCAGGAGGAGGAACGCAGCCGATATGTGACGGATTGTCTGGAGCAGATTGCGGAGGCATCCAAAGAGCTGGAGATGCTCCAGGGAGAGTACAGCAGAGTGACCACATATCTGACAGATCTGGAGGAGCTGGAGGCGCTGCCGAAGCAGGAGAAGGAATCCCTGGAGCTCACTGCCCGCAGGCTGCAGAATCTGGAGCGGGAGTATGAGAATTTCACCCAGCGCAAGAACAGGATGGACGATGCCCTCTACTACCAGATGAAAGGCAGGGAGACGGAACTGGAGGACGGTATAACCAAGATCAGGGATGCAGAGAATTATGGCACCCTGATAAAGCAGGATCTCCAGCGTCTGGACGGGGAGAGACATGCCTATGATTATCGGAAAAATGAGCTTTTCGGCATAATAGAAAATCTGCGGGGGATGGTAGTGATCTTTCTGACCGCCCTGGTGATCTGCCTGATTTTGCTGGCAGTGCTGCAGTTTGGCCTGAAAATGCAGACGCAGATCGGCTATTTTATCGCTGTGCTGGCGGCGGCGCTGGCACTGACGATTCTGGCTGTGAAGTATATGGACACGGAGAAGGACCTGCAGCGTGTGCAGCGCGATATGAGAAAGCTGGTCAAGCTGCAGAATAAGGTAAAGATCCGCTATGTCAACAACACCAATCTGTTGGATTATCTCTATATGAAATATGATGTCAACAGCGGAAAGAAGCTGGAGAAGCTCTATCAGAAGTATCTGGAGGAAAAGGAGCAGCGCAAGCAGTTTGCGGAGACGGAGGCAAGGCGGGAGTATTATCAGAACCAGCTCTTGAACCAGCTTGGGCACTATCATATCCAGTATCCAGAGCAGCTCTGTGGAAATGTGGCAGTTATTCTGGAGCACAAGGAGCAGGTGGAGCTGCGTCATGAGCTGATCCAGAGAAGGCAGTCCCTGCGCAAGCAGATGGAGTACAACAACAAGGTGGCCGCAGAGGCAAAGCAGGAGATCAAGGATATCGTGACGGCCTATCCCCGGTACGCGCTGGAAATTACCGAGATGGTGGACCGCTATGACAGTGGGCACGGGAAGTAAAGAGATTTGGAAGGAGAAGTGCTTAATCTATTTTGCCATTCCGTGTCTTACCCATGACACTGCGATAGTGAATCCTACGGGGACGTTACCTGCTGAAACATGGGAGTGGGCAGGCGCAGTATTAACATTTGGATTTATACCACTTTTAGTTGTGAACGTTTTAGGCTTTCTATTCGTGAGAATAAAGCAAAAGTGTGTAAGATTTATATTTTTTATCCCGAGCGTGATATGCTTAATTATATTGTATGGCTACTGGACCTTGGCAATGGCTGCGGGGTAGGAGTAGAATCCGAAGGAAAAAATTGAGAAAATTTAAGGAGGAACCTTTATGAAAAAGCTGTTCACTGTCATTCGTCAGGGTAAGTTGGACGAGGTGATTCGCATTCTGGACAAGAACCCGGACCTGATCTCCTGCCTCGCCGTTGCCCCGCCCAAAAAAGATCACGGTCAGTCCCCGCTGATGGTGGCTATCAAGAGCGACAACCCAGCGGTGGCTCATCTGCTGCTGGATCGAGGGGCGGACGTGAATTTTCAGGACGAACCCAGCCAGCCCCACAACGAATCTTGTCCCATCTGGTATCTTGCCGTGGGCCAGTGCTTTATGCGGGCGGGAGACTATGTGTCCCAGGCCATGAAGGATCGGTCAAAGGAATTTTTCCTGCTGCTGCGCCGCCTGTTGGACATGGGTATGGACCCCAATCAAAAGGCGACATCTGATTTTGGGTCCCGCAACGCCTGGCAGTATGCATTGGACCAGTATGACAATTTCGCCCGCTCGTCCTATACAAGCTACAATACAGAGGGGGACAAGAGCCACAACCGCCAGCTGCGGGAGATGCTGGAGGCGGTGCTGGACGAGCTGCTGGCTCACGGGGTGGACATCCACGATTACGAATTGACCGAGAAGCACAGGGCTACCACCTCTCTCCTTATACGCAATCTGGAGGAGGGCCGAGAGCTGTTTGACGGTTTTCATGGCCTGGACCCGGAGAAACAGAAACCTATTACGGTCAAGTATCGGGGAAAGGAACATATCATCCAGCCCATGTCGGTGGAGGAACAGCGTCAGCGGTACGAAATCAAATGGCGGGAGCTGGAGCCGGTTCTCCGCTCCTATTATGAGAAAACACTCTAAATCCGATTTACCAAGCAGTATAATCGGGATTTAGGCAAGGGGGCTATTCAAATGGAAACACAGTTTTCGAAGGCAAAAGTAATAAGACATATTGTCATCTATGTTTTGCTTTTTTTCGCAGGTGATTTACTTAACACGGTGGTGTTTGACTTGCTTTATATGGTGGTTAAATTGCCAATACGAGGTCTATATT
>CAZKAO010000035.1:0-31928 GCA_964550745.1 uncultured Acetatifactor sp.
CCTTAAGTCTGTTTATTATGCCATATATCATTTGTCTGCATAAGCCTTTTCCTCTATATTTTTCTCTGGTACATACAGGTTCAATAAATGCCGTTCCCAGTTCTTTATTCACATAGCAAAAGCTATAAGTACATATGTCACCATCCACAGTCATAATCAGACTTTCAAAACTGTCATGATAGAATTTTGATTGTTTTCTTGCATGATAAGATTTGATTCCCTCTCTGAAATCCCCTTCTAAAATTCCATTATCATCTTCCGGATGAAACCCATAATGGCATGCTTTTGCCTTTCTGTTTTCGTCAAGCATCTGTCCATATACCTGTTTGTATCCATCCGGCAAATTTAACTGATATTTTGTTTCCATGGGCTTCTGAACATTATCATAATCTTCGGCTTTATCTTTTACATATCCACGCTTCAATAATTCATCAGACTGATATGTCAGACTATCATGCGATACTACCAGAAAATCAATCTCCCCATTTTCATCAGGCTGAAATAAAGGCAATAATTCTTTTTCAGCCAAATCAAGCATTGCCGCGAAAATATGTTCATAACCGCGCTTAATACAACTATTAAAAGAATCGCCATCCGGTATAATCACTCCGACTATAACATTCTCTTCTTCGAAAATGTAAATATAATCTTGAGAAGCAGGCATTCCTCTTTCGTCTCTGTACAGCGTATCAACTCGGAACAATAAATCATCAAATCGTTCGGGTAACCAACAGGTAATATTCCTATTTTCCTGATAACAGTCCATCAAAAAGAGATGCACTTTTTCGTAATCTGATTCCTTACAAAATTTCCGCCCCTGCATATTGTTCCTCCAAATACCAATTTTTCAGTAAGACACTAAAGTTTCTTCTCTATAACTATTATTGATTCCCCATGCTCTCCAATCATTTCAATGGATACTTTATCTATGATCGTTTCAAAGCGATCATCTATCCCTTTAACGCTGTTATATGCTTCCTCCATTTGTTCAACCGAATCAAGGTTTCCGACCGTCATATGGGGAATAAAGGGCTCATCGTACTGTTTTCCAAAAATGTGCAAGTATAATTCATTATGCATATCTATAAGTTCCCTAGAACCTTTCATTACATTTAGCAAAATATAATTTCCATATTGATCATTATGTCTGCTGATTCCTTCTATAACCAGTGGAAACGGATGTGAGGATTTAAGGCTTTCAACTAATTTCCGATACAATACATCATTCGACATATCGCTTTTAAAGGGAAACACCAGCGTAATATGTGGTTTGACCAGACGGCATAACGGATCATATTTCGCTCTGATATCATCGATAATTTTCTGATTATCAAATTGCGGAAAAATCATAATTGTTCTTTCTGTCATAGTCATCTCCCTCTATTGATGTCTCTTCGCATTGTTTCCCGGTTAAACTTCCTAAACCCACTACATAAAAATGCTCAAATATTGGCCGCATCCATTTACCAGCCAAAAATTTCTTTTCTTAATGCCTCATATTCTTCCATGGATATATTTTCGCCACGATAAGTAAAGTCACTGCTTTCATCATATTTATCGTCGAGTGAATCCCAGTATACCGCCCCAAACTGAAATTCATCTACGATACTCCCTTCCCCATCATACCTCGTCAGCCAATATATCTGCCTTCCAACATGCGTAGTATCACTGTGTACAATCCAAGTCGCACCATCATAGTCCGTGTAAGACAAAAGTCCCGTTGTTCCCTCTCCCTCTGCTAATACATATACTTTTCCGTCTCTGGCATCAAAATAAATGCCCCCATAGGGACCGTTCACTATCTGCTCGTTTTCGCCATCATTATCCAGATCAATCCGTTCTCCAGCAGAATAACTAAACCAATCTTGCTCATCAAACGGCAACTGATCAAACATTATAACCGATTCATCACCACCGTCATAAATTGCTGGAATTTCACCTGCGAGAAATGCATCCAGCAACTCTTCCGATTCAGACTTTACTGTGGAATCTAATCCAGATTCTTCGGAAATTATTTCCTTACCATTTCTTCCGCACCCCATTAAAAAAGGCAGTAAAACAAATAACAATATTATGATAAAGCCCTCGTTTTTCATTTTTCTTTTATCCCCTGCCGCAAACAGCTTTATTCCTGTCCGCCTTTTCCATCTCAGCCCTCAACCGCCCTTGGCAGCAAGGCATTGAGCCAGGTTACTCATACCTCAATATATTTCATTTACAATTATAATTGTGTTTTTTGTATAAGTACCCTTTCTCTCTCATTGTACTGATTTCAGATACAATTTCTGTTGTGTTTCCTGTAAGTCGCTTGGTTCAAGTTTTATTGCCTGTGCATTCTCAATATTTATGACGGTATAAGATGTACTAAAGTCAAGATCGTTTTTAAGCGTCAACAGTGACATGATCACTGCACCGTGAGTTAAAATCAAAACATCCCTGCCTGAATTGATATCCTCTTCCACTTCTTTCATTATCCGGTTTAAAGCTAAAAACAGCCTTTCCAGTAAATCCTGATAGGATTCTCCGTTTGGCGCCTTATTATAGCGTTTATCAGAATGCCATTTTTTAAGTTCATCCGGATACAGCATATCAATTTCATCCCAGGTATGTCCTTCAAACAACCCCAAATTCATTTCCTCTAATCCAGGAATTACTTTCACCGGTACATTATATCTCGAGCCAACGATCTCGGCAGTTGTCAGCGCCCTTCTTTGACAGCTGCTGTAGATTCGGCAGAGATTTACTTTGTCCCTTTCGAGATTTTCGCACAGGAGCTGCGCCTGCTTTACCCCATTTTCATTCAAAGGGATATCCGTTGTGCCTTGTACTCTTTTCGCAATATTCCAATCAGTCTCCCCGTGTCTTGCAAGTAAAATACTCATTAATGTTTCTTCTCCTCTTCAGAACGATATCTGCAGAATGTCAATTTATCGCTTTAAGCTCCTGAAAAACAGTATAAAATATATTCCTGTTCTGTTTCCCGCAAATACCCGTCTTTACGCACTTACTTGTTATGTGGTTCTCCATAACGTATCCAAGTGAGAAAAATGATTAGATTTTATTGGATACAAATAAGACAGAACACTTTATATACTCTGCCTGGAAGAATCTTCTGCATTAACTCTTCGCACAACTCCGGGTTATGCATGACTTTTCAGGCGCTCTGCTTCCTTCGCCGCTCTTTTTCTTTCTGGCGCAGTAAAATTAACCCATTTATATGTTAATGCCTGCACAGCTTGACAAGAGTCACCCTTTGGATATTCTATTCGTTCAATAATTCCACAAATAATGTACCTGTCCAATTCGCTATCGAATCCTGAAACCACAACTCTGTCCAGTATCTGTCATGCTGTGTGGCAATGAATGCCAAAATACTGAATATGCCGAAGGCTTTCATGTGATGCCGCTTTATCTCGACACCACTTGCCTCTTCATAACTGGTTCTAAAAACCTCCCTGTATTCCTCATTTTCATAATTAAAGGCAATCATACCACATTCCTGTGCCCGATAGCCAAAACCGGAAAGAGAAAAATCAATCGGTGCAAGACCTAAAGGTGTTTTTATTATATTCTCAGTGCCTAAGTCCGCATGGATCAGAGATTTGGAATTTGGTTGTCTGTCAAGTTCTGTCATAATATGCTCTATTTCAGTAAGCACATCGCCGCATACAGAGGCCTGCTTCTGCGTAAGATGGTTCTTTTCCACTGCGACTGCAAGTTCAGACCTCATCCCACACACAAGATCATAGGAATAGGAAATTCGTTCACCCGCAAAGCCCTCTGACGCAGAGTGGATCTGTGCGGCCAATATGCCCAGTTCGCCTGCGTATGGCGTGATATCTTCACCCAGCAGTGTCTTCCCCTCCACCCATTGCAGCAACTGCGCAGGCACTTCACCCGAAAGAAAAGTTATATATTCCCCCAGTTTGTTTTTGACAGGTCTTTGCACCGGAAACAGCGCTGCCTTGGAAAGATGCAGCAATAGTTCCGTCTCGCCGCGTATCAGCTTCTCTGATGACCCATGTTCAAACAGCTTCAGAGAAAAGCCCTCCATAGGGCTGTGGATACGCAGCACATAGTCATTCCCATCTGCAGTTACCTTACATGTAATATTTTCATTATGTCTGATAAATGAAATCTTCGTTTTTTCAAAATCATAATTTTTTAAAGCTTCCTCTACCATTTGTGTTTCCGCTACAGTCATTTTATCTCCTTTTATCTGACCAATATCGTTTTCTATTTTCTTGAATCTTCTGGTGTTAAGCAATGGACAATATACTTATTATCCTGTACATATACATCCAGCCTGACACTTCTGGCATCCACAATCTGGCTTAATGTATTTCTACAGTTCCGGGTTCTGCATGGCTTTCCCAAGCATGAAATCATTGGATATGCTTAATTCTTCTTAGTTTGTCTTCACACTCTCTTTTATCGCCATGTTTCCTCCTGTGCCTGCTTTCTACTACCATTATACACAGGATACCTGCAGAATACAATATTCACAAAGCCGCGGCTCCCAATATTTTTACCCCATTTCTTTTAATTGCCCGGCAGATTTCACTTTTGCCAAAATCTCCTCCGCCACATCATCAAGCCCGGTATCTATTGCCTTTTCGCTCTGCTTTTTATATATCGTATACCCTACAATTAAAACATAGCAACCCCTATTAAAGTCAAACACTCCAATAGGGGTTAAATTATAACGCTTATTTTCTTTGCCTTGCTTGAACCTACGTTCCCTTTCGCACTTACTTGTGGTATGGCTCTCCATAACATCCCCAAGTGCGAAAAATGCTCAAATATTATTGGATACACATAAGGCAGAACACTTTATATATGCTCTGCCTGTTCCGCAAATCACCGGCTTAAATATTTCTGTGATTCCTCTTCTGTCAGCAAAAACTTTTCCTGTAGCTTTTGCAGTATCATACTGTCTGGGATATCCAAGTCTCTCAGGGCTGATATCATCCCCAAAATCCCCTGTTTTCTACCTTGTTCCCTGCCTTTTTCCACATTCTCCTGATCTCGCATCAACAATGTCATATACTCATGCCTCCATTCTCTGTTCTTCCTGGCTTCCCTTACAGCTTCTTCAAGCTTCTCCACATAGGAATCCTCCGGCTTCTTCCCTGCCACATAATCCAGAAATGCCTTTAGCTCATCGCTGACATCATCCATTGTTCCGTCAGCATTCAGAAATATCTTTACCGCTTCGTCGCCCATTGAAATACTGTTGTCTTCTTTACAGATATTTTCAAAGGTATAGATATGCCTGCCTTTCCCATATGCATCAAAAGGGCAAATAAATATGATATAACTCCGGTTCAGTTTTTTATAATGCTGCCCCTTATCAATAAGCTGCAGGTCGATCATACTCTGGTAATAACGGCTTCTCTTTGGCAGTTCCTTTGTGTCACTTACCTGCATCTCTATGTCATAGACAATACCCTTATTATCCTGTACATATACATCCAGCCTGACACTCCTAGCATCCACATCCGGCTTAATGCTTTTCTGCAGTTCCGGGTATTCGATATGGTCTATCTTCAAATTCGGCAGAATCCTCTGTAACAGTTCCTTACACAGTTCCGGGTTCTGCATGATCTTCCCAAACATGAAATCATTGGAGATGCTTAATTCTTCTCAGTTTGTCTTCACACTCTCTTTAATCGCCATGTTTCCTCCTGTTCCTGATTTCTACTACCATTATACACAGGATACCTGCAGAAAACAATATTCACAAAGCCATGGCCCCAATATTTTTACTCTATTTCTTTTAATTGCCCGGCAGATTTCACTTTTGCCAAAGCCTCCTCTGCTACATCATCAAGCCCGGTATCTATTGCCTTTTCGCTCTGCTTTTTATATATCGTATACCCTACAATTAAAACATAGCAACCCCTATTAAAGTCAAACACTCCAATAGGGGTTAAATTATAACGCTTATTTTCTTTGCCTTGCTTGAACCTACGTTCCCTTTCGCACTTACTTGTGGTATGGTTCTCCATAAGAACCTTATGTGCGTGATCGTAATACTCAACTTTATGTAAGTAATTCGGCAATGGCTTTTTCCCAATATTTATCTGGAATATTATACCAATTACTTGTTCCGGTTTCTTCCTCGCATAAATTCATCGCTTTTGCCAGAACTGTTCCATGTGATATTTCTCCTGTAAGGATCAAATGCTTCGTTACCTGCGTCCAATAAGGTGCTGCTTTTTCTAATCCTGATTCCTGCAATTCTTTTATAACTTTTTCTTTGTCGTAATCCAGACTAATAAACTCATATTCCCATTCATCATTATTGCTTTGGAGGACCATAAACTGTGCTTTTCCACCGCTATGTAAAGGCACACCTACTGCACCGGGATTCAATGCTATTTTATCGCCATGCTTTATTGCTCCCTGTAAATGTGTATGACCACAAAGAATATACTTATATGCACATTCATCAATGATTCTGTTTGTTCTGTCATTAGCAGGAAGCATTTTTTCGTTGTTCCTGTTTGGAGAACCATGACAAGCCAAAATCGCAGAACTATTTTCAAGTTTTATCTCTTGAGAAATCGAAAGGCTTTGAAAAAATTCAAAATCTCTGTCCGTCTGATTATCATAGCAATATTGCATAGCGCCAACAGTTGGATTTGCGTCTTTCCATTCACAATTATGATTATTTCTTCGATTGATCCAATAATCTCCCTTATTTCCCCGAATAAAAAAACAGGTATATTTTCCTTTCAGGGCATATATCATTTCCATTGTCTTCTGGGGATATGAAAATTCTCCTAAATAATCACCCAAAAAGATAAACACCTGAATATTGTGGGACAAAACATATTCTATACATTGTTCAAATGCCACATGATTGCCATGTATATCAGAGAAAACTGCGACTTTCATACACTACAGCCTCCAAATCTTTTCATTGTCTTTTTGCTGCATATTTATTCAATGGAAAGTACCGATTCCTAATACAGTAAAAACCATACAGCATTTTGTTCTTCAATCTTTTACTATATGGTCTTTACTTTCATTTTTACAAATTCAGAACACGCTCTTGAAATATTTATATTAGCATAGTACCGAATCTGCTGCCGTTATTCAAGGATTCATATGACAATTATGATTCCTATTCCACCTCATGAACTTTCCTGCCTTTTCGCATTCATTTATGATATGGTTCTCCATTCATAATCCGGTACGCCCGGTAGATCTGCTCGCACAGAATCACCCGCATCAGCTGATGGGGAAACGTCATATCCGAAAAGCTGATAGCCTGATGGGAGTGTTTTCGCACCTTTTCATGAAGGCCCAGGGAACCGCCGATCACAAAGACGATGTGGCTCTGTCCGCCCAAACCCGCTCGATTAATGAGCTCCGCAAAGCCTTCAGAGGTATAGCGCCTGCCTTGAATCTCCAAAGTACAGACATACGCCCCCTCCTCCAGGCGGGACAGCAGCCGATCGGCCTCCCTCTCCCGGATCTGCTCCTCCAATGCCGCCGAGGCCCTGTCAGGAGTCTTTTCGTCCGCCACCTCGATAATCTCCAGCCTGCAGTACCTGCTCAGCCGCTTGGTATACTCGGCGATGGCCTCCCGGTAAAAACTCTCTTTGATTTTCCCCACACACAGTATCGTAATCCTCACAGCTTTTCACCTCTCTGTGGAAATTGCAGACCACGCTTGAAACTTCCATCCCTAAAAATTTGCCCGGAGCCCTGGAAAACACTCTCCAGGCTTCGGGCAAATCAAATCATTCAAATATGTCTGTTCTCCTCTAACCCTCAGGGAAAATAGTATCATACATATCGTCCACAAAGTGATCCAGGAATTCCTGGTCCAGATTCACAAACTGGCGGTTCAGCACCGCCTTGAGCAGAGCCGTCCGGTGGAAATACCACTCTGTCTCGGACATGGTGGACAACTGCAGACTGGCATCTATCTTGGCACCGTCCAGATTCTCTCTGCACCACTTCTCCATCGTACTCTTGAGCGAATCCTCGGAGTCCGCTTCCTTGGCATACAGCTTGGAATTTTTCAGGGATACAAAGCCCATCACAATGAATATCACAAACAGGACGCCCATAATGCCGCCAATCATATAGCGGTTGGCTCCCCGCAGCTGTAACGGCAACACTCCCGTCAGCAGCAGCGCCAGCCCCACCAGCCCCACGCTGCCCACAATCAACAGCGTCCATGCAGAGGATTTGTTCTCTGCCGCCTGCTCTGATTTGTTTTGATAGCCCCGCGAGGACCTGCGGACAGGCTGAGCATGGCGGACGACTTCCTCCTTATGCTCCTCTGTTCCCATGCCAAACCACTGGGGCTGGGGCATCTCTGCCTCCCGCCGGGCCTGTTCTTCCTGCATTCTGACGGCCTCCTCGGCCTGGCGCACCTGCTCCTGCTGCATAAATACCGCTGCCAGCTTGACAGCTCTCTGCTTGTCTTTTTCATTGATCAGAAGTTCATGTACCACTTCCTTCTCATCATAGACAATCTCCATATCCTCCAGTCCATTGTACTCCAGATACTCCTTCAGCTGGCGCATGCCTTCCTCATCTCCAAAGAGCAGCGGAACCCGCTCCACAATCTCTTTTTCTGACACCAGCTGGCAGCCACAATCTGCACATACGGTAATTCCGTCTCTGTACTCATTCCTGCACTTGGGACATATCAACATGCTCTTACCCCCTCTTAACCTTCTTCTGTAACAATTGCCTGTTATTTGCCGGACAGATATTCGTCAATTCCCTTAGCCGCCGCTTTTCCGGCCCCCATTGCCAGAATCACAGTTGCCGCTCCAGTCACGGCGTCGCCTCCTGCGTATACGCCCTCCTTGGTGGTCTTGCCGTTCTCCTCCTCTGCCACAATACATTTCCACTTGTTGGTTTCCAGACCCTCCGTGGTAGAGGAAATCAACGGATTCGGAGAGGTTCCCAGAGACATGATCACTGTGTCCACATCCAGCACAAACTCGGAGCCCGGCACCTCTACCGGCCTTCTCCTGCCAGACTCATCCGGCTCGCCCAGTTCCATGCGGATACACTTCATACCGGTCACCCAGCCCTTCTCGTCCGCCAGAATCTCGGTGGGATTGGTCAGCAGATCAAAGATAATCCCTTCCTCTTTGGCATGATGCACTTCCTCCACACGCGCAGGCAGTTCCTCCTCGCTGCGGCGGTACACGATATGCACCTCCGCGCCCAGGCGCAGAGCGGTACGGGCCGCGTCCATCGCCACGTTGCCGCCGCCCACCACGGCCACTTTTTTGCCCCGCATGATCGGGGTGTTGCTGTCCTCGTTAAAAGCCTTCATCAGATTGCTTCTGGTCAGATACTCATTGGCGGAAAATACGCCGTTGCTGTTCTCGCCGGGAATACCCATGAACTTGGGCAGGCCTGCGCCGGAGCCGATAAATACGGCAGAAAAGCCCTCATCGGACAGCAACTGATCGATGGTCACGGATTTGCCCACCACCACATTGGTCTCAATCTTCACGCCCAGGGATCTCACATTGTCAATCTCCTTGGCCACCACTGCCTCCTTGGGCAGACGGAACTCGGGAATGCCGTACACCAACACACCGCCGGGCTCATGCAGCGCCTCAAAGACGGTCACCTCATAGCCCATCTTGGCCAGATCTCCGGCACAGGTAAGGCCCGCAGGACCAGAACCGATCACCGCCACCTTTTTGCCTTTTTTCTCCTTTGCGCCCTCGGGCTTGATGCCCTGCTCCCGGGCATAATCCGCAACAAAGCGCTCCAGCTTGCCGATGGATATCGGCTCGCCCTTGATACCCCGGATACACTTGCCCTCGCACTGGCTCTCCTGGGGACACACACGCCCGCATACGGCGGGCAGGGCGCTGGCCTGGCTGATGGTCTGGTATGCGCCCTCGATATCTCCATTTTTCACCTGCTCCACAAAGCCCGGAATATTGATTGCCACAGGACAGCCCTTGACACACTGCGCATTCTTACAGTTGATGCAGCGGCTGGCCTCCTCCATGGCCTCCTCCTTATTATATCCCAGACAAACCTCTTCAAAATTCTTCGCACGCTCCTGTGCGTCCTGCTCCCTGACTGGAACTTTTTTTAATACGTCCATATCTATTCTCCTCCTACTCTCATCCGTTGCAGTTGCCGCATCCGCCATGGTGACTCGCACCCTCCTTGGCCTTCAAAAAGGCTCTGCCCTCTTCCGTCCTGTAGATCTGTTGGCGGGTCATGGCCTCGTCAAAGTTCACCTGATGCCCGTCAAACTCCGGTCCGTCCACGCAGGCGAACTTCACCTTGCCGCCCACAGTCACACGGCAGGCACCGCACATGCCAGTGCCGTCCACCATGATTGGATTCAGGCTGACGATCGTTGGAATATTCAGCTCCTTGGTCAGCAGGCAGACGAATTTCATCATGATCATAGGACCGATGGCCACGCACTGATCATACTGCTTTCCCTCCGCCACCAGATCCTTGATGGTCTGGGTTACCATACCGCTTCTGCCGTAGGAGCCGTCATCGGTGGTTATATACAGATTGGCCGCCACGGCCTCCATCTCTTTTTCCAGAATCAGCAGGTCCTTGGTCTTGCTGCCTACGATCACATCTGCCGCAATGCCGTGCTCATGAAGCCATTTTACCTGGGGATATACCGGTGCGGCACCCACGCCCCCGGCCACAAACAGGAGCTTCTTATTCTTAAGGCTCTCCAGATCCTCACTCACAAATTCCGATGCACAGCCCAGAGGCCCCACAAAATCGTGGAAGCTGTCCCCTGTCCTGAGAGCGGACATCATCTGAGTGGATGCGCCCACCACCTGGAACACAATGGTTACAATCCCCTTCTCCCTGTCATAATCACAGATAGTCAGAGGAATTCTCTCCCCTTCCTCATCCATTCTGACGATCACAAACTGGCCGGGCTGGCAGTATTTTGCCACCCTTTCCGCCTGCACATCCATCAGATAGATGTTGGTAGTCAATTCTTCCGCTTTTAAAATCTTGTACATGTTTTCCTCCTCCTGCATATCACAAGCCTGGCCGTGAAATATTAATTATAAAATCTCAACTATGCTATAGTTGTTATTTTCATCGATCTTCAGCTTATAGAAAGTACAGTTGTAAGCCTGTACCGCATAATAGCTGCCGGTCCGAATACTGCCTCCGGTTTCGTCCACATGCATCTCCGCAAAGATATAATAATCCTCCCCGTCTATCGTCACTGGATACTGGAAGCGGTACTGATATATACCGTTCTCCCCGGCATGTCCCTCATAATCCTGAATTCTCCCTGTCCCAATCATCTCATTGTATACTGTGATAAGGGCCATATCCACAGAAATGTCCGTATTCAGCTGCAGGCTGTAGGTGCGTTCAGCTACTTCACCAACTATTCCATCCTCCTCAATAATGGCAAAACAAAACATGGAATCTCCCAGAGGCATGGGAATAGGACCTGTGTACCGGACAGCATTATCTGTAGGGACTGAACCATCCAATGTATAATATATTGTCTCATCATCTTCGCAGTTAATCCGGATCATTGTGGGAGTGCTGTATTCTCCGCTGGCAGTCAGTACATCCGGGGCAATGGGAATCTGCAGCTCGATCTGATATTTCTTGGTCACCACATCACTGGTCAGGCCGTATTGGTTGACAAACACCGCCTTGATTATATATTCCCCATTGTCAAGAAAAATGGGAGCTGTGTAGACGGTGCTGGAGGTGTCAGGCTCCGATCCGTCCATGGTGTAGTAGATCGTTCCCGCCGTGTTGGAGCTGAGCTTCAACGGCAGAATCTCCTGATAATACCCCTCCTCAAAGCCAAACTCCGGCGGCCTGGCCTGCAGATTCTGATAGGTGCTTCGGATATTATCATTATCGCAGTCATTCAGCAGTCCGTCAATAGTCTGGTAATCATTTCTGGCCCGGTAGGATTGAATCAGCCGGGCATAAGCCCTCTCCAGCTGCTCCTGATTCAGCAGACCGCTCCTGATCATCGTCAGAAGCTGATTCTCATAGCCGCCTACATTATCCATGGCATAGTAACAGTCCGCCAGCGCAAACTGGATCTCCTGATCGGAATTACCCATCTCCTGGGCCCGAAAATAGTAGGTGACCGCCTGTTCATAATCCTGATTCCTGACACATTCAGACGCATGAGCCAGCTGATACTCCATGGAATGCTCCATATGATACCAGGCGCCGATGATTACGCCGCCCAGAACAATAATGATCAGAAAAAAGAATCCGATGATCCAGCCCCAATAGCTTTTTCCGCGTTTTTCGGGCTTTTCCTGCGTATCACTACTGCCGGAAGAATCTTTCACTTCCTCAGCGATCTGTTCCAGCGCATCCTGCATACTCTGCTCCACTTCGGAATCAAAGTCAGGCACAATATGAATATCTTCTCCACATGCCGTACAGTATAGAGAACCCTCCTGTATTTCGGCACCACATTTCGGACAATTCATAAAACACCTCTGTCCCTTCACCAAATCACTTAATCTTCCTGAAACAGTACGCTCTCCACACAGTTTTTCATCAACATGGCGATGGTCATGGGACCCACGCCGCCGGGAACCGGTGTGATGGCACTACAATGCGGCGCTACGGAAGCATAATCCACATCGCCACACAGCTTGTTGTTCTCATCCCTGTGAATGCCCACATCGATGACAACAGCTCCCTCTTTTACATAATCCGCCGTAATCATCTGCGGTCTGCCAACCGCCACTACCAATATATCCGCACGCCGTGTTATGGCCTTCAAATCGGCCGTCCGGCTGTGAGCAATTGTGACGGTGCCATTCTCTTGCAGCAACAGCAGAGCCATAGGCTTGCCAACAATATTACTGCGCCCTACTACCACACACTCCTTACCGCTTATGGAGATGCCGGAACGCTTCAGAAGCTGTATCACACCGGAGGGAGTGCAAGCCACAAAACCTCTTTTCCCGATACACAGGCTTCCCACATTAGTCGGATGGAAGCCATCCACATCCTTAAGCGGACTGATGGCATTCAGCACCTTCTCCTCATTGATCTGCTCCGGCAGGGGAAGCTGCACCAGAATACCATTCACATCCGCTCTCCCATTCAGTTCCTCCACCAGTGCAAGAAGTTCCTCTTCCGTGGTCTCCTGAGGCAGCTCATAAGCCAGAGATACAATGCCGATATATTCACATGCCTTCTTTTTGTTGCGCACATAGACACTGGAAGCCGGATCGTCGCCCACCTGTATCACTGCCAGGCAAATATTCTTCCCCTGGGCTTTATAAGCCATCACCTGCTCCCTCAATTCATCCTTGATCTGTGCACTGATTGCTTTTCCATCAATAATCTGTATCATAGTACATTGCTCCTCTTCTCTAAAACAGGCCGGTAATCCTGCCCTCGTCATTCACATCAATTCTATAGGCGGCGGGAGTTTTGGACAGACCGGGCATAGTCACCACAGCGCCGGTCAGCACCACCACAAAGCCCGCTCCGGCAGACACATAGACTTCCCGGATATTCATCTCAAAATCCCTGGGACGCCCCAGCAATGTGGGATCATCAGACAGGGAATACTGGTTTTTGGCCATGCACACCGGCATATCCCCATATCCCAGCTCTTCCAGGCGCTGAAGCTGTTTTACGGCTGCCGGTGCAAAATTCACCCGTCCTGCGCCATAGATCTCGGTGGCCACCTTGATGATCTTGTCTTTCAGCGGCAGTTCATCCTCGTAGAGCAGCTTAAAATGACTTTCTTTTTCCTCCAGAGTCCGCAGAACCTTTTCCGCCAGTTCCACGCCGCCTCTGCCGCCCTGCTCCCACACTCTGGCAAGGGCAAATTCACAGCCTCTCTCCTCACAAAAACGCTTCACATATGTGGTCTCCGCCTCTGTATCCGCCGTGAAGGCATTCAGCGCCACCACCACAGGCACACCATATTTCTGGAGATTTTCAATATGTTTCTCCAGATTCACAATTCCCTTTTCCAGAGCTTCCAGATTCTCCACCGAAAGCTCGCTTTTGGGTACACCGCCATTGTACTTAAGTGCCCTGACAGTGGCTACCAGCACCACCGCATCCGGCGCCAGATGAGCTTTACGGCACTTGATGTCAAAGAATTTCTCCGCCCCCAGATCCGCGCCAAAGCCCGCCTCCGTAATGCAGTAATCCGCCATCTTAAGCGCCGCCTTAGTGGCGATGATGGAATTGCAGCCGTGGGCAATATTGGCAAAGGGACCGCCATGCACCAGGGCAGGCGTATGCTCCAGCGTCTGGATGAGATTGGGCTTGATGGCATCCTTCAGCAGGGCGGCCATAGCCCCCACAGCCTGCAGCTGTCCGGCGGTCACGGGTTCTCCCGCATAGTTGTATGCCACCACAATCCGTGACAGTCTCTCTTTCAAATCTTTCATATCCGTAGCCAGGCACAAAATGGCCATGATCTCGGAAGCCACTGTAATCACGAAATGATCCTCCCTGACCACGCCGTCCGTCTTGGCTCCCATGCCCACTACGATATTGCGCAGCACACGGTCGTTCATATCCAGACATCTCTTCCACACCACCTGCCGGGTGTCAATCTGCAGCGCATTGCCCTGCTGGATATGGTTGTCCAGCAGCGCCGCCAACAGATTGTTGGCGCTGGTGATGGCGTGGAAATCTCCGGTAAAATGCAGATTCAGGTCCTCCATGGGCACCACCTGGGCATATCCCCCTCCGGCGGCGCCGCCCTTGATGCCAAAGCATGGCCCCAGAGAGGGCTCGCGGAGGGCAATCACAGCCTTTTTTCCCAGCTGCCCAAAAGCCTCTCCCAAACCCACGGTAACCGTGGTCTTGCCCTCCCCGGCAGGGGTGGGATTAATGGCCGTCACCAGAATCAGTTTTCCGTCAGGACGGTCTTGAATTTTTTTCAGATAAGTATCGGAAATCTTAGCCTTATATCTGCCATACAGCTCCAGTTCTTCCTCAGGGATTCCCACCCGCTCCGCCACCAGAGCAACGGGCTCCATCACCGCCTCCTGGGCAATCTGAATATCTGTTTTCATGATCTGTCTCCTTCTATGTCTCCCGCTTTCCTGCATATCTGTAGTTGGCAAAGCCAACTACTGCCGCGCTTGCGATACTGCGTTAATCCGTTAAACTTCCTCCAGCAGCTGGTCAAACTCTTCCATGCTCATCAGTATCTTGCGGGGCTTGGTGCCTTCCTCTTCGCCCACAACGCCATAATCATGAAGCTGTTCCATGATACGGGCTGCACGGTTAAAGCCGATCTTAAAAGCTCGCTGCAGCATGCCAATGGACGCCTTATCCTTGTCAATGATGAAGCGCCCGGCCTCCTCAAAGTATTCATCGCGCTCGTCCCCGCCGCCTGCACTGCCGCCGGAGCTGCCAATACTTCTAAGCTGCTCCTCTACATCCGAGGCGTATGTGTTGCCCAGAGCCTGATTTTTCAGAAAATCCACCACATCGGACACCTCTTTGTCCGACACGAAAGCCCCCTGTATCCGGGCAGGCTTGGAATACCCCTGGGGATAGAAAAGCATATCTCCCTTGCCCAACAGCTTCTCTGCGCCGTTCATATCTAAAATAGTGCGGGAATCCACACCGCTGGATACGGAAAAAGCCACGCGGCTGGGCATATTGGCTTTGATCAGGCCAGTGATGACATCCACGCTGGGACGCTGAGTGGCAATGATCAGATGTATTCCCGCCGCCCTTGCCAGCTGGGCCAGACGGCAGATAGACTCCTCCACCTCTCCGGGGGAGACCATCATCAGATCCGCCAGCTCATCCACGATAATCACAATCTGCGGCATTTTGGCCGGCGCCTCGTCGTCGCCCCCCTGCATGGATTCCACTTTTTTGTTATATCCTTTCAGATCACGGACATTATAATCCGCAAACTTTTTGTATCGCTCAGTCATCTCTGCCACGCCCCAGTGCAGAGCAGCAGATGCCTTTTTGGGATCTGTCACCACAGGTATCAGCAGATGAGGAATTCCGTTGTATACACTCAGTTCCACCACCTTGGGATCCACCATGATCAGTTTCACATCATCCGGGTGCGCCTTGTACAGAATACTCATGATCAGAGTATTAATACAGACGGATTTTCCCGAACCGGTAGCGCCGGCTATGAGCATATGGGGCATCTTGGCAATGTCCGCCACTACTGTCTGACCGCCGATATCCTTGCCTACGGCAAAGGCCAGATTGGAGGAGAAATCCTTAAACTCCTTACTCTCCAACAGATCCCGCAGCGCCACGGGCATATTCTCCTTGTTGGGCACTTCGATGCCTATGGCGGCCTTTCCCGGGATGGGTGCTTCAATACGAATGTCCGTTGCCGCCAGATTCAGTTTGATATCGTCCGTCAGGCCGACGATCTTGCTGACCTTGACACCCTGTTCCGGCTGTAACTCGTAGCGGGTTACGCTGGGGCCCTGGCTGATATCGGTGATCGTCACTCTGACACCGAAATTTTCCAGAGTCTGCTGCAAACGCATGGCGGTATCCCTCAGCTCCTGAGTGGAATCCTTGCTCCCGCTTATGCCCTTCTGTAACATGGATATGGGCGGAAACATGTATTTCTTGGGTGGCACAACTTTTTGCGGTACTGCCGTATTCCTGCTTCCTGCCTCCTCATTCAGACGTGCCACAGGCCTGGTGCGCTGCGCTGACGATTCCGGAATATCCTCTCTGTGAATACGGATATCCTGTCCGGCTGCCATATCCTGCGGATATGCTGTTTCCTCCTTACCTCCCTGCAGGGGATTGACCGTCTCCGAACTGCTGCGCAGAGGGTTTGCGGGACCTGCCTGTCCGATATCCAGGGTGGAATAAAACTGCTCCGGTTCCTCTTCCTGTTCATCCACCTCGTCTATCGTCAGTTGATGGACACTGCGGACACGGATATTGTCAAAATCAAAAACACTTCCCGTCTGCTTCCCGCCAATCTCCTCCATGGATGTATTCCCTGGCTGCATGGCTTCATCTATGGTCTGATATTCCTCGCCCTCATTCCACATTATCTCATGGATATCATCTCTTCTGCGCTCCTCGTTCTCCCGGCTGATGGCCGTATCCAGAATAACACCTGACACCTTCCTGTCCATGCGCAGGATCTTCTCAGTCTCCTTCTCCTGCTTCCGCAGCTGCCGGTCATTCTCTCTCTCCAAGGCCCTCTGACGGCGCTCCTCCTCCCGTCTCGCCCTTGTCTGCTCCTGTTCCTCCCGGCGCTGCCTCTCCGCCTCCTGCCGCTGCTCCCTTCGGCTAAGATAGGCCTCCTCCTGCTCCTCCCGGCGCTGCTGCGCATATTCCTTTCTCCGCTGGGAGTCCTCCCTGGTACGCTCCAACATCCGAAAGCCGCCGTTCTTCACTCCGCTGATCAGGGAACGCTCCGTCATCAGGATGAAACTGATGACACCGCAGAGCAGTACCACCAACACCGTACCGACAGTTTCCAGATAATGATGCAGCAGATATGCCAGACTTCCGGCAATAACACCGCCTCCTACCCTGCTGGTGCTGGCCGCTTCATAAATCTGCTTCAGATCATACTTCTCCAGAGACAGACTGTGTCTGGTAAACAGCTCGCATACCACACCGATCATCACAAACAGCACAATTCCCGCGATCAGCTTGCGCAGAGCGTTGGGATTGCCGGAGTTGGCATACCAAAAGGATACCGCCACAAACAGACATACCGGCACAATATATGCCGTCAATCCAAACATGCCAAACATAATCCCGCTGATCACATTGCCAACCGGACCGATAATGCCAAAATTACACAAAAATAAGATAACCATTATAATGAAGAAAATAATCAAACTAATTTCGTGAAAAAGCTCATTTTCCTTCTGATAATCATATGTAGCGGCATTGCTCTTTCTGCCGGAGCCGGATGTTTTTTTGCTGCTGCGTTTTCCGGCGGAAGAGGATGATCTCCTGCCTGATGAATTTGCCATCTCATCATACTCCTTTTTTGTACAGAGTTCAGAGCCTGGGGTCCGGCTCTGAACAATTAAGTACTATTATAGCATTTTCACCCCCGCTTGTCATCCTTATTTTTTTCATTTTTTTCACCCTGCCTCATCAACTCATGGAGCTTACCGATCGCCTTGTTGATACCGCCCACCTCGTTGATAATACCCATCTCAACTGCTTCCTGCCCCACCAGTATGGTTCCCACATCCTTTGTCAGCATACCGGTCTCCATCATAAGTTCCTCCAGACGGCTCTTGTCAATCCTGCAATGACTGCAGACAAAGCCCGTGATCCTGTTCTGTATCTGTTTGAAATAATCAAAGGTCTGCGGCACGCCGATAACCGTCCCATTCATCCGCACGGGATGGATTACCATGGTTCCCGTGGGCACGATATAGGAATACCGGGTGCTGACGGCGATAGGCACACCGATGGAATGGCTGCCGCCCAACACCAGAGAAACGGTGGGCTTGCTCAGGGACGCAAGCATCTCTGCAATGGCCAGTCCCGCCTCCACATCTCCGCCCATAGTGTTCAGAATTACCAGCACACCGTCGATCTCCTGGCTGTCCTCAATAGCGGCCAGCTGAGGCAGGATATGTTCATATTTTGTTGTCTTGGAATTGCCGGACAGATTGTCATGTCCCTCAATCTCACCGATTATGGACAACAGATGAATGTTCTTGTGATCCGCGTTCTGATTCAGTGTGATCTGTCCTGTCTTTTCAATGCGTTGGTCCTGATGCTCCTCTCTCTCGAGCTGCTCCTTTTTGTCTCCCATAATGATCCCCCAATCTTCAGATAATTTAAGAGAAGAACCATAGCAGGCTCTTCTCTTTTATCGTAACCAGATATGTGGTTTTCATTCTTCGAAACCAAAAGTTGCCATCGGCAGCCGCCGTTAAAAGTCAAAATTATCCCCAGGATCAACCTCGATGTCAAAATGCATCTGAGAAGGATCCGGAATAAAAGGATAATCCATAACCTTTTTTACATGCTTTTTGGGCAAAGGCAGCGGATTTTCTATAAACTGTACCTGTTTCTGCTGTTCATCCTGTCTGGACTGTTCCTCCATATTGTGACGCTCCTCCTGTTTGGGCAGTTCAGCCTGTTTATTCTCAGCTGCTGCAATCTCTTTGGGCTCTGCATTTGCCGCCAGCGGGGTCAATGCGCCCTGTTCCTCTGACGCTGTGGATTCTTCCGGCCTTACATTCTCTGCCGGAGGCGCCTTGTCCTGGTCCAGATCCTCTATCACCGCTTCCGGAATACCAGCACTCTCCGCTACCCTGCCGCCATCCCTGACAAACAGTTCGCTAAGCGCCACTCCCGCCAGTCCCGTCATAGCATAAAACATCTGATAGCTGCCGTTCATATTGGGGGTGACAATTCCCAGTATCCGCATGATTACAATAGACACCACCATCACCACCCAGGGAGAGAATATCTCCTCGTTCCGCCTGCGCATAAAGGAAAAAATGCCCAGTCCCATGAATATCAGCAGCAGAATTGTCTCATAACCGCTCTCCTGAAAAAAGAAATCATAGTCAGCACCTTTTACGCTATACGTTGTACACCATGCACTCAGCACGCGCTCAAAATCAGAACCGCTCATGGTGCCGTCCAGATGCACCAGCAGACAGAATGTCCCCACCATCACCAAGACGGACAAGACGAACTGTGCCACCCATATAAACATCCCGCTTTTCTCACGTTTTAATCCCAGCAGTCCGCAGAGCGGTATTGCCAGCGTAAAGCCAGTTATATCCGTATATCCGGCAAAAGCTACCAGCGCGCCGCAAAGCACCGCCAATATCCAGGCAAACACCATGCCGCGGGGACGGGTACTCCGCCATAAAAATCGGGAAATAATCAACAGGATGAATGCATACATGCAGAAATACAGCATCTTCGGCGAGTAGGTCATCCCCTCCTTGATCGAACTGGGCGCCAGTGCCAGAAACAGCAGGGATATCAATGCCGGGCATTTTCCAGACAGGCATCTTACGGCAAGATACGCCAACAGTATTCCCACCAGCTGCAGCACAATCTGAAATACGATTCCCGCCATCCACTTATTGCCCACCAGTCTAAACAGCCCGTTCAGCAGGAAGAGGTAATAGTAGATACTGCCCTGAACCAGCTGCAGCTGCATCTGATTCTCGGTCACTTTGGCGACCTCGTAATAAGCGGCTTCTTCACCAGCCCCGCCGATCATCACAATTCGTAGAATGATTCCTGCCGCCAGAGATACCGCCACCAGAAATACCTCAATCAATGCCGCATGACCTTTGGACATTTTTTTGACCTGCACACTGTCTATAATTTTTTTTGCCAAAAAATAGACAAGAAACAGCAGACCAAAAGACAATGCAAGCAGACCCAGCACCATATAGGGAATCTGAGGATTCTGACTGCTGACCACCATACCCATGAAAGACAGCACGATGCCGACTACCATCAGATACAATGCCCATATTCCGTAGCTCACCATATTCTTCTTAAAACTTAAGCTTCCCATTTCCCGCTCTCCAATATCTTTTCAATATTATATCGGGGACGCTGTTTGACTTCCATATAGATCTTACCGATATACTGGCCCACCATGCCCACAGCCAGCAGCTGAAGACCGCCCAGGAACCAGATGGACAGGATCAGAGAAGTCCAGCCCGGCACCACACTGCCGGTAAAATAGGAAATCAGCGCATATGCAGCCGCCAGTACGGAGCAGATAATGATAAAAATACCAAGCCCCATAATCATGCTGATAGGTTTCACGCTGAAAGAAGAAATTCCGTTAAATGCCAGCGCCAGCATTTTCTTCAACGGATATTTGGACTCGCCCGCCACACGCTCTTTTCTGTCGTAATAGACGCTGTCGGTCTGATAGCCGATCAGCGGCATCATGCCCCGCAGAAACAGATTCGTCTCCTTGTACTGTGAAAACTGCTCCACCGCCCGCCTGGACATCAGGCGGAAGTCCGCGTGGTTATAGATCGTTTTTACTCCCATCAATGCCATGAGCTTATAAAATGTCTGAGCCGTAAAGCGCTTGAAAAAAGTATCTGTCTTCCGCTCTCTGCGAACACCGTACACAATATCGCTGCCCTCATGAAACTTGTCGATCATCTCCTCGATCACCGCCACATCATCCTGCAGGTCCGCATCGATGGAGACTGTCACATCACTGCGCTCCATAGCCGTCAGCAATCCTGCCGTCAGGGCAAACTGATGTCCCACATTGCCCGCCAGCTTTACCCCACAGACCTGATTCGGATACAGATCATGTTCCTCCTCGATCAATTCCCAGGTTCTATCCTTGCTGCCGTCATTCACAAAGAGAATAAAGCTGCTCTTGTCAATCTTATTTTTTGCCACCAGATCATCCAGCACCTCCCGCAGGGCCCCGGAAGCGATCTTCAGCACTTCCTCCTCATTATAACAGGGGACTACGATTGCCAGTCTGTCCATCACCAATCCTCCGATTTTGAGTTCCGCATCTGTCAGCTACTCATCCCAGTTGTGATATACATTCTGCACGTCATCATCGTCATCCAGAATATCAAGAATCCTTGTGAGATTCTTGATGGCAGTCTCATCAGTCAGCGTCACATAATTCTGGGGAATCATGGTCACCTCCGCGCTGACCATCGGCACTCCGGCCTCCTCCAGGCCCTTTCGCACATTCTCCAGGGCATCCGGATCTGTCAGCACCTCAAAGCTGTCCTCCTCCTCAGAGATATCGTCCGCCCCCGCATCCAGAGCCACCATCATCAGATCGTCAAACTCCATATCGCACTCTTCCCGGTCAATGATGATCTGCCCTTTCTTGTCAAACATGAAAGACACACATCCGGGAGTTCCGATATTGCCCTGTCCCTTGGTGAAAGCGCTTCTCACATTGGCGGCAGTGCGGTTCTTGTTGTCCGTCAGCGTATCTACGATAATGGCAATGCCATTAGGTCCATATCCCTCGTATGTGATGTACTCATAGTTCACATTGCCCACGTCTCCGGCGGCCTTCTTGATGCCTCTCTCGATGGTGTCGTTGGGCATATTGTTTGCTTTGGCCTTGGCGATGACCGTCGCCAGCTTGAAATTGTTGTTGGGGTCCGGGCCGCCCTCTTTTACCGCCACGGCAATCTCACGCCCGATAATGGTAAAGATCTTGCCCTTTGCCGCGTCATTTTTCTCTTTCTTATGCTTAATGTTTGCAAATTTTGAATGTCCTGACATACTTTTTCTCCTTAATCAAGTGTAAAATTCTTTGTATTCTTTATTATAACATTACTGCGCCTCTTCTTCAAGTACCGATTCATCCTCCGCTGAAGCTTCTCCCTCCGGCAGCTTTGTCACCAGCACGCTCTGGATCATTTTATTTTTTACCGACAGCACCTTGAAGTGATATCCGTCCACGGAAGTCTCAAACTCTTCATCCTCGTCCGGGATCTTGTCCATCCTGGCGATCAGAAAGCCGTTCAGCGTCTCAAAGGCCTCCTCCTGGAAACAGATCGAAAACCGCTCCTCCAGATCCTCCAGAGGGGTCTTACCCTCAATGACATACTCGTCGTTGCCCTTTTCCTCGATAAAATCTTCATCCTCGTCATACTCGTCCAGAATATTGCCCACGATCTCCTCGAGAATATCCTCCATGGTCACCAGTCCCGCCGTCTGGCCATACTCGTCCACCACGATCACCATCTGCAGCTTGTCCGACTGCATCTGGCGAAACAATTCATCAATATTTCTGGTCTGGGGAATGTACGCCGGCTCCCGCAGCAGATCCGTCAGCTGCCCGATGCTGCAATGCAGCTTGTCCTCGGTATGATGATACCGCAGGGCGTCTTTCAGATACAGAATCCCCACGATATGATCCACGTTCTCCTCGTACACCGGATAGCGGCTGTTTTTGCCCGCAGCCAGAAAATCCAGGGCATCCTTCAGCAGCATGGAACCGTCCAGCGCCACGATATTGTTCCTGTGGGTCATGATGTCATGGGCTTCCTTGTCTCCGAACTCAAAGATATTGGAGATCATCTCCGCCTCGCTGGCCTGGATGATACCCTGCTCATGCCCCTCATTCACCATATTGATGATCTCTTCCTCGGTCACGTCCGCCTCATCGCCCACGTTCCTGGCACCGAAAAGACGCAGCACCAGATTGGCGGACACCGTCACCAGCCCGGTAAAAGGGGTGAGCAGCTTCATCACCACATACACGATATTAATACTGGCATAGGCCCATCTCTCCGGCAGGCGCCTGGCAATCTTTTTAGGCAGAAGTACGCCGAAGGTAAGCAGTATGTACAGCAGAAATATCATAGTGACAACCGCGGAAAACACGGTGATGACCGTGAGGGGAACCGACACAATACCTGCCAGGTTCCGCTCTGTAAAGCCGGCCAGGAAACCGCTCACCGCCCGAAGCCATATCCCCAGGTATACACCACCCATGACCACATTGTTCAGGGTGATGACCAGCTGCATGGAATTCATATACCGGGTGGGGTCGTCCAGAATCTTCAGCAGCCGCTGTGACTTTCGGTCCTTATCCTCCCTGGCCTTCTTCTCCACCTCCTTGGGATTCAGCTGTTCTACCGCCGCGCCAAACCCGTGGAAAAACATATCAATCAAAACAAGAATCAAAAAAATTATACTGGCAGTGGGCCCACTGTCATCCATTTCCCTATCACTCCTTTTTGTACATTATACCATGATCACATGCAGTTCAGAAGAGTTAAATGCGAAGCATTTTACTCAATATATCCGATGCTGTTAATCATACCATCATTACTTCCATTCGTCAAGAAACAGTCTCTGGCTATACTCACGAGTGATTAGTTTTTCCTTTTCGCACGGCGCAGGTTGTCCAATCACGCAACATGTGCCGCGCGGAAATTGGAAAATCTTAACGCTCGTCAGTATATGTATCCAGTTCCAGGCTGACCATCAGCGCTCTGTTGACTTTCTGCATGATTTCCCCGTCCAGATGGCAGACTTTTGCCTTCAGACGCTTCTTGTCTATGGTGCGCAGCTGCTCTAACAGGATCACCGAATCTTTGTCCATATCATATTCCCTTGCGCTCAGTTCGATATGAGTCGGAAGCTTTGCCTTGTTCATCTTGGAGGTGATGGCGGCGCAGATCACCGTAGGGCTGTGCCTGTTTCCCACATCATTCTGGATGATCAGCACCGGTCTGATGCCCCCCTGCTCTGAACCGATCACCGGGCGCAAATCCGCATAAAAAATATCCCCTCGTTTCATTTCCCCTGATACCTCTCGAATTATTATTTACTCTGAGTATTTCCATTTTTTCTCAAGGTATACAGGCGGGTAATTATTCCTGTAACAATTTCCCACCTTGCAGGTAGACCCGGGGGACTCTGGGGCTCAGATCACACATCAGCTCATAGTTAAAGCGTCCCGACAGGTTTCCCAGCTCACCAGCGGTTATCTCATCCTGACCGTCCCTGCCGATCAGCACCACGGGCTCTCCCTCCGTCACCTGCGGCAGCTCTGACAGATCCACCATAAACTGGTCCATGCAGACCCTGCCCAGTATGGGCGCTCTCCTTCCCCGAATCAGAACATATCCTCTGCCGGAAAGACTTCTGGGGTAGCCATCGCCATATCCCACGGGCACGGTTCCCACCCGCATTTTCCTGTCCGCCGTAAAAGTGCCTCCATAGCTGATGCTCTGCCCCGGACTGACCTCTTTCACATAGACCAGATGGCTGTGCAGGGACAGCGCCGGACGCAGCCACTTTGCCTCCCCTGCCATATCCTCCGACGGGTACAGCCCGTAGAGAATGATTCCTGCCCGCACCAGATCCAGATGCGCCTCCTCAATCCGAATAATCCCCGCACTGTTGGCGGCATGACAGCAAGGAATCCGCACCCCCAGACGCTCCTGCGCCAGAGTAACAAAGCTGTTAAAACGCTTCAGCTGTTCCTGCGTGTAACTCATCTCGTTCTCATCCGCCTTGGCAAAATGGGTAAATATCCCCTCCAGCTCCAGGTATTCAGAGCCTGCAATCCTCTGCAGAAAAGCCAGATTTTCCTCCCCGGGCTGTATACCGATCCTTCCCATGCCCGTATCCACCTTCACATGAACAAAAGCCTTTTCCCCGACACGCCTGGCCGCCGTCTCCAGACGCGCCAACGTATCCTCCCTAAACACGGTCAGGCGCACTCCCTGGCGGATCAGTTCCTCGTAGGCATAGGGAAAGGTATAGCCCAGGATCAGTATGGGCTTGCGGATTCCCGCCTGCCGCAGTTCCATGGCCTCCTCCGCCGTGGCCGTGGCAAATCCGCCTACCATTTCCATATTCTCTATGGCTCTGGCGATGGGGACACTGCCATGGCCGTAGCCATCACACTTCACCACCGCCAGAACCCTGGCATGGGATTCAATCTGCCGGCTGATATACTCCAGATTGTGCGTTATAGCGTCCAAGTCAATCTGTGCATATACCCTGCTGTATTCCCACTCTCTAACATCCATAAAACAGTCCTTTCCTATCAGGGCATTCCCCAGACGCCTTGATAACCTCTCCGATGGTCTCCGCCAGCTTCCCGGCCGTCACTCCATAGCTGCTGTACCGCCCAGCAACTTTCTCCCCCGCCAGACCATGCATATATACGCCCACGCAGGCCGCCGCGAAAGCATCCGCTCCCTGCGCCAGCAGCGCCGCTATGATGCCGGTCAGCACATCGCCGCTGCCCGCAGTACCCATACCATTGTCCCCTGTCAGGTTCACGCAGTTTTCCCCCTGTTCCCTGCAGATCAGGGTTCTTGCACCTTTGAGTACCAGCACGCAGTGCATATCTTGCGCCAAACTCCTCGCCGCCCGCTCCCGATCCTCCCGGACCTGCTCTACGGTCTTGCCGCTGAGCCGGGCCAACTCGCCCTCATGGGGCGTCAATATCATATCTCTTCCCGCTTTTCCCTGACCTGCCGCTAGAATCTGCAGGCTCATATCTCCTGCGATCAGATTTATAGCATCCGCATCCAGTACCAGTGGCCGCCTGCTCTCCTGGAACACTCCTGTCAGAATCTCCCTGGCTCGAGCGCTTTTGCCAAGCCCCGGGCCTATGGCAATCACATCCGCCCACTCGCAGCCCTGCCTCCAACTATCCGGCTCCGCCCAGAGCGCCTCTGGCACGGCCGTCTGCAGGACAGCCCTGTTCTCCGCCGGGCAGATCACCTTTACCATACCCGCACCGGTATGGTACGCCGCCTTTGCCGCCAGCACAGCTGCCCCCGGCATCTGCTCAAACCCGGCGATCAACAGTATCCTGCCGAAACTCCCTTTGTGGCCGTCCCTCTGTCTGACGGGCAGTAGCTCTTCCACTGTCTCATCATAATAGAACATCCCCGGCTTTTCCTGAGCTGCGCCAAAACAAGTCTCATTGACACCAATCTCTTTGACCACCACCTGTCCGGCATAGGCGGCGCCGGGATAAAACAACAGACCTTTCTTGGCCCAGCCAAAAGTGACAGTCACATCCGCCTTCACCGCCACTCCCATGACCTTTCCTGTGCCCGCATGTATGCCACTGGGCACATCCACAGCGATCTTGCAGCCCTTTCTGCGGTTCATCTCCGCAACAATCTCCGCATACTCGCCCTGCACCTGTCTGGACAGCCCTATGCCGAACAGGGCATCCACAATGATAGTATATTCCTCCACCGGCCAGTTGCTTACTATCTTCACAGGATAATAGCTGATAAATTTGTTTTGCTGCTCCCATTCACGGGTACAGTGCCTGGCAGCACCAGTCTGATATACCGTAACCTGCCAGCCCTCCATGGACAGTATCCGTGCCACTGCCATACCATCCGCCCCATTGTTGCCGCTGCCTGCAACCACCAACAGCTTTTTGTCCGACAGCTGCCGGCGGGCGGCACAGGCTCGGATTTCCTCCGCCACGGCCATCGCCGCCCTCTCCATCAGCATGAGAGACGGTATCTCCATGGCATCCATGACGGTCTCCTCATAGCGCTTCATTTCCTGCGAATCCACCACATACTTCATTGTTATTTCTTCCTTATCTCTTTCCAAAAGCAAGAGGACCGTCACGATGCAACAGTCCCTTGTCTCTACTTATTATCAGATTCTGCATCCTTTGCAGCTGCTTCCCGGGCAGCAGCCTTCTGCTGCTCTACCGCAAGGGGATCGTACTGCATGTCAAAAAGATCGATGACATCCGCGCCAAACAGATCATGCATATAGGAGTATATCTGCCTGTTCTGGTACTCCATTTCCTGCTTGCGCACCAGATTTTTCTTCAATTCAATGCGGATATACTTTACCCATTGGGCGATCTCCACGATCTGATGAGTATTCTCCTGCATACTGTCATAACAGTAGTCCATAGTGGCGAGCATAAGTGCATGATTGACCCTCTCTATCTCTCTGGGCAGATCCAACAGATCATTCTGATACTGCTCCAGCTTCTCATTACACTCTGCGATCAGGCGCTTATTCTCATCCAGCTTTTTTTCCACCGACTTGCTATTGCTATGCTCCAGCTGATTCGCCATGGGTACAATCTCTTCCATCAGCTTCTTTTTCAGCTTTTTGATGTTCTTGTAATCCACATTCAGCTGTCCCTGCCGCTTCACCAGGTCGTTAAGTTCCGTCTCCAGCGCCTTGATCTCCGGCTCCTCCTCCAGATTGCGGAACAGCTTATACCATTTGTTGTCCAAGGTCAACACTGGCACTTTTTTTCCCGCCAGAGCCTGTTCATATACCTCTGACTTGTTTCCCACTACACATCCGTCCTTTCTAAATAATTCTATTTAGACAATTGCAAAACTCCCTTCCAGGAAACAGGGAGTGGGCAATATAGACAAAATAAGGGCGACTTGCCACTGCATCGGAGCCCGTTTTGGTCTATATTGGCCAGTCCCGTCACTCGCAAAGAATATCTTGCAATTGCCTATAATTCTATTCTCCATTCTCCTGAAGATACCTGTTGATATTGTAAGACAGCTTCATCAGGCTGTCGGACAAATGCACATTCTCGACCTGTATTCCCTCCGGGACATTCAGATCCACATGGGCGAAATTCCAGATAGCCCGGATTCCATTGCGGACGAGACGCTCCGCAACTTCCACTGCACTTGTCTTGGGAATCGCCAACACCGCTATCTCCACATCATTGTCACGGATAAACTGCTCCATCTCCTCCATAGGCTGTACCCGTATTCCCCGGACCTCCTTACCTGCCAGTGCCGGATTGAGATCAAATATTCCACTGAAGATAAAGCCTCTGCGCTCAAAATTCAGATATCCTCCCAGCGCCTGTCCAAGATTGCCCGCACCGATAATGATGAACCGATGCGTCCGATCGAGCCCCAGAATTTTGCTGATCGCCTTGTACAGATACTCCACATTGTATCCGTATCCCTGCTGGCCGAAACCGCCGAAATTATTCAGATCCTGCCGAATCTGGGAAGCCGTCACCTTCATCCGCTCGCTGAGTTCCTGAGAAGAGACCCTCTCTATACCCTCGTCCTTCAGCTCTCCCAGATAACGCAGATATCTGGGCAGCCGCCCGACCACAGCCTGGGAAATCTCTTTTTCTTCCATCACAACCTCTTTCCCGCATATAACAATTTCCAAAAAACCACAATACGAAATCCTATTGTTTATATAAAATTAATTATATCTGAATGTCAAAAATCTGTCAATGAATTCGCCTAAAATAGCCGTTGTCAAAAGGGGCAAATCCAGTCTCAGGATATGCCCCCGTTTTTATATTTCCATGATCACATGTGCTTCATCTTATCTCACAGCAGGCTGTCCAAAGTCTCCCTGATGGCCTTGATAAAGTCCAGACTGTTTAACACAATCGGATTCTCACAGGTAGAAATGGATGCCAGGGATCTGGTCATCTTGCCGTCCTCTACGGTCTTGATACATGCCTGCTCCAGCTTCTCCCCGAAAGCTACCAGCTCCGGAATATTGTCCAGCTCTCCTCTCTTCTTTAAGGCGCCTGTCCAGGCAAAGATCGTGGCAATACCGTTGGTGGAGGTCTCCTCCCCCTTCAGATGCTTGTAATAATGTCTCTGCACTGTGCCGTGAGCCGCCTCATACTCGTAGACGCCGCTGGGGGATACCAGCACGGAGGTCATCATGGACAGATCGCCGTATGCAGTAGCCACCATGTCAGACATGACATCTCCGTCATAATTCTTGCAGGCCCAGATAAAGCCGCCCTCTGAGCGAATGACGCGGGCAACGGCATCATCGATCAGCGTGTAGAAATACTCAATGCCCAGGGCACTGAACTTCTCTGCATATTCCTTATCGTAGATCTCCTGAAAAATATCCTTGAAGGTATGGTCATATTTCTTGGAGATCGTATCCTTCGTGGCAAACCACAGATCCTGTTTGGTGTCAAGCGCATAGTTAAAACATGAGCGCGCAAAGCTGGAGATGGATTTTTCCGTGTTGTGGATACCCTGCAGGATGCCGGGGCCGGTAAACTCATGGATGGTCTCTCTGATCTGAGTGCCGTCCTCCGCCGTAAATACCAGCTCCGCCCTGCCGGCGCCGGGCACCTTGATCTCTGTATTTTTGTACACATCACCGTAGGCATGTCTGGCAATAGTGATGGGCTTACTCCACTTGCTCACATAGGGGACGATACCCTTTATCAGAATCGGGGCACGGAATACCGTGCCGTCTAAAATCGCACGGATCGTACCGTTGGGGCTCTTCCACATCTCCTTCAGATGATACTCCGTCATTCTCGCCGCATTGGGAGTAATGGTGGCGCATTTCACCGCCACACCGTACTTCAGAGTGGCATTGGCAGAGTCTACTGTCACCTGGTCATCCGTCTCGTTGCGATGCTCCAGACCCAGATCATAATACTCTGTCTTCAGGTCCACATAGGGCAGAATCAGCTCATCCTTAATCATCTGCCACAGAATCCGGGTCATCTCATCCCCGTCCATCTCCACCAGGGGAGTCGTCATTTTAATTTTGTCCATTTCACAGCCTCGCTTTCATATTAAAAGTCCCACATATTCCCTTCAATCACACAGGACCGGTGATCGTCATCTGGCCGCATGGCATCCTGATGGCGATCGCACATTTATGTGCAGCGCTTCTCCGGGAATATGCTGTTTTAATTCTGCTCCGTGTTATGATAGGCTTCGTGCAGCCCGTTTTTCACCATATTATCATAGGCGTTGATCATATGTCGGTTGGCAAGCTGCTCCGCCTTATCCGCGTCCCCCGCCTTGATCGCCAACAGGATCTGCTCATGCTCCTCGTTGGATTTCGGCCCCCGGTTCTTGCTTGCCAGAGTCTTTCTCCGCACCCGAAGCACATATTGATGGAAATCCTTCAACTGATGCTCCAGAATCTTGCTGTCACAGGCCTCATACAGGATATCGTGAAAACGGTTGTCCAACTCCGCCAGCTGCTCCAGATGCCCCTTCTGGGCATGGAATTTGGACAGATAGATATTTTCCTCCATCTCCGCCAGCTGCTCCGGCGTGATATGCTCCGTAGCCCAGCGTGCACACAGCCCCTCCAGCAGGGAACGGATCATATAGATATCCTTCACATCCTTCTCCGTGATACCCGTGACATAAGCGCCCTTATTGGGAATAATCTGTATCAGTCCCTCCAGCTCCAGCTGCCGGAAAGCCTCCCGCACCGGAGTGCGGCTGACGCCAAGCTCCTCGCCAATAGCCACCTCCTTGAGCTCCTCATTCTCCTCATATTTACCACTCAAAATATCCTCTCTGAGCCTGTGGAACACCCTGCCTCGCAGAGAATACTTGTCCGTAACTTCCTGCTTAACATCGTAATTACTGCTCATCTCCGCCTCCAATGCCATAACCCTTTTCCGCACAGATCCGCTCCACGCATTCCACAATCTCCTCGTCCGTCAGCACAGTCACGCGGCCCTGGGCATACTGCTCGTCCACCCATTCCTTGATCTCCCTTACCAGAGGGGCATTCTTCTCCACCTGCTGATCACCCTTCAGCTTGTAATATGTATTGAGCCAGTGGGCAATTCCCGCCAGCCCCGAAGTGTTGGAGATTGCGCACAGCACGGGACGATTCAGGAACTTCTCCGTATCAAAAATATTGTAGATCTCTTCATTCTTCAGCAGACCGTCCGCATGGATGCCGGCTCTGGTCACATTGAAGTTCTTGCCCACAAAGGGAGTTCTGGGCGGAATCTGGTAGCCGATTTCTTTCTCATAATACTCCGCCAGCTCTGTGATCACGGTGGTGTCCATCCCGTTCAGATCCCCCTTGAGCTGGGCATATTCAAACACCATGGCCTCCAGCGGCGTGTTGCCGGTTCTCTCACCGATACCGAACAGGGACGTGTTGATCCCGGCGCAGCCGTAGATCCAGGCTGTGGTGGAGTTGGACACTGCCTTATAAAAATCGTTGTGCCCATGCCACTCGATCAGATCATGAGGTACGCCCGCATGCGTGTGGATGGCATAGATGATTCCCTGTACGCTTCTGGGAATTACGGCGCCGGGGTAGTTGACTCCATAGCCCATGGTGTCACAGGCCCGCACCTTGATGGGAATCTGATATTCTCTCATCAATTTCATCAGCTCCAGACAGAAGGGCACCACATAGCCGTAGATATCCGCCCTGGTGATATCCTCCAGATGGCATCTGGGACTGATACCCTCCTCCAGGCATTCCCTGATGACGCTCAGGTAATGCTCCATGGCCTGCCGCCTCGTCATCTTCAGCTTCAGGAAGATATGGTAATCGGAGCAGCTCACCAGGATGCCCGTCTCCTTCATGCCAATCTCCTTCACCAGCTTGAAATCCTCCTTGCTGGCACGGATCCAGCTGGTAATCTCCGGGAACTGATATCCCTTCTCCATACATTTGTACACGGCATCCCTGTCCTTCTTGCTGTAGAGGAAGAACTCGCTGGCACG
>CAZKAO010000036.1:0-31655 GCA_964550745.1 uncultured Acetatifactor sp.
GCAGATAGCGGACTGCCCCGATCTCATAGCCCTCAAAGACATAGTCCTGCACCCCAGTCAAAAAGACGATCTGCAGACCCTTATCTCTCCTCCGTATATTTCTCGCCAGTTCCATGCCATTCATCGCGCCCAGCATGATATCCAAAAACACGATATCGAGCATGTCCGGCTCCTCATACTTAAACAGAAATTCCTCTGCACTGGCGCAGGTCACAAGCTGCAGACTGTGGCCCGCAGCCTTCGTCCATTCCTCAATCAACTGCCGCAGATAGCCCTGTGCGGCAGCCTCATCTTCTACGATCCCTATTCTGATAATCATATTTACCTCTACATTACCTTTGTCCGCACAACACAGGCTGTGCCTATAATACTGGATTATGCCCTAAGCACCCAACCCTATTCCCTACAGATATTTTACCACATATTCCCTGCCCTGACAAATTCAAACGCAGTTTTTATTGCTTTCACAACACTTATCTCGTAAAATAGGTAATAAGAATGCGACATATGGGGAGGGTAAAATGATACGCACATTTACGACACACCGCATCAGAAAACAGGAAGAACTGACGGGAAAACTATGGAAGTTTTCTCCGCTTCAGGGCGAGTATGCAGGAAAGCAGTTTCAGGTTCCCACTCCCAGCTGCTGGGAGAATTATCCTGATTTTGGCCTGTACCGCGGAGAGGGAATCTATTCCACACAATTTGCTGGAGAGGGTAATCTCCGCATTGTCTGCAAGGGGGTGAGCCACACAGCCACCGTATTGCTGGATGGCCGGTGCATTGCCGAGCACTATAACGCCTATACGGCTTTCTCTGTGGTAGTCCCGGCTGTACCTGCCGGAATCCACACATTGGAGATCATCGCCGATAATCGTTTTTCCGAAAAAAGTGCCCTGCATGTGCCCAATGACTACATGTCCTATGGGGGAATCTCCCGCCCTGTGGCGCTGGAACAGGTAGGAGACGCCTTTATTGAGCAAGTTCATGTAACACCGTCATTTCGGGACGGGCGCTGGCATGCCCGGATTGAAGTAACTGTTCAAAATCTCTCGGAGACGAATGTTTCCGATGGCGGCAGGGCAGATATTCTGGTCACGATTGCAGGAAAAGCTCTTACCTTCCCCGTTCAGACTCTGCCCTTCGGCAGAAGCATTCATACGGGAGAATTGGCTTTTGGTGATGTCATCCCTTGGTCCTGCGAGACACCTATCCTGTATGAGGTGGAGGCTGTACTGCAAAGGGACGGTCAGCCCTTTGATGACCTGATCGACCGTTTCGGCTTCCGGGAGATCAAGGTTGTCGGAAAGCAGATCCTCTTAAACGACAAGCCGCTGCGTATCAAGGGCCTATGCCGCCATGAGGATCATCCGCAGTTTGGCTGCGCTCTCCCTTTTGCCGCCATGGCGAATGACCTGGCGCTGATAAAGCACCTGGGCGCCAACTCAGTCCGCACCTCCCACTATCCCAACGATGAGATTTTCCTTGACCTGTGCGATGAGCAGGGCATTCTGGTATGGGAGGAGAACCACGCCCGGGGCTTAAGTCTGGAGCAAATGCAGAATCCCAACTTTGAGCCGCAGGCCGAGCAGGTGATCCGGGAAATGATCGAACTGCATTACAACCATCCCTCCATCTATATCTGGGGGATTCTGAACGAATGCGCCAGCGATACCGAATATGGTAAAGACTGCTACCAGCGACAGTTTGACCTGATCCGCTCGCTGGATCGCTCCCGCCCCTGTTCCTTCGCCAGCTGTAAAGCCAATTGCGATATCAGTCTGGGACTCCCCGATGTGGTATCCTACAATATCTATCCCCTCTGGTATCACAACACGCCGCCGGGAGAATGCCTGAATGGTTTATATCAGTGGATTCAGAATGAGACGGAAGGGGCGGGGAAACCTTTTCTGATAACAGAGATCGGCGCTGGGGGAATCTATGGCCACCGAAGCGCCTATTCCACAAAATGGAGCGAGGAGTACCAGGCCCATGCTCTGAAGCAGCAGCTGGAAGCAGTCCTCTCCTATCCGGACTGTGTAGGCGTATACATCTGGCAGTTCTGCGATATCCGCATCAGCGAGGAGGAATGGTATGGCAGACCCCGCACCATGAATAACAAGGGGATACTGGACGAGTACCGCCGTCCCAAGCTCTGCTATGAGGTAGTTAAGAAATTGTTTGAGATGGAGGAAATTCCTGGCAGGGCATCCCACAGGATTCTGTCGGTAGACGAAATCTCCGACAAGGCCCACCACATGGACCTGTCGGCATATGAGACAGCACGTTTAACCTTTTATTCCCAGAATCAGGAGGAGCTGCATGAAATCGTGCAGACATATATCAATACCCTCTGTTATAATGCTGCCTGGGATTTTCATGTGACAGAGGGATTGGAAGGAAGGGAATACAAGACAGTTCTGACCTTTAAATATAACGGCACTATACTCGCTCTCAATGCCGTCCAGAAACTGCATTTTGGTTATGCCTATCGCAAAGAATTTACTTGGCGCTGCAAGGAGAAATAGAAGAGGCGGGAAATGGAAGGAGCCGGATCTGACACAATCCGGCTCCCAATATAAAAGACTGCACATTACATATTATCCAATGCTTTGCACTTCAAACTCTGTCACCGCACCAAAGCGGTTCATAAGTACTCTGCGGTAGACTTTCTCATATCCATGATAGGTCAGCCTGCACTGCACTGTGCCATCCTCACTCACGGTGATGCGGTACAAGTTGTACTCCCCATCCTGATAGGCAAAGTCCTCCCCGTTGTCCTGATAATGCTCCCACTCTCCGGCTCCCGGGTATACGTCCAGAAGAAGCGTATCCTCCTCCTTTTCCCCCACATAGGACATCGGCTCCATGGCGGGAATCACGCTGCCCGCTTTCACATAGATGGGGCATACATCCAGAGGAGCATCCTTTATCATCCATACCGGTCCGGTGAACTTTTCATCTGTCCAATAATCATACCAGGTCCCCTCCGGCAGATACACCATCCGTTTGGTCATGCCCTGATAAACTACTGGCGCTGCCAAAATCCGGTCTCCCAGCATAAACTCGTCATTGCAGGTTCTGGCCGTCTCATCCTTCTCATAGTGATATACCAGAGGCCGCATCACCGGCGCCCCGATCTGCTCCGCCTCACGGAAGAGGTCGTAGATATAGGGAATCCAGTGGTAACGAAGCTTCACATATTTCCGGTAAATATCCAGAATTTCCCGCCCGAACTGCCAGGGCTCCTGCAGTCTGGTGCCCATGGCGGAGTGATTGCGGAACAGCGGTGAAAAGCATCCCACCTGCACCCAGCGGGCCAACAGCTCCCCAGTAGTATCGGAGCCAAAGCCTCCCACGTCAGTTCCGGCAAAAGGCATACCCGACAGCCCCAGATTACACAGCTGGGGGATAGCCATCTGCAGATGCGCCCAGATGCTGTGATTGTCCCCTGTCCAGCAGGTAGCGTATTTCTGGCTTCCCGCATAGCAGGCTCTGGTAATTACAAAGGGCCTGCGCCCGTCAAGACGCTTTAACCCCTCATAAGTGCCCTTCGCCATGAGATGTCCATAGACATTGTGCATCCGGGCATGGCTGGTCGGTTTATCCTCATCGGTAAACACCACATCCTCCGGCAGCGGGCCTTTAAAGCTGGCAGGCTCATTCATATCGTTCCAGATGCCCCGGACGCCCTTATCCAGCAGGAACTTCTGGTTCTCTCCCCACCAATCCCTCACTGCCGGATTACCGAAGTCCGGGAAAGCCGCATCGCCGGGCCACACAGCATTGATATATACCTCACCCTCAGGTGTTTTCGCAAAATAGCCTTTCTCCACGCCCTCCTCATAGACGGCATAGCCCGCCTCTTTTTTTACCCCCGGATCATTGATAGTCACCGGCTTAAACCCACGCTCCGCCAGGGTCTTCAGATAACCTGCCGCATCCCCGTGGTAGCGTCCTTCATTCCAGGTGAACACCTTGTAATCCTGCATATAGTCAATATCAAAATGAATCACATCACAGGGAATGTCCTGCTCCCGCATGCCCCGGGCGATCTCCTCCACATCCTCCAGAGTTGTGTAGCCCCATCTTGACTGATGATATCCCAGCGTCCATTTCTGGGGAAGAGGACAGGTTCCCGTGAGGTAGGTATAGTGGGAAAGCACCTCCGCCATGGAATCTCCCGCCATATAGTAGTAATCCAGATTCCCCGCAACTGCGCCAAAATAATAGTAGTCCCGGGACTCCTGGCCCATATTGAAAAAGCTCTTGTAGGTATTGTCCAAAAAAATGCCATACGCATACTTTTCTGACAGCGCTATGAAAAAGGGGATGGACTTATAAAGCGCCTTGAAGCTGTCCACCTGGGGGTCCGGGTTGTCCGTATTCCACATCTCATAGTCATAGCCCCGCTTATCCAGAAATCCCGTCTTGTCTCCCAGGCCATAGAAATGTTCATTTCCATGAACCTTTACCACCTCAAAGGCATGTCCCGTCCCTCTGTCCGTCCTGTGTCCCTCGCTGGCAAGGAGCTTTAGAGCCTCATCGCTGACCACTTGCAGGGGCCTGCGCTCTTCCAGGTAATCGACACACACCGGATCGCCCTTTTTATCATAAAAGTTCACATGGAAGCCGTCGCTGACCCTGACGGACACCGCCCTTGTGTGAATCCACAGGCAGGCCCCCTTCTCCTCCACGGACAGTTCCACTGCCTGCTGTTTGTCTCCCACAATGGCCTTGGAGTCACGCTCCTCACTTTCCAGGCCACAGAATACATTGATGATCTTGGGAGTTACCGCCCAGATTTCCGCTTTTCCCTCTTCAAACACCAACTTGATCTTCTGCCCTGAAACCTCATAACTTTTTCGTTTTCCCAGATTCATTTTCCGCACCTTTCCTAATTAGAGTTTCGCATACGCCCTGCCGTCAGTTCTTCCGCTCCAGCAGAATATCCGCCACTTTTTCCCAGTTTCCATCCATCACGCAGTAAGTAGGCTTATACTTGCCTTGAGGCTTGGGGGAGGTGGCCGTGTGAAGATAAAGGCTGTCCATGCCCGCATCAACCGCCCCTGCAATATCCGACTCCATATCATTGCCCACCATCAGGCATCTGCCTGGTTCCAGATCATAACGTTCTATCAGCCTGTGAAAAAAAGCCGGGCAAGGCTTTTTACAGCCCTCCTCCGAGGAAATCAGTATACCGTCAAAGCTGTCTGCAAGCTCCAGCAGCTCCAGTTCCGGCCGGGTAAAATCGCTCTGGGCATTGGACAACAGATAGACACCCTTGCCCCTGCTGCGCAGCTCCTGCAAGGTTTCCTTTACCCCATCATACACCCGAAGCAGCTGCCTTGACAAGGTGCGGAAAAAAACCGCTGCCATACGGGCCATCTGCCTCTCGCAGGATACTCCCTTTTCCTGAAAAAGTCTCTGAAATACTCCTGTCAGATCCGGCTCCGCCAGGACGCCCTGCAATCCGGAGCCCTCCGCTTCTCTCCGCACCTGCTGTGTGCTTTCCTGTTCCAGACGTCGGAATTCCCGGCGCAGCTCTCCGGGAGTATATGCTGCCCCCAGGGACGTATACAATTCACTCATTTTCCGCCATAAATAAGGCTTTTCCTCATTGGTACGAATATCCGCCAGAGTTCCATATAGATCAAAAACATAGTTGTCATACATTGCCTGCGTCTCCATGTTCATCCTACCTTCCATGTCGCCGCCCTGCGGCAACTCAAATCAGGATGAAAAATGCCTCTTTTCCGAAGTTCTTCTCACACTAGTGTTCCAGCGCCTCATACACTCTCAGGATCTCTCCCACGCTCCACGCCTGGGCAAAACACCCCTTGGAACTCACAGGATTATCCCCATCGTAAATCTCCGGCAGCTGCCCTACACAGCCCTCCCGCAGCGCGGTCTCGATACCTGCCAGCTGCTGCTTCACATATGCTTTGGCCTGTGGCGAGTAGTCGTGTACCTTCAGATAGGCCAGATAGTATCCTCCCAGCGGAAAAGTCCACACCGTACCCTGGTGATATGCCAGATCCCGGTCCAACTGCGCCCCGCCATAGAAAGGATGAAACTGGTCGTCCTCCGGCGCCAGCGTCCGAAGTCCCACAGGAGTGTAGAGCTTGCAAAAGACGGTCTCCACCACCTTGATCTCTTTCTCCCTGGGCAGCAGAGAGAAGGGCAGAGACACCGCCCATATCTGGTTGCACCGCACCTGATCGTCCGCCGAAGTCCCGGAGATCACATCCCTGAGACACCCTTTCTCCTCATTCCAGAATGTTTTTTCAAACGCGGCAAGCACCTTATCCGCCATAGCGCCATAATCTATATCCGCGCTCTCTCTTTCCCCGGCCAGCTCCTCCATAATTTTCAGCGCATTGTACCAGTACGCATTGATCTCCACCGGCTTGCCGTGCCTGGGCGTGGGCAGTATATCCTCCACCCTCACGTCCATCCAGGTCACCTGGTCATACCCCTGTCCTGCCATGATAAGTCCGTCCTGATCCATATATATCCCATAGTCAGTCCCCCGGACATACCAGCGGATAATATCCTGCATCACCGGGTAGGCCTGCGCCACAAATGCATCGTCTCCGGTTCTTCTGTGATATTCATATACCGCCAGGATGAACAACAGCGCCGCGTCCACCGTATTGTACGCCGCCTCCTCCGTCCCCTCAGGGAACAGATTCGGCATCAGCCCTCTGCGGCAATACACCATAAAAGTCTGCAGAATACTCTTCGCTGTGTCATATTGCCCGGTGGACAGGCAGCACCCAGTCAGAGCAATCATAGTATCTCTTCCCCAGTCCTCAAAAAAGGGAAATCCGGCGAGAATTGTCTTATGTCCTGTGGAGTCCCGGTGGGAGACAAATTGGTCTGCGCTGGCGGCCAGAATCCGGGCTGTCGGATTCTGAAATCCCCCCTGCATTTTCGACCGATGTTCTGATAATTCTTGCAGGATTTCTGTCATATCAGGCAGAATTTTTTCCGTACCATATATCAACTCCAGAATGGTCTCCTGCTTTTTTTCCACGGTAATACAGATCTCGTGGTTCACTGCTGTGCGGCCCAGCGCCATCTTCCCGTCCTTTACATCGTCCTGATAATACAGATCCTCGCGGTAGCGCACAGGAAGCTCCCGGCACTCTCCGTTAGTGCGCAGATACAGTGTCTGGCCATTGGATTCAATCTTCCCCTGGGACAGCGTAAATATCTGCCTGCCTGACAGCCGCTGGCCCTTGGGAACAAATTGCAGATGAGGGCGCACTCTCAGCGTCACATCCTGTTCCGAGCGATTTGTGATCCTGTATGATATCCCCACCACATTGCGGCCCGGCATCAGGGCGATCGTCCGCACCACCTCCACCCCCGCCGCCAGATAGCTCCACACAGGATAATCCTCATAGGCAAAACCGGTCTGACAGAGATAGCCATCCTCCCTCTTTTCATGACACTGGAAATCCTGGCTGGACAGATAGATCCGCTGGCGGGGCCAGGTCTCTTCTCCCGACTCCAGAAACTCCTCCAGCCGGTGGATCATATTATAGCGATGATTGGGTGAATGCGTACAGGCCATCAGCACGGCCTGGTCATTCCGGCTGCAGGAGGCAATCATACTGAGAGAAGAAAAACCCCCCAGACCATTGGTCATCAGATAACAATTCTCCTCGCCTCTCTCAAAAGTTTTCCAATCCTGTTTTCCGTATAGAAACTTCATTTTTTGCTCTTCTCCTGTCCCTCATCCGGAGCAGCCCAGAACCATGCCGCTGCCTGCCGGAACATACAGCTGCCCTTTCCGATCTGCCTCCTTTTGGCAGTCCGCCTGCTGCGCATCCGCCAGAATCGTCCAGCAGCCCTGCGGCAGTTTGATTTTCGCAGCGTCATCTGACGCATTGTATACAACAAACAGTTCCCTCCAGCGGGTATTTTCCGGCGTTATGGCACAGCCGGTCTGTGTCTCCACTCCCTCACGGAGTCTGTTGTCCATCCGAAAGGCTACAACTCCCGGTCCCGGAATCTCCTTTTCCAAAATACGCTCCGCCGCCGCCGCGCTCTTATCCCACAGCCCTGGCAGCTTCTTACGGAGCCGGATCAGGCCCTCGTAATACTCCCGCAGGTCTGCCAATTCCACCGTCTGCCGCCATCTGAGCATATTGATTTCGGGATCAGAGCGGTAGCTGTTGCCGTCTCCCAGCTTCGTACGGCCAAACTCCTCTCCCGCCTGGAAAAACAAATTGCCCTGACAGGTAAAATAGATCAGCGCCGCCAGCTTGTTGGCCCGAAGCACATCCTCATAGGAGACAGAAAAATCCGCCTCCTGTCCGTGGAGAGACATTACCAGCTTATCCCACAGGGTAAAATTGTCATGGGCAGACACATAGTTGACAATCTGAGCGCAGCTCCTGGGCTGAAAGTCCTCCTGCCCGGGGGAATCCGTACACCAGCCGGTCACGGCCTGCAGAACCTTTTCCTCCAGACCCTTTCCGCCATTTACAAAACCCGGCTCCTCCTCGTAGAATACATGGCCCTTGATCACATCTCTCGTGTCGTCGCTGAACATGGCGATACCCTCGTCCAGATACCGCACATTCTCCTTCAGCGCCGCCCGGGTTTTCCGTTCCATGGGAGACTCCGCCGCCCTCCAGGGCTCTCCATACATCAGCTTCTCCCCGATGCCGAATTCTTGATCCAGCTCCCTGCGGATACGATTCATCAGTTCCACCGTCAACAGTCCCATCAGATCAAACCGAAAACCGTCCAGATGATACTCTCTCGCCCAGTACAGCACAGAGTTCACAATATAGTTATCGACCATTTTTCTTCCAACCGCCATATCACTGCCGCAGGCGGAGCCGTTGGACAGCGTACCATCCTCCAGGCGGCGGCAGAAATATCCCGGCGCCGTCCTCTCCAGCCAAGAATCCGCATCATGGGTATGGTTGTACACCACATCCATAACCACCCGTATCCCCGCCCGGTGCAGAGCCTGAATCATCTCCTTGCACTCCCGGATACGCACTGTTCCGTCGTGTACATCCGTGGCATAGGAGCCCTCCGGAACATTGTAATTTACCGGATCATAGCCCCAATTAAACTGCTCCTCGCCGCCCTCCTCATCCAGCCAGCCAAAGTCGAAAAAAGGCAGCAGATGTACATGGGTGATACCCAGTTTTTTCAGATAATCCACACCCGTAGCATAATCCGCCCCCTCTCTGGACGCCACCGCAAACGCCTTATATTTTCCCCTGTATGCCTTCGGAATACCGCTGTCCGGATCGTATGAAAAATCCTTTATATGCAATTCATAGATAATATTTTCCACACATCTCTCCGGCGCCTGATCCTGCTCAAACCCTTCCGGGTTGGTGCGCTTCAGATCCACTACCATGCTGGGACAGCCATTACAGCCACAACCCACAGCGTAGGGGTCCGCCGTCTGCACGGCTTCGCTTCCCGTCCAGATACGGTAATCATAATATTGTCCGTGCAGATCCCCTGCCACGCGGCGATACCAGACACCCTTTTCCTGCTTTTCCATATCCAGAAAGTGTGAGAGATCCTTTTCCCTGTCCTCATGCAGACACAGCTCCACTCTGTCGGCAAAGGGGGCCCATAGCTTAAATTCCGTCCCCTGAGTCGTATACACCGCTCCCAGGTCTCTCCCATCATAGGCATATTCCCTGTCGAATTCCTCAGAATACACAAATCTTTTCATCTTCATACCCTCGTACCAGTTCATATTTTTCTGCTTTGATGTAACATGAATAAGCAGCTTTTATCCGTTTGAGAGACAAAAAGAGAGCCGCTGCAAAATAAACGCGCTTATTTTCGCAGCGGCCCCCATCTCTGACAGAACCCATAGGGATTATCCCTTTACAGCTCCCGACAATCCTTCCACATAGCATCTCTGTGTCAGCACAAACAGGATGGATATGGGAATGGATATCAATACGCAGCCCGCATAGAATTGCGTATAGAAGGTCTCGACATATTCCTTCTCCAGCATGGTCCACAGACCGATAGCAATAGTGTAATATTTCGTATCATTTCCCATGATAACCTTGGCGAAAATGTAATCTACCCAAGGACCCATGAAAGTGGTAATCAGCGTGTAAGTGATAATCGGCTTGGACATGGGGATTGTCACATGGATGAAAGTATCCCACTTGGTGGCCCCATCAATGTAGGCCGCCTCGTCTATGGTCTTAGGTATGGTGTCAAAAAAACCCTTGGCCATATAGAAACCCAGTCCGGCGCCTCCCGAATACACCATGACCAGCGCCACTTGCTTTAACACACCTGTCTCCAAAAATCCCAGACCCTTCAGGATATAGTACACGGCGATCATGGACATAAAACCGGGGAACATGCCCAGTATCAGAGCGATGTTCATAAAAGGCTTACGCATCTTAAACCGCAGACGGCTCATACAGTAGGATACGCACAGCACAAAGAATGCGGCGACGATCGTACTGAAGATGGCGATTACCAGCGTGTTGGTAAACCATCTGAAGAAGTCGATCTGGCTGGTGGGTTTGAACAGATTAGCGTAATTGTCCAGGGTAAATCCTCTGGGCCAGATATAGCTCTTGTAAGAGCCGCTCTCCTTTCTGAAGGAGGTCAGCACCACATAAAATATGGGCAGCACCCAGATAAAGCTGAGTATGGCCAGCAATATATGCACAAATGTGTTGGTAATAAATCTCTTCGCTTTCATTATTGGAACGCCCCCTCATCTTTGTAGGAACCGGTGTGCCGGTAGGTCAACAGTGACAGAGTAGCCAGAATAATGAACACCAGAATACCAATTACGGCGCCCAGATTGTAATCCTTCTGTGTGATGGTCAGACGGTACAGCCAGGTTACCAGCAGATCCGTCTTACCCGCATAGTAGTAGTCCAGCGTGTCAGGCCCGCCGCCGGAGAGCAGGAAGATTACATTAAAGTTGTTGATATTGCCCGTAAAGGATGTAATCAGGTTGGGCGTCATAATAAACACGATATACGGAATCGTGATTTTTCGGAAGATTACAAAGGCGCTGGCGCCGTCGATCTTGGCCGCCTCGTACAGCTCCGCCGGAATATTCTGCAGGATACCTGTGGTGGACAACATGGTAAAGGGTATACCGATCCAGAGGTTGATGCAGATAATGGTAATCTTGGCCAGCGTGGGATCCGTAAAGAACGGAACGGACTCCGTCATACCGATGGCTCCGATCTGCCGCAGCAACACGTTCACAGGGCCGTTGGCGTTGAAAATCGTTCTCATACTCAGCAGAGACACGAACTGGGGCACTGCGATAGACAGCACAAACATAAATCTCCAGAAACCCTTGATCCTGGTACCCTTGCGGTTAATCAGCAGAGCCAGGATAATGCCAAGGATAAAGCAGCTGAAGGTAGCGAACACGGCCCAGATCAAAGTCCAGCTCAGTACCGGCCAGAATGTGGCCGCCAGCTTGCTGCCCTGGCCCAGCATGGTCTTAAAATTATCCAAACCAACCCAGGTAAACAGATTTCCGGGTGGCTGATGTTCATGGTCATAGCTGGTAAATGCAATCAAAATCATGAATACCAGCGGAACAATGGTGAAAATGATAATACCCAGAATAGGCAGCGCCATAAGTGCGGTATGGATGTTTTCCTCCCGGACAGAGAGCAGATCGTCCTTAAAGGTGGGAATATGCATTCCCCGCTCCCTGCGCAGCTGTGTACAGTAGGCGCTCTTGGCAGACATGCAGGCTATGAAAATAATAGCCAGCGTAAGTACAATAGTGATAACGCCATACAGCAGAAACAGCATGGAGTTATCTCCAGCGGTATACTCATAGATTCCCAGGGCCTCATTGTAGGACTGTCCCTGTTCCCTGGTTCCCAGTGTCATAAAGTTTCCTATGGCACGAATGCCAAATGTCGCCATATAAAAAATATAAGCGATCTCGATTGCCAGGAAAATGAGCCCCCTGACAAGCTGTTTGTTCAAAATATTTCCGAGGCCAAAGACAAGGAGTGAAGCCTTTGTGAGCCCATTCCCTTTTACAATTGCCTCACCGACACTTGTATCGCTGGGTCTCCCGGAAGTTGTCTGTGTATTATTCTTCTTCAAAGCCCCCATACGGAACCTCCTCATATTCAGGGAAGATAAGGAAACCGCTATGGTTCCCTTATCTCCGATTCTGACATTACAATTGTTACATTTACTCAGTCATAGCTTTCACAAAAGCGTCCAGCTTCTCCTGTACATTACTCTTGTTGATCTCACCGCTTCTGATCTCGGTGGGAATAGCGCCTGCGTAGGTCCAGTATCTGGAGGAGAATACGCTGTGAGAAGGCTGCATAACGCTGGCCTCATTGGACTCCTTTACAATAACTGCTGCCAGAGGGTCAGCCAGAACGGCAGCGCTGGAACCTGCATTGATATTGGTAGGAACCTGTGCGGATTTCTCATAGCGCAGGATCTGATTCTCCTCATTGCCCAGGAAAGCTGCAAAGGCAACTGCTGCCGCCATATTTTTAGAGTGAGCGTTTACACCGATAGCCTTAGACCCGTAGAAGCCAAGAAGCTGATAATCGTTTCCATCGGGGTTGAAAGTGGGAATCACGCCGATACCCATATCATCGCCCAGGATATTCTTATAGGTGTCATAGTTCCAGGAACCATCGAACCACACACCGAGTCTGTGATCCTCGATCAATTCGCTGACTGCGATCTCACCGTCGTAAGCACATTTCGGGTTGTTGATCAGATCGATCAGGTAGTTGGTAACTGCCACACCAGTTGCATTGTTCCAGTTTACGCCTGCATCCAGATCATTACCCTCGGGGCCGAACACGGTCAGTCCTGCGCCATAATAGTACGCACCCAGCTTCCAGCCGCCTGAAGACTCAAAATAGTAGTTGTATACATTGTCCGCGGTTTCCTTCGCCATGATCTTCTCCAGGGAAGTCACATCGCTCTCATCCATAATGGTCTTGTCATAGAACATAAAGAATGTATTGTGAGTAAAAGGAATTGCATAGGTTGCGTCTCCCACCATAGCAGTGGCACGAACGGAATCAGCGATAGTTTCCTGCACCAGCTTCTCCGCATCGCCGCCCAGCCGTGCGATGGCGCCTGCGTCCACAAGCTCGATCAGCTGATCGGAAGCAAACAGGAATACATCTGCCGCAGCATCCACGTCTTTCAAAACTTCTGTCTTGGCATTATCCTCACCTACGATCTCGGTGGTCCAGGTGATATTCCACTCGGGATGCGCCTCCGCAAAAGCCTTCTGCTGCTGTTCCATGATGCCAGTGTCCACCTGATTCTGAGGGCACCATACCTTCAGGGCCACATCCGTTACTCCGCCAGTGCTGCCGCCATTGTTACCGCTGTCACTGCCACAGCCGGTTAACACGGAAACAGATAATGCTGTTGCCAACACACATGCTAAAACTTTCTTTTTCATAAATGTTATCCTCCTTCATTTCATACATAATCTCGAAACAAGTTTCGTTATGTTTTCTTTCCTTAAATTACCATGGATAATTTCATAAGTCAACTACTATTTTTGTGACTTTTTACACATATTCACAGTAATTATGGCATCTATTGTGCAATATTTACATTTTTAATTTGTGTTGTTGCGCTTTGTGTTTCGAAACTTATTTGTTCGTCATTTCGTAACGGATTCACGGGAAATGTGCGTAAACTTCCGCTTTTTCTCTATATCCCTGGGTGGTAATGTAAAAAAGTTTAGAAAAAAATTCTTGCCACTCCTGCCTTTTGTTGCTATAATAAGTTTCGGAACAACCTTTTCTTTGTCACTTTTCACAAATTTTTCAGCTGTTCTTGGGAAAAGAATACAGTTCTGTGTTTCGAAACAACCCCTTGGACAGGCGACAGATTATGACTTTAGCGATACCGCGGCCACGTCTGCGGTATGCAGGGAGTGTACCTATGACTACCATATCCGATATTGCCGCCAGACTCGGCATTTCCAAAAGTACTGTGTCCAAGGCGCTGAACAATGCCACGGATATCAGCGTATCTATGCGTAAGAGGGTTCTGGAAACCGCCGCTGAGATGGGATACATCAACAGAAGAATCTCCGGGATGGACAAAAAACTTTGTATTTTAATCGAAAACATGGACTGCGAAACGCCCAATCAATTCGGCCACGATATTGTGAAAGGATTCCGGCAGCTGGCAGAAAACGATGGATGGATTGTGGAGGTCGTTCCTCTGGATATGGATTTCCAAAGGCTGACGCCCTACGGAGTCTTCATGCTGGACCACAGCTATCAGGCGGCGTTTGTGCTGGGTTTTTCACTGCTCGATCCGTGGATGCAGGAATTTAAATCAACCCAGATTCCCACTGTTCTGTATGACAACTATATCAAGAACAATCCCTATATTGCCTCCGTGGGATGCGACAACCAAGAGGGTATAGAACTGGCTGTCAAGCATTTGATCGAGCTGGGCCACAGCAAGATTGGCTTAATCTCCGGACCTCTGGACTCCTATATCTTAAAGGCAAGGTATAACGCCTATCTGGGCGCACTGGAGAAGTATGGTCTGGAGATTAATGAGGACTATATTGGCCTGGGATATTATGTGGCGGAATCCACCAGAACCTATATCCCCAAACTGCTGGACAACGGCGTTACTGCTATATTGTTCTCCCATGATGTGCGGGCCTTCTCGGCCATGACCGAGTGCAACGACAGGGGAATTCAGATTCCTCGGGATCTGAGTATTATCGGATTTGATGATCTGCCCATGACCGCCTACACCACTCCGCCCCTGACCACTATCCGTCAGGATAGAATCGGCCTGGGACGCTGCGGCTACTTCGCTACGGGGTGCCTCTTGAACAGCCTGCCCATCGGCTCCATCCTGCTGCGGGCGCCGCTGATTGTTCGAGATTCCACTGGTCCGGTTCCGAAAGAGTAAGCGGTTGTTTTTCAATGAACCTGTTTTTATTATTGACATATATTTTGGAAAATAAATTGGAAAAGTCTGGATAAGCTGCAGCAATATGATGTGGTATATCTGTGTGGCGAGGGATAGCGCATGCTAATCCCCCCACCAAAAAATAAACTCCGGGTATTTTTCCTTCAGAATGCTCTTGGTCTCCTCCCATTCCGGAACCGGAGAAAGGTCTGTCGTCTCCACAATCTCTCCGTATTCGGAATATTCCACTGTCAACACCCATGTATCATCATCCGATGTGCTCTCCAAAAGAGCCAGCTCTTTCTCCTCTTGATATTCTCCGTTCTGAAGACCGTAGATACTATAATATTGACGAGCAGGGGTATCTATCATTATGCTGTGGAGTTTATGGTCCTCATAACAAATGGAGTAACACCAGGGCAGTTCGATGCTTTCATACTCCTGTTTCTCCTCAGACCAGCGCAGCAGATAATAGATATTCCAGCTCCCTCCGCTGCCGCTCGTATAGCCTGTATAATACAAAATATCCTCATAGCCGTCATCATCGCCGTCCCAGGCCTTACAGTTGCTCCTATCTGTTGTCAGTGGACTATCTATCCTTTCAAGTATGATTTCCTGCTCTCCGTGCTGCCCGTCTCTATCCCATGTGATTTGCAGCCTGACAGAATCATAGCCGTTACTGTATGGCAGAGAAGGGCCCGTCTGTACTATCCTTACTCCCTCAAGTTCCTCTACTATCGTCACAATCTCCTGCGGCACAAAATCATCAGGGCCAAAGACCATGGCGTCTTGCTCCTGCGCTGACAGAGCGTCTCCTTGCGGCTCTGTTACATCGCCTGCCTCTGTTGCAATGTCTGTCTCTGCCTTAGTAGCAGGGCTTTCTTGTGTGGGAAGATCCTCCACAGAACTTTCTGCCGCCCCTGTCTGTCCACATGCGGTAAACACCAACGGCCACGCAAGTGCAAGCATGAGCAGGATATGCTTTTTTCCTCTCTTTTTCATCGTAAACCCTCAGAATAATTTTCTTTCTAACGCACTTATTACCATATCGAAACTCATTTTATCATGAAAAAAACTGGGTGTCCACAAAATGGAGAAAGGGAAAAGTAATGAATTATGTATATTTGTATTGCAATCTGCAAGACTATATAATACAATATTTTTGAAAGCGAGGTGTTTTCTATGAAAGATGCAACTGTAAGCGCAAGAGTAGAATACGATATCAAAACAGAGGCCGAAGAAATTCTTCAAAAGCTCGGTATTCCCGTTTCCGTTGTAATTAACTCCCTTTATCGCCAGATTATATACAGGAATGGTATTCCCTTTTCTTTAACCATTCCATGTGAGCCGCCAACAATTGACACCATGTCCGAAACCGAACTGAACGCAAAACTGCAACATAGCTATGAACAATCCCTTGCTGGGGAAGGGAGACCTTATACTGAAGTGTTTGATGAACTCGAAAGGAGCCTTATATAATGGATTCCTTCGAAATCATTATGACGCCGGATGCAACGGCTGATCTTATGGAGCTGCGTGATTACATCACGGATGTCCTGCTCGTGCCGGAAATTGCTCTGTCGTACATTCGGGCCATACATAAAGAAATAAGCAAGCTGGAATATTTGGCTGCAAGCATTGCTATAGTCCCAGAGGAACCATGGCACTGTCGTGGCGGCCGGAAATCTCGATGTGGAGCAGAAAGACATATCTGAGTGGACAGACATTGTGGCAATCGCGGCAGGACAGGATGTACATGTGGGATTGAAAGCAGATGGTTCCATTGTCGTGGCAGGAAAATTGCCAAATGACGTTGCATTTCCGGATGTGACAGATATGAAGAATTTGTATGTACCCGCTATTGTTACAGATGGTTTACAATATCAATGGGATTAACTCCCAGATTAAATTTATGGAAAGGAATCATTTATCATCCATGAAAAAGTTAGTAATATACCGCAAAAAACAGTTCCCCTCCGCGCTTATGCCATATTGGATTGTCACGGACATTTCAAAGTCAGAGCTTATGGAAAAACACCAGCTCTCTGATGATATTTCCTGCTGCTACGATAAAGGTGGATGTCCCATTTATCATGAGGGATTTAATCCACATGAATATGGAGTCCCCATTTCTTTTGGAAAAACCTTGGAGTTGGAAATAGATGATAATATAAAATCTGTTTTCGCTGTAACACTGGATGGGATATTGTCCAATGAACTCGTACTGGATGCTCCGGACGCAACTTATCAGATTCTTTTGACAACTGTAGGCGGATGGAAAAACCCCAGCTACCCACAACTTGCGTTCCGGTCTTGAATTTACTTTTCCCTGCAGGCTGTGAGTATATTTTTTTCAATCCAATCCGCCACGCCATCCTCATCATTTGATAATGTGACGCAATCCGCAACAGCTTTAACATCCATAACAGCATTGGAGACAGCAACTCCTATGCCACAGATCTGGAGCATTTCCATATCATTTATGTCGTCGCCAAAAGATACAATATCGCTTAGAGATATGTTCAACGACTTTGCCAATTCAAGGATCGCCTGTATCTTACCTGATCTTTCCGGCAGGAAAGCGTACCAGTTCTCTCCCCGGTAGCCTTGCAGACGACAGTGATTTTTATTTGCAATATCCGCCGCTACATCACCATTGGGAAGTTCTGCTACAATTTTATTTATTTGGCAGTGCAAGGGCTCGCTATAATCGTTAAAAACTGCTTTGTGCAATTTTTCAGATTCTGCTATATGATGACTGTTCCAGAAGACCTGACGTCCTGCTGCCACAGTTATTTCTGTATTTGGATTATGTTCCATCAAGTCCTGTATGATTTGATTCGCTCCATCATTATCCATGCTGCAACTGTAAATCTGTCTTCCACACTGATGAATAAGTGTTCCGTCTGTTGTGATTTCATAATCCGGTTGAATTTCTTCTATGTAGCGTTCTGCTCCTATCCAATACCGGGCTGTAGCAATTACAATTAGAATCCCCTGGCTTTGACATTTCTTCAAAATCTGCTTTGTATAATCTGATATGCTGCCATCGGAACGAAGTAATGTATGATCAATATCTGTCAGAATCATTTTCATATTCATGATCTAAAACCCTCTTAACTGTTATAAGTATATCTTTTTATTCGAGTAATTTTCAATAAACTATCATAAACCTGTTTTAGTGTCAAGCAATATTTGTTGATTACAGAATTTTTCACGCCGAAGGAGCAAAAGAAATAAGTGGATTTTTGAAAGGTGATGATGTATAATCAAAAGCAACTAATTTGGAGGACCTTATGAAAGATATATCTCTATGTATTATGACCAGAGAGCTTTGCCACGAATTATATAAAGGTTGGGAAAATGATTCTGCCATATATATGGATATGGATTTATTTGTGCCTTACCAATATAATGAAAAAGCAGTAAACAGATATTTTGACTCCAAGCAAGATTCCTCCCGTGTCCTTTTTGCAATTATGAAAGATGGCAGACCAATAGGAGAGCTTCAATTAAAGCAAATCGATTACGAGAGCAAAGAATGCACATTAAGTATTCATATGCAAAATGACGATGTAAAAGGGCATGGATATGGAACCCGAGCGGAGCAGTTGATTTTGCAGTACGCTTTTGATGTTTTGGGTATGGTCGCAGTAAATGCTGATACAGTTATAAAGAATACTCGAAGCCAACACGTTCTTGAAAAAGTAGGATTTCAGTATATAAGAGAAGCGGACGGATTTAAGTATTATCGGTATGTGCGATAAAGTCCGGTTTATTGATCCACTGTAGAATAATTATAGACTACTGGGAGAATGTTATCCATGACGCGTGACAGAATTGCAGGAGGATTTTATGGACTGCTTGTCGGGGATGCCCTTGGGGTCCCCTATGAATTTTATAAAGCAGATCAACTGCCCTCCTATGAAGAAATTGATATGACACCGCCTGCCGGTTTTAAAAAGACCTATCCACAGGTGAAGGCCGGAACATGGTCAGATGACGGGGCACAGGCTTTGTGTCTGCTGGACAGCCTTTTAAGCCGAGGGGAATTTTCATTGGTCAGCTTTTCCGATCTGCTTTTAGCCTGGTATGAAGACGGAGTCTGGGCAGTGGAAAATAAGGTGTTTGATGTGGGTGTTCAGACCAGTCAGGCGCTCCATGCTTACAAAAGCGGGCTGCCTGCCCATAAGTGCGGCCTGTTGAATCCGGAGGGCAAGGGGAATGGTGCATTAATGAGGGTTCTGCCTCTTGCATTATGGCAGGAGGACAGGAAGGAATTAGTTTTGGATGCCCATCTTCAATGTCTCATCACCCATGGCCATATTTGCAATCAAGTCTGCTGTGCCTTGTATTGCCTTGTGGCAAGAGCCTTGCTGGAGGGCAGGAATGCCCATGAAGCAATAAGTGAAGCTGTTGCAGGCCTTCGGGAAATCTATCAAGATATGCCGGAGTATGAGCAGGAGCTGGAATGGAGCATACGCCCTGGAACATCATGGGAGGGGAATGGGACGGGCTATGTGGTGGACTGCCTAAGGAGCGCATTTATGATATTGGAGCGGACCTCCAGCTATGAGGAAGCTGTAAAACAGGCCGTCCAGCTGGGAAATGATACGGATACGACTGCCTGCGTGACGGGCGGACTTGCGGGAATCCTGTATGGCCTTCAGGGGATACCAAAGCCTTGGCTTTCCATGCTGAGAGATCAGGAGAAAGCAGCAGAACTGTTAGAACGGCTCTTACAAGAGAAAAATATGTAACTGAGCTTTGGAAGGAGGAAAAATCTTTATGAGAAGATATGTTATGTCTGCATAGCACTGGCTATTGCAATCAAAACTAAATTGTTATAGCCATTGCTATTCCTAAAGAAAATATATATTTAGGAGGCAGACATGGGCTATAGAAACGCAGGAGAAATCCTACCGACCGAAATAATTGAACTGATACAGCAGTATGTGGAGGGCGAGAATATTTATATCCCGAAACGCTCGGAGAACCGCTTGAAATGGGGCTCCCGCACCAGGATCACTCAGGAGTTATCCTACAGGAATCAACAGATCTACGCAGATTATTGCAAGGGAATGAACATTTTGGAATTGAGCGGCAAATACTACCTGTCCTGCAAAAGCATACAGCGTATTATCAGGAGCATGAAAGTTTAAAGTACTGAGCTGATACGACCATGTATCGGCTCATTCTTTTTTAGAACTAATTGTGAGGTGGCCGGAAGAGAGCATTTATGGTAGGCTTAGCACGGAGGTGTTTATATGGCAGAAATTTTTTACGCTTATCATGTAGTGACAGAGAGGCCCATGCAGCTGGGCCAGCATATCCTTTTTGACGATACCCATCACAGCGGCGTCTACGAGCGGGTGATGGGCAGGCTGGATGTGGTCAATGATATTTACCGCAATCCCAAAAAATATGAGAATATTGAACTGGAATACCCTGTGATGGTGGCGCTGCGGGAGTTGGCCCTGGAAGAGGTAAGACAGGAAAAATATCCCGATTATCCGTCAAGGATGGGGTGCCTGTATGTGTCGGCGACTTTACAGGAATCCATACAGTGGGCGGACTATTTCGTCAAACTGGGCAGGCCCACTTTCCAGATCGTAAAAGTCAAGGTTATCGGAAATCGTTTTGGGGGGGACGCTACAAAATGCTTTGACGGTGTGACCAGCAAAGAGCAGAACCTGTCTATGGCGGAAAAGTATTGGGAGAATGGCCCCAATCCCCCGGGGGAACCGCCCATCAATGAATTCCTGGTAAGCGGCGATATTGAGGTTGTGGAGATTGTGAGGGAAATATCATGACAATTCTTACCAATTGGAATCTGCAGGACAATGAAATAAAGCAAATCTATGATACCGCCTGGCAGGTGGGAGACGATTATGTATTAAAAGTGTATCAAGATGAGAAGATGCTAAAGCGGAACCTGAAAATGCTGCAGCTGCTGGCCAAGCAGGATATTCCTGTGGCGCAGATTGTGCCCTCTTGCGACGGCGCCCCCTATGTAACGGACAACGGCTCTTTCTATTTCCTGTCCAGAAGACTTGCGGGCAGCAACATCACACAGCTTGACGATGGCTGCGGCATTGCCCGGTCAATGGGTGAAATCATTGCCAGGCTCCATGCCGCCTTTCAAAAATGCGAGCCTCTGGATATGCTATGGGACAACAGCCTGCTGGATGAGATGAATGGCTGGATCAAAGAGAGCATGGAGAAAAATGGCTGGCCGCGTATATCCAAAGAGGAATATGAGCAAGTAGTCTCGCAGCTGGCTGCCGTGTACGATCAGCTGCCTGTGCAGTTAATCCACCGGGATATTCACTTCGGCAATTTCCTGTTTGCGGATGGTGTGTTCTCCGGCTATATTGACTTTGATCTGAGCCAGAGAAATATACGGATTTTTGACCTGTGCTATTTCCTGCTGGGGCTGCTGTCGGAGGAAGAGGGTCTTAAAATGACAGAGGAAACATGGTTTGGGTTCCTGAGAGATGTCTTTGCCGGATATGAGAGCATCCTGAAGCTTTCCGAGGCAGAGAAGAAAGCCGTGCCCTATGTGATGGAATGCATCGAGCTTCTCTTTATCGCCTGGTTTGATAACGAAAAAGACGACAGCTGTGCCAAAAATGCATATGAAATCTACAAATTTGTACGGCGTTGGGAAGACAGAATAGGGAAAAGCCTGTAAACGGTCAAAGCTATAGCTGCGGATGCGATCTGCCGGAATTCCTCCGGCAGATCGGGGCAGATAGAATCAAACTATAACCTTTTTGTCAATTCTCTGAAATAGAATCTCTACCTTGGGAAGCGCATATCCAGCAGGCACCGTTTGTCTTTCCCACCTGTTTTCCACACTCAGCCATTTGCAGATTTTTTCCGAGGAAAAAGGCAGAAACGGGGACAACAGTACAGCCAGGCTGGCAATGATCTGCACACACTGATAGAGCGTGTTTTTGCACGCCGCCTCATCGGTAGTTCTGGTCGTCCACGGTTGCTCCGTGTCAAAAAACTTGTTGGCCATTCTTATGAAATCAAATATTTCGCCGATGGCGTCTTTGAATGCCCCGCTCTCGATCCGCTTGCCAACCGCTGCGAACAGCTCCTCAATCTTCCTGTTTATCGCCGGGTTCTCCGTACCCTGCGGCACAATCCCCTCCCAGTATTTTACAATAAATGCCAGACAGCGGTTCACAAAATTCCCGTATGCGCCAAGCAGCTCCCCATTGTGGCTGTTGACATATTCCCGCCAGGAGAAATCGGCGTCCTTTTTCTCCGGACCATTGGCCAGGAAAAAGTAGCGGATAGAATCCGCCTCATAGCGGTCCAGCAAATCTTTAACCCAGATTGCGTAATTCTGGCTTGTAGATATCTTTCGTCCCTCCAGGGTCATATATTCGCTGGACACAATATGGTCCGGCAGATGCCAGTTCCCGCCATGCGCCAGCAAAAGCGAGGGCAGTATGATGGTGTGGAAGGGGATATTGTCTTTTCCATGCACATAATAATGCCAGGCATCCGCACCCCAAAGCCGGGCAAAATCCGCTCCCTTTTTCTCCGCCGCCGTTTTGCTGGCGGACAGATACCCCAGCACATTTTCCGCCCAGATATAGATGGATTTATCTTCGTATCCCTCTCTGGGCACTTTGATTCCCCACTCCAGATCTCTGGTCAGCGCACGGTCCCTCAGGCCCTCATTTATATATCTTTCGGTAAAAGCAATGGCGTTTTTCCTCCATTGCGGATGGCTGTGAACCAGCTCCTCAAGCTCTTTCTTCAGCTCGGTAATGGCAATATACAGATGCCTGGAGTTCTTAAAGCTTACAGGCTTTGCGCATACGGCGCAGACCGGTTCCAGAAGGTTTTCCGGTTCCAGCACTGTGCCACAGGTATCACACTGATCCCCTCTGGCGTCACTCCCACACTTTGGGCATTTTCCCAGTACAAATCGGTCCGCCAGAAAAGCGCCGCAGGTCTCACAGTATGCCTGGGGAACCTCCTTTTCATAGACATAACGGCTCTCGTACAGCTTTCTATGAAATTCTCTCACAAAGGATTGATGCTCCTCCGAAGATGTCTTTGTATATACATCATAGCTAAAGCCCAATTTTTTAAAACATTCCACGAATTCTTCATGGTAAAAATCGCTGATTTCCCGGGGCGTCCTGTTTTCCTGTCTGGCACGGATCGCCACAGGAGTACCATGGCAGTCGCTTCCCGATACAAAAAATACATTGTCTCCGATGGCCCTGTGGTACCTGGCCAGCACGTCCCCGGGCAGCAGTCCCGCAATATGCCCTATATGCAGCGAGCCGTTGGCATAGGGCCAGGCTCCGCCTATCAGAATATCTCTCATATTTGACCTCCTGTTTTAAGTTCTGTCTCTACACTCTCGTGCCCTTATAGGGAGCAATTCTCCCAGGCACTTCTGTTCCCATACTCCCTTGGATTTTCTATTGGATCATGTCATTTTTCCCATCAAAAAAGCCCTCCTCTCTGAAAAATTTCTTTTTCAGGGACGAGAGCAAATGCTTCGTGTTACCACCCTAATTCACCTGTACCTCACGACACAGGCCTTATCGACTGCGGATGAGAAATGACTCATCGATAGTCTATCACAGTAACGGGTGAATCCGTCGCAGCCTTGGCGTCACAGCTTCGGTGCGCAGCTCCGAGACCATTTTCAGCAGTTCCTTCTGTGCCTGTTCTCACCCGCTCAGGCTCTCTGTGACATATCTAACGGCTTACTCTTCTCTTCATTGCCTTTTCAATATTATGATGTGATTTTGTGCGCCCTAGCGCACTTTCTGCTCCGCGGAGCTTTCTATTTATTATAACATGGTTTTTGAAATTTACAATCTTTTTTCTGCTTTCCCAGCGCCATGATTCATGTTGCTGCATTCCCTTTCGAACGACTGATATCCGCTGGGGGAAGCACCGTGCTGCGGCCACCAGCGTCTACTGAACCAGAGACTTTATCATAATCAGACAGGGATTGTCCTCGTCCCACATCTCTGTCAAAGTGATCAATGGCTCAAAACCCACGCACTCATAAAAGCGCCTGGTTTTCTCATAGGGCGCATAGTCCACAGTCTCGCTCAGCGTCTCCACCATGGCATACTTGCAGCCTTTCCTCAGGAAAAATCGCTCAACCTCGCTGTAAAGGGCTTTCCCGATTCCCATGCGGTGGCACTCCGGGCACACGCCGCAGACATAGATATCCCCTGTATGCCCATAGTGCAGTCTTGCCGAAAAAAATCCCAGACATTTGTCCCCCTCGTTCAAGGCAGCCCAGAAGGGAAGTTCCTGTACCTTTTCCACATATTCCTCCAGGGATGCCTTGTTCCCGAACCACTCCGGCAGGCTCTCCAGAACCTCCCTTGCGTAGGAGGATTTTTTCTTCTGGTCTTGAATCTCTATAATATGGTAATGCTTATGCATATATACTACTCCTCTCAGTCATTAATTACTTTTTGCTCCCTCTGCCGTTAACGTTTTTGCCGACTTTCCTGACCACCTGTTTGGAAAGATAATCCCCGATGTACTCTATCTGTATCTCCATGTCATCAATCAGTTCCAACACGGAGTTACTATATTCTCTAAAATAAAACCTTTCTCCATTTGTATTTTCGATGGGAAACCAAAACGAGTCGGTGCCATGTTTTATATTTCTAATATTTACTTTGTCTATGGCTTCCACCCATTTTCTGTAAAATTCCGGTGCCTTTTTCTTCATTTCCTCCACCGGAACATTCACTTCTCCGTCTTTGCCGATGGCATGGAAAACAAATCCACCATACATGTAATTTTCCAGCTCCACATAGAAAATCATCTGGTATTCTCTGCGGCCAGGCTTAATACTGTCAAGCACCGCCGTGATTCCAGGGTAGGTGTTTGTCTTTGAATACAGGTATTTATCTGCCTCTTCCCTCCACACATGGAAATGATATTTTGTGTCCTTTTCCAGGTAATCAGCCAGTTTGGAAAAGAAATCATTCAAAACCTTTGTAATCCGTTCTCTCAGCTCATCCATAAGAGCCAGGGCTGCCTTGGCAGATTCCGTATCTGTGATCAGTTGTGTCATATGATTCATTGTGGCATTATCCTTTTTGCAATCCGTAATGCTATGTATCGTACCTATATATTGCTTGATATAAGAGTATTTATATCCTCCCATCTCTGTGTGAGTCAGACACTTTTCCAGCCATGACAGGATTTCTTTCCGAAAACTGATGCGCCTTAATCTGCCGGTGTCCATTTTCCCCACACTTTGACTGCTGGGTTCACTGCCTGATGGCGTCAGATAAAATATCAGGTATTCTTTCCCTCTGCTCCTGCAAAACCCCTCGTAACGCTCCAACTGTCGTGATCCGTCCGAGGCGCCGATCTTCATCTCTACACATATGACAAACCGTGGAGACTCCATCACAAAATCAATTCTTCCATCCTCAAAGTACCGCTCTCTGTATGGCGTCCATTTATCATCCAAAAATTCCTGCGGTATATCCAATTCTTTCAATAACAACAGCAGAAAGCTGTCTGTCCGGTCTTTTCTGCATGGCCTGATCATCAGCCAGAAAAGAATATGTGAATGAACATGGGCTTCGTCATTTTCTTTATGCAATGTCCGCAACAGGGTATCGCTCTCTTTGTCCGACAGGTTTTGCAAATATATCCGCTCCCTGGAAGCCTGCAGAAGCTCCGCTGGACTTTGATTTTGTTTTGGTAAATATGATTCATTGTACTTTTCCAACGTGTTTCGTCCCTCTGTATTTTAGGCCAGCTCGTCCGGATAGCTTTCCACAGCTATTTTCTGGTCATTTCTCGAATGTTACTCCGCCCAGGCAATTCATAATTACCGTGATCATCATATCTTTTTCCTCTGGCCTTGATTCCGCGATCATGATTGTCAACGCTACAAGTGTGTGATCTTCTATCAGCTTTCTGCCATCCATAAAGAGCACTCCGTTTCTGTCCAGAAAATGTAAAAACATCGTGGCTGCAATGCGTTTGTTACCATCGTAAAAGCTGTGGTTTTTGGTGACAAAATACAGCAGATGCGCCGCTTTTTCCTCCAATGTAGGATAGACGTCCTGCCCGCCAAAGGACTGATAAATGTTGCCGATGCTTCCCTTAAAGGAATCATCCTTTTCCTTTCCGAACAAATCCGATTCGTTGCCAAACCGCATCTGGGCAATTACACCCCTGCATTCCTCATAAGTGAGCACATAAGTTGCCTGGTTCCCCCTGGGGCGTTTCATATTCTGATGGTCATAGGAATCCAGAAGCTCCAGAGCTTCACTATATTTTTCAATGACTGAAAGTACCTGTTTGCTGTCCAGGGCGTTCTCTGTACGTTTCATAATCTGTATTACCTCACCTAGCTGCGTAATACGATTATTGTTTACCGCATAGCCCTGTAAAATGTACTGCTTTAATACGGAATTCGCCCATTTGCGAAATTCCACACCCCGCTTGGATTTGATGCGGTAGCCCACGGAGATTATGACGTCCAGATTATAATATTTTGTTTTGTATTTTTTCCCATCTGGCGCAGTTGTCAAGGAATCCTTGACAACTGCACATTTATCCAGTTCCCCCTCTTTAAAACAATTATTGATATGTAGACTTACATTTTGTTTTGTTGTCTGAAAAAGTTCTGTCATCTGCGCCTGCGTCAACCATGCGGTTTCTTCATCTATTTTTACGTTTAATATAATCGAACGATCTTCCGATTCAAACAGCACCACTTCATCTTTCATTTTTTATAACCTTCCCCTTTATCCCACGAATATTTTATCTGACAATATTCACCTCAAATCCTCAATACCGTCCTGCACCGCCCGGCATCCCATATGGTAAAAATCCCGGTTGTCATACCCTCTGTAATCTGTCTCCAGGCACCATAGCAGTGCCAGGTAGACATCGTACCATCTGGCACGCCTCTTCTCCTCCCTGGTCAAATCTTCAATCCCATATCCCTCATAAAAGGCTTTGTTGTACTCATGTTTGCGAAAGCCCGCTTCCATCAGTGCATCCGCCCAGAGACATCTCTCAAAATCAATGATTCCCTCAATCTTATTGTCCGCTATAAAGACATTTCCCCCCCAGATATCCCAGTGGACAAAGCGGGGCGTTTTTACCGCCTCGAATATGGCCCTGTCCTGCTCCAGCAGCTCCAACGTTTCGTCCTCCTCCACAGGCATGGCGATATCCTTGCGCCTGGCATCGGCGTAGATATCCCGAATCATATCTCGAAACACTTCATACCAGTTTTCACCCTGTCTGTCCGGCTGGGCATAATAGCCAAACCTCTCTCCCTTGATGTGGTTTAACTGCCTGGTATACTGCCCTAGCCGATAATTGATCTCCTGCTTATCCTCCTCCGGCAGAGCGTCCTGCAAAGTGGATAGACTTTGCCCCTGCAGCATTTCCATAAAGAAATACTCCCTGTCAATCACGCTGCCGCTATTGTCATAGAAAAGAATCCCGGGAACTGGCACCTCCGTGCGCTCTGCCACCATCCGCATGGAATCCACTTCGCTGAACATAATGTTTTTCTCATATGTCATGACCTGAATCTCCCGTGACGGCGCAATCTTCAACACCACATTGCGGTCTTTCAGCCGGACCTTGTAGGCAATATTAAAATACCCTTCCTTTAATTCCTGTATCTCCAAGGCATTTTCCTCAAAAGCCTTTTTAACCATACAGTTTATAGTCTCCTCTGTAATAATACCTTTTGTCAAACTGTTCGGCATGATTTTTCTCCATTCACTATATAATTTCTGGCTGCTTTTCTTCTGGAATATGAACACATTATTATGGTGCCCATTCTGTTCAGAAGAGTTAAATGCAGAGCATTTTACTCATTGTACCATGAGCCCACAAAAAAGTCATTCTTTTTAAAATAATCAAATTCTGAGTGGAAAAAAGAATGGAATGAAAATGCTTTTGTCGGTGCTCGTGATCTATGTGCTGGATATTGCCCTGTTTGCATTTTCCGTGAGCCATGTGGAAACCGCGGCAACGCCCCTGTCTATAACAGGACCGGTGATAAGCATTCTGGTGTTTTTTACCGCATGGATCTTCCTGTGCGGCCTAAGATGATTGCGTCACAGGGAGCCTGCGAGTTTCCAGTGTGGTGGCTGCCAGAATTCGGGATGATATCCTGGCCCGAGTCACAGAGGCAGGCATAGAGATCGTGGACGGCGCAGTGGGCATGGTTGAGATGGCATTGGATTGCCTGCATGAAAAGGATGTTGTAGAACTGGATGAGGAGCGCAAGGCGGCGATGGTTTCCAAACAACAAGAATGGAAAATATGTTTCCGATGAAATAGACACTGCGCCGAAATCAGAGGTATAACATCGGACATATTCACAATACGCCTGCCATCAACGGCAAAAAGCGCAAGTTTATCCCCCAAACTTGCGCTTTTTGTATATTTACAAAGCAGCTTACTGAAATCTACAAATATTTCTGGCAGTACTCATAGCTGCCGGCCTCCAACATGTGGACAGTGCCATCTGGCAGTGTCAGCCGGGTCTCGGCGGGGGTGGTGATTTGCAGCTTAACCTTGTCCTCATCCACCCGCCATGCCACTTTGATCTCACCCCTGCGGCTGCGGTAGCTGCCATCCACATGGCCCAGCCGCCGGTCCACAAAGGGGCGCAGACTGATTTTGGCATAGCCCGGCTCCAGGGGCTGGATGCCCAGAATATAGCGGTAATAGAACTCGCCCACGCTGCCAAAGGAATAATGGTTGAAAGACACCATGTTGTCGCCGCTCATCTTGCTCTCATTGACCGTACCGTCGGGCCGCAGGGCATCCCAGCGCTCCCAGGTGGTGGTGGCGCCGCAGTTTACCTGATAGAGCCAGCCGGGGCACTGCTCATTCAGCAGCAGGTCAAAGGCAAGCTCGCTCTCTCCATGGTCCGCCAACAGGGGCAACAGATGCTCGGTGGCAAAAAACCCTGTCTGCATCCCCTCTGTCCGCAGCTTTTCCACCAGCTTGCCAAAGCAGGCATCCCACAATTCTCCCTGGGAAATGACCATCTGCAGCGCCATGATATAGGCGCCCTGATAGTCGTCTTTCATGGAGCCGTCCTTTTTCACAAAGGCTTTCAGATAGGCCGCTGTGGTTTTCTTCAGCTGCTCACCATAACGCTCCTCATCCTGGGGCTTGCCCAGCAGCTTTGCCGTCTCCGAGAGAATCCGCAGATCGTTTACAATAAATGCATTGGACACCGGACCATTGTGCATAGCCATATATTTTACATCTTTGCCCGGGGCCAGCCAGTCCCCCAGACTGGGACCCACCCACAGGTCTTTTTTGCCCATCAGCCCCTTGCCCATATGCCGGATTTCGCACTCCACATGGGTTTTCATGCTCTCGTACTGCTCCTGTAGATATCGGGTGGTGCCGTACTGCTGCCACATCATCCAGGGCAGGATGGTCACGGCATTGCCCCACCCCAGCATACTCATAAAGCCCACCCCTTCGGGCCCCCGGGCAGGCACCACCGGAGCCACATAGCCCTCGGAATTATCCATCTGGGTATAGCGGATATCCCGCAGGAATTTGGCCAGGAAATCCTCTGTGTCATAATTGTAGGCTCCCGTCAGGGCAAACACATGCCCGTCGCCGGTGTAGCCCATACGCTCATCCCGCTGAGGACAGTCCGTGGGCACTTCCAGATAGTTGCTGCGCTGGCCCCACACCTGATTGTGGTACAGCTGTTCCACCTTGGCATTGCCACAGGCAAAAAATCCTGTACGCTCCATCTGGCTGTGAACAGCGTAGGCGGTCAACAGGCCATCCTCATATGCCGTGCCGGATAATTCCACATAGCGGAAACCCATGAAGCTGAACCGTGGGCGGTATTTTTTTGTCTCCGCGCCCTTGTAATACACGGTTTCCGCCTTGGCCTTACGCAGATTGGTGGTGTAAAGACTGCCGTCCTTGTTCAGTATTTCCCCATGCCGCAGCTTGAGCATTTCGCCCTGCATATGGGACGGATCAATCTCCACAAAGCCTGCAAAGTTCTGGCCGAAATCCAGGATGGTCACGTCCCCGTGGCGGGCGACGGATTTTACAGGAATTTCTTCCTGCACCTTTGTGTACAGAATTCCCTCTTCCAGCACCTCCGGAATTTTGCCTGTATAGGCCACGGGCCGGGCATCTATGGAACTTTCCTCCGCCGGCCTGCCGCAAGCCGGACTGGCGTTATCGCTCTGGGAACTGCCAACAGGGCTATGGAATTCCGCTTCCGACTCCAGAGACTTTGCATGATAAATTTCTCCGTCATAGAATCCTGCATAGCCATAGGGACTTTCCAGCATAGCCACTGTGCCATCATTGCTGGAAAAAGTGATTGTGCCCTCCGCCGCCTCCACTGTCAGGATCCACGCCACCGCTGAGTGTTCTCCGTAAGTCTGGCATTTGTTGTCAAAGGTATATCGGCCGCAGTACCAACCCTGTCCCAGATAAACACGGAGCTCATTTTTCCCTGCCGCCAGCATCTGCGTCACATCGTAGTTCTGCACCTGGAGCATACGATGATAGTAGGTATAGCCGGGAGCAAACAGGATATCCCCCACCTTTTCCCCATTCAGTTCCGCCTCGTACACGCCCAGAGCCGTGATGCACAGGCTGGCCTTTTTCACTTCCGTAACAGGGATGTTTTGTGAGAAAACATCCACCGCTCCCTCCACAAAGGAGCGGTCAGCCTGAATAAATTGGGATCTCAATTGTTCATACATGACAATATTCTCCTAACCCGGATATACCGAAACTTAAATTGCTTGTTTATGTAATTGATCTATGTTAGCATATTGTTTAATGCCTAAAAGTGAGCATTCAGAAACTCTGCACTGCGTTCAAAGCTCTTGATGGGACTATTGTCGATCCAGTTGCGGTGGCTTTCCAGAATCACCGCCTCCACGCCTGCTGCCTTGGCTTTCTCCACCAGAGCCGCAAGAGGCATAGTGCCGTAGCCCAGTTCCATGCTGTCGCTTTTTAGAATGGGTGTCATACACGGACCTGCCTGGCGGGTTCCCCGGTCATTGATATGCCACAGCTTCATCCGATTTCCCAGAGCATTCATCACCGCCAGGGGATTGGCGCCGCACTCGGCGCACCAGTAGCTGTCAAACTCAAAATTGACCACATCCGGGTCGGTCTCCGCCAACAGCAGTTGATAGGCGTTTTGCCCGGGAGCCACCTGCAAAAATTCACAGTTGTGGTTGTGGTAGAGCAGCTCCACTCCCTCTTTTTTTAGGATATCCCCGGCCTTGTTCAGCCGCTGGGCCAGATCCTTGACTGCATCCCTGTCGCCATAGGCATACCGGTACATCCCTGTGATAACGATTTTATCTGTTCCGAACTTTCCGGCCTCCTGTGCCACAGCCGCCGGATCACGCTCCACGCTGCCCAGATCCTGGTGGATGGAAACCACCTTGAGGCCGCTGTCCTTAACTAACCGCGGCCAGTCCAGCTTGCCACCGTTTCCCACCGGCATCCCGGCGGCTTTGGTCATAAGCCGGACCATCATCCCGCTGGGATGGATCATGAAACCACACAACTCGATCCCATGATAACCGGCTTCTTTCATCTTCCTCATCGTATCTACCGCCTGGGCCTCCTTGTTCATCACTGTGCCCAGCATGAATTGCTGTACCGCTTTTATCGGCATATTTCTCACTCCTCAC
>CAZKAO010000037.1:0-31417 GCA_964550745.1 uncultured Acetatifactor sp.
TTAACCAAATGGAGGTAGAAACATGAGCGTTATTTCTATGAAGCAGTTACTTGAAGCAGGTGTTCATTTTGGACACCAGACCAGAAGATGGAACCCCAAGATGGCTCCTTATATCTTCACCGAGAGAAACGGTATCCACATCATTGACCTGCAGAAGTCTGTGGTCAAGGTAGATGAGGCGTACAAGGCCGTTTCCGAGATCGCGGCTCAGGGTGGTACCATCCTGTTTGTCGGCACCAAGAAGCAGGCGCAGGACGCTGTAAAGACCGAGGCTGAGCGCTGCGGCATGTACTATGTAAACGAGAGATGGCTGGGTGGTATGCTGACCAATTTCAAGACCATTCAGTCCCGTATCGGAAGACTGCGCGCGATTGAGAACATGTCCACAGACGGCACCTTTGACGTGCTGCCCAAGAAGGAGGTTATCCAGCTCAAGAAGGAGTGGGAGAAGCTGGAGAAAAACCTGGGCGGTATCAAGGATATGACCAGGATTCCCGACGCAATCTTTGTGGTAGATCCCAAGAAGGAGAAGATCTGTGTACAGGAGGCTCACTCTCTGGGAATCACTCTGATCGGTATCGGCGATACCAACTGTGATCCCGAGGAACTGGATTATATCATTCCCGGCAATGATGACGCTATCAGAGCGGTCAAGCTGATTGTGGCTAAGATGGCGGATGCCGTTATTGAGGCTAATCAGGGCGAGGCTGTGTACACCGAGGAGGATGTGCAGGCTGAGGCAACCGATATCGAGGAAGTGGCTGAAGAAGAGTAATCCGGCATCTGAGAGGGCGGATGTGGAATTCAAATAGGAGGAGTATAGATATGGCAGAGATTACCGCATCAATGGTAAAAGAGCTGCGTGAGATGACTGGCGCAGGTATGATGGATTGTAAGAAGGCCCTGAATGAGACGGGCGGTAATATGGAGGAGGCCGTGGAGGTTCTGAGAAAGAGCGGCCAGGCCAAAGCAGTAAAGAAAGAAGGCAGAATTGCCGCAGAGGGTATCTGCCGCATCGCTGCTAAAGGAGATAGTGTGGCTGCGGTGGTTGAGGTGAATTCCGAGACTGATTTTGTGGCCAAGAATGAGACTTTCCAGCAGTTCGTTGAGGCTGTTGCCGAGCAGGCTGTTGCATCTGATGCCGCTGATATGGAGGCTTTTCTGGCTGAGCAGTGGAATGCGGAGCCCGGCAAGACAGTGCAGGAGGCTCTGGTTGACAAGATCGCCGTGATCGGTGAGAAGCTGAGCATTCGCAGATTTGAGAAGGTTGTTGCAGAGAATGGCTGTGTGGTGTCCTATGTACACGGCGGCGGACGGATCGGCGTTATCGTTGAGGCCGAGACCAATGTTGTGAATGCTGCTGTGAAGGAGGCTCTGACCAATCTGGCAATGCAGGTTGCAGCGCTGAATCCCAAGTATGTGGCTATCGGGGAAGTGTCCGAGGAGTTCAAGGCTCATGAGAGGGAGATCATTGCCGCGCAGATCGAGCAGGATCCCAAGATGGCAGGCAAACCCGAGAATGTTATTGCAGGCGCTATCGAGGGCCGTCTGAAGAAAGAACTGAAAGAGGTATGTCTGTTAGAGCAGGTGTATGTCAAGGCAGAAGACGGCAAGCAGACCGTATCCCAATATATAGCACAGGTGGCTAAGGACAATAGTGCAGATCTGAAGATTAAGAGATTTGTGCGTTTCGAGACCGGCGAGGGTCTGGAGAAGAAGAACGAGGATTTCGCAGCGGAGGTTGCTGCGCAGATGGGCAAATAGACAGTTTTATCAGACAACGGATACGGGCAGAAAGAAATCTGGCAAAATGGATTTCTTTCTGCCCTTGCCTGTTATGTCGTTAACTATAAGTACGAATAAAAAGGAGATAGAGAGATGACGGGAGTGAAGAGAGCATGCTGGGGCGGTATGAGCATTGTGGCCTTGCTGGCGGCAACGGCAGTACAAATAGTGGCCAGCATAGCGGTGATAGTACTCTATTCAATTGTGGCTGGTGTGCGGGCTGGAATGCAGGCGGCGGCCCAGGGACTGGACGTGAATGAGCTTACGGCAGATATAATGAACAATCTGGGTGATATGATGGGGATCATTCTGATCGTGGGGGGTATACTGCTGCTGATCGTATTTGTTCCGTGGTACTATTTTGGATGCGGCAGACCGAAGATCACCGGAGAGTCAATGAAGAGAGCCTTTTCCCCCAGGGCGCTGCTGATGGTGCTGGCTATCGCTGTGGGACTTAACTATGGGATCAGCTGCCTGCTGCAGTTGGTCTATGTGGAGGCTCCACAGCTGTTGGAGGACTATATGGAGTTGATGGAGAGTTCCGGTCTGGGCGTTAATTTCTGGGCCAACGCGGCGGCGGTGATTCTGGCTCCGCTGGGAGAGGAACTGATATTTAGGGGCGTGGCTTTCTTCTATGCCTGCAAGGCTGTGAGCGGTATGAAAAATCCCAGGGCAGCGTTCTGGATTGCCAACTGTATCCAGGCGCTATTGTTCGGTATCTACCATATGAATCTTGTTCAGGGCCTGTATGCCTTTTTTATCGGCCTGGCGCTGGGGTATCTGCGTCAGAAATATAACAGCCTGCTTCCCGGGATGCTGGCGCATCTGATATTCAACGGAATATCCACTGTTTTGGGTGAGGTTATCTATATCTGGATTCCGGATCAGGCAGTCTGGTATGCCCTGATGGGTGCGGCTGGAGTGACTCTGACGCTGGCAGCCATACTGCTTAATGGCCCTGCTGTCGCAAAAAATGAACAGAATATTGCATAATCGTAAATAAATCTTAAGAATTATTCATGAAGTCTTAAGGTGCATTTTGTTTTATGCTGTGATATAATGTATCTTGTGATATTGGAATACAGGATATTATGCACAGGATATGCATGATTTCCGAGGATATGGAGGAGTCTATGAAAAAGTGCAGAATTAGTAAAAAAATACTGGCTTTTGCCATGGCGGCGGTGATGATATTATCGCTGGCAGGGTGCGGCAAGGATGAGGGACAGCAGGTGGCTGAGGGCTTTGTCTATGTACCCGAGTTTTATGATCTGAGCGGGGGGGAAGACAGCATTGATAACCTCGTATTGCGAGGGGGAGATCTGTACTATTCAACCTATTTCTGGGATGAGGAGACAATGGAGAGCGGCCGGCAGTTCTGGCGTCGCAATATTCAGTCGGGGGATGTGGAGGAGCTTTCCCTGAATGTGGATATCGAGGGTGCGGATTACTCTTATCCCATGACCGGTCTGATCTTTGATCAGGAGGACAATATATTATGTGTGATAAGCGGTTCCAAGACGGATGAGAGCGGTAACTGGAACCAGTTATGTTATCTGCGTAAGTTTGACTCGGAGGGAAAGGAACTGTACAGTAAGGAAATTACCGAAGCGCTGACCATGGAGGGCAGTCAGAGCAGCGGTTATATCCAGAGTGTAGTCATTGATAATGAGGGAAGGCTGTATGCGCTGACAAACGCGGACGGGAGTTCGTTTGTCGTGGTATTCAGTGCGGACGGAGAGATGCTGGCACAGATTGACATCCACTCCGACTGGGGCAGCGCCATAGGTGTGTTGGCAGACGGTACGGTGCTGGTTACCCGGTATAGCAACGGCACAGGTATGGAGTGCTTGGAATTGGACCTGGCAGGAAAGACGCTGGGTGATTCTCACAGCGGCATGCCCTCCTCCTACAACAGTAATGCTTTTTGTCCGACACCGGACGGTGGTCTGCTGATCAACGATGGCACGAAGCTCTGGAAATATGATATCAAGACAGAGACCTCCGAGGAGGTGCTGGTCTGGACGGACTGCGATATCAACGGCAGCTATGTACGGGCGACTCAGCTTCTGGAGGATGGCAGAATTGCCGTGCTGTCCCAGAACTGGAGTGACAATACTCAGGAGTTGGCCTATCTGACCAGGACGGAGGCCGACAAGGTGACACAGAAGCAGATTATCACGCTGGCCACCATGTGGACTAATCAGAGACTGCAGGAGGCTGTGGTTAAGTTTAACAAGCAGAGCGATGCATACAAGGTGCGGATCATCGCGTATTATGATGACGGCACGGAGTGGACGGAGAACAAGTATCAGGATGCCATGACGGCGTTGAATAACGCCATTACCAGCAGCAACTGCCCGGACATTATCGATCTGTCCTACGGCAATGTCAACTCCTATGTGTCCAAGGGACTTCTGATAGATCTGTCTCCCTATCTGGAGAACAGCTCCGTGAAACGGGAGGAGCTGTTGGAGTCCGTGCTGGACGCTTACACCTTTGGAGATACGCTGGTGTGCATTCCCACAGGTTTCTCGATCTCCACCATAATGGGACGGACCTCTCAGTTGGGCAACCGCACGAGCTGGACTATCAAGGATATTATGGAATTTGCCGCTCAGCACCCGGATGCAAAGCTGTTCAACTATTCCTCCAAGGGCAGCATGTTGAGTACCTGTCTGCAGTACAGCAGTGAGGCGTTTATCGATTACAATAGCGGGAAGTGCAATTTTGACAGCCAGGAATTCCTGGACATTCTGGAGTTCTGCAACACCTTTGAGACAGAAACTAACTGGGATCGGGAGGGCGAGAGCTTTCCCAAGCAGATATCCGAGGGCAAGATTCTGCTCAACGACTTCAGCCTCTGGGAGATGACGGAGATGCAGATGTACTCGCTGATGTTTAACGAGCCTGTCACCTTTATCGGCTATCCCACGGTTGACGGCAGCAGCGGCAACCGCATTGTAGGTCAGAACTGTTATGCCATTACCACCAAGTGCAAAAATGCCGACGGAGCCTGGACCTTCATCGAGTCCATGCTGCAGTATACGCCGCAGAAGGAGTACGGCGGTATGGATTATTTCTCCATCCGCAAGGATATGCTGGAGGAGAGCTTTGAGATGGCCATGAAGGAGAACGGTTCCTTTGACGAGAACGGCGATCCTTATTTGGACGAGAACGGCGAACCCCTTATATGGCCCAAGGTTACATGGGGTTACGATGACTGGGAGGCCGAGATTTATGCCGCCACGCCGGAGCAGGTACAGGCGGTGAGGGATCTGATTGACAGCGCGGTGGCCGCCACCAACAACGATGAGACCGTACTTAATATCATCCAGGAGGAGGCGCAGGCTTATTTTGAGGGACAGAAGAGTGCCCAGGACGTTGCCAACATTATCCAGAGCCGTGTGCAGACCTATGTGAGTGAGAACAGCTAAGGAGGCTAAGAGCCTTGAAGAAGTCTAAGCAAAAAAAGGCCCAAACTGCGTTGGGCAAACGGATAAAGAGGGTAAAGAGAAGCTCGGGGCTGTTTTTGGCCCCCAGCTTTCTGGGGGTAATGACCTTTTTCGTGGTCCCCTTTATCGTGATTATCTATTACGCGATGGTAGACAATCCCATCAGCCGCAATTTTGTATTTTTGGATAATTTTAAAAATATTATAAAAAACGGAGCATTTCAATCCGCTGTGTCCAACACGGCCAAGTTCGCCGGTATTTCGGTGCCGCTGGCAGTGGTGCTTTCCCTGTTGCTGGCCATTCTGCTGGAGTCCAAGATTCCCTTCAGAACCCAGTTCAGGACATTTTTCTTAAGCCCCATGATGGTTCCGGTGGCTTCGGTGGTATTGATCTGGCAGGTGTTGTTTCACTACAACGGTGTGGTCAATGACATGATCGCCATCTTTGGGGTATCCCCCATTGACTGGCTGAAATCGGATCATGGCCGGATTGTGCTGACAATACTGTTTTTGTGGAAAAATCTGGGCTATAACATGATACTGTTTATGGCGGCCCTGTCCAGTATCCCCAGGGATATTCTGGAGGTGGCGCGTCTGGAGAGCGCCACAGCTCTGCAGACCTTTTTCTACATAAAAATACGGTATCTGTCCTCCACGATCCTGTTTGTGACAATAATGTCATTAATTAATTCCTTTAAGGTATTCCGTGAGATTTATCTGTTGACAGGAGATTATCCGTATGACAGTATCTACATGCTGCAGACTTTCATGAATAATACCTTCCGAAATCTTGATTATCAGAAGCTCTCCTCAGCGGCAGTACTGATGTCCATCGTCATGGTGGTGATCATCGGTATTCTGTTTATCGTGGAGAACCGCTTCGGAAAGGATGTGGAGGGATGAGCAGGCAGAAAAAGACGCTGCAGCCCTGGGAGGCAGAGCAGGAAAGGGTGAAGAGGGCTGCTAAGAGACGACGGGCATGGACAGGTACAAAGCGAGGGTTTGGCACCCTGTTTGCCGCCTTTTTCGCCATCCTGTTTCTGATGCCCATTGTGCTGACGATCACCAATTCCTTTATGTCCTCGTCAGAAATCAGTTCCAATTATGGTATGGTTTTTGCCACCACCTCCTCAGGGGGCAAGGTGTATATTGCCGAGAAGGTGACACTCAAATTTATACCTGACATGGTGTCTTTCAGCCAGTATGTGACGGTTCTGTTTAAGAGCCCGGACTATCTGCTGAAATTCTGGAACTCGGTGATCCTTGTGGGTCCTATAGTGATATTTCAGCTGACAGTGGCCACGCTGGCGTCCTACGGATTTGCCAGATATAGAGGAAGAATCAGGGAAATCATATTTTTTCTGTATATCATATTGATGCTGATGCCATATCAGGTGACACTGGTGCCTAACTATCTGGTGTCCGACTGGCTGAATATTCTGGACACCAGATGGGCGATCTGGCTTCCGGGCATCTTCTCCCCCTTTGCGGTGTTCCTGCTGACGAAGTTCATGCGGCGTATTCCCACATCGGTGGTGGAGGCGGCACAGATCGACGGCGCAGGGGAGTGGCAGGTATTTACCAAGGTGTGCTTCCCCCTCTGTAAGGGAGCCATAGCATCGGCGGCGATCCTGGTGTTTATCGATTACTGGAATATGGTGGAGCAGCCTCTGATTCTGCTTGCGGACGCAGAGATGCATCCCCTGTCAGTATTCCTCTCCAAGATCAACTCAGGCGAGATCGGCCTGGCATTTGCCGTGGCAACCATCTATATGGTTCCGGGTCTGCTGGTGTTTCTGTACGGAGAGGAATATCTGGTGGATGGTATCACCTATCAGGGCGGTATTAAAGGATAAAAAGAAAGGGCATGGTTATTGCGATGAACGAGAATGGTACCAAGAAAAGAGAATGGGTGAAAAATGCAGCGATTGTCTTCCTGATTATTCTGCTGCTTCTGACATTTTTCTCCAATACGATTCAGAATTATTCCCTGCCTGAGGTGGCGACCCAGTATGTGGAGAATGGGTCTATCACGGCTAAGATCAGAGGAATGGGAGTCGTGGAGAGCGGCGATCCCTACAGCGTGAAGATCAAGGAGGTCAGGGAAGTGGCCAGCGTGGAGGTCCGGGTTGGAGACAAGGTGGAAGCCGGCCAGGTACTCTGTGTTCTGACAGAGGGGGACAGCCAGGGTCTGGAGACAGCCAAGGGGAATCTGGAAACAGCCCAGAAAGCTCTGGAGGCGGCACAATTTAATTTTGACCGGCAGCTGCTGACAGGGGGCTACGATGTATCTATTATGCAGAATGCAGGCAATGTCGGAAACATGAGCAGCTATCTGAACCAGATTTATACTGCGAAGAACGAGATGGAAGCGGCTCAGGCCAAGGTGGAAGAGTGGAACAATGTGATCACTGCCATTGACCGGCAGCTTGCTTTTAACCCGTACAGTGCTGATGTAACCCAGGAAACCAAGGCTGTGAATGATGCCCAGGCGGCGTTGAATGCCATTAACAATGACCTGACTGGTGCCCAGAACTGGCTTGCGTCCTTAGATGCTCAGATCGAGCAGGAGAAGGCGACCTTGAGCGTAAGCGGCAGCAATGCCTCCAATCTGGAAAGTCTGACTTCCCAGCGGCTTACGGCTAACCAGAATGTGATCAATCTGCAGAGCAGGCAACGCTCCGCAGAGCAGAATTTAAGAAATGCCCAGGCGGCACTGGATGCCAAGAAAGCCACGACAGACGTGGACAATACCCTGAATCAGCAGAAGGCGTTTGCCCAGTTGTCGCTCGGAAACGCCCAGGATTACTATGAACTGAAGAAGACATCATATGATGATCTGGTTAAGAATATTGGAGACACATTTGCTCTGAGTGAACTCAGCGATGCCATTATATCCGCGCAGAAGGCTGTGGATGAAGCTCAGGCCCAGGTGGATAAGCTGACTACCGAGGCTATGGGCAACGAAGTGACGGCGCCGATAAGCGGCCTGATTACCGCTATAAATGTGAGCTCCGGCAAGGAAACTCCTCAGGACGGCGTGGTATTCACCATGCAGCCTGAAGGCAAGGGATACACCATGAGCTTCTCCGTGACCAACCAGCAGGCTCAGCGCCTGTCCGTGGGAGACCAGGCTGAACTGGTCAATTCCTGGAGATATGACGATATTCAGGTGACACTTGCCAGCATTAAGCCCGATCCCAACAATCCGGGACAGAGCAAGCTGCTGACTTTTAATGTGACCGGAGAGAGCGTGATTGCGGGACAGACGCTGAACGTATCCGTGGGCCAGAAGAGTGCCAACTACGATATGACAGTGCCCAACAGCGCTATCCGTGAGGACTCCAACGGTAAGTTTATCCTAGTGATCAGCTCCAAGAGTTCCCCTATTGGAACCAGATATTTTGCAAGCCGTGTGGATGTGGAGGTGTTGGCGTCTGATGATACCCGCTCGGCCATTTCCGGCGGTGTGGAGTCCTATGCTTATGTGATTACCACCTCGACGAAGCCGGTGGAGGCCGGCAAGCAGGTAAGGCTGGCAAATAATTAAGGATTGTGGAGAATAACATGAAAAAATGGTTGAGATCTTTATCTGGCCGACAGATAAAGCTGGGAGCATCGGCTGGGATCTCCGTGATAATATTCCTGATACTGACCGGTGTGATCGCTCTGCTTGCCCGAAGTCAGGCAGAGCAGAACATCGCCAGGCGTTGGAGCAGTAATGGGGAGGCGGCACAGGTCAGCTGTTTCTTTTCACCCAATGCAGGGATATCACAGGACAGCATAGAAAGTTTTGAACATTCGCTGGACAGCGCACTGAAGGAGGCCTCTATTGAGCAGGAATCTCCCAACCCCAGCGCAAGGCTCTGGGCCGATGCCTACAGTGCGGACGGTACACTTACTCTGTCCTCGGACAGAGGCCGCATCGAGGCGGACGCTCTGGGGATTGGCGGCGACTTTTTCCTCTTTCATCAGCTGCAGCTGTTGAACGGTTCCTACTTTTCCGGAAATGACCTGATGAAAGACTATGTGATACTGGATGAAGATGCTGCATGGCAGCTTTTCGGCTCCAACGATGTGGCGGGAATGAATGTGAATATCGGGGGCAGACCCCATATGGTCATCGGTGTGGTACATCGTCCTGCCGGACGACTCTATGAGGCGGCTGGACTGGATGGTATCAGAGTGTATGTGTCCTATGAGTCGTTGAAGGCTTACGGACGGTGCAACGGCATCAATCACTATGAGATCGTCATGCCCAATCCGGTGAGAGAGTATGCGGTAAGTTATGTGAGAGAGCAGCTGGGTCAGCCGGAGCGGGAGATTGAAGTGCTGGAGAACAGCACCCGGTTTGGGATCAGCAAACGTCTGCGGATGCTTCTGGATTTCGGTACTCGTTCCATGAACGGCAAGTCCATCACATATCCCTATTGGGAGAATGTCGCAAGAGGCTATGAGGATATTCTGGCGCTGATTACGCTGTTTCAGATGATCTTTGTGATCTATCCGTCGGCCCTGGCGCTTGTGTGGATAGTCATTCGCTGGAAGAATAAGAAATGGAATTCCAGAACTGTCATGATAGCGGTGCAGGATAAGCTGCAGCGCGCAGGGGACAGATATCGGGAACGCCGCAGGGCCAGGAAAGCCGGGGAAGAGGAATCCTGGCTGGATGAGAAGCCCCGGGCGGAGCGCGCTAAGAGAAAGAAAGCAGAAAAGAGGGAGTTATGAAAAAGGGATTGTGGAAGAAGGGATTGGCGCTGGGACTTTCAGTAGTCATAACCTTGGGACTTGCTGCCTGCGGCGGTAAGGAGGATAACAGCCAGCTTGCCAAGGAGAATGTATATACCTTCGAGGATATGGGACTGATCGATGAAAATGAGAACATCAATGATCTGATCTGTCTGGACGACAAATTGTATTTGCTGGTTAACAACTACACATATGACGATGAGGGTAATGAAACGCATGTATTTGGCTTTTATAAGGCCAATATGGATGGCAGCGACAAGAGCTTTGTGGAGCTGGCGCTTCCCGAAAGAGAAGAGAACTACAGCTGGATCAACAATACCATGCTCTCTCCGGACGGTTATATCTATGTGGTGGAAAACAGTAGTTTTGAGGATTACTCAGATCCGGAGAACCCGATCTACGAGGACCGGTATTTTCTAAGCTGCTGGGATATGGATGGAAAGCGTCTTTGGTCGGAGCGGGTCGATGATTATCAGCCGGATGGATGGAGCTATTGCAACCAGCTTTTGGACGCGGGAGACGGCAAAGCTCTGGTTATCATGGATGGCAGTAAACGTGAGGCAGTGGTCTACTCCCCCCAGGGCGAGGAGGTCAGCAGAAAAGAACTGGACAGTGAGTTTTTTGAGCGCACAGGCATGATGTACACCAAGGATGGCAGTACTCTGATGATGGTGACATACGACGAGGACTGGACCAAACGTCAGCTGATCAGCTATGACATCAATACAGGTATGACCGGCGAGCAGACAGAGCTGCCCTTCAACGACAATTTCAGTATGTATAAGGGGGTCAATTCGGATTTACTGCTGACCAATAATATAGGCGTATATACCTGGAATATAGGGGACGCAGAACCAAAAATGGTGATGAGTTATGTGAATTCCGATCTGCCTGCCAACAATATGTACTATATACAGATGATTGATGATAAGCATTTTATCGGGGTATATAATGATATGAACACCTGGGAGCAGAAATGTTCCTATTTCACCTATGTGGACCCGAAGGATATTCCTGACAAGGAAGTGCTGGTGCTGGGTGGAGAGTATGTGAACTCAAATACCAAAACAAGGGTAATCGAGTTTAATAAAACCAGCGATCAGTACCGAATCATGATAAAGGATTACAGTATCTACAATACCAACGAGGACTGGACCGCGGGACGTACCCGGCTCAACAATGACATCATCAGCGGACAGATGCCGGATATTATGATATTGAATGATATGAGCAGCTTTGGCAATTATGTGTCCAAGGGTGCGCTGGCGGATATCGGAAAGCTGCTTGAGGCAGATCCGGAGCTGAGCAAGCTGGAGTATCTGCAGAACGTGCGGGATGCTTTCTCTGTGAACGGAAAGCTGTATGCGATGGTTCCCAGCTTCAGTGTGCGCACCATGGTGGCGAAAAAGTCTCTGGTGGGAGAGCCTCAGTCCTGGACCATGGCGGATGCGGAGGCGGTGCTTCCCTCCATGGCTGGCGGAGCCACGGTTTTTGGCACGATGGTGCGTGACACCTATATTTATTATATGATGAGTTATGCAGGTCGGGACTTTATTGATGTGGAGACGGGAAAGTGTAATTTCAATTCACAGAGCTTTATTGATATGCTGAAGTATGCCAAGACCCTGCCCAAGGAATATACGGAGGATTATTGGGAGGATTACGACTACACTTATTATGAGAACCAGTACAGGGAGAACCGCAGCCTGCTGTGCGACATATTTATGGGCAATATCAGAGACTGCAAATACCAGATTAAGGGGTATATGGGAGAGGAGGTATCCTTTGTGGGATTTCCCACTGCGGATTCCAACGGTTCCATTCTCAGTCCCGGCAGTTTTTCCTTTGTGATTTCTTCCAAATCAAAGCATCAGGACGGGGCATGGCAGTTTGTGCGCCAGTTCCTGACTGAGGAGTTTCAGACCGGCGACCAGATCTACAATATGCCGGTGCTGAAGTCCGCTTTTCTGGCTAAGGCACAGGAGGGCACAGAGAGATCCTACTGGACGGACGAGGATGGCAATAAGCAGTATTATGACGACACCTGGTATATCAACGGAGAGGAGATCATTCTGGAGCCCTTCACCCAGGAAGAGGTGGATGCGATCTGTGATTTCATTTACACCGTGAACCGCACGGCATATTACAATGAGGATATCAACAATATCATCACAGAGGAGGCGGAGGCTTTCTTCAGTGGTCAGAAGAGTGTGCAGGAAGTAGTGGATATCATTCAGTCCAGAGCGCAGGTATTCGTAAACGAAAATCGGTAAGAGATGGAGAAAAGGCTGAATCTACAACAGGTTCAGCCTTTTCATATGACTCTCGATATTCAGTTCCTGACCATGGAGCTTCAGCCATGTCCGGTGTACCTTGTACTCGGGCATGACAAAACCCACCAGATTCCAGAATTCCCTGGAGTGGTTCATATGGGTCAGATGGCAGAGCTCATGCACCACCACATAGTCCAGCACCCTCGGCGGAGCGAACATGAGGCGGTAGTTAAAGGACAGCGTGCCGTTGGAGGAACAGCTCCCCCAGCGGGTTTTCTGGTCTCTTATAGTGATGCGTGTATAGCTGCCGCCGGTAAACTGCCGGTAATATTCGCAGCGGCGGGTAAAATATTCCCTGGCCGCCTGCCGGTAGCGCCGGTCCATAACTTCCATGCGCTTTATGGTTTCAGGGGGATAAGTATGTAACATGATACGGATTCCTTTTTAAATATAGTTATAGCGTAAAACTGGTAAAAAAGCAAGAGAAGAGGACAGAATATGCAGACAGGAAAATGTATTATTGTGGCGGCGGGAGATATGACCGTATCGGAGATCCCGATATCCCAGGGGGATCTGCTCATAGCCGTGGACGGCGGACTGGATTATTGCGGCATGCTGGGGCTGGAGCCGGAGCTGGTAGTGGGAGATTTTGACTCGGCCGGACCGGAGCAGCTTGCGCGTATTGCCGGGTGGGAAGCAAAAGCCCCGGAGCGGGTGGTCCGCTTAAAGCCGGAGAAAGATGACACGGACACTTTGGCCGCCATCCGGCTGGCGCTGAAACGGGGATATATGTCCTTTTTGATCTATGGGGCTATGGGAGGAAGGCTGGAGCATACCATCGCCAATATTCAGTGTCTGTTATTTTTAAAGCACCATGGCGCAGTGGGGCAACTGATAGACGGGACGGGTATGATCTTCGTGATGGAGGATGAGGAGGTGCGTTTTCAGGCGTCCATGGAGGGATATCTGTCTCTGTTTTCGCTTGGGGGAGAGGCGTTGGGCGTGGATATCCGGGGCATGAAATATGAACTTGACAATGCCAGGATCGCCAATGATTTTCCTGTAGGCATCAGCAATGAATTTATTGGGAAGGAGGCGTCTGTCTGTGTGAAAAGCGGACAGCTGCTGGGGATTGTGACATGGCTGAAGAAAATGCAACCCCCAAAAGCCTGAGTGTAAAAAATACTGTTGCGCGTCACGAAAATAAAGTGTATAATTTCCACGAAAAGCCAAATACTGAATGAACATGCTCGGCATGAGCGGAAATGGAGGAAATATGAGCAAAAAACCGACTGTTTTAATGATTTTGGACGGTTATGGTCTGAATGAAAAAGCCGAGGGCAATGCGGTGGCGCAGGCCAAGAAGCCCAATATGGATAAACTGATGCAGGAGTGCCCCTGGGTGAGAGGAAACGCCAGCGGAATGGCTGTGGGTCTGCCGGAGGGACAGATGGGCAATTCCGAGGTGGGCCACCTGAACATGGGCGCAGGCCGCATCGTATATCAGGAACTGACCAGGATCACCAAGGAGATTATGGACGGCACCTTTTTTGAGAATCCCGCACTGCTGAAGGCGGTGGAGAACTGCAAGAAGAACGACAGCTCCCTGCACCTGATGGGTCTGTTGTCCGACGGCGGCGTTCACAGCCATAATACCCATCTGTACGGCCTGTTGGAGCTGGCTAAGAGACAGGGCCTTAAAAAGGTGTATGTACACTGCTTCCTGGACGGACGGGATACCCCTCCCGCCAGCGGCAAGGGCTTTGCCGAGGATCTGGCAGCGGAGATGGAGAAGATCGGCGTGGGTAAGATCGCTACCGTGATGGGACGCTATTATGCCATGGACAGGGACAACAATTACGACAGGGTGAAGCTGGCCTACGACGCCATGACCAAGGGCGAGGGGCTGACTGCGGCCTGCGGCATCTGCGGCATCCAGCAGTCCTATGACCGGGAGGAGACCGATGAGTTTGTAAAGCCCACGGTGGCAGTGGAGGACGGAAAGCCCGTGGCAACGATACAGGATGGAGATTCCGTGGTATTCTTCAACTTCCGGCCGGACCGCGCCAGAGAGATCAGCAGGGCTTTCTGCGATGACGATTTCAAGGGCTTTGACCGGGGACCCAGGAAGGATATCACCTATGTCTGCTTCAGCGACTATGATCCCACCATCCCCAACAAGGAGGTGGCGTTCCACAAGGTGGCTGTGACCAATACCTTCGGTGAGTGGCTGGCGGCGGGCGGTATGACTCAGGCCAGAATCGCCGAGACCGAGAAGTATGCCCATGTGACCTTCTTCTTCAACGGCGGCGTGGAGGAGCCCAACCCCGGCGAGGACAGAGTGCTGGTGAATTCTCCCAAGGATGTGGCAACCTATGATCTGAAGCCCCAGATGAGCGCTTATGAGGTCTGTGACAAGCTGTGCGAGGCCATCCGCAGCGGCAAATATGATGTGATTATCATCAATTTTGCCAATCCCGATATGGTGGGCCACACCGGTGTGGAGGATGCCGCCATCAAGGCAGTGGAGGCAGTGGATGAATGTGTTGGCAGGGCAGTGGAGGCCATCAAAGAGGTGGGCGGCGTCATGTTCATCTGTGCGGACCACGGCAATGCGGAGCAGCTGGTGGACTATGAGTCAGGCGCACCCTTCACGGCACACACCACCAACCAGGTACCCTTCATCCTGGTGAATGCAGACCCTGCATACGGCCTGCGGGAGGGCGGCTGTCTGGCAGATATCGTTCCCACCCTGATCGAGCTGATGGGTAAGGAGCAGCCCGCGGAGATGACAGGAAAGAGCCTGCTGGTGAGGAAGTAAGGCGAGGGAGAGGGTAGTATGGCAAAGGTAACATTGGGAAAAACGGGGATCACTGTGGAGAAAAATGCTTTCGGGGCGCTGCCGATCCAGCGGATTGACAGACAGGAGGCGGTCAGGCTCCTGCGCAAGGCCTACAACAGCGGCGTGACTTTTTTTGACACGGCCAGATGGTATACGGACAGCGAGGAGAAGGTGGGAGAAGCCTTTGCGGGCATGCGGGAGAAGGTGTATATTGCTACCAAGACCGGTGCTGCCACTGTGGAGGGCTTCTGCAAGGATCTGGAGACCTCCCTGCACAATCTGCAGACGGACTATATTGACATCTATCAGTTCCACAATCCGGCTTTCTGCCCCAGACCGGGGGACGGCACAGGGCTGTATGAGGCCATGCTGGAGGCTAAGGCCCAGGGAAAGGTGCGCCATATCGGCATCACCAATCATCGGCTGAATGTGGCTGAGGAGGCTGTGGAGAGCGGGCTGTACGAGACGCTGCAGTTCCCTTTCTGTTATCTGGCCACGGAAAAGGATATCGAGCTGGTGCGCAGGACGGAGGAGGCGGGAATGGGCTTTATCGCCATGAAGGCGTTGTCCGGCGGCCTGATCAACAACTCTGCGGCGGCTTATGCTTTCCTGGCGCAGTATGGAAATGTGCTGCCGATCTGGGGCGTTCAGAGGGAGTCCGAGCTGGATGAGTTTCTGTCCTATATTGAGAATCCTCCGGTGATGAACGAGGAGCTGGAGGCGGTAATCGCCCGTGACCGACAGGAGCTTTCCGGGGATTTCTGCCGGGGCTGCGGTTACTGCATGCCCTGTCCTGTGGGCATTGAGATCAACAATATGGCCCGCATGAGCCTGATGATCAGGCGCGCTCCCTCTGCTGCGCAGCTGACCCCTCAGATGCAGGAGAAGATGCATAAGATCAAGGAGTGTCTGCGTTGCGGCAAGTGCAGGAGCAAATGTCCCTATGGGTTGGACACGCCGGCGCTTTTGGAGAAAAACTATCAGGACTATCTGGAGATATTGGCAGGAAAAGAGTACTGATTCGCAATTTAGTTTAAAAATAAAGAAAACGGATACAATTTTGTGACAGTGCGGCGGGATAATGAAACCGATGTAGGGGACGGGATGTGCTTAAGCGTCCGCCCGAAACCGGGAGGTAGAGAAATGCCGCAGAAGAGTGCGAGAAATAGACAAAAGATACAGATTTTGGCGGTGGGAGTGGCAGCCGCCTGGATATGCATAGTGCTGTGCCTGATACAGTTGCTACAGGTACGGACGCAGCTGAAGGAGCAGCGGGAGCAGATCGAACGCACCTACAATATGGTGCAGCTTTTTCACAGTATGTCTGTGGACGGTCCGGAGAGTCTGGACATTGTCAGCGGCAGTGTTTGGCAAAGCGGCAGTGGGATGGCAGATGTAGGCGCCGCTGCTGACGAGAATGTCATAGACAGTCTGGAGCTGTCCTATGCGGAGAGATGCGGCTTGGACTATGTGGACAAGCCGCAGGAACGAAACAGTCGTCAGGTTCTGGAACGTCTGGAGGAACTGGGGAGAGAGAACGAACGTATAGCGGCAATCTATCAAAACAGCAGCTTATATCCGGAACGATTGCTGGAGGCTCTCGCCAACAATCCGGAGATGACGGATTTCGTGGAGGGCTGGCTGACAGCAGAACATGAGGCAACGGGGGGATTGACAGAGAGTGAGAAGGAAGAAGAATACCCTCTCTTCCTGCAGTGGGACCCTCGCTGGGGATATGCGTCCTATGGGAACGACAGCTGCATTGCTGTTTCGGGCTGCGGGCCTACCTGTCTGTCCATGGTGCTGTACTACCTCACGGGGGATGAGAGTCTGACGCCCGATGTGATTGGTGATTTCAGCATGGCAAACGGATACTATCTGCCGGGCACCGGCACGCTTTGGGCGCTGTTTGAGGATGTGGCGCCGCTGTACGGCGTGAAGGTGAGCCAGCCGGACGCATCGGAGCGGGGAATGAAAGCGGCGCTGGACCGGGGCGGCATTCTGATCTGCTCCATGAGGCCGGGGGACTTTACGGCGGGAGGACATTTTATCGTGATTTATGGGTATGACCAGGACGGTTTTTTGGTCAACGATCCCAACTGTGTGGCCCGAAGCCGCCAGAGCTGGACCTATGACCAGATCGGCAGCCAGATCAAGCACCTGTGGGTATTTGAGAAGGGACAGAGTCTGCCGGTTTATGATAATGTGGATATAGTTGTTCATAAATGGTAAGCTGTGAATAAACCGCCTCCTTTGCGCAGATACTGATTATACCAGTATTTGTGTAAAGGAGGCATTTATTTATGATATTTTTGGAGATCATCAAGGTACATGGACGGGAGATTCTGGATTCACGGGGTAATCCCACCGTGGAGGCGGAGGTTGCCGTGAAAAACAAGGTGGATGGACATATCCACACCGGCCTGGCGGCAGTGCCCTCCGGCGCCAGCACAGGCCGCTTTGAGGCAGTGGAACTGCGGGATGCGGAACCCAGGTATTTTGGGCTGGGAGTTCGCCATGCAGTGAAAAACATCAACGAGAAGATTGCTCCCCTGCTCTGCGGCCGCAATGCCCTGGAGCAGATTCAGATCGACAGCCTGATGGTGGAGACGGACGGAACGGACAACAAGGGTAATCTGGGGGCAAACGCCATCCTGGCAGTGTCCCTGGCCTGCGCCAAGGCGGCGGCAAAAGCCCTGCATATCCCGCTGTACCGCTATCTGGGGGGAGCGTGTGCCCGCCGCATGCCTGTCCCTATGATGAATATTTTAAACGGGGGAAAACATGCCGCCAACACTGTGGATTTCCAGGAGTTCATGATTATGCCGGTGCAGGCGGAGAGCTTTGCAGAGGGACTCAGAATCTGTGCGGAGATCTATCACAACCTCAAGGGTCTGCTGCAGGACCAGGGTCTGTCTACCGGAGTGGGGGACGAGGGTGGATTTGCCCCCGATCTGCCGGATGCGGAAAGTGTGCTGGGCTATATCATGGACGCCATCAATGCCGCCGGATATACGCCGGGACATGATATCAAGATCGCCCTGGATGTGGCAAGCAGCGAGCTGTACAATGAAAAGACGGGCATGTACCATTTTCCCGGTGAGAGCCGCTTAAAGAGTCAGGAGGTGATTCGTGACACCCAAGAGATGATCGCCTATTATGAGCGCCTGATCGAGCAGTTTCCCATCTACTCCATTGAGGATGGTCTGGCGGAGGACGATTGGGACGGCTGGCAGCTGATGACCCAGCGTATCGGCGACCGTGTGCAGCTGGTAGGGGATGATCTGTTTGTCACCAATGTAAAACGTCTGGATGCGGGAATCCAGCTCCATGTGGCCAATGCCATCCTGGTGAAGGTCAACCAGATCGGCACTCTGAGCGAGGCGCTGGAGGCAGTGGAGCTGGCGAAACGCAACGGATATCACGCCGTGATTTCCCACCGCTCCGGCGAGACGGAGGATACCACCATCGCCGATATCGCTGTGGCCATGAATACCGGCCAGATCAAGACAGGCGCTCCCTGTCGCAGCGATCGTGTGGCCAAGTACAACCGCCTGCTGCGCATCGAGGAGGAACTGAAGGGATACGGATGCTATACCGAGCCGGGGCGGCGGTAGAAATTCTGACATGAAATGAAAAAAACACTTGCGCATGCGTGATATCTATGCTACAATCATTTATGCTTGACAATCAGACGAGTATTGTCGGATATATGAAAAGAGGTAATTGAAATGGGAGTATTAAGAACTATTCTTACAGTTTTGTTTGTTTTTGACTGTATAGTATTGGTGATCGTAGTATTGATGCAGGAGGGCAAGGCGGCAGGCCTTGGCGCAATCAGCGGCGCGGCGGAGACCTACTGGGGTAAGAATAAAGGACGTTCCATGGAGGGAATGCTGGTGAAAATCACCAAGATTCTGGCTGTGGGCTTTATCCTTTTGGCTGTGGTATTGAACCTGAATGTATTTTAGGACGATGAAGAACACCCTTGCTGGTCAAGGGTGTTTTCTTATATCAAGTAAACGGCAGAAAGGCAGATATGAGCAATATAGAAGATATGACAGTAACAGAATCAGACCGCCAAAAGGACAGTTGTGCCCTGACAGGCACCTTTATCAGCAATGCAAAGGGCTTTGGCTTTGTGGAGATCGAGGGAGAGCAGGAGGATCTGTTTGTGCCCCCGGAGATGACCGGCGGCGCTTTTCACCGGGATATTGTACAGGTGTCCCTGACCGGTGGTGAGGCACAGGGGGGACAGCGCCGGGAAGCCAGGGTGCTGCGTATTCTGTCAAGGGGTATTACCCAGGTGGTGGGCACATACCAGAAGTCTAAAAGTTTTGGCTTTGTGGTGCCTGACAATACTCGGTTGTATCAGGATATCTTTGTGACTCAGGAGAGGTCTAAAGGCGCTGTCACTGGGCATAAGGTGGTTGTAGAGATCACGGACTACGGCAGCGGTGACCGTCATCCAGAGGGGAAAGTGACAGAAATCCTGGGGCATGTGAATGATCCGGGGGTGGATATCCTGTCCATCGTGCGGGGCTATGAACTGCCGGAGGCATTTGGGGAAAAAGTACTCAGTCAGGCGGCCAGAGTGTCTCAGGAGGTGTCTGAGGCGGATATGGCGGGCCGCAGGGATCTGAGGGAGGAGCTGCTGATTACCATAGATGGAGAGGATGCCAAAGATCTGGATGACGCCGTGGGCGTGACCTTTGACGGGCACAGCTATCATTTGGGAGTTCATATCGCGGATGTAGCCAATTATGTGCAGGAGGGATCAGCGCTTGACCGGGAGGCTCTGGAGCGGGGAACCAGCGTCTACCTGGTGGACCGGGTGATACCGATGCTTCCCCATGCGCTTTCCAACGGAATCTGTTCTCTGAATGCAGGGGTGGACAGGCTGGCGCTGAGCTGCCTGATGACCATTGACGCCGGGGGCAATATCATAGACTATGAGATATGCGAGTCCGTGATCCGGGTGAAGCGCCGTATGTCGTACACGAAGGTAAAGCGCCTGCTGACGGAAGAGAATCTGACCCGGGAAGAACCTGCTTTTGCAGAATATGCGTCTCTGCTTCCCATGCTGAGAGATATGGAAGCACTGTCGGGCCTGCTGCGGGAGAAGCGTCGGGAGAGGGGCGGCATAGACTTTGACTTTCCAGAGTGCAAGATTGTGCTGGACGACAGAGGTGTTCCTCAGGATATCCGGCCCTATGAGCGCAATGTGGCTACCAAGCTGATTGAGGACTTCATGCTGGCGGCCAATGAGACTATTGCCCAGCATTTTTACTGGCAGGAGCTTCCCTTTGTATATCGGGTACACGAGGCTCCGGATCAGGATAAGATACAGAAGCTGTCGGCGTTTCTGCACAATTTTGGTTATTATATGAAAAATATCGGCCAGATGGGAGGTCGGGCGGCGGGAGAGCGCGTAGCGGCCCGCAAAGGCAGAAAGGGTTCGGGGCACAGCCGGACGGCGGATATCCATCCCAAGGAGATTCAAAAACTCCTCCAGAAGGTGGAGGACACTCCCAAGGAGGCCATGATCAACCGGATGGTTCTGCGGAGCATGAAGCAGGCAAAATACAGCATTGTATGCGATGGGCACTTTGGCCTGGCCTGCAGCTTTTACTGCCATTTCACTTCGCCCATCCGGCGCTATCCTGATCTGCAGATTCACCGGATTATCAAGGAACAGCTGCGGGGCAGACTGGATGAAAAGAGGTCATTACATTATCAGGATATCCTGCCGGGGGTGGCAGAGCGGTCATCCAGGCTGGAACGCCGGGCGGATGAAGCCGAGAGGGAGACTGACAAGCTGAAAAAGGTGCAGTATATGGAGGAGCGGCTCGGAGAGGTCTATGAGGGTGTGGTGTCCGGCGTCACGGCATGGGGAATCTATGTGGAGCTGCCTAATACCGTGGAGGGGCTGGTACATGTATCCAGACTGCCGGGGGACTATTACTGCTATCATGAGGAGAACTGTGAGATGGTGGGAGAATCCACCGGCCGCACATACAGTCTGGGACAGCCGGTGGCAGTGCAGGTAGCGGGTACTGACCGGGTGATGCGCACCATTGACTTTGATATTGTATAGACGCGGCTTAAATGGGAGGTGAGGAATATGGCAAAGCAAAAAGAATCACAGAAATTGATCGCCAACAACAAAAAAGCCTATCATGATTATTTTATAGAGGAGAACTTTGAGGCTGGCATTGCCCTGCACGGCACGGAGGTCAAGTCCATGCGCCAGGGCAAGTGCAGTATCAAGGAGTCCTTTATCCGCATTGAAAACGGGGAGGTGTATGTGTACGGCATGCATGTAAGTCCCTATGAGAAGGGGAATATCTTCAACAAGGATCCCCTGCGGGTGAAAAAACTTCTGCTGCACAGGCAGGAGATCAACAGGCTGGCGGGCAAGGTGGCGGAGAAGGGCCTGACCCTGGTGCCTCTGCAGGTGTATTTTAAGGATGGCAGGGTCAAGGTGGAGATCGGACTGGCACGGGGCAAGAAGCTCTATGACAAACGCCAGGATATCGCCAAAAAAGATCAGCGCCGGGAGGCAGAGAAGGAATTCAAGGTTAAAAATTTATAGGATTGAACCACAGGTTTACTTGCCAAAAGCAAGGAACAATGCTATAATGAATCTGCGTAAGGACTCAGGGGCAGTAAAGGTTTCGACAGGGGTCTTGCAGCTGGAGAAGCTATCCGTTGCGACACGTTAATCGCACAATTAAACTAAACGCTGAAGACAATAATCAGTTAGCGTTCGCAGCTTAGTTAATAAGCTGTGAATGACGCCGCCTAAGGCGGCTTGTCCGGTCCGGGGCACCCACACTTCGGAGTCCGGGCATCGACTATGTGGGAAACGACGCGCGGTAAGCTTTGCCCGCGCGGGCGTATCATGAAGCTACCGATCCGGCGGGGGAGTCTGTTCGCCAGCCGGTGAGTGGAAATTGCAGTAAATCTTTCACTTCGTGAAATATTAACTGCGAAACAACAGACTATGATAGTAGAAGGACAGGGAATGGGCTTTTGGACACGGGTTCGACTCCCGTCTGCTCCATAAGGCGAAAAGAGCCGCAAAACAAAGGTTTTATGGAAAGAACTTGAGTTTTGCGGCTTTTTTATGTCCATTATACTCCACAAATGTGACATCATATATAGTAAAATATATTTCTAATATTCAACAAATAATACAATTTTACAAAAGTTTTAATCAATTTAAATTACATCTATAGACATAATGGTAGTTTATAGTATATAATAAATACAGACTTTAAGGATGCTACACAATTGGGAAAATTTCCCTGTTGCTGCCCGATGTGACATGTGTCTGCAATGGGCAGAGAAGTACATATTGATGCATTATTGCAGGCCTGTGCCTGCAATATGCGGAAGGAGGAGAGGTATGATTGAAAATGTACTGAACCTGGTAACCCCATGTCTGACGGAGCGGCTGGTGGATGTTTATGAGAAAAGCGGGGAATATCAGGAGTTGACGGAAAAGGAGAACAGGCTGCTGGAACAGCTTAACAGAGGTCTCACGAAGGAGCAGGCAGAACTGTTGAATAAGTATATGACAGCTGTTAATTCCACTTATGCCGCATGCGAAAAGCTTGCCTATCAGCAGGGTATGCGTGATTGTGCGGCTCTATTTACTTCTCTTGTGTCTCAACAATAAGCAGACCATGCAGAACTGCACCAGCGCAATGCAGCCACTGGTGCAGTTTATCTGTTATCTACTCTTATAAAAGTCCCATCACCCAGAGCACAACTGCGCACATTCCTAGCAGTACCAGCAGACAAGGCAGCAGAATGACTACATAGGCTGTCAGCACCATGACCAGTTTCTCCTTTGGCGTGACGTTGGCCTCCTGCAACTGCTTTTGATATTCCTCTTCCTGCTCCGGAGTAGATTTTTTCAGACGTTTCCAGATCATAAGCACTATGCTGCGGCCTAAACCGCAGCATCCTCCTGGGCGGTCCGCTCGGATTTGCGCACCATTTTGGGCAGCTCGAACAGATAATTTCCCTTCTCGTCCAGCTTGCGCTGCGGGAAGTGGCAGGCCAGGTAGTGACCGGGCTCGATCTCTCGCAGCTCGGGCGGAACGCGTTTGCACTTATCGCAGGCCATATAGCAGCGGGTATGGAATTTACAGCCGGTAGGCGGCTTTATAGGGCTGGGGATATTGCCCTCCAACAGAATCCTCTCTTTGCTCAGGCTCTCCGGATCTGTGGTAGGTATGGAGGAGAGCAGCGCCACGGTATACGGGTGGCGGGGGTCCTCAAACACAGTTCTGGCATCTCCTAATTCCACGATATTTCCCAGATACATCACACAGATGCGGTCCGAAATATAGCGGACCACGGACAGGTCATGGGAGATGAACATATAGGTCAGGTTTTCCCTTTCCTTAAGCTCCTGCAGCAGGTTAATGATCTGCGACTGAATGGACACATCCAGTGCCGAGACACACTCGTCACAGACAATAAATTTCGGCCCCACTGCCAACGCACGGGCAATGGCCACACGCTGCCTCTGGCCGCCGGAAAACTGATGGGGATAACGATGCAGCATATATTCCTGCAGGCCGCATTTTTTCATGGTTTCCACAATATGCTCCCGCAGCTTAGGCGAGCCATGCTTATAGAACTTGTGGGTCACCAGGCCCTCCTCAATGATCTGCCCGATAGTAAGTCGGGGATTCAGGCTGGAATAGGGGTCCTGGAAAATGATCTGCAGATCCTTGCGCAGCAGGCGCATCTCCGAATATTTCAGCCTGGCCAGGTCGATACCGCTGTCCCGCATAGCCTCATATCTGGCAAATTCTGCGTCTCCCGCATTCTGGGTGCGAAGAGCATCCAGCCTGTCCTGACATTCAGCCACACTTTTATCACAGACAGCAATCTCCTCGTTTAAAGCGTCCAGTCTTTCTTTTAATCCGCTTACCTTTTTATCTGCCGCATCCTTTCCCTGCTGGATATAGTAGTCATATTCTCCCTGTATATCCGTGCGCTTCGCCTTCAACTTATTGCGTTTGACATTCTCGTCGAACACCTTCAGCAGCAGCTCACGTCCTTTTCCTCCTTCATCCTTTGCAAAAAAACCACCCATAATCTTCACGATGGCATTCAGGCAGGTCTGCTCCTCACAGCGTGCCAGATTGCGGCTTTGCAGCAGATAAAATGAGGCCTGCTCCTCACCTGCAGCAGCCACTTTTTCATCCAGTTCGGCAGCCTTCTCGCTGGCTTTGCTCAGCCTGGCTTTATATTTTTCAAGATGGCGCAGGGTATCCGCCACATACCACGGCGTGGTTTCGTCCAGAGTGACCCCATAATACATCGTATTTCCTGCTGTCTGGGGATACAGCTGCAATAGTACCCTTCCCAGTGTGGACTTGCCGCATCCGCTTTCCCCCACCACGCCGACAGTCTCGCCCTCATAGATATCCAGGGTGATCTCCTCATTAGCCCGGACATATAACTGTTCTTTCTGAAAAAAGGAGGTTTTTGCCACCGGGAAATATTTTTTCAGATTACTGATTGACAACAATTTTTTTGTGTTCTGCACTGCGTCTCACCTCCTTTTCAGGATAAAAACAACGAATCAACTGACCGTTTCCGGCATCCGTCAGAACCGGTTCTTCCTCGATGCATTTCTGGGTACAATATTTGCATCGGGGCGCAAACTTGCACCCTTTTGGCAGTGCCAGCGGATGGGGAACCACGCCGGGAATCGGTTCGATTTTCTCATGGACGGAGTCGATGCGGGGAATGGAAAACATCAGTCCCTCCGTGTAGGGGTGACTCATCTTACAATCGTCAAAAATGATCCTGGCGCTGGCCTTTTCCACCACCTGGCCGCAATACATCACCGCCACATCGTCCGCCATCTCATTGATGACGCCCAGGTCATGGGTGATAAAGATAATGGAAGTGCCCTTTTCACGCTGAAGTTCGTTCATCAGACGCAGGATCTGCGCCTGAATGGTCACATCCAGGGCGGTAGTGGGTTCATCGGCGATCAGGATTTTGGGCCGGCAGGCCAGGGCCATAGCGATCATCACCCTCTGGCGCATACCGCCGGAGAGCTGATGGGGATACTGCCTGATCACGGCCTCCGGATTGGGTATCTGCACATCGTAAAGCATTTTCAGGGCATTCTCACGGGCCTGCTTCTTGTTCATCCCCTGATGAATGATGAAGGGCTCGCTCAGCTGCTTTTCCACCGTGAAAACGGGATTTAAGCTGGTCATAGGCTCCTGGAAGATGACGGATATGGCGTTTCCGCGGATATGATAGAGCTCGTCCATGGAGAGCTTTGTCAGTTCCCGTCCCTCAAAAAGTATCTCTCCGGAATCAATATAGCCGTTCTCGTCCAAAAGGCGCAGGATGCTCATGGCGGAAACGGATTTGCCAGAGCCGGATTCTCCTACGATGCCCAGTGTCTTTCCCGGCTCCAGAGAATAGGAGACATCGTTGACTGCCTTGACAATGCCTCTTTTGGTCTTGAAAAAGGTTCGCAAATGATTAATTTCTAATAATGCCATGTCTTTTCCTCCTTACTTTTCCACGCTGGACTTGGGGTCCATCACATCCCGCAGGGCGTCGCCCACAATATTGATGCAGATCGTGGTCACCGCCAGGAATATGGCGGTGAACAGCCACTGCCACCAATAGGCGTTAATGATGGTGGCGTTATTGGCGCCGTTGAGCATATTGCCCCAGGTAGGACGCGGGTACTGCACGCCAAAGCCCAGATAGCTTAAGGAGGATTCCGTCAGCATACAGGTGCCGAAATCCAGCATCAGAGATACCAGGATCACCGACATTACATTGGGCAGGATATGCTTGAAGGCAATGCGGTTCTCCTTTACCCCCATGGCCTTGGCCGCAATCACGTATTCGCTCTCCCTTGCCACCAGCACCTGGCCGCGCACCAGTCTGGCCAGACCCGGCCAGGTCAGCACGCCTAGAATGCACATGATGATGAAGATACGGGCATTCTCGCTGAGGGTCATACGTCCCATGACAGAAGAGAGAATCATGGCAAAGGGCAGGAAAGGAATAGCAGTGAAGATTTCTGCCACACGCATCAGCAGGATATCCACCTTGCCGCCGAAATAACCGGAGATACAGCCGATGATGATGCCGATGAGAGCGGAGATGATGACAGCTACCGCACCGATGGTCATGGTCATCCTGCCTCCGTTGATGATACGCTTGAAGATATCTGCGCCATGGGTCTCCGTGCCGAACAGATATCCCTTGAGCCCCCATTTGGCCGTGAGCTTACCGCTTTCATCTGCTCCGTAGCTTTGGAAAGAGCCGGAGAAGAGCTGGGTGGTATTTCCGGACGCCTTATCGGGAACCTCCGTCTGTTTCAGGGTATTGCTGCCCCAGGAATAGACATTGCCCTGATTGGTCAGCCCGGTGTAATGATAGCTTCCGCCCACTACCTGTACAAATTGCTCCCCGTCTGCCAGGGTGGGAGCGGGCACCACACTGCCTCCAAAATCGCCTACAAAGGCAAGGCTGCCATCACTTAACAGCAGACAGACGCTGGAACTGGTAGCCGTCAGCGAACTGATGGTGCGTCCATTCAGGTACTCTTTGGTCTTGGTGGTCTTGCCAGAGACATTGGGTCTCACCACATCGTACAGACCTCTGGTGCCTGTGTATACGCTGTCACGTTTTATATTCAGGCCAACAATATAGTTCAGGGTAAAATCGATATCCTTAAGTCCTGAAATATTTAAAAAAGTGTCGATATTGGCATAGGTCAGCTTATTGCCCCACAGATACAGGGTGCCATCGTTCATCAGGATGGCGCTGCACTGATAGCCGCAGGTCAGCTTATGGATGTTGTCCACATCGATTCCTGTGGTGACCAGTTCCTCGGGGATGTAGGCGATATTGGAGTTTAACTTCCCATCGGCTTCCAGCGCCTCATTTTCTGTGCCATACTGCCCGAGACGCTTATTGCCCCAGCAGTAGACCTTTCCCTCCTCGCTGATGGCCACGATATGGTCGATACCGGCGGCAACCATGGCGATTTTCGTATTCTGCACTTCCTCGGGGATTATTCCCACATCTATGCCTGTCGTGCCGATCCTGGTGGCGCCCCATACGTAGACCTTGCCCTCATTGGAGAGCCCCACGGTAAAGGAGCCGAAGCCGTCAATCATCTTAATATCATCCTTCAATTCCTTCGGCACCGACATCATGGACATGGTGGGCGGGATGCTCTGCTGTGTTACCTCTGTATAGGAATCGCTGTAGGTGGGCATGAAGCCGGGGCCCACGAACATAACAATGAACATCAGCACCAGCAGGCATAATGCGCCTACGGCCAGTTTTTTCTCCAGGAAATTGCGCAGAATCTGTTTGCCGGGACTAACCAGCTCCTCCACATCCGGGATTTCGCCTCCGGCGGCATTGGCAGGTGCTTTTTCCAGTTCATCCGCCAGATGGTTGCTGCCGCCCCTAAACCACCGTCCAAGCCATCTGCCCAGGGCAGAGCCGCCTTTCCCTGAGGAATTTTTCACTTGTTTTTTCATCATACATCCTCCCTGTTTTAATTTGCTGCTGCCATTTCTTAGCCGGACTTTATTTACTCACACGGACTCTTGGGTCTACCAGACCATAGATGATATCGATGATCAGGTTGCCCAGCAGGGACATGCCCACATAGAACATCTGCATCAGCAGGACTACGTCATAGTCGGCAGTCTGCAGGGCGTTGTACATCAGTCTGCCCATGCCGCTGATGGCAAACATATTTTCGATAATCAGTGATCCGGAGAAGATGCCCAGAAACCATCCAACCACCAGCGTGACGATGGGAATCAATGCATTGCGCCATGCGTGGGAATAGATGACGATCTGTTCCCGCAGTCCCTTGGCGCGGGCAGTCTTGATACAGTCCATGGATAATGATTCAATCATGGAAGCCCGGACATAACGGGTCATGCCGCCCAGGCTGCAGAAGGTCATGACGATCAGCGGCAGCACCATATAGTATATGGTATCTTTCCAATACTGCCATCCAGTGTAATTGGAGCCCGGCGTCTTCATGCCGCTGGGCGGGAACCATCCCAACCTGGAGCAGAATATCCAGATGAACAGAATGGCGATCAGGAAGGTGGGCAGGCTATATCCGATAATGGTGGTCACCTGCATGGCCTGGTCCAGCTTGCTGCCGCGTTTTACGGCGCAGCGGATACCCAGGGGGATGGTGATGCCGAGAGCCAGTATCGTGGCAAAGATATTGATTCGGATGGTCACCTTCATGGGTGCGGCGATCACATCCCGCACAGGCATCTTGTAATCGTAGGAGTAACCCAGATTTCCCTGCAACAGGCCGTTGAAGCTGCCGTCATACAGAGGGTAGAGACCCACCCACCGCAGATAACGGATGGCCCTGTTGTCGATATCGGTTCCGTAACGGCGCTGATACTGAAGGTAGAGTTCATCAAAACGGGCCTGGCGCTGCTCCGTGGATACATTGCCGCGGAGCGCCTTGATATCGTTGCTCGCATCGGTATAGGCGCGGTTGCTGGGCACTAAGCTGTAGATCATGAACATGATGAAAGAGAGTATGACCAGCACCACCGCCATGTAAGCGAATCTTTTGACTATATATTTTCCCATATGCAATCCCTCATTTTTCCTGTCGATAGAAGACTCTCGGAAGCTCGTTGGAGCTGGTATGATGCAAGAGAGCTTCCGAGAATGTTCTAAAAAAACAGGCTGCTGTCAAGGTGACTTGACAACAGCCCGCACGTTTTCTTATCCCGCTGTGATCCTCCGGGTGTACCCTCAAAGGGCATGGGCAGGATCACCTGATGCAGGTCTGGTTATTTCAACCAATAAGCATCTGCCTCGTCCTTGATAAAATAGTTATTCCAGCCATCGTCATACATACCGGGATCAATGGTCAGATTGTAGGAATAATCATATGCAGCGCTGGTAAATCCGGTTGCATAGTTGAAGCAGGTATACAGCGCCGGACCCTGATACAATCCGTATACGGGAGCCTGATATTGCTCATCCAGCATCGCCTGGAAGGTACCAAAGGTGTACTGTACGTCAAAGCCGGCATTCTTAAGGTTGTCATTGTTGGCAAAGCCGGTCACCAGCAAATCGGAGAACTCATTGGGGGTGGTGCCGTACCAGTTAAGCACAAGGGGCATATAATAGTCGTTGCCCACCTGTGTGGTCACATAAGCGCCGTCCTTGGACTGGAAGGTTTTGTCATTTTCGCTCATCTCAGCGGCGGGAATCTTCTTGTAACGGATACCTTCTACATAATCATTTCCTTCTGCGTCATAGACCCAGCCGCCTTTCTCCAATACAGCGATGGCGCTGTCAGCAGAAGTGGCATAAGCGTTCAGCATCATACCCTGGCCCACTGCAGCCTGATACATCCAGGAACCGGAATAGTAAGGGCCATCCTGTACACCGCCGTAACCACCGGTGAAATCCTTGGCAAAAGCAGCGCGGTCCATACAATAAGCGATAGCCTGACGGACTTCAGGGAACTGAACCGGGCCGAAGTCAGCGCGGAAGCCGAGTTTTCCGTAGCCTGCGCGGCTATAGTGCGTGCAGAAATATTTGTCGGGTTCCGCATCCACCAAGGCTATGGCTTCGTTAGTAGCATCGCCGCCGGTAATCTGGGACAGTACATCGATACCGCCTGACTTTAGGTCTTCCAACTGGGTTTCAGAAACAACCTTTTTGTAGACAACAGTCTCGATGCTGGGCTTTGCTCCTTCATAGTTGCCAGGGAATTCCGGATTCACCTTCACTACAGCAGACTTGTCTGCGGCGTCGAAGCTCTCGATATAGTAGGGGCCGGAGCAAGGGTAGGTGGTGTCTGTATTGGTAGAGGTAGCCCCGATATGGGCAGCCATATCATAGCTATCCTCGGTCATGGCATAGAAATCATCCGTGAAGTACACGCCCTCGCCGTCGTCAAGGATGTCCGCATCGCCGATCCACATGGGAAGGTACTGTGCGGAGAATCCTGCGTAGGTCACATCATAGAAATAGGGCAGGTACTCCGGATCAATGGTTACCGAGAAGGTATAGTCATCCAACAGGCGCAGTCCTGTGAATACCTTGCTGCCTTCCTCGGAGCCGGGGCCTGTGTAGGTGTTGAAATCACTAAAGCCAACGCAGGTCATGCCGGACTGATGATCCTTGCCTGCAGCCTGAGCAGCCACCGGCGTGGAGAATACCATGGTGAAGACAAGGTAGTTCTTGGCAGTGACAGGGCTTCCGTCAGAGAATTTCAGACCTTCCTTGATTTTGATCGTATAGGTCTTGCTGCCGTCCGCATTCTCTTTATCGCTGTGGGATGCCACGATGGTGTCGTTCCACTGATAGCCGCCCTCCTTGTTGGCAGTGACGGTGTCCATGCCTACAATCAGATTCTGGATGGCAAGGTCGGACGCACCGGGATTGGAGCCGCCGAAAGTAGCATAGCGGAACTTGCCGGAAAGCTCGGTGACATCGCCGACGATGATGCTGTTGTCATCCTTTTCGCTGGACCAGTCCACAATTGCATTGGCTGTATCCCAGTAGGGGTTGGTGGGGTTCTCCTCCACGCCCTTGATGGCCGAATTATAGATATTGTAGTATTCGTTGGCATACAGAGGAACCTCGGGCAGCAGAGCGTTCCAACGCTGGATGTACAGCTTCCACCATGTGGCGTATACATCGTCCTCGGTCTCCCAGTAGCCGCCGTCGGGTACGGAAGTGTTGTATACCATGGCCATGGACAGGAAATCCAGGCCCAGTTCATAGCGCAGGCCATCCCTGTCGATGTAGGCAAAGCCTGTCTCCTCATCTTCGATGACATCGGCGATGGAAGTGTCCTTTCCGAACTGGGAATACAGGGACACATAATCCGTGCCGTACTCCTTGTTTACCAGGCTCTTCAGCTCCGCATAGGCTACCTCGGCATTTCCCTCGTCGGGAGCGGCTTCGGACTGCTCTTCGGAGCTGGAGCTGCTCTCCACGCTTACGGTACTGTTCTCCACACTACTATCGGAAACATTACCGGGATTGTTGCCACATGCAGCCATACTCGTGGTCAATGCACAGGCAAGCACGAGAGCAAGTAACTTTTTTCTTTTCATAATGCTTTTCTCCTCCTTTTTAATCTGTTGCACACTTTTGCGCTTTATTGCCTTAAATTCCGAATTCAACAAAAAAGGATTGAAAAGCCTTTCCCTCCTTGGTGAATACTTGTATACAATCTGCGCTATATGCAATATGTATAATTTAGTATAAATTACACTCTGC
>CAZKAO010000038.1:0-31200 GCA_964550745.1 uncultured Acetatifactor sp.
ATTATACCATGAATGGCAGGTTCTCCGGAACCTGCTTTTCTGATTTGGAGCATAAAAACGGAGCTGCCGCTCAGGTAGATTATTCACCTACTTTTGCAACAGCCCCATTTGACTTGCTTTTATTCACCATATGCCTTATACTGAAAGAAACACATGATTTAACCAGGAAAGGAATATAAGAAATGATGACAGAAAATCTGGCCCTGTCAGATGATATCCTGATGAAAATAGAAAAGCCTGCCCGATATATCGGCAACGAGGTGAATGCTGTAATCAAGGACAAGCCCCAAGTGGAGGTGCGCTTTGCCATGTGCTTCCCTGACGTGTACGAGATCGGCATGTCCCATCTGGGAATCCAGATCCTGTACGATATGTTCAACAGCTGGGAGGACGTGTGGTGCGAGAGGGTCTATTCCCCCTGGGTGGATCTGGACGCTATCATGCGCCAGCAGCAGATCCCCCTCTTTTGCCTGGAATCCCAGGAACCTGTGAAGGATATGGACTTTTTGGGGATCACGATACAGTACGAGATGTGCTATACCAATATTCTGCAGGTGCTGGATCTCTCACAAATCCCGCTGCTGGCGTCGGAGCGGGGGGAGGACTGCCCCATCGTCATCGGCGGCGGCCCCTGTGCCTACAATCCGGAGCCCATCGCGGACTTTTTCGACCTGTTTTATATCGGTGAGGGCGAGACCCAGTACCGCCATCTGCTGGATCTGTATAAATCCTGCAAAAAAGAGGGCTGCGGGCGAGTGGAATTCCTGCGCCGGGCTGCCCGTTTGCCGGGTATATATGCGCCCCGGTTCTATCGGGTGACATACCACGAGGACGGAACCATCGAGAGCTTTGAGCCCACGGAGGAGGGGATTCCCCGGACCGTCTTAAAAGAGGTAGAGATGCAGGTGTCAGACACCTATTATCCCACAAAGCCCGTGGTGCCCTACATGAAGGTAACCCAGGACCGGGTGGTGCTGGAGATCCAGAGGGGCTGTATCCGAGGCTGCCGGTTCTGCCAGGCAGGACAGCTGTATCGGCCCGTGCGGGAGAGGGATCTGGAGATGCTCAAGCGCTATGCCCTAGAGATGCTGAAAAATACCGGACATGAGGAGATATCCTTAAGTTCCCTAAGCTCCAGCGATTACAGCAGACTGCCGGAGCTGATTGATTTTCTGATAGAAGAGTGCAGAGAGAAGCAGATCAATATCTCCCTGCCATCCCTGCGGATTGACGCCTTTTCCTTGGATGTGATGAGCAAGGTCCAGGATGTCCGCAAATCCTCCCTGACCTTTGCGCCGGAGGCGGGCAGCCAGAGACTGCGCAATGTGATCAACAAGGGACTGACAGAGGAGGATATCCTCCAGGGCTGCACCATGGCCTTCCGGGGAGGCTGGACACGCGTGAAGCTGTATTTTATGCTGGGACTGCCCACGGAGACCCAGGAGGATATGCGGGGGATTGCCGAGCTGTCCAATAGGATTGCCGCTACCTTTTTCGAGGAAGTGCCCAAGGAGGCCCGGACAAACGGGCGGGTGCAGATCGTCACCAGCACCTCTTTCTTTGTGCCCAAGCCCTTTACCCCCTTTCAGTGGGCGGGCCAGTGTACCAGAGAGGAATTCATAGAAAAAGCCTATTTCACCCGAAAATGTATCTCTGAGCAGTTGAATCAGAAGAGCATCAAATACAATTATCACGAAGCCGATGCCAGCGTCTGGGAGGGCGTGCTGGCCAGAGGAGACAGGCGCCTGTCCCAGGTGATTCTAAAAGTATACCAGAAGGGCTGCTTTTACGATGCCTGGAGCGAGTACTTCAAAAACGAGGTGTGGGAGCAGGCCATAGCTGAGTGCGGCCTGACCACAGAATTTTATTCCCACAGAGAGCGCCCCTTGGACGAGATCTTCCCCTGGGACTTCATCGACTGCGGCGTAACCAAGGAATTCCTGAAGCGGGAGTGGATAAAAGCCCAGCAGGAGCAGACCTCGGAAAACTGCAAGGTCAAGTGCCAGGGTTGCGGCGTCACCAGGTTCGGAGGCGGCATCTGCTTCGAGCCCAGGGATGTGGGCAATTATGGAGGATGTTAAAATAACTCCCTTTCAAGACACAGGGAATGGGCAATATAGACAGAATAAGGGCGGCTTGCCACTGCAGAAGTTAATTTGTGAAACAAATTTACTTCTGAGCCCGTCCAAGACAGGAGAAACCAAACTATGAAAGTACGCGTAAAGTTTCGCAAATACGGCCCGGTTCGCTTTATCGGCCACTTGGACGTAATGCGTTTTTTTCAAAAATGTATACGCCGGGCGGAGATCGATGTGGCCTATACCACCGGCTTCAGCCCCCACCAGATTATGACCTTTGCGGCTCCTCTTGGCGTGGGGCTCACCAGCGACGGGGAATATATGGATATCGAGTGCAACAGCGTCACCACATCCCAGGATATGATCGAGCGCTTTAACCGTGCCAGCGTACCGGGAATCGAGATTGTCAGCGTGGTGCTGCTGCCGGAGGGCGCGGGCAACGCCATGGCCAGCGTGGCTGCCGCCGCCTATACGATTCAGTTTCGAGAGGGCAGGGAGCCGTCCTTTGACTATCTGGGAAAGATTGAGGACTTCTATCATCTGCCGGAGATCCTGATCACCAAGGAGACCAAGAAAAACACTCTTACAGTGGATATCCGGCCAGGAATCTACGAGCTGTGGGCAGACCGGGAAAGCCGTACGATTCATATGCTGGTGGATGCCTCCAGCAGTGGCAACATTAAGCCGGCGCAGGTTCTGGAGGCCTATGCCGCCTGGCAGGGGGAGACTCTGGCGGAAAATGCCTTTACCGTTCACCGCTGTGACACTTATCTGGATCTGGCAGCGGCGGGGGAAGCCCGCAGGCTGATGCCCATGGACGCCATTGGCACACAGATCACCGGGCTCATGATAGACGAAAAGAGAATCCAGATTGCCAGGGAGGCCAGGATGCGCAAGGCGGAGGTTCATGCTACGGCAGAGGGAGGAACATGAGCAGAAACATACAGCAGACCATAGCCCATCCGGACCGGGAGAGCCAAAGGCGAGACCGGGAACAGGGAAAGCTGGTAATCACCCTCTGTCCCTCCGGCCTTGGCGGAAGGCAGCCGGAGGGATATCAGATTGCCGCTCTGATAAAACATGACCGTCTGGCCGCGGTCCAGACCTTTTCCACAGCCCGGCAGAACCGTATCGGCGCCGTGTATTTGGGCAAGATTAAAAAGATTGTAAAAAATCTGAATGCCTGCTTTGTGGAGATTGCGGACGGAGAACAGTGCTTTATGCATATGGACAGGGAGAAAATCGTTCCCTTTCTGACGAACAGGACCTATGACGGCAGGCTGCTGGAGGGGGATGAACTGCTGGTACAGCTGGAAAGAGACGCCATCAAGACCAAGCAGGCGGCTGTGACTGCCCGGATTACCCTGCAGGGGGAATACTTTATCCTTTCTACTGGCAAGACCCAGGCGGGTATCTCTAAGAAGCTGAGCGAGAATCAAAGGGAATATCTGCGCAGGCTTCTGGAGGACTGGCAGATCACAGACAGGGAGGGCAGGGTAGTGCAGGAAGAGGATGTTCCTCCCTTTGGAGTGGTAGTGCGCACAAAAGCGGGAGAATACGATAGCGAAGAGGTGCTTGCGGATGTGCGCCGGAAATATGATCGGCTGCGAAGTCAATTTACCGCCCTATTCCAGCAGGGCAGATACCGCACCTGCTACAGCTGCCTGTATGAGGCGCAGACGGCGCTGGAGGAGGCTCTGGGCCCCTTTCAGAAGGAGGAATACTCGGAAATCGTCACAGATCTGCCGCAGGTGTATGAGGAGCTGGTGCAGCTGAGGGAGCAAAAGCGGCTTTCTTTGGAGGAAAAACAGCTGCGGCTGTATCAGGATGACAGCTTTTCCCTAGAGAAGCTCTACAGTCTGCATACCAGGCTGGAGGAGGCGCTGAACAGAACGATATGGCTGAAATCCGGGGCAAATCTGGTAATAGAACAGATGGAGAGCCTGACTGCCATTGATGTGAACACAGGAAAATGCATCAAACTCCCCGGTGACCAGTCCCAGGCGGACACCATGCGCCGGGTAAATCTGGAGGCGGCCCGGGAGGTTGCCTGGCAGCTGCGGCTGCGTAATCTTTCCGGCATCATTATTGTCGATTTTATCAATCTTGCCACGCTTGACCAGGAGGAGGAACTGCTGCGGGAGCTGCGGAGACTTACCGGGGAGGATCCGGTGACTGTGCAGGTGGTGGATATGACGCCGCTGGGGCTGGTGGAGATCACCCGCCGGAAGGTACATCCCTCCCTGGCAGAGCAGATGCGGAATCTGAGAGTAACATAAGTTGCCGAAAAAAGAAAGGATATGATACATTATATGAAACTTTTAAAGATGGAAAAGGTAGGGGACGGAAGATTTCTGAAAAATTATGAACTGACATACCTGAACAAGGCGGGGCGTGAGAAGAAATATGAAATGGTCAGCCGCCGGGAGCTTGCCTCCCCCGAGGATCTGGGGCAGAAGCCCAGCGGAGTGTCCATCGTGGCGATCTGTCAGGGAAAAATGCTGCTTCTCCATGAATTTCGCATGGGGATCAACAGAAGCGTCTATAATCTGTGCGCCGGTATGCTGGAGGAGGGGGAGTCCGTGGAGGACTGTATCCAGCGGGAGCTGTATGAGGAGACCGGGCTTTCCGTCCGAAAGATCCGTGATATACTCCCGGCCTCTTTTGCGGCGGTGGCATTTTCTGATGTCACCACCTATATCGCCATTGTGGAGGCGGAGGGGGAGATGCAGGATCACACCTCGGAAAACGAGCAGATTGATTCTCGCTTTTACACCAGGGAAGAAGTGAGAGAGTTGATACAGACAGAACAGTTCAGCTCCAGGGCGCAGCTGGCGGCATATTTCTTTGCGCAGGGCGCCTTGGTGTAAGCCAGAGAGGAGCAGTAATGAAAATATTTGCTTATGGTCTGAGAGAATTTGATGAAAAGCCGATGTTTGACCGGCTGGCAGGGGAGTTTGGGGCGCAGTATGGTTACAGCACATCCTATCCCGGCCCTGACAATGTGTCCCTGGCCCAGGGGTATGATGCGGTCAGCTGCACGCCCTGCAATATGGGGGCGGACATGCTGCAGCGCTTCTATGATGTGGGCGTGCGCTATGTGGCTACCCGATCCATCGGTTATGACCACATTGATCTGAAGAAAGCAGAGCAGTTGGGCATGGGAGTGTGCCGGGTCAGCTATGAGCCGGAAACGGTGGCGGACTATGCCATCATGCTGATGCTCATGTGCTGCCGTAACATGCCCCACATCATGAACCGCTCCGTGGTGCAGGATTACAGCCTGAAAGGAAAGATGGGCAAAGACATCAGCGACTGCACTGTGGGGATTATCGGCGCCGGTCAGATTGGCTGCACCGTAATCCGGCATCTTAGCGGCTTTGGCTGTCGTCTGCTGGCCTATGACCTGTACCGCAATCCACAGGCGGAGGGACTGGCGGAATATGTGTCACTGGAGCAGCTCTATGCAGAGAGTGATATTATCACACTACATACCCCCGCCACCACCGAGAACTACCATCTGATTGACGCCGGGGCATTGTCCCGGATGAAGGACGGCGTTATCCTGATCAACACGGCCAGGGGCAGTCTGGTGGATACGACAGCCTTGATAGAGGGGCTGGAGAGTGGCAAGATAGGCCATGCCGCCCTGGATGTCCTGGAGGATGAGGCCGGACTGTACTATGCCAACCGCATGGGAGATGTGATTGTCAACCGCCAGATGGCCATTCTGCGTGCTTTTCCCAATGTGATCCTTTCTCCCCACACCGCATTTTACACGGAAAAGGTGGTGTGGAATATGGCCTACAAGACCTTTAAGGGAGTGCAGGATATGATGCGTCAGGTGGAAAATCCTCTGATCATTCTCCACGGAAGACATGACACATGACAGCTTTGACATAATCGGAAAAAGTCCTTTTAGCCGATAAAGAAAAAACAGTGGGGGATTAGAAGAAATATGAGAGACTGCAGAGACAACGCATATGGATATAGACCTGCACCGATGGGAGAAAAGCAGGCAAAAAAACCGATATTTAATTTTTGTCTGCTGGTAATTCTGCCCATGCTGGTAGGGCTGACGATACTGATAATGTTTCTTACCTATCTGTTTTTCTGGATGTCATGCAATACTGTGTCCGATAAAGACAAGGCGATATGCGACAGTGATACGCTCATCAAGGACTTAGTATTGCAGGCGGAGGAAAGCGGAGAATATTATGAGGTGTTCAGCCTCTCAGAAAACTCTGATTTTATTGCTTTCTGTGTGCCCGAGGAACATCTGGATGAAATACCCTATATGCAGGGCAGTTATTATCCCATAGCCTACTGGCATGGATCGTACCAGACCATGGATTTGTCCCAGGGCTTTAGCATTATTAATGCCGGTTATTATGGTTCCAATCATCTCGAATTTCAATCTCGGCTGACCCAGGTCAAGGTGTATGATTTCTCCGCCTACAAGGGACACACCCAGTCGATGGGACGAGGAGTGGGAATTGCAGTGGCGTTTTTCTGGCTGGCTGAGCTGATTATAGCAGCATTTTTTATCTCAGTGGACCTGACAGGCGGACTGATCATCTTTTTTATAAATCGAGATCGAAAGAAGATTTCTTGATTTTTTCAAATTATTTTGTGAAATATGTAGACAAAAACGAAAAATAGTACTATAATTTCATGTGGTTGCTGCTTGAGCGATCAAATGAAAAGAAAAAGAGATGAGGAAGAGGAGACGAGTGTTATGAGAATCAGTAAAAAATTGGTAGCCTGTATTGCAATGGTGCTGACAGCATGCGTAATGCTTTCTGCTTGCGGTACTGGTGCTTCTGTGAACAAAGTTGTAAGTGCAGAGGATGGCTATGCAGAGGGTGAGATTGGTACGACTTTCAGGACTGTTTTCTTTGATTACAGCGTAGATTCTGTTAATTATCCTTCTGAATATGAAGGATATACTGCATCTGAAGGAATGCAGCTTCTGGATGTTGTTATTACCATCAAGAATACCTTCGGTGAAGAACTGCCTATGTTTAACGATGATTTCCAGATTCAGTGGCATGATTTGGGCAATGGTGACGATGATTACGACTTTGGCATTATAATGGATGATTCCACCACGGTGATGCCCTACGCATATGGTCTGGCCAATGGGGATACCTGCAATTATCATGTTATTTATGAAGTGCCCGCCGAGGCTAAGGAGTTTTCTGTATCTTTCCAGGAGTTTTTTGATGACAATACTAAGGGAGACGTGTTCTTCACCTATTTCAGCAAGAAATAAAACATAATGCATTATGAGGGAATGCAGCCTTTAGGGGTTGCATTCCTTTATTTTTTGTATATGATAGAGATAAGGGTTTAGTGTTGATATAGGGAGAGAAATATGGAGTTTCTGAAAAAGATTCCGCAAAAAATCAATGGAAAAACTGTGGTGAGAATTTATCGTTTTCTGTCTGTTATCCCCGTCCCCAGGCGATATACCCGGCAGCATGCCTCACAAAATCTGCAGCTTCTCAGTCAGGACCCGGAATGGTTCAGGCCTGGCTGTTTCATTGAGAATCAAGCTGAGTGGAATCAGGTACAGTTTGGCTGTCTTCGGCATCATAATATGTCTTATTCCGGCTGTGAGATTATGGCGGTATACAATGCGATGCTTGCCATGGGAGCCCCCGGGACAGCAGAGGAGATGACCGGGCTGATACAGTATTTTGAGAGGGCGGGGGCGGCGTTGTTGGGAGATTTTGGAACTTCTCCTGCGGCAATTCTAAAATACCTTCAGAAGAAATATACAGTATCCATGCATTGTTATCGTCCGGGAGAGATCCTGGAGGATTTGACGGAAGGCCAGACAGCGGTGATTACCTACTTTAATGATGGCAGAGATCTGTGGAGGGGAGTTCATACGATCTGTGCAACTTTAACAGATGGGGAATATTATCTGCACAATGCCTATTATCGTCCCAAGGGAGGGAACTATCAGGCAGCTGGCCCCTATGCATCTCTGTCTGAGGGATTTGAGAAATGTTTTCAGGGAGATGCCTGTATCATATGTACCATCAAGATAACCCCATCACTCCAAGTTTAGAAAATGGCAAAATGAAGATAAATTTCAATATTGTGAATCAATGTCTGGTATGATATAATACTGAGGTCATACGATTTTCAAAAGAGTTGGAGGAACCACTAAATGTATATTACCTGTTTGGATTTGGAGGGAGTATTGGTGCCGGAGATCTGGATTGCATTTGCGGAGGCCAGCGGCATACCCGAGTTGAAGAGAACCACCCGTGACGAGCCTGATTATGATAAATTGATGAGATGGCGTCTGGGAATATTAAGAGAACATAATCTGGGCCTGAAGGAAATTCAGGAGACCATTGCGGGGATTGATCCCATGCCTGGCGCCAGGGAATTTCTGGATGAGCTTCGTTCCTTTACTCAGGTTATCATTATCAGCGACACATTTACCCAGTTTGCCAGCCCGCTGATGAAGAAGCTGGGATGGCCCACCATCTTTTGTAACTCGCTGGAGGTAGCGCAAAATGGTGAAATTACCGGCTTTAAAATGCGTATAGAGAACTCCAAGCTGGCTACGGTAAAGGCATTGCAATCCATCGGATATGACACTATAGCCAGCGGTGACAGTTATAACGATCTGGACATGATTAAGGCAAGCAAGGCGGGATTTCTGTTCAGGAGTACCGACAGGATCAAAGCAGACAATCCACAGCTTCCTGCCTATGAGACTTATGATGAACTGATGACAGCCATCAAAAATGAGATGAACATTATAGTTTGATATTTTTGACCAAGGTTGGTGACACATATGAATATAAATCCTATGGCATTATTGGGATTAAAGAACGATTTTGACAGGTTTAAGGGCAATCATCCGAAGTTCCTGCAATTTGTAAAGGCATTTACAAAGGCCGGTATACAGGAAGGCACGATTATGGAATGCAAGGTTATCACAACGGATGGTCAGGAACTTCAGACTAATATTAAAATTACCGCAGATGATCTGGAATTGCTGGAAAAAATAAAGAATCTTCGGCAGGAAATGTAATTTGTTTTGCTCGAAATCTACCTTGGAAGAGTGGTATTGGAGCAGATACAACTATGCGCAAAAGACAAGTTTTGCGCATAGTTGGCTCGGTTTTTGAGGGCTTCCTGTGTGTAGCCGTCCCACATTGCCAACTATTCGTTAAACTTGGAGAAAATGGATTAATTTCTCATTCAACATTGTTAAATACCTCAAATCCCAAGATCTCAACAATCGTCCCTTCGAGATAATCCTGCTCAGAGCCTACAGGGCTCATTTGATGAACCTTGTGTACATTATACAGGAGTGCTTTATACACAACAGTTCCCCCATCCTTTAAGTGGTAAGTAATGGGAAACAGAAAAACTGCCGCCAAAAGAACGCCCAGACCAGCGATAACCTTCTTTTTCATAAAATCACCCCTTTATCCGCCTAATCATTTTATTATTTCTTCTGAATCCATTATGATTGTAAATGGGCCGTCATTTAACAGAGAGACCTTCATATCGGCTCCAAAGCTGCCGTGCTGGACTCTGTCTTTGTCCGGGAAGCCAGGCAGCTGGTTTTTGCATTCTGCGATAATATATTGGTACAGCGCCTCGGCCATATCCGGTGCGCCTGCATTAATAAAGGACGGCCTGTTGCCCTTGCGGCAGTCGGCATACAGGGTAAACTGGGATACCAGAAGCAGGCTTCCGTCTACATCCTGTAGAGACAGGTTTGTCTTGCCATCCTGATCCTCGAATATTCGCAGTCCCAGCAGTTTTTTGATCATTTTGTCCGCAATGCTGCGGGTGTCTGTCTGACTCACACCAATTAGAACCAGAAAACCTTTGCTGATAGAGCCGATTATCTGCTGATCTACAGATACGCTGGCTTCAGTAACTCTTTGTATGACGAATCGCATATAATTCTTGTACTCCTCTCGCACTCTCCCATTTCATACCTGTCCGGCCCCTCGGCAGTATTTTTCTTGTTATAGCTTTCTTCCTATCACTGAACATTAGGATGTTCTGTTTTCTCATCCTCAGACGTTCTCTCAACCGCTGTATCTGGAGAGAAAACGGTAACTTCCCGGGCAACTGCATTTTCATCATCCCACCGAACCGGCACTCTTCTCTTCCACTCTTCCACATTGCTGATAAATCTCATGCCGGAAATCAGTTCGCTGTCGTGGTCATCGTGGATGTTGTTCATTTTCTTCTCTTTTTTCTCCAGATTCCTGGCCTTGATGACTTTGCGGCGCTCCAGATTGTCCATGATGTGGATTCCCGCCTCGTCCACACACTCTATATTTTCATAAATATCACTCTTGATCGGCATATTCTTCTTGATCAGGGCGGAATTCACATGAGACCTTACCGCCGCATAGATGATGGCAAAGATCGGCACTCCTACAATCATGCCCAGCACCTTAAACAGACCGCCAAACAGGGTGATGGCAAAGATTACCCAGAAGCCGGATAGACCTGTGGAATCCCCCAGAATCTTCGGCCCGATCAGGTTGCCGTCCACCTGCTGAAGAATCAGTATAAAAATCACAAAATACACACAGTTCAGCGGATGCATGGGGTCAACCACCAGAATCAGTACAGTGCTGGGGATTGCTCCCAGAAAAGGACCAAAGAACGGAATAATGTTCGTCACGCCGATAATGACACTGATCAGGGCGGCATAGGGAGTCTGCAATAATGTAGTTCCAATAAAGCACAGCATTCCGATAATCAGTGAATCCAGGATCTTACCGCTGATAAACCCGATAAAGGTATTGTGGGCAAAGCGGAAATTGTTGATAATCACATTGGCGGAATCCGACTGGAAACATGCATAAATCAGTTTTTTGGCTTGCACGGCAAACTTTTCCTTATTGCCGAGAATATAAATCGAGATAATGAAACCAATAATAAAGTTCCACATGGTCTTAAATATGCCCAGCACACTTAAGGATACTGTCTTAATCAGCTCGCTAGACTTGGATAGAACCGTCTCATTCAGAAAATGCTCCAGCTCCTCAGAATAACGGTTTATCAGATTGATGGCATAGTCCTTAATATCGGGATTGTCGGCCAGCAACTGATTCATCCATGCAGTAAACTTGGTCATGAATGTGTCAAAATTGGTCATATATGTATCAAAATTTGATACAATATTCTGGATACTGGGAACGATTTGGGACACCAGCATACCAACCAGAAGGTGGATGATCAGATAAAACAGTAATGTGGTAACCAGAACGCTCAGCGTCCGGATTCTATTATGAGTCTTTGGCCCCTCCTTCAGCTTGAGACGCTTTGTGAGGGGATACAATATTTTCTGTTCAATGCTGTTCAAAACCGGTGTCAACAGATAGGCCAGTATAAAGCCAAATACCACAGGCATCATGATCCCGACAACCACATGAAAAGCTGATTTGATATTGGAAGAATGGAATAACAGGTAGTAAAACATAATGCTTCCCATTATCACCAATAATGCCGTCAGCCCCCACTTGATATATGGATTCTTCCACTTGAGTTTCATCTTTTCATCCTCTTTCCGCATATTGCAGGTCTTGATCTTTTCATTTATCATACACTGATTTAAGATAGATAACAAGAGGATTTCCCTAAAAAAAATTTAAAGAAAAACAAAAGATAAAATTACAACAAATAAAACCATTGTTTCCTGAAGCAAAAAAAGGTAAAATAGATAGAGGCAACGGAACACGAAATCGGAGGAACATTCATGAAATTACAGCAACTGCTAAGCTATGTGCGTCGTGCCATAGATGATTACCATATGATTGAGGAAGGCGATAAGATTGCCGTGGGAATCTCCGGAGGAAAGGACTCTCTAACGCTTCTTTATGCCCTTCATGGCCTGATGCGCTTCTATCCCAAGGCTTTTACCATCCATGCAGTGACGGTAGATCTGGGTTTCGAGAATCTAAACCTGGATAAAATCAAGGCGCTGTGTGAAGAGCTGGGTGTGGAATATACCATAGTAAAAACAGATATCGCCAAAATAGTCTTTGAAGACCGCAGAGAGACCAATCCCTGCGCTCTCTGTGCCAAGATGCGCAAAGGGGCGCTGAACACTGCCATCAAGGAAACCGGATGTAACAAAGTCGCCTATGCCCATCACAAGGATGATGTGGTGGAGACCATGCTGCTTTCCCTGATCTACGAGGGACGTTTTCACACCTTTGCGCCGGTGACCTATCTGGACCGCATGGAACTGACCGTAATCCGTCCCCTTATGTATATGAATGAGTCCGATGTGATCGGCTTTGTCAATAAATACGATGTACCTGTAGTAAAAAGCCCCTGTCCTGCGGACGGCAACACCAAGCGGGAATATGTAAAAAATCTGCTTCGCCGGCTGAATCAGGAAAATCCAGGGGTGAAGGAACGTATGTTTACAGCCATACAGACCGGCAACTTGAAAGGATGGGGTGAATACTTTGGCAAATAACACAAATACTACCAGCTATCACGAAGAACAGAAAATGCAGAATATCCTGAAGATGCGTGCCGTCCTGGAGGAACTGCCGCCCTTTTGTAAGGAATTCTTCCGGGGAATCGAACAGTATACCTCCGCCCGCACCCGACTGGCCTATGCCTATGATCTGCGGATGTTCTTTGAATTTCTGCATGAGAAAAACAGCGCCTGTGCCAGGATGAATATTTCCGAGATTCCTATGGAGTACCTGGATATGCTCAACCGACAGGATATCGAAGAATATCTGGAATATATCTCCCTGTATCAGAAGGATGGGAAAAATATAATCAATGAGGAACGGGGAAAGAGCCGCAAGCTGGCTTCCCTTAGGAGTTTCTATAATTATTTTTATGAAAATGAAAAGATTGAGAAAAATCCTGCGGCGCTTGTACCTCTTCCCAAACAGCATGAAAAGGAAATCATACGGCTGGAACCCAACGAAGTGGCAATCCTGCTGGATCAGGTGGAGGACGGCACCAAGCTGACCAAAAAAGAACTGGAGTATCACAAAAAGACAAAGATCCGGGATGTGGCGCTGATCACACTGCTGCTGGGCACCGGTATCCGTGTGTCGGAATGTGTGGGACTGGATATTCAGGATGTGGACTTTGATGTCTATGGAATCCGTATTTTGCGTAAGGGGGGCAAGGAAGCCATTATCTATTTTGGGGAGGAAGTAGGCACAGCCCTGTTGGATTATCTGGAGCAACGGGAACACATGATCCCGGCACAGGGGCATGAGAATGCACTCTTTCTCTCTCTGCAAAATCGGCGTATGGCGGTGCGCTCCGTGGAAAATCTGGTAAAGAAATATACTTCAAGAGTTACCACTTTAAAAAAAATTACTCCCCATAAGCTGCGCAGCACCTATGGCACGGCTCTGTATCAGGAGACTGGCGATATCTATCTGGTGGCGGATGTGTTGGGACACAGTGATGTCAACACCACCAGAAAACACTATGCGGCCCAGGAAGACGAACGCAGGCGCAGGGCGGCAAATGCGGTACGGCTTCGTGAATAACTTACAGTTCCGATCATCCGGCTATTTTATGAACTCCGAAGAATAATATGGTAAAATCAGATAGCTTCCGGCAGAAAGGTCTTCGTCGGTCATGTGATTCATGGCCATAACTTCTGTGATATACACCTCTCTGCTGTCATAATGCTCCTGATCCGCATATCTGTCCGCCAGATTCCACAGGGTATCTCCCGGCTCAATCTGAATACTGGTAAAATATTTATATGAAATACTATCTATCTCGGTGTTGGCATGAGATAAAAAGGCACGATAAGAAAGGGCAAAGCCCAACACCAGCACTACCGCTATGCCGGCCAATATAAATATGCGGCGGATCTCTCTCTGTCGTCTGCGCTTTCTCCGGTAATTCCTCAAATCTCTGTCATTCATATATGCGGTCCGGCTCATCTTATGCCCTCCATATCCTTTATACCGAAAATCCGTTCGGAACATCTGTTCTGTATTGATTATATCGAACATATATTCTTTTGTCAAGAGAAAATCGAACATATTTTTGGAATATATGTTTGCTTTTTTGAGAAAACTATGTTATACTTGATGATGTAGATAACAAATACTTATTTCCCTTGAGAAATGGAGGATCCTGCAATGAGCTATGGCAAAATTACAGCAAAGCAGCAAGAGATTCTGGATTATATTAAGGATGAGATCCTGAAGAAAGGTTATCCGCCCACTGTTCGGGAGATATGTGAGACGGTACATCTTAAGTCCACTTCTTCTGTCCACTCACACCTGGAGACTTTGGAGAAAAATGGATACATACGGCGTGATCCCACCAAGCCCAGGGCTATCGAGATCTGTGATGACAGCTTTCAGATGGTCCGCACGGAGATGGTCAGTATCCCTGTCGTGGGACAGGTGGCTGCCGGGCAGCCGATCCTGGCCCAGGAGAATATTGAGGACTACTTTCCTGTTCCGGCGGATGTTGTACCCAGAGGTGAATCTTTCATCTTAAAGGTCAAAGGAGATTCCATGGTGAACGCCGGTATTTTCAGTGGAGACCGCATTTTTGTCAATTGCTGTAATACGGCTTCCAACGGAGATATGGTAGTTGCACTGGTTGACGATTCCGCCACCGTTAAGACCTTTTACCGGGAGGATGGCCATATCCGCCTTCAGCCGGAAAATGACACTATGGACCCCATTATAGTGGATGATTGCCAGATTTTGGGAAAAGTTTTTGGTGTTTTTCGTTTTTATCGTTAGATTGCATATTCCTCCTTATTCCGGGCACAATAGTTATGGAAACAGATAATGGATTAAGAGACTCAAACAGTATCTGCCCGTACAGTGCCGGAGAATTGCAGGTCGCCGAGTCGGCAGGACATTACTCTGCTGACAGTGGTTACCGGCAGGACAGATGCGGAACTCTAAATAGGAGGAAAATCATATGGGAAATAAATATTTAGACGGCACCGCTTTGACGATTGCCATTATCGGTGCCATTAACTGGGGGCTGATCGGCCTGTTACGATTTGATCTGGTAGCCTTTATTTTCGGAAATATGTCCTGGTTATCCAGAATTGTCTATGTGGTTGTATGCCTTTGCGGATTATACCTGATCACCTTTTATATGCACTTGGGAAACAGCGGCCGCGCAGAGGAGACGTAGAACTGCAGGCTATAAGTATCGCCACAGCTTCTGTCAATTTAAAACAGTGGTTATTCTCGTTAAGGATAACCACTGTTTTTGTGTGAAGATAATTACAAATCTTCCCTTGCTATCTGCCTGCCATCTCTCCAGATACGCTCCAGATCATACAGCAGACGATTTTCCTTATCAAATACATGTACGATCACATCACCAAAATCCATCAGAACCCAGTTGGCTGTGTCATAGCCCTCCATCTGTTTCAATGGATGACCTGCACGTCCGAGTTTCTCTGACACATTATCGCTGAGAGCCTGGATCTGGCTGCGATTACTGCCGCCTGCGATGATAAAATAGTCTGCAATAACGGTAAGCTGGCTGATATCAATGACTTTAATATCTTCCGCTTTCTTATCCTCCAGCGCGTCAATGACAAGCCTGGCAATTTCCTTAGAAGTATTCATATGTTAACCTCCTTTTGCCCGATTCAGCGGGCCTTTAGATAGTAGTTATAAGTTTCCTGAGTAGTCTGATCAATTACGGAAGAGCTTTCCCGCAGATAGACCAGCGTATCCTCCAGAATCATCAGCACCGCCTGATCCAGATCGGTATAGGACACCCTGCGGATCTGCTCCAGCCTGGGGGCCTGTCTGCGCCCCGGTTCCATATAATCGGCGACAAAGATAATCTTTTCCAAAAGCGACATATCCGGCCTTCCTGTGGTATGATAACAGATCGCATTCAATATATCCTGATCTGTCACTTTATATTTTTTATGAGCCAGATAGCTACCGACTTTTGCATGAAGCAGAGATGGTTTCTTCCTCTCCTCTCTGCTGATCGGTATATGATGTTTTTCACAGATATCCAGCAGCTTATGATCTGACATACTTTTTGCACAATCATGGAGCATACCGGCAATCAGCGCCTTTTCGGTATCCCCGCCATGGCATGCGGCGAGATTGGCGGCTGTGTAAGCCACACTCAATGTGTGTTCATAGCGCTTTCCGTCCTGGACCTTGGACATTTCTTTTCTCAGCTTACTCAATTCATTTGTTTTCACATTCCATCCACTCCCATGCACATATAGCAGACTCTGCATTTTGCATTAAAGCCGCCATATGGTTCAAATTACCGGTAATACTGTTTTTGGTCAATGTATTCCCGCACGCTGTCCGGCACAAGATATCGGATGCTTCGCCCCTGCCTGCAGCGCTCTCGTATATCGGTGGAGGAAATCTCAATATCTGGGAAAGTCATCAGCAGAATTTCCGCATGATAAGCCTCCTCCAGCTCCTGGCGCTTTTCTTCCAGCCCGTCCATGGACATACCATTTCGGGAGGCCGCCAGCAAAATACAACGTTGGAAAATTCTCTCCGGATGATACCAGTTTCCGATGGTAAACAGACAGTCGGCGCCCACAATAAAGTACAACTGCGCCTGAGGGTATAGGGCCTGCAGTTCCTCCAATGTCTCACAGGTATAAGTGCTTCCCGCCCGTTCTACCTCCAGATCCGAACAAAGAAAGCAGTCCCGATCAGCGATGGCCAGTCTTGTCATCGCCAGTCTCTCCGCTCCGGGCAGCACATCCACACTCTTCTTCATATAAGAGCAGCCGGTGGGCATAAAGATTACGCCATCCAGCCCTGCCTCCTCCATGGCCCATTGAGCCAGTAACAGATGGCCCGTATGGATAGGATTAAAGGTTCCTCCCATGACTCCTATTTTTTTCCAGCTATCGGTACAAGTCTCCTTAACCAACATTCTCCGTATCCCTCTCTGAAAATCTATGGCAGCTTGATCCTGGGATTGTCCCGGTCCGGCTTATACAGCACGATCTTTTTGCCGATTACCTGCACCACCTGGGAGTGGGTACGCTCTGCCGTCATCTCCGCGATCTCTCTGGGATCATCCAGACAGTTCTTCAGCACCGCGATTTTTATCAGCTCCCTGGTGTTGAAAGCCTCTCCGATAGCCTCCGTCACCTGGGGAGTCAGGCTGGATTTTCCCACCTGGAAAATGGGGTCCAGACTGCTGGCCAAGCTCTTTAAATATGCTCTCTGTTTGCTTGTCATAATAACCTCCTTGTGAGTATCATGTGCCGAAACCTAACTCATTTCCGTCAGGATCGGCTATTGTAAATTTTCTTGTACCCCAGGGTGTATCCATAATCGGCTCAATAATAGTTACTTTATTTTTCAGTTGCTCCCAAAGCCGATCTACTTCTTTCACTTGAAAATTTATTCTGCCACCATTGTAAATTTTTCTATTCTCCGCAAGTCCAATAGCAAAACACGCTCCTATGCCTTTAAAATCATAATAAGTCGGATTTTCTTCGGGGTAACAGCTGTCTATCTCAAATTCTAAAACATCCGTATACCATTTCAACGATTTCTTGATATCACTTACCCCGATTTTTATATGTGTTAAATTTGTTTTCATCTTTTGTTCCTCACAATAACATTACAACGTTTCCATCAGGATCATTAAAGACAAGTTCTTGTCCGCCCCAATCTGCTGTTCGCGGCGGGTCAATATCTATTCCCTTTGATTTAATTTCCGCGTAAGTTTTTTGCACATCGTCAGTTTCTAAAACGACAGTGACAAATCCCGCAGTAGACTTGCCCCAGTTATTTTCATTCCATACACAGACCGTCCCCCCTTGCTCGGGGTTTCCGATATACCATCCGTCATAATTATCATCCTCGATAAACACAGGTGCGCCGATAGCTCTGTAAAAATCCGCTAATGCTTTTGGGTCTTTTGATGATATGTTCACGCATTTAAAATTTTTTATCATGTTACTTCCTCCCTTATTAGAGTGCCGTCTATTCCCTGTCAGCTCCTATTTATAATAGTCAAAGGACAAACCGTACATTCTGACGGTATCCCCCTCCTGGATGCCCAGCTGCTCCAGCTGTTCCAGTATCCCGTTCTCTTTCAGGAAATTCTGGAAGAAAGTAAAGCCCTTCTCGCTCTCCAGATTGGTATAGCCCAGCATTTTTTCAATTCTGGGGCCCTCTACCACATACTCGTCTGCATCCTCGTCATATTCCACCGTGTAGGGCATATCGCTGTCAAATGCACGCTCTTCCTCCGGAAAGTACTCCTGGGCAAAAACAGTGGGTTCCTGATCCAACCCATCCAGCATCTCCCTGACATGATACAGCAGCTCCTTCAATCCCTGTCCGCTGATGGCGGATATGGGGTACACCGGTATTCCCTTTGGTTCAAATTCCGCTTTCAGAGCCGTCAGAGGGTCGTTTTCCTCCACGGAATAGATAGCGTCAATCTTGTTGGCGGCAATGACCTGGGGACGCCTGGAGATGTCCGCATTATAATTCTCCAGTTCCTGGTTGATGGCATAGATATCTGCTATGGGATCGCGTCCTTCCGTACCCGCCGCGTCCACTATGTGGATAATCACCTTGGTGCGTTCAATGTGGCGCAGGAACTCATGTCCCAGGCCGGCGCCCTGGGAAGCACCCTCAATCAGACCGGGAATATCCGCAATCACAAAGCCTCTGGAATCCTCCAGATCCACCACGCCCAGATTGGGACTCAGGGTGGTAAAATGATAGTTGGCAATCTTGGGCTGGGCGTTAGTCACCCGTGATAACAGGGTGGATTTGCCCACATTGGGAAAGCCCACCAGTCCCACATCCGCTATGACCTTCAGCTCTAAAAGCAATGTCAGCTCCTGGGCAGGCTGGCCCGGCTGCGCATACTTGGGCGCCTGCATGGTGCTGGTGGCATAATGCTGGTTGCCATTACCGCCCCTGCCGCCCCTGAGCAGAACCACTCTCTTGTTGTCGCCAGACATATCCGCAATGACTTTCCCTGTCTCCGCCTCCTTGATCACCGTACCGGGCGGGATCTTCAGCACGATATCCTGCCCGTTTTTGCCGTGGCAGTTCCTCTTGCCGCCTGTTTCTCCGTCCTCGGCCCGGTATTTGCGGATATGGCGGTAATCCACCAGAGTATTCATCCCCTCGTCCACCTGGAAGATCACATCGCCGCCATTGCCGCCGTCTCCTCCGTCAGGACCGCCGTTTGGCACATATTTTTCCCTGCGGAAGGAGACATGTCCATCCCCGCCTTTTCCGCTTCTTACATATATTGTCGCTCTGTCTGCAAACATCGGTGTACTCCTCTATGATCATTACTTTCTCACAATGGGAAAAGTAATGTGAGAAATAAAAGGCTTCAAACAAAATAATATGTTTGAAGCCTCTCGTGACTATGTTCGATAACCGGCATTACTCTTCCACAGGATATACAGAAGCCTGCTTCTTGTCTCTGCCCTTTCTCTCGAATCTCAGAACGCCATCAACCAATGCAAACAGTGTGTCATCGCCGCCGATGCCCACATTTACGCCGGGATGGATCTTGGTACCACGCTGTCTGTACAGAATGTTACCTGCCTTTACGAACTGTCCGTCAGCTCTCTTCGCGCCAAGTCTCTTGGACTCGGAATCCCTGCCGTTCTTAGTAGAACCAACACCCTTTTTATGAGCGAAGAATTGAAGGTTCATATTTAACATGGCTTACACCTCCTCAAACTTAATCATAAGATACTTTTCTCCATAGGTTCTGGCAAGCTGCTGCAGACCGAACACCATGGCATCCACCAGAAAGGCGGATTTTTCCTGCAGGTCACTCTCCATAACACAGTGAATAAATCCCGTCTTCTCATCGGAAGATACCTGCAGGCGTTCGCCAGCCAGCTCCTCCAGAGCATTGATGGTATTGATCACCAGTATCGATATGGATGCGCACAGAATATCCGGCTTGCCGGGCTTTGCGTAATCTGCATGCCCCATACAGGTAAAACCTGTATACCGCTGTGCTTTTGTCCTGCGAATCACTACTGTCGTCATAATCGTCCACTTGAATTAAGCGTTAATCTTGTCGATCTTAACCTGAGTGTATGCTTGTCTATGACCATTCTTCTTGTGGTAGCCGGTTTTTCTCTTGTATTTGTATACAATAACCTTCTTACCTCTACCCTGCTCCATAACGGTGGCTGCTACCGTAGCATTAGCTACATCTGCGCCTACCTTGAGGGTATCGTCACTTACTGCGATCACCTGGTCAAAAGTAACAGTAGCACCAGCCTCTGCGTCGAGCTTCTCAACCTTGATTACATCTCCCTCAGAAACTTTGTACTGCTTTCCACCTGTTGCAATAATTGCGTACATAAGGCACCTCCTATTCCCGAACTCCGGTATACACATACCTTCGCTCTTACTCGCTAACTTTGGTGGTATCATTCTAAAAAAAGACACACTTCTACCTCGTTATGCGGCATACTGGAATATAATAGCATGAGGTGCCTTATTTGTCAATAATTTTATAAAATATTTTATTGCAAATTATTTATTACAGCTTTATTTTAAGTAACCAGCTTCAGATAGATAATCGTTTCTGGTAGGACCGTTTGAACACGTCAGCGCTTAGCGAGGTTTGCCGAATGTAATTCGGCTCGAGCTTAGCGTCTGTTACGTGTTCAATCGAGCGAGAGCGGGTCCGGACAGGAATGATTATCTATCTGAAGCGTCCCTTGCCAGATTATAAAAAAGCAACATCTATTTCTTCCTTGCCTCAAAATCCTCAATATATTGGACAATCAATTTTACTGTGCCGTCCACGCCCAGCACGCTGCTGTTGATGCACAGGTCATAGCTGTCTGCTCGCCCCCATTTCTTGGACGAATAATAATTGTAATAGCTCTGGCGCTGCTTATCCTTCTTGATAATCATATCACGGGCCTTGGACTCCGTCAGATCATATTTCTGCATGATTCTTTTGACTCTGGCATCCTCGTCACTGTAGATGAACAGATGAATACAGTTCTCATAATCCGCCAGGGCATAGTCCGCACAGCGGCCCACGATCACACAGCCGCCCTCGTCCGCAATCTTTTTGATCGTATCAAACTGTGCCAGAAATACTTTATGGCTGATGGGCATATCCACGAAGGAAGAGGAATTGTATCCAAAGGAATAGGTATCCATCACCAGATTGTATAAAAAGGAGTTGGTAGGCCGCTCGTCATGGTTCTGAATCATCTCCTCGCAGAAACCGCTCTCCTGGGCCGCCCTGCTGAGCAGCTCCTTGTCGTAGCACTTGATGCCAAAATATTCCGCTACCTTTTCGCCGATCTCCCGTCCTGCCGAGCCAAACTGACGTCCAATGGTAATCACAGTATTCATACACAAACCCTCTTTCCCTGAGAAGTATAAATGATATTAAGCATAAATTCATTTATCTTGTTTTATTATACAACAAATTCGAGATGAAAACAATAAATTATTGCAAAATTTCCAGCAAATGGGTGAAATATTCCGGCATTGGGGCCTCCAATTCCAGATATTTTCCTGTGGAGGGATGAATAAAGCCGATAGTCATGGCATGAAGCGTCTGCCCCTGCAGAGAAAATGGGCACTTCCACCCATGTGCATAAACCGTATCCCCCAGCAGAGGATGTCCGATACTGGCCATATGTACTCGGATCTGATGGGTGCGCCCCGTTTCCAGCACACATTCGATATAGGTATAGCCCTGAAAACGCTGAAGCACCCGGTAATGGGTTATGGCATGCTTGCCGTTTCTCTCATTGACCGCCATTTTTTTGCGGTCCGTGGGATGACGGCCAATAGGCCTGTCCACCGTTCCCTGATCTTCCACGATCACACCATGGCATATGGCCCGGTAGCGACGGGTGACAGAGTGTTCCTTAAGCTGGGCGGCAATATGGTTGTGCGCCCTGTCGTTTTTACAGACAATCAGAGAGCCTGTGGTATCCCTGTCAATCCGATGGACAATGCCGGGGCGCAGCACCCCGTTAATACCGGACAATTCGCTGCCGCAGTGGTACATGATCCCATTGACCAGGGTACCACTGTAATGTCCTGCAGCGGGATGTACCACCATGTTCTTGGGCTTATTGACCACCAGCAAATCCTGGTCTTCATACAGGATATCCAGCGCAATGTCCTCCGGACAGATATCCGGCTCCTGGGACGGCGGCAGACAGAATTTCACCTCGTCATCCGTCTGTACCAAATAACTGCTCCTGACAGGGCTGCCATTCACCAGCACCTGCTCTTCTTTGATCAGTTTCTGTATATAACTGCGGGAGAGAGAATCCAAAAGCATAACCATGCATTTATCAATTCTCTCTCCCTCATATTCTTCTGTGATCTGAAAACGAAACTCGTCCATACAATTCCTCTGTTTATCCAACAATTACAATTCGCGATACCGATTCTGCTTGAAATTCAGAAATTCCAGATCTTTTTCCTTCAGAACGAACAGGAACATGATAAACAGCCCGATAGTGGCACAGACCACATAGATATCCGCCACATTAAAGATCGGGTAGTGAATCAGTACAAAGGAGATAAAATCCACCACATAGTCCAGGCGCAATCGATCCAGCATATTGCCGAGACCTCCGGAGATAATAAACACCATCAGTACATGTATAACACGGAATTTGGGGGTAATCGGCATTTTTATCAGGAAAAACAACAGTACCAGCATAAAAATGATCCCCACAAACAGAATGAAAATCTTCTGATTCTGCAGCATGCCAAAGGCCATTCCCCGATTTTCCAGATACTGCAGTTCCAGCACATCATCAATCAGGGAATAGGCAGATCTCCCCTTGAGATAACGGATGGCCAACCCCTTGGTAAATTGGTCAAACCATACCAGAAAAGCTCCCAGCAACATATCTATACACAACATGATGGCTTTCTTCATATTCACTCATATACCTCCGTATCTCCGAAGTTTTGGCAAATTTTCCACTGAGTCTGCTCAATCTCCGTTTTCTTCAAAGTATATCTCCCTGATAGCAGACAAGATTTCCTCATCTGACACGGTAGTATCGATCACGGCCTTTCCGATTCGTTCCAGCAAAATAAACCGTACTGTTCCGGCCTGGGCTTTTTTGTCTGATTTGGTCAGCCTCAATACCTCCTGAGGATCAATATCCTCCACGGTGATGGGAAGGTTGAAAGGTACAAACATATCCCGGACCTCATAGTACTCCTCCATGGAAATCATCTCTCTTTTCCAGGAGATATAGGCGGCAGCAACTGCACCGAGGGCAACACATTCCCCGTGGTACAGCTGGAAATTGCGGGCTTTTTCGATAGCATGACCGATGGTGTGGCCATAATTCAGCAGCATCCTGTCACCCTGCTCTGTGGGGTCTTTCTCCACAACCAGCTTTTTGATCGTGCAGCTTCGCAGAATCATCTCCTCCAGCACACCCAGATCCCTCTCACAGATCTCGTACATCTTGTCAACAAGCCAGGTATAAAAACGGGCATCCTTGATCAGACCGTGTTTCATAACCTCCGCAAAACCTGAAAAATACTGACGTTCCTCCAGAGTGAGCAATGTGCTCATATTCATATAGACCAGCCGTGGCATCTTGAAAGCGCCCACCATATTCTTGTAGCCGTCAAAATCCACACCCGTCTTGCCGCCGATGCTGCTGTCGCACTGGGCGAGCAAAGTAGTCGGCACCTGAATATAATCCACACCTCTTAGGTAGGTGGCGGCTGCAAATCCGGTCATATCGCCGATAACGCCGCCTCCCAGCGCCACCAGATAGTCCTTTCGTCCATAACCCTCCTGGATCAGAAAAGCGTAGATATCCCTGATGCTGTCCAATGTCTTGTAATCTTCTCCGGCCGGAACGGTATAGATATCCACCTTGCCGGAAATCTTATCAAGCTCTGTTTTCAGAGCATCCGCATGCAATCCTCTGACATTGGAGTCGGTAATGATACAGACCTTTGTATCCTGGGTAATAAAAGGCGCAAATTCCTGTGTGATTTCAGTAAAGTCACTGGTAATATAAATATCATAACAGGGCTTACTTTTATAGAGTATTGGTAATCTCTGTGCCATAAGTGTTCCTCCTAAAAATATAACTGCCCGGCAGAGACGCCAGACAGTTATTATTGCTGCTTTACAGATCCGTATTCAGGGGCGATTCAAAGGACCCTCCAAAAATATCCTGAAAATCACCGGATATATCCACGCTGGCCGGCGTAATGATGAATATGTAATGTGAAATTTTCTGCAGATTACCAGAGATGGCAAAGCAGGAGCCGGATGTAAAATCAATAATCCTCTGGGCAATATCCACATCCAAACCCTCCAGGTTCAGAACCACAGTCCGGTTGGCCAGAAGTGTCTCCGTAATCTCACGGGCATCCTCAATGGTAGTCGGCTTTATCACACACACTTCCATACCGCTGCTGCCGGACAGCTTGCGGGTTGACGGCTGACGCATCTGCATTACCTTGCCCGTTGTCGCTTTCTTGACAGGTTTCTCGTCAGGAATATCATCACTTTCCTTCACTGTACTCATCTTTTTCTTGGAAGCAGGCGCATCCTCCATGTCATCATCATAGTAGTCATCATCGTAGTAGCCGTCTTCATCCTCATTCAGCCTCATGTAATTCAGAAACTTGTCCATTACACCCATTTTATTGTTCTCCTTTAACTATGACCTGGTTTCGGTTATATTGCGTTCACCGAAAATGCCAGTGCCTACCCGCACACAGGTTGCACCCTCCTCAACGGCCACTTGATAATCACCCGTCATCCCCATGGATAGAACATTCATATTAACATTATCAATGCTTTTATGCATAATGTCAACAGCTAATTGCTTTAAGTTTGCAAAAATCCTGCGATTTTCTTCCGGATTTTCCACAAATGGCGCCACAGTCATGAGCCCCTGTATATGTACGGCTGGCAAAACGGCGATATCCTGTATCAGCTGCAGCGTCTCCTCTACAGTGCTGCCAAACTTGCTCTTCTCCTCCGCCACATTGACTTCAACCAGTATGTCAACCTCCACCTGCTTCTTCTGCGCTTCCTTCTGAATCTCCTGGGCAAGCCGCAGTGAATCCACACTATGGATCAGATATACCTTGCCAACCAGATATTTTACCTTATTGCGCTGCAGATGGCCGATCATATGCCACCGGATATCCTTGGGGAGCGCATCGTATTTGTCTGCCAGCTCCTGCACCTTATTTTCACCGAAATCCCGAACACCGGCCTCATATGCCTCCATCAGCATCTCCACCGGTTTGGTCTTGCTTACGGCTATCAGACGGATCTCTTCCGGAGTACGGCCGACTCTCCCGCAGGCTTCCTCAATATTTTTACGGGTCTGTATCAGGTTCTCACGAATCATACACTTAATCATTCCTCACTCAATAAATAAACTGGTCGTCGTCCACCGCCGCGGCATTCAGCACGATATAGTCATATACATTCAGACCGTATCTGGTATTGGATTTCACTATCGCATACTCCTCATTCTGATACAGGATATTGATCTGGCGGAAATCCGCATAGCCTTTGTTCATGTTATAGACGCCGGTAAGGGAGGCACGGCGGCTGATGGTGTATTTTTCCTGGCTGTCCGGCATGATGATATTGGAGCCTATCGCCAGCGCCGCACTGTCCAGATAATACTCTTTGTTCTCTTCATCATAATTGTAGATGGAGGTCTCCAGAAATTCACTGTATATATTTCCATCCTCATTGTAGCGCTCCAGAATCACACCGTTTGCGCCATCTGCGCCTTTGGTCATATAAGCCTCCGGCACCAGGTAGAAGTCCTTCTGGACAATGGAAGAATTGGGAATCTTCAGCCCCACCTCATCATTCAGTATCAGCTCGATATCCACATATCGGTCTGTGGCAAAGGTCACCATGGAATTGTTGAAATCAAGCTGGATATAAGTGTTGGCGTCACTGCCTCTGATCAGCTTCGTGGTTGCCCAGGACTCATACTGATTCTTGAGGAAACGAATCTTGACTACGCCTTTTTCCTGCAGCAGGATACCCATCTCATCCTCCACCGGTATCACCAGTGACCAGTTCTCATCCGTTGCCAGCTTGTACACCGCATCCCCCTGGGTGATCAGTTCCACGCCGAGAAGCTGGTTTTTCTCATACTCCTTATCGTCAAACATATCGGCGGATACCATCTCCGGGGTCAGCTGTTCATAGCCGTCTGTCCAGTAGGTCACTATGCCGGTGATGCTGCTGCGGCAGAAGTCCACCATATTGACAAGCTCACTCCCACTGTTGATATCATTGATATTCTGCATCACACCGGCATTGGCCAGCCGCATCACCGTACCCTTCAGATTGTACTTGAAGTTGTAGGTGCTGTCAAAGTTCATGGTGTCGAAGCTGTGAATAAAGCTGACAATCTCATTGCGCAGTTCCGCAAGCTCCCTCTCACTGAGGGTATTGTCTCCCATGTCCATGCTCTGCAGATAATCATTAAGCCGTCCCGTCTCATCCACGGTATATACCAGATCCCCGCAGGCCACACGCTCGCCCTCGCGGGCATAATAATTGATATATCCGGCCTTATCAGCAGTGATGACGCTCTCCTGGCGAATGGCAATACCACAATAGGTGTAGTTCATGGCAAGAGAACCCTCTTTAACCTCATAGGGGGATATATGTTCGACATTCAGGGAGGCAAAAATACAGTATACCACATAGACCAGAATAGCGACAAAAATGATCATGCCAATATTCAGATTCAGAGGTTTCCGATATTTTCTGATATTATTAGCGGATTGCTGTCTCTGTGCCACCTGTTTTGCCCCCATACCTGATACTTCTCTTAGAAAAAAGCCTCAGTTTATATCCGAGGCTTTCATCCGTACATTTTCTGTTGCAAAAAAGTTCTGTTTACAGGGAGATGAGAATATCCTTCTTAACTGCTTCGGGCAGTTCACTCTCATCCCTGGATACACTCAGAATAAAATCCACGTCGGTAGAAGCGCTTATCTTCTCCAGCTTGGCTATTGTATCCATGATATCAGCATCCTCAAGACAGGAAATCTTCAAAAAGCTGTCAAAATACATCTGCTGCAGATCGTGATCCTGAGAGATGATGCCGCTGACAAAACCGATGAACTCACTGCTGTTCTCAATCATAAATTGGGATACGTCAATCAATCTGACCTTATTGTTAAGCTCATACATATGTTTCGTGCTTTTATCCAGGTAAACAATATTCCCCGTGATATTCTTCACTTCGCTGTTCACCTTATCTAACAAGTGCTTTGTCTTTCCTTTACCTTTATTGCCTACAATCAGCTGAACCATTGGTAACCCTCCTAAAGTAAATTTTTAGAACTACTATTATTATAATTTATCTCAGGCCAAAAAACAACCTTTAATTCTGTATTTCGTCCAATAAATCTATCATTTTTTCATATACTATATCTCTGGTCTCCGCTTTCAGTATGACAGAGATATACGGAGAACCCCCTGCATCCCTGGAAAGTATCATCAGACAGCTTTTTGCGGCCTTGGTGGTTCCGGTCTTACCGCCGATCACCGTGATATTGTCAGGCGCCCTGTAATTCCCTCTCAGAAACAGGTTGGAAGTCTGAACACTGATGGTTTTTACCGCCCCGGCGGAGTCGCTGTAGGTGGCCTCATAGCTGTTTGTCTGAATAACCTCATTGAACTTCTCATATTTCAGGGCCTCGTTGAAAATCAGATAGAGATCATACGCCGTAGTGTAATGATCCTCCTGGGTCAGCCCGTGGGGGTTCATAAAATGGGTGTTTGTAGCCCCAAGCTCCAGCGCCTCCTGATTCATCAACTCGACAAAATGATCCACGCTGCCGCCCACATTCTCGGCAATCAGCATGGCGGCATCGTTGGCGCTGTGCAGAAGCAGCACATACAGCGCCTGATTCAGCGTCATGGAATCTCCGGGCTTCAGACCACACAGAGTAGCTCCGGGCTCGGTGATAGTCACCGCATTGGTCGCTGTCAGAACCTGGTCAATGCTTCCATACTTCAGCGCCACCAGCGCCGTCATCACCTTGGTGAGGCTGGCCGGATGGAGCTTTTCATGGGCATTCTTGGCATAGAGTACCTCACAGTCATTCAGACTAAAGAGAATCGCCGCCTCTGCCTGGGTCATATCCACGTTCTCATCATCAGTCACATTCCCCGTCACCACACACAGATCCTCTGCAAAAGTATGTGCAGCCTTGCTGTTCTGTCGGCTGATTACATTAAAACCGCTGACTGCGGCGTCCGGATCGTAGGGCATGTCGTAGGCATTTTTTCCACACCCTGCACAGGTGAGGGTCATCGCTGCCGCAAGAAGTATGCTAATTATTTTTATCCTGCAATTACTTGTACATTTCACGCCACTCAAGGTCTCCTCTGTCTAGGGATTTAATCAACAGTTCCGCCGTTGCCAGATTGGTTGCCAGAGGTATATTGTGCATGTCGCACAGTTTTACCACATTGTTGACATCCGGCTCGTGTGACTTCGGAGTCAGCGGGTCCCGCAGAAATATCACCAGATCCATCTGGTTGTGTTCGATCTGGGCACCGATCTGCTGCTCTCCACCCAGATGCCCCGCCAGAAACTTATGGATGTTTAAGTTTGTCACTTCCTCAACCAGCCTGCCGGTAGTGCCGGTGGCATACAATTCATTTTTGTTCAATATCCCCCGATACGCAATGCAAAAATTCTGCATTAGTTTCTTCTTTGCATCATGTGCAATGAGTGCAATATTCATAATGGAACACCCTCCCATACATTTTAGCTTTTATCGTACTGCCTGCAACCGTACATTCAGTACAAATCCCATACCGATAAACAGACTCAACAGAGAAGTAAGACCGTAACTCACAAAGGGCAGAGTCAAACCGGTGGTTGGCAGTATAAAGGTTGCCACTCCGATATTGATAAATGCCTGAACCCCGACCAGACCTCCCATGCTGGCAGCGATAATCGTTCCTGCCGGATTCCTTGCCCTGCGAGCCACATGGATACACTCCAGCGCAATCAGCATCTCCAGCAGAATCACCGTCAGACTTCCCTTGAAGCCGAACTCCTCGCCGATCACGGCGAAGATGAAATCCGTCTGTGCCTCGGAGATAAAGTTGCCGTTTTTCACGGAGGTAATCTCATTGTTCATGTAGCCCTTGCCATTTAACATACCGGAAGCTATGGCCGTCACGGAGTTGAGCTGCTGGTAGGCTGTGGTGGTGGCGTACTGGTCAGGATAAACAAAGGCGAAGATACGATTCCGTTGGTTGTCAGTCAACACCTTGCTCACTATGCTGTCCGGCTGCAGCGCCAGCGCCACCAGCAGCGCCAACGCCGGTATGACCACAGCCAACGTGGCGAAAATAACCTTGAAATTCAGGCCACCGGCAAACATAATGATACAGAACAGGGCAATCATCACAATACTGGTGGACAGATCCGGCTGTTTGTAGATCAGATACCAGGGAACTGCCATCAGAAACACACACAGGGTGATGATCCGAAAAGTATTTAACTTCTCTATATGTTTCATAATAAACTGTGCAAAGAATAAAATCAACAAAATTTTTGCAGTTTCAGAAGGCTGGAAACGGAAGCCTCCAGGGATCTGAAACCAACGCTGCGCGCCTTTTGTCGTATCTCCGAAATAACGCACCAGCAAAAGTAGTACTAAATTCCCAAGGTACATCAACCAGTACAGTTTCAATAAAACCATGTAATCCAACAGGGAGATCACCACCATCAGAAAGACGCCGGTAATCACTCCCATCAGCTGCCTCTGCTGTACCGACTGCTGTGCGCTTCCCACCGCAAAAACGCCAATGGTGGAAAGCGCCAGAATCAGCAGGATTAATTTGAAATCATAATTTCTGATCCGATATCCCTTATTAAACATCTTATAATATATCCTCTTATGATTGCTTATTCAAATCCAGTATGGGGATGCTGGCGCTGAGCACGGGATTGCGCATACCTCTCTTGCCCATATTGCCCATCTTGCTGATCTGAATATCCATATTTCCTGTGTCAATCTTCATGTATTTCGATATCACCTTAGCGATATCCGTCTTTATCAGCTCCATCATCTCCGGAGAACAGTTGACCCTGTCGGAAATCAACAGGATTTTGAGTCTGTCCCTGGCGACTTCACAGGAGCTTTTCTTTCTGAAAAAATGTCTCAAAATTCAGCCGCCCCCTCTCATACTTTATGGAAAATTCCGCTCACCCGTGTCCAGAAGGATATGCTCTTTTCCATATTTAGATAGGGAACCTCCCTGCCAAGCACACGCTGGCATACATTGTGATATGCCATTCCCGCCGGAGTGTTGGTGCCCACCAGCGGCTCTCCCTGATTGGTGCTGATGACCACATTCTCGTCATCGGGAACGATGCCGATCAAAGGTACCGCCAGTATGTCCACCACGTCTGCGGCAGACATCATATCGCCTCTTCTCACCATATCCATGCGCAGCCGATTGATGATCAAATCCATCTTCTGAAATCCGTTTGCCTCCAGCAGTCCGATGATCCGGTCGGCATCCCGGATGGCGGACACCTCGGGAGTGGTCACCACCAGCGCCCTGTCTGCCCCGGCGATGGCATTCTGAAAGCCCTGCTCAATACCGGCGGGACAGTCCAGGATGATATAGTCAAACTGCTCCTTCAGATGTTCGATCACCTTGACCATCTGTCCGGGAGTGACAGCGCTCTTGTCCCTGGTCTGGGCGGAGGGCATCAGATACAGCCCCGGATTGCGCTTGTCCCGTATCAGGGCCTGCTTGACCCGGCAGCTCCCTTCCACCACATCTACCAGATTATACACAATCCGGTTTTCCAGACCCATTACCACATCCAGATTGCGCAGCCCGATATCGGTGTCGATCAGACAGACCTTCTTTCCTGCTTTTGCCAGACCGGTTCCAACGTTTGCGGATGTGGTGGTCTTACCCACACCGCCCTTACCTGATGTGACGACAATTACTTCACTCATACTTCCTCCATTCTGCCTTTATTTTACGGCACTCATAATCGTCGCCCGAACCCATTTCATCCTGACATGAAATATGCCTAAAAGGTGTCCAGTATCTCCTTGGTAAGCGGTTC
>CAZKAO010000039.1:0-30659 GCA_964550745.1 uncultured Acetatifactor sp.
TATTCCCCAGCGAAACAGGCAGATCCATGTACTGCCACTGCGCCACCGGCACCGGACCGCTTTCTCCTGAGTCCGAAAGGGACTCAGGGTTCTCATTGCGTCCACATGCATATATCGTCAAGGACAAAAACAGCAGCGCCAGGCCGCAGACATATCTCTTATTACCGAACAGTCTCATACACTACCTCCCTCTGTAATATGTCAGGCTTTAATCGGTATTAAAATTTTACCATTGAGACAAATATGTGTCAACAAAAACACCAGAGAGCAGGGGCAGGCGCAGAGCTGAAAACCTTTGACAAAACCGATTCGCTGCCTTATTATAAATGGAGAATGAAACGGATAAGAATTATCTTAAAACAAAAGGAGAAAATCAATGAAAAAAAAGTTTTATTGTGTGATAGCTATAGTCCTGGCCCTGGCTCTGACAGGCTGCTCATGGTCCGTGGGGACCGACTCTCGGAGGGATGACCGTTCCTACGATGAAATCTTCACCTGGGGCAACGAAAGCAAGGTTCACACCACAAAGACCTACCGAGTGGAGCTGGGCGAATACGGAGGCATGAACTTTATTCTGGACACCTCTCTGGGGCATAGCTTTGAGCTTGACGGATCGACGAACACCTTCACCGTGACGGACAAGGAGGGGGAGACGACCGTTCTGGGCCGCCTTGTGTCTCAGGAGCAGTACGGCAATATCACCGCCCTGTACAGCAATCTGGATATCCGCAATGTCAACAATCGGGACCTGGCCGTGGTTTTTGACGAGATTCTGGGAAAACATCTCGCCTTTACCTATCTGGCAGACTGCGGACTGGACGTGGGACTTATGATGGAGGGCAGCGGCGATGACGCCTTCCAGTATCTCGCCTTCTCCGGGGAGGCTCTGCCAGACAGCTCTGCCGACATACACCACTATCTGGGCACTCCCGCGCAGGACAATGAGGAGCCGCTGCAGCCGCAGAGCGAAGACACTTGGGAGATCTCCTTCACAAACGGAAAGGGGTTCAATGCGTCAAAATATGATCTGAAGCTGGTGGACACCAACGTATTTTCCAGTGTAAATTCCTACGAAGTCCAAACCGGCAGCTCTGATACGCAGAATATTCTGGAGGCCGCGCTGAGAATTGACACCACAGCCACAGAGCTTGCCGACTCACTGGCAGAGAGCATCAAGGCCAGTTCCGGTGTGACTCCTGTGCTGGATATCCATGAGGAGGGGGCTTATATCACCGGCATCTACGAGGGGATGTTCACACTGGCATTTGTCACGGACGGCGCCGACGGCACCACCTACGCATTGTGCCTGTACTCGTCAGATGCAGAAAACTGTATTGACATTCTCAACTCCATTATAGACGACTTTTTGGCAAGCGACCTTGTTGAAAGCAGCGGCAGAACAGCGTACGGAGAGCAGGTGAATACTCCTGACAGCGAATCCGGCTCCAGCGATGGCACCCCGGCGGGAGGCGGCAATCTCCCGGAATTTACAGTTCCCGCCGGTTACAGTCTCATCTATGAGGGAGAGTATGTGGTCAGCTACAACAATGATACGACGGATATTACTTTTTACGTCAGTTCCGATGACGAATTTCTGCGTTTCCTGCACGGTGAGACCGATAACTATTACAATATCTACCAGATGGCCACGGTGGGCTCCTACGAGTCGGAAAACTATGGCGAGATCCACATTGCCGAAGGTTCCAGCGACAGTCTGTACAGGTATTTTGCCGGAAATGAGAGCGAAACCGTCGTCATACAGTTTACGAGCAACTATGGGAGTAAACTCTCTCTGGAAGAATGCGTGGAACTGCTGAAACAGTTTATCCGATAATCTGTTCTCACTCCACATGCAGGATGTCCATGAAACCGGTGACGATAAAGACTTCCCGGACGCCCTCGTTGGCCCCCCGGATCACCAGTTGACCCTCCTGTTTCTCCATTTTCTTGTGCGCGGCAAGCAGGACTCGCAGGCCCGCGGAGGATATGTACCCCAGCGGTGTGAAGTCCAGCACCAGCTCGCGCACCCCGTCCAATCCCTCCCCCAACTCCTGTTCCAGTTGGGGGGAGGTTGCGGTGTCCAGTCTGCCCTCTATCTGCAAAATCAATTTTTCCTGTTCTCTCTGTCCTGTAATCTTCATAAGCTCTCCTCTCTCATGCGACAACGCGTATTTTACTCAATCCTCCCATGCGGGCCTCCTGGCAAAACCCACATGATAAGTCACTTTTTCCATGGTCAGTTCATGCCCTCCGATTCTGTAGCGTCCGATTGCCACATCCTTTCCGATAATGACTCCCTGGGGATAGCCGCTCAGGTATCTGTTGAGGAGCGCAGTCTGCGCCTCTCTCGCCTGCTCCGAGAAAGGGGTGTTGGGGTCTATGCTGCCCATGGGGACCAGCTTGACATAGCGAATATCCGACAGCGCGCCTTTTTCCTCCTTGCTCATAATTACCTCTTTCCTGCATATCTGTAGTTGGCAAAGCCAACTACTGCTGTGCTTGCGATACTGCGCTAATCAGTATTTGAAACGTTAGTTTCAAACTTTTGCCCTGCTGTACTCCGCCTTTGCAGCCAACAGCTCCTCCTCCAGACGATTCGCGCTGCACTGCTTCTCCAGAGCGTTGTCCTGCGCTGTCCTCATATCCTCATAATAAATTTCGCCATCGGCATAATCTTTCACATTGCCCCACTCATCCAACGCTTTCAGGGCGAACAGTTTTGACACTCCCTCTGATGCCTGCCCGCTGTCAGCGAGCAGGCAGATGTATTGCCCTGTCTCACCCATAAAAGACTCCCATCTTTGACGCACATTTTCCATGGCGTTCAAATAGACCTGCGACTGTTGCTCTGTCTGGCCGTCCTGCTCTGCTTCGGCCAGCTCTCCCTGCAGCCTGGTCGCAATCTCTCTGTAAACATTCAACTGGGCAGAGGCCAGTTTCCTGAGCTGCAGCAGACTGACGTTCAATCCCTCTCTGGCCGCCTGCAGCCGCTGCTCCGCCTGGTCGATCCGGGCGCGCAGTTCCTGTAAGTGTTCCGCTCTGGCCTGTGCCTGCTCTGAGAGGGCCCGGCCGTTTTCGTCCCGCAGGGAGCTGCTCACCAGCATGGGAGTCATGTTGGCCGCTATCATGTCCAGCACTCTGGCCAGTCCCTCCGGCATGCCGTGGTTGGCCGCCCGGATATCCACATGATACTTGGCTGAGTTGTCAGTGCTTCTGGTATTGTTCTGATGGGCGCTGATATTGCCCGTAATACCCACCTTCAGAACGCCCAGTTTCCCGCTGGCGCTGGCGCCAAGCTCCATGAAGGAGTCCCGGCGCTCACTCTGTTTCACCTCGATATCAAAGAGCAGGTTGACCTCATCCACCTGTAAATTTGGAACCGGCACCACAGCCAGCAGGGGGATATTCACCTGCATTTCCTCTAGATTCCCGGTTCCGTCCCGGTTGTCGCTGAACCTCTGATAGCCAAAGGCCACTGTGCGCACATTTCCCGCGTCATCAAAACCCGCGTTTCTGATAAAATCCGCGGTCGATTCCGCAAGTTGAAGACTTGCGTCCACCGCTGCGCACAGGGGTGCGCCGATCAGCTGATCCATCTGTAGCCCTGCAAATTGTTCTGCAATAGCCATGACTTTGACACCTCCTAAAATTCTTTCTTTATCCTTAAAATATTTTTCCCGTCTCTGTACTCATAGCAAACCTCATCCATACTCTGCTTGACCAGATATATTCCCAGTCCTCCTACCTGCCTTTCCTCCGCCTTCAGCGTTGTGTCCGGGTCTGCGCTCGCCAGAGGATCAAAGGGCATTCCATGATCGATAAAGGTGACAATGACCGCCAAGGGCTTCTCCGTCACCTCAACTTGCACGGCGGCGGTGCCGGCCTGAGGATGATAGGCGTATTTTGCAATGTTGCCAAACAGCTCATCTATGGCAATATCAATCTGCGTCTGCGCCCTGGTCGGACATCCCCACCGCTCTAAATACCCGTCCACAAACGCTGTGACCTTCTCAATATTTTCCACGGTGGCGTCCACCACCAATATCTTCTTATCCATTTCCTCATCAACACTCCTCTCAGGGCTGCGTTTTACCCTTTTAATTTCTGCGCCGTGCCCTGTGCTCCTCTATATTCCAGGCAGAGCATGGTGATATCGTCAAACTGGGGAGCCTCCCCCACAAAGGCGTCAATGTCCTCTTTCACCGTAGAGAGCAGTTTTTCCGGGGCCTTATCCGAATTTCTCCCCAGTATCCCGCCAAGTCTTTCCATGCCGTATAGCTCATTCTCTCCGTCCGTGGCCTCCGTCACACCATCAGTGTACTGAAAAAGCCTGTCGCCCGGTTCAAGTCGTATGCAGTCCTCCCGATAGCGAATACCCTCCATACCCGCCAGCACAAATCCGGGCCTGATCGGATGGGGCTGGAAACTGTCTCCCGCCCTACAGATAAAAGGTATCTCATGTCCGGCATTGACATAGCGCAGCTCGCCCGTCACCAGGTCCAGCACGGCCTCGAAGGCCGTGATAAACAAGCCCTCGCTGTTGGACTCGCACAGAAGCTCATTTACTCTCGTAAACACCTCTCCCAGATCTCTTCCCGGCAAGGTGTGATCCTTTATCAGCGTTTTTCCGATCACCATGAACAGCGCCGCGGGAACCCCCTTGCCGGATACGTCCGCCACAACGATGGCCAGATGTCTTTCATCCACCAAAAAAAAGTCGTAGAAATCTCCGCCCACCTCCTTGGCCGGATTCATGGACGCATAGATATCCAGTTCCTCTCTGTCGGGAAACGCCGGGAAAATGCAGGGGAGCATGGAGGACTGGATATGAGTTGCCACGTCGAGCTCCGCGCCTATGCGCTCCTTCTCCGCCATGACCTTGGACAGTCTCTGAATATAGTCCCGCAGTTCCACGTTCATCTGTCCAAAAGCGCCGGCCAGTTCCTCGATTTCATCCCCCGTATGTATGTCCGGACAAAATGCAGATCCGTTCTCCAGATTGCCCACCATCTCCTTGGCCGCCCGGTTCAACTGCCTCACAGGGACCAGGATGTTCCTCTTGATAAATCCGTAGAAAAATACTATGGAGAGAAGTATCACACCAGCCACGCTGCATATGACAATACACAAAAAATTTATCAGTTCCCTCTCAATCTGCGGCATGGACAGGTCCACCCCCACCACTGCCACCGGTTTTCCTGTGCTGTCAAAGATCGGGTGAAAGGCCGAGGCAATATAGCCGTATGTCTCGTCATTGGTTATGGATATTTTTTCCGGGGGATTCTGTCTGTATATCCGCCGGACCGCCTCTTTTCCCCCCTCCATATAATCCTCGCGCCATCCCAGCGGACATGCGCCCTCCTCATGATTCGCATCCCATATATAGACCAGATCGTCCTCATAGGGGATGAACACATAATAATATTTCACATACGTCTGTTTCTGCGACGCGTTGAGGAACTCCAAAACCTGTCTGTAATATGCATCCTCCTGATTTGTCTCCAGATAAGTCAGCACTTTGTCGCCGTCGATATATTCGGCGGCCGTCCTTGCATAGGAAAAGGCTATTTTCTCATACTCTCTCATTTTTTCCCGCAGATACTGGATGCCCACAGACAGACAGGTACACAGCATCAACAGCACTGTCAAAAGAGACAGGCCCTCCAGCGCTTTTCTTGCCAATCTTTTGTTTCTTTTATATCTGCGGCGGCCCGCCATATGCGCAATCCCCATTGAGACTGCGCTGATACATGCGCCCAAAAGCAAGGTTTGGGATATCGGCAGCTCCTGGGTCCCCCGCAGAATGTAAAGAGCCAGATTGGTGCTGAGTACTACCAGCACCCAGTGAATACAGTATATGGCATTGATGTTGCGGCTGATTTCTTCAACCCACTTCATGACTCTCTCCGGCAGACGCCGCGCGATCGGATAACAGATTCCCAGCATACCCACTGCCGCCGCCAGACTGACCAAGCAGTCCCATGTGGTGATGTGGTAGTAACAGTTCTGCCCTTCCCCGAACATGCCCCGCCCCAATGAGATACCCGCGGCAAAATAAATGACCGCCACCAGCGACCCCACCGTGGAAAATATACCATAAAACAGCTTTTTGTCTCTCACATACTGCAGCCGCCTGCCAAACAGATAGCCGCTCACAGGCACAATAAGCCAGTTCATCACAGGGAAATCGGATATCACCATACCCGCCGCATCCTCCGTACCGATAAAATATCCCATGATGATATTGGCTGCGGGATTTCCCAGACTGGTTCCTTCCAGCCATGTTCCCAGCAGAGACATTCCCAGACAAATCAGCAGCATCGCCGCGTCAGGGATATGCAGTTTTACAAACAGCGCTATCAGCAGCATGGCCAGACTGACAAATTGCAGAATATCGTCGCCGAACACCTTGTAAGCCAGAGGAGCTATGTATTTTTCATAATCCCCCGTGATCTTATAGCCCACCAGAAAGGGGATCAGGAAACGGCAGATGTTCAGCAAATATCCGACTATGGCAATCTGAAGACCCCGGCGCGCATATTCCCTCGGTGCGCTGTGCATGGTGTACACCATGCCGATACCCATGGCAAACATAAACACCGGCGCGCTCAGAGGCCCTCCGATCACTGTGTCAAACAGATAAGGAATGCCCTCTGCCAACTGTTCCTCGGGCGTACACTCGATCGTGCAATGTATCAGTGCCAGACAGACGATGCACATGGCCTTGAGCAGATCCAGTTCCCGTTGCCTTCCCCCGTTTACCTTTTTATTCGCAAAAACCTTGTCCATCCAATTCATGACTTTCCACCACCATTGTCTCCTTTTTTTCGCTGCGGGACAAATGTCCATTACAGTAACATCCTCCACAAACAGAACCTCGCCGCCAAGCGGCTGCTCCAGGAACAGGCGCAGATTCATCTCGGCCGCAAGCTGTTTTTCCTTCCGGAGAACCTCCCTGTATACGCCTTTCCACTTTGCCACTGCCTTTTGTCTCCCGTCTATTCTATTTATAATCCCTCTCCAAGCCGAACTCTATTTCACGGTTCATAATTTTCTCCTGATATTCCATGATGCGGTTGGCGATATTGGTCTGCGCCATCAGATACTTGTCCTTATCAAACTCTCTGGTCATCTCCGCAAAACTCTCCCTGCCGATCTGCTCCATGCGCTCCTGCTCCGCAATCATATCTGTGATCTTCTGGTAAAGCTGTTTCAGTTTCTTGATTTTGGTTCTGAGACCGGTGACCTCCTGCCATATGTGTTTCTGGTCCTCGCTGCCCAGATTGCCGTCCACCGCCACCGGCGTGGTGTCCAGTTTCTTGGCAATCTGATTGGCACTCAACAAGTCCGTCAGCCGCATGATGCCCTCCGTAGCGGGCAGGGAGCCGATCCGCATCCTGTAAGAAACCCGGGGCAGAAAATCGCTCTCCCGCTGTTCGGGGGAACAGATGCGGGCCATGACCACGCATTCCCCGCTCTCCCCACGTTCCACCTTGACCTCCGTGGAGAAGTCAATCTCCGCCTTCTCCACATTCATATTCACCATGGGGACGATGGAGAGCAGGGGCACCTGCATCAGCAGGTTGTCCACACTGTACCCTTCATCCCCCTCCTGGCGCACCTGCTCATAGGCAATGTTCAGATTCTCAAGCTCCACGGTCTCCTCTGCGCCGTTCTGACGCAGTGCGCCCATGCTCTTTATCGTTTCCACCACCTGCGCCCGCAGCTGCTGATTGGACTGGGCAAGGGCGTGGAGAGGTGCGTAGACCAGATCGTCCAGAGGAATAAAATTGCTGTCCACCATGGCGTTCCTCCCATCCGTTTCAGCTCATAAAGAGCGCACTCTCCTCTTTTCTCCTGCGCACCAGCCCTGCCAGCACCTTTCCGCCGCCTTTGTTGTACAACAGCATCTTCTGCCCCACCGTGGCGGCATCCCTGCCGGATACCAGATTCCGCAGGTTGCCCTTGCCGCAGTTGTAGCAAAAGCTGGTCAGGGCGTCAAACTGATTCTGATTCAGCGCAAAGGTTATGGTTCCGTTCACTGCCAGCTCATTCACATAGCCCACATATTCTTCCAGATCCTTCTTCAGCAGCTCCTTTGCCGCCTCCGGAGAATCCAGCCGGTCTCCCGGTTTCACGCCCTGGGTGTGCCCGTAGCCGATGGTCCATTTCCCGGCGGGACACAGATACGCTTCCAGACGGCAGCCCTCATACCGGGCGACCAGCTCCGCGCCCCGGTCCGAGATAACCATTTTCCCGCCGGGGACACAGGGCGGGATCACCGGCTGGGCGGGAGCCGGTACACTCTCGCCCAGAGCGGCGCTCACATCCCGCCGGAAACCATCCATGGTATAGCCGCTCTGCAAGCCCTCCCACAGATGTTCCGGGTCCCCGTGTGCCGATGCGATCCCTCTGGCATGTCCCTCCTTATGACTGACGATCACACCGTCTGCCAGCGGATTCAATGAAAATTTCCGGCAGAGAAACGCAAACAATTCCACCGCCGTATCATAGGTGCGCTTTACCACCGCCATGGCGCTTTCTCTGTCGGAGCAGGTAAAGGACGCTCCTCTCGTATATTTGATGCAGGCCGGTTCACACATCTCCACGCCGATATGCGTGTCGTTGGAGCTTCCCCCTCCGTGCCAGCCCCGGTGATTCCAGGGCAGCGTCTGATATACCTTACCCGTGTTTCCGTCAATAAAGGCATGTACACAGGCTCTGTCCGCCTTCTGGCAGTTCCAATTTCTCACAAATACCTTCGCCGACGGCTGGGAGCAGCCCACGCTGTGCAGCATCAGCCCCTTTACCACAATCTTTTCGCCTTTCTGAAAACAAGGATTATTTGTCAAAATGCTTTCCACAATTTCCATCTTTGTGATCTCCTCTCAATTTCAATCTTCCGAGGCGCCTTCTTCACATACCTCGGAGAAACCTGTCCCTTTCCGCTCCCAGACCCTCGTATCGCCAATGCAGAGCCCCAGGTACTCCCTCAGTGCTTCCAGCACCCCTCGCAGCTGCTCCAGATAAACGCCCACGTCCCTCAGAGCATCGTCTCCCAACCGATATGCCGCCAGTTCCTTCAGCTCCTCCGCAAGCTGCTTTAGCAGAGCGCTTATGGGTACACAGAAGGCTTCGTCTCCCTTTTGAAAGCTCCGCAATTCCTCGCAGCGCCTTCGGAATTTGGCCTCCATGGCAACGAAGGACTCCCCGTTGATCTCCATGGTTTCCTCCACATCCTTCTGCTGGTCTCTCTCCAGATATTCAGGTGCGTGTTTAAATTCCATCTCCAGCTGGATAAGTTTGCTATATGCGGCATACAGTTCCAACCCGATCGCCCCCAGCAGGATAGTAACCTGATTTTGCGAGCACTCTCGCGGGGGAACCAGAGATACCTGGTCCAATTTTTTTCTCAACTGTTCTCTCATAAACTTGCCTCCTATTTAGAGGTTCTTTAGAACCTCCATTCCGCATCCGCCCTACCAGTACCTTCACCGGCAGAGAAAGTCCTGTCCATAGTGCAGCCAGCACTTTCTCTGGACACTGTCCGGGCAGATGCCGTTTTAGCTCCTGGCATATTCCCTTCCGGTGCCTTACCTATTGTTCCTCACATAATTCCATGTACAGCGCTTCCCATATCTGGGTTGTGACCCAGTATTCCGCCTCCTGATAGCCGGACAGGCCCATAAAGCTTGTCATATCCCGGAAAAGCAGTTCCCCGGAGAGCACGTCATAGGGATATTGCTGCGCGTAGATGACCGTCCCGGAACCCTGCCACTCGTCCGCAGTTCCTCCGACAATATAGGGGCTTGTACCCTCCACATTCTCCGACAGTCTGTATCTGTTCTTCCCCTTCATCCCATAGGGCACCATATTCATGGAGACCGAAAAGGTCCCGTTCTCATATTCATCCCCCAAAAAAAGGCAATGCCCAATCTCATGAGCGATTGTCACCGGCGGGCAGGCGTCCTGCAGGGAGATGACGCTGACATTGTCCCCGAAGGTAAAACCTGTAACGGTGGCCTCCTCCGCGGAGGACCTCTGTTTCATATTTTCGGGCACAAGGCCGATTACCATATCCGCATCACTCTGGTCGTGCAGCTGTTTCAGATACTGCCAAACCCGCAGTCTGCCAATGGAGGTATCCAGATCATATTTTTTGTTATCAAAGGCCACCTCATCTTCGTCATAAATATTCCACTGCAGGTCATCAGCGCCTACCGGATATACTTTTTCGGTGTATTCCCACAGATTTTTTCTGCGAAAATCTGCTTGCCTCGTCTCGCCACTGTAATAGCCTGCAATGGGCACCACCAATATCTCGACGTCCCGCATCTCGTTGAAGACAATCTCCCGGTCCAGCATACCGCCCTGCGCAAAATCCACGCGAACGTCATATTGTCCCGCTGCCCAGGAGGCCTGCTCTGAGGTATCAAAGCACAATAATTCATACTCCTCCCAGTACTCACTGTCCTCAAACTGCCATGTGTCCGTGCCGTCCGATACCAGGAGGGTGGGCTGTCCGCCCACCTCCTGCCATACCTCCGGCTCAATTCGGACGAAAAATCCGGTATTCCTGTCTGCCACCAGCATATCCATGGGGTAATATTCTCCGTCTGTCCCGTCGATACCCATGCCCAGGCCCTGGTTGACGATGAACTGCGCCGATTCCGACACAGTCTGCCCGCCCGCGCCGTCTCCGGCCGGCAGCAGGCCGGGGCCAAGGAAGGCACAACCCGTTCCAAGGGCCACCGCCGCTGTACCAAGAGCTGTCAGCACATATTTTTTTTGCGGACTGTTATTCTTCTGCTGCATCTTCAAAGGCCTCCATCAGTTCAACGACTTCATACATCATTTCAGGACTGTTCTCCCCTGCTTTGAATTTAGATTCCAGCTTGGATATCTGCATATGGAAATCCTCCCAGTAGAGCAGCTGTTTCTTATATGTGTCAATCATGGCATTCTGCTGCTCCATCATATGGGTGTTATCCTTCAGCCGGGTTTTAATCGCCTCGATCTTCTGGTTTCTCTCCTCCACCTCCCGGCAAATCCTCTCATACTGACCGGAGAAATCGTTCAAGCGTCGGCGCTCCTCCTCCACACGCCGGGTGAGTGATCCGATCTCGTTGTCCAGCTCACTGACCAGCGTATCTATCGCCAGGTATATCCCATATCCGGGAACCCAGAACCATTTCTTCAGGTCCTTTTTCTTTTTCTTTACTCTCTGTATCTCTCTGTCTCTGCGCTGCCGGAGATCCTGCAGCTCTGTTTCCGATTTCCTGCATGTCCTCTCAAGCTCATCTTTCTCAGCGCTCTTCTGGGCCAGCGCAACCTTGGCATCCGCATTCTCCCTCTCCAGCCGGAGCAGATTTTCCTGCATCTGGGTATACTCCTTGATGGATGCCTCTGCCGCTATGGCACTCTCCTCCTTTCTGGCATTGTACTCCTGGATTTTCTCCTGAGCCTCCACGCTCAGCTGATGGAGCTGGCTGCCGATCTCACCGAACGCCGCCTGGAGCTGCGCACTCTCTTCCTCGGTGGGAGAGACGTTCATGGCATTCATCTCCATCAGAGAAGAGGCCGCGGACGAAACTGCCGTAAATATAGAGCGCATGGCGCTGAAACACTGTATAAAATCCATATTTTAAGTCCTCCCTGCTTTTTACTCTTAACAATCTGAAATCTGCCGGGTGAGGCTGTCGCCCACTTCACCTGCCAGCTTGGAGGCGAGTTCCCAATGTCCCTCTCTCGTCATGCTCACGGAATCGGAATTGGCGACTGTATCATTCAAATGCTTTCTGGTTTTCTCAGCCGCTGCCAGGTAATCCCGGCTTATAGACAGGATGGCCACCCACTTTGCCATATAGGATGCAATGGGATACATGATCTCAGGGCTTTGATATGCCTCGATACGATCCGCCTTGTCGGCTGACTGCAGGGCCTTGATGTCATCCTTAAGGGAATTATCTGCCAGCGCCCTGCAGCTTCTCTCCAGAGAAGACCAGAACAGAGCGATGTCCTTCAGCGCCACCACAGACTTTTTCAGACAGGAGACAGCCAGGATCAGAGACTGGATGGCCGCCTCGGTGGAGTGCTGGTCAATGACCGTGGCCTCCATCTGCTTGGCGTACTTGGCCAGCAGCCCCAGCTGCTCCGTCTTCTGTTTCTCCAGGTTCATGATCTCGGTATAGATTGCATTCATCTGGTCCGCGCGGGTCTGGCTGGCGTCCGCGCCTGCGGCAGCATTCTGCTGCATCTGTGCGCCCAGGGCTCCCAGCATATTTCCCAGCTTTTCCAGCTTGTCGGCGGCGGCTTTTTTCTTGACTTCCAGGTTCTCCTTCTCTTTTCTTGCGGCAGAGACTGCTTTTCTGGCATCGGATATCTCCTTTTCCAGCCTCTTTCTTTCCGGCTCGTCTGCCTCATCCTTTTCAGCGACTAAGTCCTTCACCTTTTCCTCCAGCGCGGCGATCTCCTGCTCCTTCTCCTCGAACTGCCGCTCCAGTTCTTCCTTTTTCTTCTCCGCGTCGTCGTAGTCCTGCTGCCCCCGGGTATCGGCCGCCTGGGTGCCCGCAGCACCGGAACCATTTTCGTTGACAGCTGACGCCGCCACTGAAGCCGCAGAACCCAAGAATCCAAAGACTGCTCCCATGATATCCATGGTCTGCTTGTGGCTCCGCTCATCCTCGTCCACCTTGACCAGACGGCGGTACTCCTGCTGCATCCCGTTGAGCCGCTCTTCAACGGATTTCTGTATCGCCGCCACACTCTCCTGCGCCGCCTCCAGCTCCTTCATCATTTTGGTGAGTTCAGCGTTCTTCTCCACCTGCGCGGCGTTCTGATCCATGACCTTCTGAAGCACGGCGGAGGTTCTGTCCGCAGCTGTCTGGTATCCTTCCGCCATCTCCAGGGCCTGCTCGCTCATCCCCGCCGCCCGGTTCGCAAACTGTTCCAGCTTGCTGATCGCTACGCTCTCCATACCTTTGATCAGCCATCTGTAGACTCCCACCAGCTCTGCCACCACCACGGACGCCTGATCCTTGAAATCCGTCACCACCACGAGACCCTTATCATTCAGGTCCATGACGCACTTCTGCAAACCGAACACCTGGGACTGCTCCGGGAAACCATATACTGCATGGTAGGAGATATTCAGCAGGTCAACCGTATTGTTCAGATTGGAAATCACCGTAGGCAAATCCATCTGGTGCAGGATGTCCTGTTTCTCCGCCGTGACCATGAGCGCATTCTCTCCCATGGGTTTTGTCAGGTCGTAACACTCACTCTTAGCGCCCGCCCTGACCACCAACTGTTTCTCATTGTTTACATCATACTCCATCGCCATAACTCTTCCTCCATTTCCTGTTCTGTGTATGATTTGTAACTGTCTGTTACAATGGGAATCCTAATCCATCCAGGCTGCCACATTCCACCTTTGGGGAGGAATGAGCTGCCTGTGGGGATAAAAGCTCTTTTTCCATCCGGGACAACAAATCCTTCCGCACCCTGGCACAATTCCTCGTGGGAATAATCAAAATATCGCCGTTTGCCATCCGTACCTCATTGCCGCTAATGTTGTATATCTGGCCCGCGTTGACGATATAGCCCCTGTGAATCCGCACAAAACCTCCCGGCAGACAATGCTCCAGGCGCTTAAGGGAGTCCCTGCTTTCCACTTGGTATCCCCGGCAATGCCAGATCACATTGTTGTGGGAGGACTCAATATAAAAAACCTCCGCCTCCTCCAGAAAATAGATTTCCTCGTGAAAGCTTTTTACCCTGCACAGCAGTCTGGCGGACCTCATGCCATGGACATGGATGCACTCCGCCATTCCCCTGTACATGCAGATCAATATCTCATAGGGGGTTCCCTGTGTGCCCCCTGCGTCCTGTTTGGGGGCGAGACAGAAAATCCCGCTCACCAGATGTACCTGGTCCGCAATCGTCTGCACACGATACTCCTGATGGCTGATCTGTAAATCATCTCCCAGGCATCCCAGCAGCGCTTCCCTGACATGTGTACAGTACATGCCATAGCCGTACATATGATTGAAACGCCACTCCATATCTCCCTTGCAGTACGGAATCGCTTGCTTAGTTCCCTTAAAAATCTCCTTGACGATCCGCATGGTTCTCCTGACCAGTTCATCCTTCTCACTCATTCTCTTATCTCCGTGTACAGAAAGTAAATTTTTACTTCAAGCTAACCAGCCGACATGCCGTTATCCACTATTTGGGATGAAGGGCATATGACTCGGGATAAAAAACAGATCGCGCAGCGCCGCTTATGTTTGTTGTTTTATAATATAATTCATTCGAGTATTGTTGCAATTTTTCTTTGCGGTGTTTTTAGCGAATATAAATCAGACATTGCAAGATTTTTTTATTGCACTATTTGAAAACGGACGCGGAAGGTTTCTGGACGCCGCCAGAAAAATTTTTCCAAAAAAATAATTTACATCTATAAACATTTTATTTTTTTTGCCGAAATATACCGTACAGGTATCTTTATCTGGATATTTATCCAGAAAACGCATCACGGATGATGCGAAGCAAAAAAACAGGCGCATAAGGCGCCGGAAAGAAGGTCAATATGAATGTAAACGGAGTTACATCAACACAGGCCTCCTACAGCAGCTACACGAGTACTGCTAAGGAATCCACAGCCGCTGAGACCACAAAGAGTACCAATACCACCAATGATACCGGTGTGGTATATGAGCACTCTGCGGAGACCACGGATTCTGCCAAGAAGACCTACACTCCCAACACCAATCTGGTGAACCAGCTGAAGGCTGACGCGGAGGCCCGCACTTCCCAGCTGAGGAGTCTGGTAGAGCAGATGATGACCAAGCAGTCCACCGCTTATGGCCAGGCCAATGACATCTGGCAGTTCTTAAGGAGCGGCAACTACAAGGTAGATCCTGCTACCAAGCTGCAGGCTCAGAAGGATATCGCTGAGGACGGCTACTGGGGTGTAAAGCAGACTTCTGATCGTATCCTGAGCTTCGCCACCGCTCTGACAGGCGGCGATCCCGACAAGATCGAGGAGATGAAGGCTGCTTTTGAGAAGGGCTACAAGAAGGCAGAGCAGACCTGGGGCGGCCAGCTTCCCAGCATCTGCCAGCAGACCTATGACGCTGTTCTGTCAGGCTTTGACAAGATGGCTGAGGATGCAGGTGTTAAGACCAAATAACACAACAAAAAGGCGGAAGCCCTTACGGGTTTCCGTCTTTTTATATGTGACCTTTCTTTTTCATGTGGAGAATGCCTCTTTCCGGCATTCTCCGGGTGTAAGATTAGAACTTCTTGGCGTCCCGTCCAATGGCGGGACGTCTGTAGAAGTTCTTCTTACACCACGCCGCCCTTCACCACTAAAAGCTTCTGCCCTGGCATCAGCTCATCGCTGGTCAGTTCATTGAGCTCCCGCAGCCGCTCCACCGGCAGATAATAGCGCTTGCCAATATTCCACAGATTATCCCCCGGCTTGACAATATAGATGGTCATACCGGGCAGCGCACCCAGCTTATGCATATCCAGGGGAGCCGCTATCACATCTCCGATCAGCTCCAGGGAAATATTTCTAAATACAATGGTGCCAAATACCAGCACCGCCTTTACATCCATCTCCTCCCCGTCCAGCATGGCCACCTGCAGCTGTTCCACGCTACATCTCACATCGCAGACATCCTCCTTTTCGATACCCGGAATTTCCAGCGTATAGTGATAGGGAATCTGGGCTGTGGTGCTGGCGTAGGGCATATCGTCCGCACCGGTAATGTAGAGTACTTTTACCTGCAGGCTTCCCCACAGTTCCAATCCGTCCGAAGTCACCTCCTGCCGGTCCGGCTGTATGCTTCCCTGGCTGTGCAGCAACTGCAGGATTCCCGTGTCCCTGTTCCGGATACGGATGTGGTCGTTGATCTTCATCTTGCCGTTTACTCTCGACAGCAGCCGCCGCAGGGACGCCTGCCTGCTGATCGTGGTCAGTTCCTTGCTCACTCCGTAGATATCAGTAATAATTTCCGTCTGTTCCTCCTCATAGAGCCGGATGTCGATATCCAGTACCGTCTCCAACCCGATGATCCTCTCCTCTCCGTCCAGATCCGGGCGGATATCCAGCTCCTGCTGCCCCATCATGAAGTGAATGTCCGGTATCATCATATCCCGGCTGCCATGGCATTCCATCATACCGCTGAAAGGCAGAGTCGTCTCAAAGGAGCGCACCGGATGATCCTCTCCCTCTCCTTCGTACAGCAAAAACAGATGCAGGTCCCCCTGCAGCGAAAGTTTTTCCTCCAGCGGCTTGCAGTCCACATCATCCAGCGTCAGGCTGCTCCACAGAATCTGGAACATATTCGGGTAGCTCGCCGGCAGGGTGATTTCCTCTTTGATGCGGAAAATATCGTTCTTGCAGATAGCGATCTGGGCCACCTCCACCGGGGTGCGGCGGTACTCGGCGTTATCCTCCCCATAGAGGCCGATAGGCGCTTCCTCATCGCAGAGTTCCTGTACCCGGGCAGTCAGTGTCACCACCGCCTGGATACTGAGTTTGCGGGAGTTGATAATGCCCGCGCTGAGATCCTCCAACGCATTCTGCACATGTACCATATCGCTGCTCTGGACTCCCTGCATATTGATTTTTTCCTCAAAGGGAATCTTGCCATCCAGCGCCACCAGGCCGCAGCCCTCCTCCGGGGTATGGTACAGGATGGCAAAGCACAGCCGTCCCCGCACCTGTACATAGTCCGTATACGGCTTAACCTCGTCGATCATCACGGAGGCCCGGTCAAAACACAGGCTGCTCACATCCGGCTTCTGATCCGGAATGTTCATATCCTCCTCCAGGGTGATCTGGGACACTGCCTGAGTTCTGATGCGATCCATATGTATATTCTTTTTAATCAGTTCCACAAAAAAACTACCTCCCTATCTATACTTATAAGTATATCTATGAAGGCAGCTTTCATTTTATTCTTTTTAACAAATAAATTCTTTTTCGCCAAAACCTCAGTCAAACTTTAGTTTGCCAGCCCATACTCATATACATAACTGCTGATTCCATTCTGGTCCTGACGAGTCAGTATATTCCCAAGAATATCAAAGGTCCATTCCGTCTGATCAAGAAGCCTTCCCGCTGAATCATAGGTAGAGCCCGTTCCTTGGTACAGGGCCGGATCATACACATATTCATAGGTTCTTTCCAATTCCCCGTTCTCGCCGTAGTCCCAGCTTTTCAGGACTCTGCCCGTCTCATCATACTCTCTCACATCTCTGTAAAATACCGTACCGTCTCCCCGATAGCCAATACTCTCTGTCTCATTTCCGGCTTCATCATATTGATTCTCTCTCCGGGTATCAATGCTTCCGTCCGAATTGTAGACGATAAAGGTAATCTCATTTCCGGCGGCATCATACTCACGGCCATGATGTTCGCGAACGCGCCCATCGTTTTTATAATTAATATAATCTATACAGTTTCCGGCGGCATCATATCTACACTCCTCCCACTTTTCCACACCGCCATACTGATTATAACGAACTTCCTTTATCCGGTTCCCGGCAGTATCGTATGCATACTCCTCTCTGACCACCTCTGCGCCGCGTTCTGTAAAATCAATAACTTTGGTACGCTGTCCCTCAGAATCATATTCAAATTCCGTTCTACTGATATACGTTCCCTCACCATCATATCTGGTGGATTTTACAAGGTTCCCGCCTTCATCATATTCGTTTTCCGTCCGGTATACTACGCTTCCGTCTCCATTATAGTCGAAAAAGGTAATCCCCCTTCCCTGGTCATCACACACAGCGTCAGACCAGTTGGCAATACTTCCGTCCTCGTTATAAGAAATATATTTTATGTTAACACCAGCAGAATTATCGAGTAGCTCCATATATATGCTTCCATCCGCCCGGTAAAAAGTCCGGATCTTATTTCCTTCCTCATCATAGACAATATCCGTCCAACTGAGAATGTTCCCGTCCTCTGTATAATTTGTTTCCTTTGTTCTATTTCCCTCCTCATCAAACTCAGAAAAAGTCGTGATGCCATTCCAGACTGAAATTTTCAATCTTGCCTTTCCATCGGGCTCCACCATATAGACAGACATCAGATTACCGTCCTTGTCATAATCCGTATATTCCGTCATGTTTCCCTGGGCGTCATATCTGTATTCCCCCCTGAGTATTTCATCGTAATATTTCTGCTCTCTCAGAACCACAATATTTTCCCGCAGATATGCCTCTCTGTCGGCCAGGGTCTCATCAGCCTGTTCCTTTTGGGCATCCATCAGCACCTGCACCGCCTGAAGATATTCTCCCCTTTTAAGACAGGCCTCCGACTCCCTGAGTGTTTCCTGAACGAACGCATTCACCGGCTCACTCTGTTCTTCCTCTTGTATGTCCTCCGCCTGTGTATCCTCAGCTTGTGTATCCTCAGCCTGGACTCCCTGCATATTCTCTTCCAGAGCATTATAAGGAATCTCCTCCCCATCGTCACGGGAGACCTCCTCCACGCCGTCACGGGAATGGAGAACCCATGCTCCTGCAGCAAAAACAACTACCAGAACTACGGCGGCAAAAAAACCTGCCACTCTGCCGACTGCTAATTTTTTCCCGCTATCCGCTATTTTCATAAGTCTCCTTTATTTTTCTTTGTAGTAATTTATACTCTATTCTTCCCTGATTTGAGGAATATTGACTAATTCCTGCAATTTTCTCTCTAATATCTTCTTGTCCGGTAACTGTAATTTGTATTCTGATACCAGCATTGGCGACATACTCCTGCTCATTGCATACTCCACTACTTCATCATTTTTAGACGCACACAATATCAACCCAACGCTTGGGTTCTCGTGTTCTTTTTTCTTCTGTCGGTCAAGTGCCTCTAAATAGAAATCCATTTTTGATATATATTCCGGCTTGAACTTTCCAATTTTTAGTTCAAAAGCTACCAAGCACTGTAACCCTCTATGAAAAAATAATAAATCAATTGCAAAATCTTCTCCGCCAACCTGTACTTTATATTCTTCATCAATGAAAGTGAAATCTTTTCCCAACTCCAATATAAAATTCTTCATATTTTCAATTATTGCTTTTCTAAAATCTTGTTCTTTGTAGACTTTGGGCATATCCAAAAATTCTACAACATAAGTATCCATAAAAGGATTTTCTTTCAATCCTCTTATAGACTCCGGCAATACTTTTTCTTTTGACAACATGTAACGCTCATAATATGCACTTTCCATCTGTCTTTCCAGCTCTCTTGAGGAATAGCTTTCTTTTATACATAATGTGATATAAAAATGCCTTTCCTCAATAGTCTTTGCCTTTGACATAATTGCAAGATGATTTGTCCAACTAATTTGTGTCAGCAGCGCTGTCACAAATTCATCACCAACATACGTCTCGTAGAATTTTTTCATTCGATACAGTCCGCGCCTGTTAAATCCCTTAATCCCCGGAAATTGCTCTTGTATATATTCCGATATTGAATCAATATATGCATCCCCAAAGTTTGCATTTTCAGCCTCTTTGCTTAAAAAGGCTCCTATATTCCAATACATGTTGATAAGTTCTTCATTTACTTTTTTATATGCATTATTCTTTGCTGTTTCAATTATGTCAGTGACTTGTGAAAATACTGAATTTACTTCATTCATGAAATAACCGCCTTTTGAATTTGTGTCAGCAGTGCTGTCACAATTAATATCTTAACAATAAATCTGTTTGTCATGCCTTATTTCTATCATACTTGTTTCCATACCACTCAACAGAATATCTACTTTGGGCTTTTTCCAAAGGTCATATGTATTCTACCGGGTATTTGCCCCTATTACAGCAGAATTTGAACTAAATCATTGATACTATTTACCTCATAATCAACTAATACATTTTCAGGTTTTTTCTTGTTTTGGGGATTGTAATAGCATACATCCATTCCTATTGTTTTAGCACCCATCACGTCATTGGTGATAGAATCACCTATCATTAAGCACTCCTCTATTCTACACTTCAGATCGCTCATGACAAAGTTATAAAAATCTTCTGTAGGTTTAATGAATCCTATTTCCTCAGAAATGTAGAGCCTATGTGTATATGGCAGAAAATCAGATAACCTTTCCTTTTGTACCTGTTCTATTCCGTTTGTGGCTAACACTAATTTATATCTTTTAGATAATTTCACATAGATAGACAATGTATCAGGTTCTTTCATTACTTTTGATGATGAAATGCTTTTCAGATAGCAATCCACAAGTTCTTGCACATCACAAACTTTTCCGTATGCCTCCAATAAATATTCAAAGTGTTTTCTTAAATATTGATAATAATACACATGATAATTCTCTTGTACGTCTTTTTCTTCTGTTTTATCTAAACGGCTTTCCTCCCACGCTTTCCAACCGCATTTTTCATCCGTTTCTAAATATTCTTTAGAGGGTTCAATCCCCAGTTTTTCAGCTATATTTCTTTGTGCGGTTACAAATGCAGGGTAAAAATCAAGCAGCGTATCATCCACATCAAAAATCAAGTGTATATAATTATGCATACGAATTCTCCATTTTCAAGTTTCTCAAGAATTCTGTTACCATCTGAGACGGCTTTACACTGTTTTATATGTTGCATTGCTACTCTGTCATAAAACCCCATTGCACACCAAATTTATCAACAAAGTTACCTGCTAATTCACTGTATGGTAATTTTGTGAACGGGTCAATAATTGTGCTTTCTTCTTTGAAAAACTCATAGCAGGCAAGAAGTTCTTCGACAGATGTAAACATAACAATTAAATGAACAGCACAATTAAGAGATTTGTCCTTGTTGCCAAATCTATCATTCAGAAAAACTTTTTGTCCGTGGATGTTCATAACAGCGTGCGCTATTCTGTTATCGTCTGGATATTCATCAGGTGCATAATCACGGTTGTATACGATACTTTCGGCTTTTGTATTAAACGCTTTCTCATATATAGCAATCGCTTCTTCGCAGTTGTCACAAAAATGCAAGTGTGGTATCAGCATAATTTATCCCCTCAACTATTAAAATAACGTCAACATTTTCTTTGTTGATTGTTGCTTCTTTATTAACCATGATCATTACTCCACGGCTCCGATCAGGCTGGCAATATCCTCCACCTGATAAGTACGCATATACTCCTCTATCCCCTCGATTACCTTGACGGTAGTATACGGGTCCACAAAATTCATAGCACCCACGCTGACCGCCGTGGCACCCGCCAGAATAAACTCCAGAGCATCCTCCGCTGTGGCTATGCCGCCCATGCCGATCACCGGAATCTGCACCGCATGGGATGCCTGATATACCATCCGCACAGCCACAGGCTTGATGGCCGGGCCGCTCATGCCGCCGGTCTTGTTCGCCAGGGCAAAGCGGCGGCGGTGGATGTCAATCTTCATGCCCGTGAGGGTGTTGATCAGAGAGATAGCGTCCGCTCCCGCTGCCTCTGCCGCTTTTGCCATTTCCGCAATATCCGTCACATTGGGGCTGAGTTTCATGATAATGGGCTGCCGGGCTTTTTTCTTGATCTGCTCCGTAATGTTGAACAGAGCGTCCGCTTTCTGTCCGAAAGCGATGGCTCCCTCCTTGACGTTGGGGCAGGACACATTGATCTCCAGCATGGCTGCCGCAGGCTCATCCCCCAGCTTTTCCACCACCTCCAGATAGTCCTCCACGGTTTTTCCGCACACATTGACAATGATTTTTGTATCATATTGTTTCAGAAAAGGGATATCCCGCTCCATAAACACATCAATGCCGGGATTCTGCAGACCGATGGCGTTGAGCATGCCGCCATAGACCTCCGCCACCCTTGGGGTGGGGTTGCCGGGCCAGGGTACATTGGCCACTCCCTTGGTCACCACTGCGCCCAGGCGGTTTAAATCCACAAACTCTCCGTATTCCATGCCGGAACCAAATGTGCCGGAACCAGTCATCACCGGATTTTTCAAGGTTACTCCTGCAATATTAACCTGTGTATTCATCAGATATCCACCTCCTCTGCGTCAAAAACAGGCCCGTCCGTGCAGATCCGGGCATTGTGTACATGGGAGTGGTGATCCACCTCTTTCGTCTTCACCACACAGCCCAAGCATGCGCCCACGCCGCAGGCCATATGCTCCTCCAGCGAGATATAGGCCTTGATCCCCCGCTCCGCCGCATACTGCTTGATGGCCCGGAGCATGGGCATGGGACCGCAAGCGTAGATCACATCGGCCTGTAGCTTGTTTTCCGCTATGGCGTCCAGCACATTGCCTTTCGTTCCCTGGCTGCCGTCCTCGGTGGCCACATAGACCCGGCCATATCTGGCAAAATCCTCCGCGAGAAACAGATTGCCGTCCCGATAGCCCATGATAATGGACTTATCTCCCTCCAGTTCCTTTGCCAGCTGCAGAATGGGAGGAACGCCGATGCCGCCGCCCATCAGAAAGCAGCGTTTTCCCTTGCCCGCCTCCAGGGGAAAACCGTTGCCCAGAGTCCCCAAAATGTCTATCGAGTCATTCTCCTTCAGGGCGGAGAATTCCGCCGTACCCTGACCAGCAACACGGTAGACAATGCGCAGGGCCGTCCTCTCTGCGTTGACCTCACAGATGCTGATGGGCCTGGGCAGCAAAGTGGCGGCGCTTTTCGGATATACGCCGATAAACTGACCGGGCTTTGCCTGAGATGCCAGACCGGTCTCCAGCCACAGATCATAGATGCGTGGGGCAATCTGCCGCTGGGAGAGTACCTTCGCCGTAGTTTTTTCTTTCATGAAATATCTCCTCTCGTATTCATATCCATAGACATTTACATATCAAATAGTTTACTATTTAAAAAAATTGTTGTCAAATTGTAAAACGGATTCTAAAATTTCCATACATTCTTCACATCCTGATTCCACGGCCACATCATACGCCGTTTTTCCTTCATTATTTCTAATACTGATGTCCGCTCCCTCACTTATCAGGAATTCACAATTGTCTGACTTTTTCATACGAACCGCATAAAAAAGCGGGGTCTCTCCATTGGCGTCTTTTTCATTTAACAAACTATACATAGGACGTTTTTCATTTTTATATAGAGTTTCAAGATAGTCTACTTCTACACACTCTGCGGCAACATGTAATATAGTTCTTTCATATTTGGTGCCTACATATTCCCATTCATTCATTCCACATTCCCACAAAAAAATTACCGTATTCATTCTCTCTTCTTTTTCATTTTCTGATAATTGTTCCCAGTATCCCGGTATCCTAAGGAACTCTATGTCTGTATCTACACCATATTTCACAAATAATTTTACTTTTTCATACATATCTTCCTGTTCATAGCGTAGCAGGCATTTAAGGGGTAAGTCATAATCTTTCTTATTAAGGTCTGCCCCTCTCTCCAATAGTGCTTCCATTACACTTATATCTGTCTGTTTCCATACGGCATAATATATAGGATACCCTTTATCTGCTGCACCTTGAAAAAGAATCCTTCTTATATAGTACAGTGGAATACATACATCCAGCATATTAACATCCGGCATTTTTTTTACACAAGCAATTATTTCCTCTGTATCGCCCTGATCAACGTATTTGTAAAATTGTTTTGTCATATAGTGGCAGTAGCAGTGATACCCAATAATCGTCAGTGTAATAATGAAAAAAACAAATATTGTTATTTTTTTATTTCTCTTTTTTAACACTTATTAATGCTCCTTTGAATTCGTAGGACCCCAAATCATCTTTTCCATTCTTCTCACACTATGATCCCGAACGTTGATATACCACCTTCCCGTCACAGATCGTAGCCACTACTACGCCGCGAAGCTGTCTGCCGGTGAAAGGCGTGTTGCTGGATTTGGAGGCATACTCTGTGAAAATCTGCGTGGCCGCCGTGTCCACCAGAATGATGTCCGCCGGGCCGCCCTCTGCCAGATACCCTGCGTCCAGATGATACATGGCCGCCGGGTTAGTACTCATTTTCTCCAGCACGCTTTTCATGGTCAGATAGCCGCCGTTTACCAGCTCCGTGACAGCCAAAGGCAGCGCCGTCTCCAGGCCGATGATGCCGCTGGGAGCCTTAGTGATGTCCTGGGCCTTCTCCTCGGCGGTGTGGGGCGCGTGATCTGTGGCAATCAGGTCTATGGTGCCGTCCACCAGCCCCCGGATAATAGCCTGCCGGTCTGCCTCCTCCCGCAGCGGCGGATTCATCTTGGCCAGTGTACCATGCTGTATGGCTGCCTCCTCTGTCAACGTAAAATGATGTGGAGTGGCCTCCGCATGGATATTGTGACCCTGTTTTCTGGCCTGGCGCACCAGCTCCACCGCCTCCCGGCTGCTGATGTGCTGGATGTCTATGCAGGCTCCCGTCTCCAGGGCGATCTGCAAGTCCCGCTCTACCATGGATATCTCCGCCTCCCTGGGAGAGCCGCCTATGCCGTAATATTCGCTGGCCCTGCCCCGGTTGACGCCGTTGTTGGCAATCAGTGCTGGATCTTCCTCGTGAAAGCTGATGGGCATGTCCAGCTGCGCCGCCTTCTCCATGGCCGCCCGGACGACAGCGGCATCTATAATGGGGATTCCATCATCGGTAAAGCCCACAGCTCCTGCCTTCGCCAGCCGGTCCATATCCACCAGCTCCTGCCCCTTCATCCCCAGGGTCACATTGGCGCAGGTCTCCACATGGATATCCGTGGTCCTGCCCTTGTCCAGCACATACCGCAGCGTCTCCTCCGAGTCCACCGTGGGCTTGGTGTTGGCCATCAGCACCACGGTGGTGACGCCGCCCCTGGCCGCAGCTGCGGCCCCCGTCAGAATATCCTCCTTGTGGGTAAAGCCGGGATCACGAAAATGCACATGCACATCCACCAGGCCCGGAGCCACCAGCAGTCCCTCCGCATTAAGTATCTCACACTTTTTCCGCTCCGCCACCGTCAGCTCCTGCCCCAGGTTTCTGCCAATTTTTCTAATCCGCCCATCCTCTGTCAGAATGTCGTAATTACCCTCACGCCCCGACTTGGGATCAATCATATATCCATTCTCAATCAGCAGCATATTCCGCCTCCATATTTTTCCACAATATACCATTTCCGGTGTTCTTTATACTTCATCATTCTGTATGCTTTGGCACACCCTCTCCAGCTCTCTGTTTAACCACTCTTCAAATGAAGCAAAGTTTGTATCATCTTTGGAAATCTTTGCTATCCTTTTTCCATTAGCATATATCAACAGATAATGCTGCTTTCTCTCCACAGCAGATATTTCCCCTACATCATAGACACAGTTCCTGCCGATTCCATTCCTTACACAGATTGTATGATTACAGACAGAAACCTTACGAAGCATCTGCGGTATAAACACCGTCATACCCACCAGGGTGATCAGCGCGGCTCCTGCAAAATACCAATTATAATATGGGTCTCCTCTGCTCCACTCGTTCCAGTTCCAGGCAAGAAGAATGTCAACTATAAGGAAAAAAAGCGCCAGACCCCCACTTCTCACCTTTTCTGAAAGTGTTTCCATGACTGTAAAATCATCTGCCATCTCTGCCATCTCAATCTTGCCTTGTCGGAAATATCCCTGTTCTATCGTATATCTCCCATAATTATATTGCCTGTATATATCCGCTTCCGCCGCCAAACCGGCTTCTTTTTCCGCAAGATATTTTGCCAACAGATAAAAGTTCTCCATCTCATCTGAGACGTCAATGTGCTTCCGGGTATGTTGAAAGATCCTGATTCTGTAGCGTTCCCGACTGTTCAGACGATTTTCCAAAAATTGAACTTTTGTAATATCTGAGATACGGATCTGTATTGGCCGCAGGGGAGGATGGTAATACACCAGTATTCCCTTATCCTCATGCACCACAATTCCCCAGAAAAGCATGATAAAACATCCCAGCAGACAAAAGAGAATAAACGCCAACAGAACAAGCATGACCACAATATCCAGTTCATCCAACAGAATTGCGACCCATGTAATAATCTGCCAAAATACAATGCCAAATATCATTATTCCTGTATAGAGCGGCGAAAAGCAAACAATATATGCTTCTTCATCCAGCAACTGCTTTGCCCTCCTGCGCCTGCTCTGTATCAGCATAATGGCAGCTATCGCTATAGTGCAGACCGTTATCAATATACCTTTACCTACCTTGTACTCCATGATCCAATTCCTTAGCCCCCGCCGCTTACCCTGCAATTGTTTTCTCCAGTATACTTCCTTTTAGAGCATAAGTAAATCTTTTTCAGGCAAAAAAAGCATCCACTTGGGGGTAAGTGAATGCTTTGAGGAATCCATTTATTTACAGATCACCGGCTGGTCCAGATACTCTGTCTTGATCACAATGTATGGGTAGGACGGCGTCTTATTGCCTTTCTCGGACACATCCGGTCCCAGCAGTGTGGTCTGGACAAAGACCGCCTCCTCCGTCAGATAGAGTTCATCCACGGTGATACTGTAGCCGCCGGTCTCTTGCCGGCCGTAACCCACACATATGTATAGATTCTGGTTGTCAGAATAGGTCATTTTGAAGGCGTCCGCCTTGCGCTCCTCAATCATGGTCGCCAGCTCCGCAGGCACCATTTCCTCGCCCAGTATGGTAAAGTCCAGATCCCGGAGCTTTACCTCCTCCGTACTCATCAGGCTGCACCCGCACAGGCCGCAGAATATGCCCATACACAGCAGTATTGCCAATAATCGCTTTCCACACTTAAAAATATGCTGCCTCATAATGAATCATCCCAGTTGTTTTAGTATATCTTATGTACACATATGCTAAAATATGATATACTGATCTGGAATGCTCTGCAATTTACTTTTAAGACTCAAACAGCATATTCCCGGAAAGCGCACTGATCCATATACGGACGTCCCAGCGGCCGGATATGGATCACCTGCCCTGTGTGCTTGCAGGGAATATGCGGAACTATGATAAGGAGGACTTATGATTAGGTTTATACTTGTTATGTTGCTTGTATTGTTGTTTCTGGTGCTGTCCATACCCCTTATGCTGGCGGAGTGGATCATCGGCAAATTCAATATGCCTCTGAGGGATAAAAGTTCCCTCGCCATCGTCAACTGGGCGTTCCGCGGGATAATCCGCATATCCGGCACTAAGGTCATTGTCAAGGGAGAGGAGAATGTTCCCAAGGACACCGCTGTGCTGTATGTGGGCAATCACCGAAGCTATTTTGACATCATTCTGACTTATGTGCGCGTTCCCCGGCCCACCGGCTATGTGGCCAAGCTGGAGATGCTGCGTTATCCGCTGCTGAACGTGTGGATGTATTTTCTTCACTGCCTGTTCCTAGACCGCAGCGATATCAAGAAAGGGCTGAAAACGATCTTAAAAGGCGTGGAAAAAGCCAAGTCCGGCATCTCCATCTGCATTTTCCCGGAGGGAACCCGCAACCGCACGGACCAGGATTTCCTGCCATTTAAGGACGGCAGCTTTAAGATCGCCGAGAAAGCGGATGTACCGGTTCTCCCCATCACGATGGTGGGCACCAACGGCATCTTTGAAGACCATATGCCCCGGATCAAAAAGCAGACCGTCATCATCGAATATGGCACCCCCATCGACATCAAGTCCCTGGATAAGGAGACCCGCAAAAACCTGGGTGGTTATATACAGGGGATTATGTCCGAGACCTATCACCGCAATCTAAAGGAGCTGGCAGAGCTATAGCCTATTTCATCTCGTTTGCCATTTGATACAGGTGCCAGTATGTTCCCGCCCTGGCCATGAGCTGCTCGTGGGTGCCCTCCTCGATAATGCCCTCCTCCGTCAGCACCAGGATACGGTCGCTGTTTCGGATTGTGGACAGGCGGTGTGCCACCGTCAGCGTGGTACGTCCCTCGGAAAGCGCCGCCAGAGATTTGGCCACCTCGTACTCACTCTCGTTGTCAAGAGCCGATGTGGCCTCGTCCAGTATGATGATCGGGGCGTCCTTCAGGAACATCCGGGCGATGCTGATGCGCTGCTTCTGTCCGCCGGAGAGCTTCACACCCCGCTCCCCGATGTAGGTGTCATAGCCGTCCTTCAGCTCCATGATAAACTCATGGGCTCCCGCTCTGCGGGCAGCCTCTTCTACCTCCTGGCGGGATGCGTCTATCCGCCCGTAGACAATATTCTCATAGACGGTGCCGGAGAACAGATACACCTCCTGCTGCACCACGCCGATACTGCGGCGCAGACTCTTTAATGTCAGATCTTTTATATTTTTTCCATCTAGATAAATATCCCCCTCGGTCACATCATAAAACCGGGGAATCAGATTGCACAGCGTGGTCTTTCCGCCGCCGGAGGGACCTACCAAAGCTACCTTTTCTCCAGGCTGGATGCACAAATTTAAGTTGCGGAACACCTGGTTGTGATCGTCAGGATACTCAAAACTCACATTCTCAAACACAATATTTCCTTTCGGCTCCGCCAGATCCACCGCCCCCGGCTCATCAAAGATGTCTATATCCGCATCCATGATCTCCAGAAAACGCTCGATCCCCGTCATGCCGCGCTGGAACTGCTCGGCAAACTCAATGATCCGCCGCACCGTGGCGATAAAAGTAGACACATACATCACATAGGCCACCAGATCGCTGGGGCGTATCGTGCCCTCTATCACAAAATACCCGCCTGCCACAATAGTGACCAGGTACATCAGGCCGTCAAACAGTCTGGTGGAACACTGAAAGATTCCCATATAGCGATAGCTGCGCTTTTTGATCTGGTAGAACTTCCGGTTGTCCTGCTCGAACTTGTCATTTTCCACATCCTCGTTGGCAAATGCTTTCACTACCTTCTGCCCCAACAGGCTGTCCTCAATCCGGGCATTCAGCTCTCCCACCTGCTGCCGCTGCTGGCGAAACAGCGCCCGCAGACGGAAATTGATCTTGCTGCAGACCAGCACCATCACCGGGATAATGCAAAAGATAATCAACGTCAGCGGCACATTGACAGTACACAGGATGATAAAGGAAGCCACACCCTTGATCCCGGCGATAAAGAATTCCTCCGGGCAATGATGGGCAAACTCCGTCACATCAAACAGATCGTTGGTGATGCGTCCCATGATCTGGCCTACCTTGGTATTGTTGTAGTAGGTGTTGGACAGCTTCTGCAGGTGCCCGTAGGCGTCCCTGCGCATGTCCGTCTCCATATCCACGCCCATCACATGGCCGGTGTAGGCCATATAGTAGTAGGCCGCGGCGTCGATCAGCCGCAGCGTCAAGTACAGCACCCCCAACCCTCCCACTGTGCGCACCGTCAGCAGCGCCAGATTCTCCATAGCCTGATTGGTGATATGACGGATGATCAACGGCAGCACAATCTCACAGATTGTCGTCAGCGCCGCACAGAACAGGTCCAGGCAAAGAACCTTCACATGGGGCCTGTAATAGGGTAAAAAACGTTTTATCAGTACTGTTGACTTATATTTTCTCTCTTTCATATTTTTCTCCAAATATATTAATTGTGGTCATTTCAGCAGGACTGCTAGCTTTTTCTGCATAAAGGCGATCACAGGCCCCAGGAAAAATGCCACGCCCAGGGTCACGATACCTACATCGCCGCCCAGCACAAATCCTGCTGCCATGAAACAGATATCCCAGGCCATGCGAATCACTTTAAAGGGAAGCTTTTTGCATTTGTGAGAAATAATAAAAGGCAGGGCGTCATAGGGAGAAGATCCGAGACCAGCCGTCATATAAGTGGACGCTCCCAGAATAAATACGATCAATACCGGCACCAGCAGCCCCCAGCGCACCGGCACAGCCGTAAAAAAGCCTTGAGGCAGCACGCTGTCCCAGATCCAGCCGAAGAAATCCGATATGTATCCCAGACAAACCATATTGCCGATGGTGCCAAAGCCAATGTAGCTCATATCGAACCGCAGCACGAAGACAAACGTTACCAGATGGCACAACAGCTGAGCCGTGCCAAAGCTGATGGGCACATAGTTGATCACTCCCTGGGTCAGACAGGAACAGGGGTCCGTCCCCAGCGCCAGCCGAATCAACAGAGACAGGGCAAAGCCCTGTAGGGACACTCCGATCATCATCATCACTAGCCTGGTCCAGAACTTCGGCGGTCTCGCAAAGCAAGTCAGTTTCATGGAAGCTCCTCCTCGTTTATCCAAATGTTCAGTTATAGCGTTGCCGGATGGGACAGTCACATCACCTATGCAACATGTGTCATGGCCGCCCGGCAGAGCCAAACTATTATTTCAGTGTAGCACTGATAAGGTTTTCTTGCAAGTATTCCCTTGCACAGAACACTTTTTTGTGATACAGTTCAGCCAGATAGTATTTCAGATCACAGGGAAAGGAACACTACTATGACACATTTGAGGGAAAAGAAACTGTTTTTATTTGATATCGACGGCACCATCGCTGTGGGAGACACCCTGTATGAGGGCACTCGGCCTCTGCTGGACTATATTCAGTCCATCGGCGGCAGGGCTTACTATATTACCAACAATTCCACCAAAAGCAATGCGGATTATGTAAAAAAATTCCGAGAGGCTTTCGGTCTGGAGACCACGGAGAATCAGTTTATCACCTCCGGATATATGACGCTGCGCTTTTTACGCCAGCATTATTCTCAGGACAAGATTTATGTGCTGGGCACAGCCTCCTATATTGCGGAGCTGCGAAGAAATGGCCTGACCG
>CAZKAO010000040.1:0-30019 GCA_964550745.1 uncultured Acetatifactor sp.
GAATGCTCATGGAGCCGCCCCAGCTGATACTGCTGCCCTGTGGAATCAACTCCAGCGCTTTCTGCAGCGCCTCCTCTCGGGTAGCTGCATAATACCCTTTCATGTTGCGGCTCTCCAGGCCCTTGATCACTGTTGCCGCCAAAAGCTCATTTCTCTTCATTCTGTTCTCATCCATAATACTTCCATCCTTTCCCACATCTAACACTGTTTCCCGTCACTTATCCAAACGGGTCAATATGCGCTTACCAGCAGATATGACACCATTTCCTGTAAGTGCCTGTCAGTTTCTTCTATATCCGAAATCACTGGTATTTTAGTGTCGTTTCCCCCGCTTTTTTACTTGTCATATTCATTTTATGACAGACGTGACAACACAATTTTACTACCTGCTTGGCTGATTCAGAAGCTCTGTGATCTTCTGGATCAGTTCGTCCTCCTTCAGGCGGAACTTAATCTCCACACGCCTGGACGCCTCCATATCAATCTCGTTGCTGCCTGTCTTGTAAATGGGGCTGCTGTAGGAGCGGCCGTTAATCGTCAGCATGGACTGCAGCTGCTGAATCTTTGCTTCGCTGAGACCGTTATTCGAATCCAGTATATACCTCGCCACCGAGCTGGCACGCTCCGAGGACAGATCCATATTGTGCTGATAGCTGCCATCTGTATCCGTATGCCCCTCTATGATAATCTCTGCGATATAGTCCCGGTACTGCTCCTGCAGCAGTACATCCAGATACATGGGGATGATTTCTGTCAATGTCGCCTTGCTGGCATCTGTCAGATTGGCACTGCCGTACCGAAACAGCACGTCCGACGAAAAGCTGATGGAACCATTCTGGGCATCGACCTTCATGTTGGAATTGTTAAATTTGGTCTGCAATTCTCCTATTATATCTGTCCTTACACCCACGATATCCTCCAACTGGCTCCGGGTGGATTCCAATTCCCCTCTGGCCTCGTCAATCTCCAGATATGCCGCCGCCAATTCCTCCTGGGTCAAAGCTGCCGCATCATAAGCCTCCTGAAGTTTTAACAGTGAGTCCTCCAAATCGTGCTTGGACGCCTCTATCTCACTGCGATAATTGTCCAGATCAATCCGAGCCAAATCCAGCTCTTCTGACGCCAGATCCAACTTCTGTCTGGCTGCATTCAGTTCCATCTGTGTCTTTTCCAGATCCGTTGTCTTCTGCTTATAGATTGCCAGAGTGATGGCAATAATCAAAATAAAGATCAGCAACAGAGCTGCCATCATATCCGAGTAGGACTGCCAGTAGCTGGGGTCCGCAAATCTGTCCCTATTTTGTCTTTTCCCGGCCAAATCTCACTTCACATCCTTTCCTGTATAGAGTTTCGCGTATTCTCTACATGCCATGAGTTTCCGCATAGGTGTAGAGCTGATTACTGATTTCCTCATTGATGGTGTCACATGTAGCGTCAATTCTCTCGGCCTGCTCTTTCAGCTGACGCGCCATAGCCTCCTGCCTGCTCATAGTATCCTCCAGCGTCTTTTGCAGAGAGAGGGTGGACTGGAGCAATGCCTGGGTGGTGTCTGTCATACTTCGATAGTTGTCGGCATAGGTCTCCTGTGTGCTGCAGGCTCTCTGCAGAGATGCCCCCAGACGGTCAAAATCAGCCCCCAGCGCCTGCTGCATCTTCGCGGTAAACTGCTGTACCAGCTTATCCAAAGTTTCCGCCTGTTCTCTCGCCTCACCCTTCAGCAGTTCCGTCATCTGCTTCATATAATTGGCCATATTCGCCTGATACACCAGCATTGCCTTTGCATTGTCATCTGTATTGTTCACCACCGGCTCTACACATTCCCGAAACGCCGCCAGAAAATCCTGCAGCTTGTCATAGGCGTCCGCCATCAGGCCGCGGTGGGCGAACTGAAACACCAGGGAGAACAAAATACCATATACAGAGGTGTGAAAAGCCACTTTCATACCGCTGAGCAGAGGCCCCACATTATCGGAGATCGTATAGATATCATTTCCATTAAAAGACCCCAGACCAATGGACAGACCGATGAATGTTCCCAGGATTCCCAGACCTGTCATCGTTCCTGAAATAGCGGAATTGTAATAATTCATTCCCGCCTGATTCAACAGTTCTTCATGAATATAGTCCTCTATATCACAGCTCCCCATTAACCCGTGGCGGGTCTGAAAACTGTTCATCTTTTTCTGATAACGATAAAACGCTTCGTCCAGTATATCATCACCGAACACCTTGCCCTTTGCGCGGTAAGTCTCCCACAGCTTGTGGTCGCCGTCATCATAGGCCTTGTATATCTGGTCTGCCACGGTTGTCAGCTTGTCCGTCATACGATTGAGCCTGGCAAAACTGGCAAAGGAGATCAGAAACATAATACCGATCAGCAGCAAAAAGATCATATTGATCACCAGGTTGCTTATCGATGATACTTGACCGGTAAATACCCCATTTATCACCAGCACAAAGCCGACTACAAAAAGATACACCAGAAACAACAAATAATACAGTCTGTTTTTCATTGGCTTTCCTCCAATCTGATCTAATAATGTCCATGGTTCGGACATTACTTAAATTGATATGAGCATTTTAGCACATTCCTTTTTTTGCCACAAGTAATATGCGGAAATCTTAATGAAAATTTAGAAATTGTTCATACATTTCGCCAAAAAAAGACTGTATGTAACATTTCTGTCACATACAGCTCCCTTTTTCCACACCACTTATATATAAATTCCTTTTACTTCGTCCTACACGGCCATATCCACATTGTTGCCCTTGAACGCCTCCGCCTGCAGGGATTTTGCGTTCTTCTCATAAGGATTGTCCTCGTTATACTTGATCTTGGTGCTGGTAGTACCACCTGCCACATAACTGCGGCCACACTCCGCACACACACCCATACGCAGCTGTACGCTGGCCTGCAATACCTCTCCATCATTCAAAGCTGCCTTTTTATAGGCATTGGAAACATGCTCCTGCTCATGAGCCATCACCGCTGCGCCTGCTGACTGCGGCGAGAGATGTGTCGCTGATTTAAAGCTCACCATCTCATCGGAACCATCCTTATACTTTCTCGATTTACAAGTCTGGCACTCTGCTCTGCCTGCTCTCTTGGCCGCGCGGCTGTCCTCAACTTCCGTGGTGCCTTCCACTGCCTTGGCAGCTCCGACAGGGAGCATACGCTTCGCCGCATCTGTGCCTGCTGCTCCACTGACAGAACCATACATGCCGTATCCCATATTGTAAGGCGTACTGCCGACACCCATAACGCTAAGTCCCATCAATGCTCACTTCCTTTCAAACAAAGATATCCTTATTTACAGTATAAGCAGATTTTTACCAATTGTCAATATAAATCCTGTTTCCACCCATAGCTGATCATCAAACCGCCCGCCGTTACAATCCCGGCATCCTCCCGGTGACGCAGCAGATGCTCCCGTATCTCCCTCTGCTTGCGGCAATAGTCCTCGGCCTCCGCTCTGGTCATGCCGTGGTTCATGAAACGGTTGACCGTTTCCCGCTCCCCGGACTCCATATCCTCCGTCCAGCCCCTGGTGAGCATCAGGTCCCAGAGCTTTTCCGCATAATCCTCCTGGCTGGGACTGATAATATTCACTCTATCGTTCATACGGCACTGTACTTTTTTCAGGCCCAGTTGCTCCATCAGCAGAGGCAGGCGGATACCGATGGCATAATCCCGATCCTGCTTTTCCAGTTCCGTCCTCCACATGGTGGGAAAACCCTCTCTGCCGCAAAGCCTGGCATAATCCATCCCCTGAATATACAGTCCGTCGCTCTCCAGCTCCCGGTTCACGTCAATGCACACCACCAGTCCGCCGGGCCGGCAGGCCTGCCGCATCCTCTCCAGAAATTCCATTGGCCGCCCGATATGCCGCAGCACCGCCTGACAGATGACCAGATCATAAGTATCGCGGATATCACTCTCCAGAAAATCTCCACACTCCATAGTGATCTGATCCGGCGAGGATACCCAGCCCGCCTGCTGTAAGAGCTGCCTGCCCTCCGCAATCAGATTGTTGGATAAATCAATCCCATGATATATGCTGCCCTGGGGCAGCAGCGGCAGCATAGAGGCCAGAAAACCCAGGCCGCAGCCACAGTCCAGCATTTTCACCGGCTCCTGCAGCCTCCATACACGCTCCACCAGAAAGGCCATATAGTCCTGATTGACCATGGTTTTGCGGGTGCGCAGCAGATAGTCCGCTCGCTCCTCCCAATAGCCTCTGGTGCCGGACTCCACCGGCAGGTATTCCTCCCCCTGCAGGGGCTGCAGTCCCAGCAGCTGATCCACCGACACCTGAAAATATCCGGCCAGCACCGGCAGCATGGCGATATCCGGCATGCATGCGCCTGTCTCCCATTTGCTCACGGTCTGGAATGTCACGCCCACCTGCTCCGCCAGCTGCTGCTGACTGATTCCCCGCTGCCTGCGCAGCTCTGCAATCCGCAGTTCTAAACTTTCCATTTTGTTCCCTCCGTCTCAGTATTATTTTGCATCCGCCCGGTCCGTAGCACTCTGCTCATAAATACCATATCATATGGGACAAAAATATACCATAACGCAGTACGGGAAAGAATTCGCCGGCAATATTCTCCGCTACTGTAGATAGATGCTGACATCCCTGGGCACATAGACCCCAAAGGATACACTGCCGTCCTCATTGAGGGTAAACAGGCATACCTCCAGAGATGGCAGGTCACCGCCAGAACTGCAGGTCCAGGAATGATTTTCGTCTCCCCAGTGCCGGGAGCGAAACAGATAGTCAACCAGACCGCCAGTCCCACCGGCGGACGCTGCCCCTGGATGCGACGAGTCAGTTTCCGGCAGCGAGTACTCAAAGTATACCTGGCCCTCCTCATCAGGCATCATCGTCTGGCAAGTGCCCGCCAGCAGCACGCATTTTTCCTCAAAGTTCTCCATGGTCAGCTCATCCAAGAATCTGCTGATCTCCTCATCTGCTCCCACCTGTTCTTCCTGCACATCCGGCTCCGTCGCCTCTCTGTTTTCCTCCAGCAGAGCCAGGGCCGCAGCCGGGTCCGCCTTACTCGCATCCACCTCCAGTTCAAACAGGGCATTAAGGCCGTCATAGTCCTCCCTGCGGCTGATGCTCCCGTCCGCCTCATTATAATTATACAGTCCATTTCGATAAAAATCCGTATCCGTCACACACAGGTATATCGTATGATCCGCGAAATATTCCACATTGGAGCAATTTACCAGCCAGTACAGCACTCCATCCTCCTCAAAAAAGCTTGCAGCCCCCCGCATGGTGACAGCGTTGTACTCCACCGGGTCATACCCCTGAATCAGAGGGGATACAAAGAAGGAGTCATCCTCCGCCATGGGGCTACCGTCCTCCCGCTGAATAGCCACCGCCGCATAGGTGCGGTCCGTCTGTATATGCTCCGTGCCCGCCCCCATGGGATAGTCGGAGATATCCTCCCCCGAGGCCACACCCAGCAATGTGACCCGATAGCCCCCGTAGGACTGCACATTCTCCTGGGCCGTAGTTTGCTGTTCTGCGATCTGCTGCTCCGCATTTTCATGGAACACTCTGGCCAACTTACGGTCGTGAACATGACGCGCCACCTCCTCCGCCGTATACAACTGCCATGCCGCGTAGACCGTGCCCGACGCCCCCGCCAGCATCAGCAGCAGGGCGGCGGCTTTGGCTGCCCAGCCTGCCCTGCGGTATTTTCCGCGCTGCTCCAGCCGTTTTTCCCTGTTGGACTCCTGCCAGCGCGGCTGTTCCATCTGTTCCTGTACACGCTGCAAAATCTGCTGATTCAGCATTTCTCCCGGCTCATCACTGGGAATCAATGCCTGCCGTAATAGATTGTCCATATCCTTATTCTCTCTACTTCTCATATTATCGTCTCCTTATCTTTCAGTCTCTGCTGCAATACCTTCCTGGCATGGTACAGGCGGCTCTTTACCGTTCCCACAGGTATTCCCATGATCCGGGCGATCTGGTCAATGGACTGCTCCTCCATATAAAAGAGCAATACAACGGCTCGCAGCCGCTGAGGCAATTCATCTACAGCCTCCCGAATCAGGCGTTTTTGCTCCCCGTGCAGAAATTGCTCTTCCGGGGATTCTATCGGGACAGCATCCATAGGCGCGGCGTCCTGCACTCCTGCAATCCGCTGACGCCAGGCATACTTACGCCTCCTGTTCTTCCACAGACGCAGCGCCACGGACAGACAATAGCTCTTCACGTTGCCAGCCACGTCCAATCCCTCCTGTTTCTGCACCACCAGAAGCCACGTATCCTGATACAGCTCGTCCGCCTCCGGCCCACTGCCGGTCAGCCACCTGCAGAAAGAATATATCTCTTTTCCATATTCACTTATACACACTGCCAGTTCCTCTCTTGTCATGATTTCCTCTTTCCTCATATTGGCGTATTCTTGCCCGGGCTTAAACACTTTCGAGACATCTCTATACATACATTGTAACGGAATGCAAAAAGGTTCAGATTTTTTTAAGGATGAGTCAGCAAAGGCGGCGCAGGCGAAGTCTGCGAAAGCAATGACTCCGTCGGCGCCGCCATATGACATGAAACCAATATGCCAGATCTATAAAACAATGTCCTTAAAATTATCCGGGTTTAAAAAGGGCACCACCAGTTCCACCACATCTCCCTGCTCGTTCATGCCCCAGAACCCGCTGTATGCGCCGTCCCCCAGACCGCTTGCGGCCATAATCAGAGAATGCTGCGTATCCGGAAGACTCCACTGAATGAAATCCCCTCCCTCCCGTTGTTTTTTGGGAAACGCCTCATAGCTCTTCTGGAAAAGCGCGGCAAAATAGTCGTCATAATGATTCTTGCCAGGATTGTCCTTATGCCATTTCTGCAAAAAATCACCATACTCTCTGGAGATAACTCTGTCCGTGATACAGGCCATTCCTGCGTCCACACCCAAAAAGCTGAACCCTTCGCCCTCCGCCAATTCATAGCGCACTGCCTCCCCAGCCATAAGCACCAGTCTTATGGCTGCAATGCGAAGTCCCACAACGGGAATCGGCGAGCGGAAAATGGATAACTCTATGGGATAGTTCCCCACAGGAACCCTTCTTTTTAAATGCGCCTCATAACGCTCATTACCCAGATATGTCAGCGGATCGGCCAACACCACCTCTCCGCTGGGGAAAAACACCTCCCCCACCCTGTATATTTCCATATCCTCCGCCTGATGAGAATATCTCTGAAATACTTCCAGCGCATGATTAGTCTCTGTCAAAAAGGCATGGTGCTTTTTCATCACAGCGTCAAAAGGGTTGGGGACAGGCTGCCGAATCTCCCGCCCTGTCTTAGTGTCCACGAAGTATTTACCGCTGGCATCCTCTCTGAATTCCAGATCGGTTCCCACGGGCATGAAATATACCTTGACCACCGTCTCCTCAATACCTGCAAGAGTATTAAAATCCACCACAGCCATGTTGTTGGCGTCATTTACATACTCCTGAGTGTCCGTGTCTCCAAACGCAATCCAGCCGTTGCCCAGTTCACTCTTTTCCCTAAAGAACCATTTCAGCTTTGACTTTCCCTCCAAAATGGATTTGCTGACGATAGTACCTCCTGCGCCTGAGATATACACCTTCGGTTCCTGTTGCTGTACCTCTTTCTTCTTTTTCATTTTGTCCAATAGTCCCATGTCTTTCCTCCTCGCTCCTTCTCGAAGCAATCCCTTCAATGAGTCAACCATCCTTTCCTGCAGAATGTACCCCTGACTCTCATGCTTTAATGATACTCGTTTTCGTTCGGTAAGTCAACACAGCCTCACCGCTCCTTTCAAGGGGCTTTGCTGACAAAAATCTTTATCCTCTTTCCCTCTTCCGCCTCAATCTCTATAACGCTTTCCGGGTTTACAATAATGCTCAACTGCCCCAGCGTCTCCCTGCAGATATATTCCAGCCATTTCCCGGGCACATCTCCCTCAAAGGCCAGCAGAACCACATCCGTGATCTCGCATCCCATCTGCTTTCTGGCATCCTGGATATTCCTGACCATATCCCTGGCCAGGCCCTCGGCTTTCAGTTCCTCCGTGAGCGTCAGATCCAAAGACACCACAATTCCCTGACCGCTGGCCACATGCTGCCCGGCCCTGGCCTGGTAGGTTACGAGAATGATTTCCGCATCAAAGCTCTCTTCTTTGCCTTCTATCTGCAAAGTAACCCTGTCCCCCGCCAACTGGAACGCTCCGCCCTTGACAGCCTTGATAATCTCTGCCATTCTGTCGGGATATCTGCTGCGGATCTCATTAAAGTTGGGAGCATATTTCACATCCGCAATATCCCCCACCTGGTCAAGAATCTCCACATTTTTAACATTCAACTCTTCTGCAATAATTTCCTGGAACTCCCCAATGACGCCGTTTCTGGCCCGGTCCGGCAGCGCCACTCTCAGGCTGGGCAGGGGCTGACGATTTTTCACCCGGTTCTTGTTGCGGATGGAGCGTGCAAGATAGATCACGTCCTGCACCAGGGCCACATCCGCAAGCAGTTTCTCGTCGGCAAATTCCTGGGGAATCTCTGGCCACTGTGCCAGATGTACGGAAGTCTCCTGCGTCAGGACCCGGTACATTTTTTCCGAAAGAATGGGCGCTACGGGAGCAAACATTTTGGTGGTGCATACAAGGACATAGTACAGGGTCTGATAGGCGTTTCGCTTATCCCGGGACATGCCGTTGCTCCAAAAACGTCTTCTGGAACGCCGGATATACCAGTTGGTCAGCCCGTCTATCAGGGACACCAGGTACTCCACATATCTGTTCACCTGGTAGGCATCCATATGAAGGGTGATCTGCTGCCAGGTCTCATACAATTTGGCCAGCATCCATCTGTCTAATTGGTTATCTGAGTCAGGCTCTTCGCTCCTCTCCGGCCAGTTGTCCGAGCCAGGCTTCTCCCATCCCTCCAGCTGACTGGCCGATACAGGCTCCTCTCTTCTCTCCGGCCTGAAACCGTCGATATTCGCATAGGAAATATAAAAATTGCAGGCGTTCCAGTAGGGCAGGATAATCTGCTGGTAGGCGTCCTGGATGCCCGACTCGTCAAACAGCAGATCGCCGATGAGCATGGCGTTCGTCTGATACAAATAAAGTCGGAAAGCGTCCGTCCCGTACTGCTTCATCAGCTGCATGGGGTCCGTGTAGTTTTTGGAGGATTTTGCCAGCTTTTTTCCATCCTTTGCCAGAACCGTACCGTGGACAATGCAGTTTTGAAATGCGGGCTTGTCAAACAGCGCCACGGACAATACATGCAGATAATAGAACCAGCAGCGAATCTGCCCTGTATATTCCACAATAAAATCACTGGGAAAATGGGACTCAAACCACTCCTTGTTCTCAAAGGGATAGTGCTTCTGGGCGAAGGGCACGGAGCCGCTCTCAAACCAGCAGTCCAAAACCTCCGGGACACGGCGCATGGTCTTTCCGCAGCATTTACACTTGAAAGTCACCTGATCCATATACTGCCTGTGGAGGTTGGTCAAGCGAATGCCGCTGGCCTCGTATATCTCCTCCACACTGCCAAGTACCACTCTGTCCCCGCATTCCTCGCATTCCCAGATGGGGATGGGGGTGCTCCAGTACCGGTTTCTGGATATGTTCCAGTCCCTGGCTCCGGCCAGCCAGTTGCCAAAACGCCCATGCTTCACGGTTTCCGGCACCCAGTTGATATCCTCATTGAGTTCTGTCAACCGATCTTTTATTTTCCCGATATCAAAATACCACGCATCCATAGCCTTGTAGATCAGCGGCTGCTTACAGCGCCAGCAGTGGGGATAATTATGTTCGATGGTTCCGTCCGCCACCGCCTTTCCGCTCTCATAAAGATAGCGGATGATTAGGGGATTCATCTCGATGACATTTTTTTCCTGGGCAGGATCGTAAAAATCTCTGATTTCCTCGGTGAAATGTCCTTTCTCATCCACGGGATTCACCAGAGGGATATGGTTGTTCTTGCAGGTCCAATAATCGTCCTCGCCAAATGCGGGAGCCGTATGGACAATACCCACGCCTTCCTCCGAGCCCACATATTCCGCAGAGACCACCCGGAACGCCCCCTCCGCCTTCCTGTCCGCAAAATAGTCAAACAGGGGCTCATAGGTCTTTCCCAGCAGGTCAGAGCCCTTGCATTCTCTCAGAACCACGGGATCTTTGCCAAAAACCTTTTCATAGTTTGCCAGCGTGTTCTTACAGGCCACATAGACGCTGTCCTCCACCTCCACATAAGCGTAATCCAGCTTTTCCCCCACGGCCAGGCACATGTTGGAGGGCAGAGTCCAGGGCGTGGTGGTCCAGGCCAAAAAGTACACCTGTTTTCCGCCAACGACCTCCTCCGTCTTAAACCGGACAATGATCCAGCGGTCCTGCCTCAGTCTTGTGGAATCGGACTCACGGGTGTCGGAGATGGACAGGGAAGTCTCGCAGTGCATACAGTAAGGAGTGACACGGTAATCCCTGTAAATATATCCCTTGTCGTAGCACTGCTTAAAGGCCCACATGACACTCTCCATGAAATCCATGTTCATGGTCTTGTATGCCCCGTCATAGTCCACCCAGCGGGCCATCTGCTCCACATATTCTTTCCATGCCTCGTTGTTGCCCGCCACGATCTCATAGCATTTTTCATTGAATTTGTCTATGCCAAGGCTCTTCTCAATCTCGTTTTTGTCCGTGATGCCCAGCAGCGTCTCGGCCTGGTTCTCGATGGGAAGTCCGTGGCAGTCCCAGCCCCAGACCCTTGGGACACGGTATCCCCGCATGGTCCAGTATCTGGCGATCATATCCTTGATAAAAGACACCAGAACAGTGCCGTGGTGGGGCTTGCCCGTGGGGAACGGCGGCCCGTCGTAGAAAACCACTTCCTCCCCGGTCCGCTGCTCCACGGACTTCTCAAAAATCTTTTCCTTTTTCCAGAAATCCAGCACCTCCTCCTGAATGAGCGCCAGTTCCGGTTTGCCTGAAAGTTCTTCGTACTTCATGATAAATCCTCCTATTTAAAGTCGCTGCGCGACGGCACTAAAGGGTAAAGTCGCGAACAGTGCGGTATTACAAAAAGCCCCCATCCATTCCAGGATGAGGGCTTGCGCTTCTCAATTTTTACACCACCTGCACGAACATACCAACATATGTCTTCCAAATAACGGTGGAATACCGGCACGACTTACTCACATATACGCCACACCCTCCGGCCATGACATTTCCGCTTTCAGTCTGCAACTCCAGAGTGATTTTCGTATCTTACCTTCCTTGTCAGTTCTCAGCTGTCCTGACTCTCTGTGAATTCCAGTAAATACTACTTGCCTCTTTCAACGTTTTTTTTATTCTATAGTATTTGCAGAGGGTTTGTCAATAAAAAATTTAATTCATATCAAAGCTTCTCTGCCAGATACAGCCGTACCCTGCTCTGGATCACCCGGCAGGTATCCTCCAGACTCTTTACTCCCGCAAAATAATAGGATGCCTCCTCGCAAATCATGTTGCGGATGGCCTGATTATCCAAGGGATCAGTCTGTACATGCTCCAGCAAAGCCAGCTGCTTATCCCGCTCCTCCTCGCTCATATAGGATCTCCATACCAGGCCATCATCTCTCTCCAATGCTTCTGGCGACCAGTCCGACATCCTGCGGGACATCATCGTTCCGTCTTCTGTGTAAGTATACTGCTCATCCATGGCGCGATACATACTGTCGGCATAAGCCTCTCTGTTGGTGTAATATGTAGTATCATTACTAGCTATCTTTTTCGAATTCTCCAATAAGTAATACTCCCAAAAGGCATATGCCCCCTCCTTGCAGGTACTTCTGCTGAGGATAGCCAGTCCACCTCCGGTATAGTAATAGCAGGGGACTCCATCCTTACTTGGGTATCCTTTATATACTAACGGCTCGCCAACCATGTCTTCCCAACTCCTACAGTCCGAAAAGCCTCTTACCGCGCCAAGCCAGCCACACTCTATTCCGGGTTTCTCCTGCATCAGCTCCCAAAAATCATCCCAATGCTCGGCGCTGTCCGTTGTCAATCCGCCTATCCGCCGCAGCAGCTCCTGAAAATCTTCCCCCTCAAAGTCACATTGACCCGACTCCCAGTTCAGATACTCATTCAGCGTACCCTTCAGGCACAGATTCAGCACATTTTCCCTGGACAGCCCCTCCCAGGTCACTGCGTCCGGATGCTCTGCGAGCCAGTCCAGAAACTCATCCACCGTCCACCCCGGCTCTGCCCCCAGCTCGGATTCTTTTCCCGTGAGGGTATCGATACCGAAGGCGGGAGGAATACTGTAGAGGGCATTCCCGCTGGAATAACACTCCAATATCTCGTCAAAATAATCCTCCCGGCTTATCTTCTCCGACTGGGCAATATACGGCGTCAGGTCCTCCAGATACCCCTTCGCGAGATAACGCTCCATATCCTGATAACTTGAGAAGGAGATCAGATCGGCGCTTTTTGAGCCCAACAGCCGGGTATTTACACACATATATATCTGGGTATAGAGGTCAAAATCTGTAGAACTGGAAGTATATGTCATTCCCTCTAAGGAGACCTCCTCCACTACCACTTTGTAATCCCTGCTCTGCCGGTTAAAAGCTGTCGCTATCTGCTCCCCATACTCCTTGGAACCAACTACAAGCCAAGTAATGATCTGCCTGCCATCCTCCGCCAGCTGTCCCTCCTCCGCTTCCCGAAGTCTGGTGACCCATACCGGACTGTCATAGCGAAGCACTTCCCAGCTGGCCAGCACGATCTCCCCGGATGCAGTCATCCGCATGGCCTGCAGCTGCCCTCCCGTCAGATCATACGCGGTCAGATCCAATAACTTCTCTGCCTCCTGCTTTTGGGGAACATAGACATAGATCTCGTTGCCATTTTGAAACAGCAGGCTTCCTTCCCGGCCTGCCCCCAGGTATCCGTTCCCTGATATACGAAGCTCTCCTTCCAGCCTGCCGCCCTGGTACCGCAGCCGGGCAAGCATGGGCCGCTCTGCCTGTCCGTCCCGATAGGACACATAGACGCCGTCCCCGGCGATGGCACACATATCAATGTATCTCTCGCCCGGGCAGGGAACACTGCCCTGGCAGACGCCGTCCTCGTCAAACAGATACACCTGGTCCTCATGCATGGCATAAAAACATCCGCTGTCATCCTGAACCAGACGGAGTGCTATCTGTTCCTGTGCTTTATAGGGCTGACGCCACAGTTGACGGCCGTCCATCGTATAGGCGGCCAGTAACGAGGCTCCTGTCCCGTCCTTACCCGCCAACGCCAGGATGCTCTCTCCGTCCGTCCCCTTGGCCTCCGCGATAGTCTCAATATAGCCATCTTCCAGCTGCAACATCCGCTGCATAGGCTGTCCCTGTTCTGACAGGACAACCCTCCATATATCTGTGGGTAAGCCCTCTGACCGGTCCACATAGTACAGCATATCCTCTGTCAGTACAAAAGAATAGGAGAGCGGCTGGTAATCCGGTGTAATCCCTGCATCCCAGGTCTCTGCCATGTAGGTTTTCGCCTCGCTGCCGGTTCCCATAAATAGAGTTCCGGCATCTGTTTTGTGAGAGTTTTGAGTCCCTGTATTTTTCCCACAGCCTGTCAACAGGATTGTCAAACATAGAATGTACCACAACACCTTTTTCATACCGCTCCCCTCCTCTAACCATTTTTATTGCCCTTCAATAAATATTATCGGAGACTTTACTAATTTACTGAATGAATTATATAGTCCCCCTCCGCTGTTTGCTCCGCACCGCAGGAACATCTTTGCAAATATACCTTATGATATGCAGTCATAATACAGTATTGCCCATCATGTACATGAGGAACTGGATCTCCAATTTTTTTTGAGCTGACCTCCCTTACATTGCTAAAACTATGATTACCTCCGCAAATAGGGGTATCTGCTTGAACTAGCATTACACTTCCCAGCAACAAAACGCTGCATAAAACAGCACTAATCATTCTCTTTTTCAACTTATTTTTCATTTAAAATACTCCTTTCATTGCTAATTCAAATGTTCAGTATCTACAACTTAAGTAACTCATTTTTAACACACTAAATTGTTTCACCTCCCTCGTACTCGCTTATATTAATTGAGAAACGCAAGGGGCTGTGAAAAAGCACAGCCCCTACTTGACCATTTCTAATTCATATCAAGCCTCTCTGCCAGATACAGCCGTACCCTGCTCTGGATCACCCGGCAGGTATCCTCTAGACTCTTTACTCCCGCAAAATAATAGGATGCCTCCTCGCAAATCATGTTGCGGATGGCCTGGTTATCCAGGGGATCAGTCTGCACATGCTCCAGCAAAGCCAGCTGTTTATCCCGCTCCTCCTCGCTCACATAGGATATCCATACTAGGCCGTCATCTCTCTCCAATGCTTCTGGCGACCAGTCCGACAGCCAGCGGAACATCATCGTTCCGTCTTCTTTGTAAGTATACTGCCAATCCATGGCGCGATACATACTGTCGGCATAAGCCTCTCTGTTGGTGTAATATCTATCATCATTCCTAGTATTGCCTTTTGAATTCTCTAATAAATAATACTCCCAAAAGGCATATGCCCCCTCCTTGCAGGTACTTCTGCTGAGGATAGCCAGTCCTCCTCCGGTATAGTAATAGCAGGGGACGCCATCCTTACTGGGGTATCCTTTATATACTAACGGTTCGCCAGCCATGTATCCACAGTTCATATAATAGTCCAAAAAGCCTCTTACTGTACCGCCAAACTCGCCACATTCTATGCCAGGTTTCTCTTTCGTCTGCTCCCAAAAATCATACCAATGCTCGGCGCTGTCCGTTGTCAATCCGCCTATCCGTAGCAGCAGTTCCCGAAAATCTTCCCCCTCAAAATCACATTGACCCGACTCCCAGTCCAGATACTCATTCAGCGTACCCTTCAGGCACAGATTCAGCACATTTTCCCTGGACAGCCCCTCCCAGGTCACTGCGTCCGGATGCTCTGCGAGCCAGTCCAGAAACTCATCCACCGTCCACCCCGGCTCTGCCCCCAGCTCGGATTCTTTTCCCGTGAGGGTATCGATACCGAAGGCGGGAGGAATACTGTAGAGGGCATTCCCGCTGGAATAACACTCCAATATCTCGTCAAAATAATCCTCCCGGCTTATCTTCTCCGACTGGGCAATATACGGCGTCAGGTCCTCCAGATACCCCTTCGCGAGATAACGCTCCATATCCTGATAACTTGAGAAGGAGATCAGATCGGCGCTTTTTGAGCCCAACAGCCGGGTATTTACACACATATATATCTGGGTATAGAGGTCAAAATCTGTAGAACTGTCCGTTAACGCCATTCCCTCTAAGGAGACCTCCTCCACTACCACCTTGTAGTCGCTGCTCTGCCGGTTGAAGGCTGTCGCTATCTGCTCTGCGTCCTCCTTGAAATAGAATACAAGCCAGGTAATGATCTGCCTGCCATCCTCCGCCAGCTGTCCCCCCTCCGCTTCCCGAAGTCTGGTGACCCATACCGGACTGTCATACCGAAACAGTTCCCAGCTGACCAGCACGATCTCCCCGGATAGAGTCATCCACATAGCCTGCAGCTGCCCTCCCGCCAGATCATACGCGGTCAGATTTAACAGCCTCTCTGCCTCCTGCTTTTGGGGGACATAGACATAGACCTCGTTGCCATTTTGAAACAGCAGACTTCCCTCCCGGCCTGCCCCCAGTTGTCCGTTCCCTGATATGCGAAGCTCTCCTTCCAGCCTGCCGCCCTGGTACTGCAGCCGGGCAAGCATGGGGCGCTCCGCCTGGCCGTCCCCATAGGACACATAGACACCGTCCCCGGCGACGGCACACATATCAATGTATCTCTCGCCCGGGCAGGGAACACTGCCCTGACAGACGCCATCTGCGTCAAGCAGATACACCTGGTCCTCATGCATAGCGTAAAAACATCCGTCGTCATCCTGAACCAGACGAAACGCTATCTGTCCCTGCGCTTCATAATTCTGGCACCACAGCTGGCGGCCATCCATCGTATAGGCGGTCAGTAACGAGGCTCCTGTCCCGTCCTTTCCCGCCAATGCCAGGATACTCTCTCCGTCCGTCCCTCTGGCCTCCGCGATAGCCTCAATATAGCCATCCTCCAGCCGCAACATCCGCTGTGGCGGCTGACCCTGTTCGGACAGAGCGGCCCTCCATATATCTGTGGGTAAGCCCTCTGACCGGTCCACATAGTACAACATATCCTCTGCCAGCACAAAAGAATTGGAGAGCGGCTGGTAATCAGGCGTAATCCCTGCGTCCCAGGTCTCTGCCATGTAGGTTTTCACCTCGCTGCCGGTTCCCATAAGCAGAACTCCGGCATCTGTGTCGTGAGAGTTTTGAGTCTCTATATTCCTCCCACAGCCCGTCAACAGGATTGTCAAACATAGGATGTAACAAAACACCTTTTTCATACCGCTCTCCTCATCTACCCATTTTTATTGTCCTTAAATAAATATTATTGGAGATTTTACTAATTTACTTCGCAAATATAGTTTCTCATATGCATAAATAGTACAGTCTTTCCCATTATGCGTATGAGAACCATTAATTATATACTATATTGTTTAATTGCCAATGTCAATCAAATTAAGGTACACATCATACCATCGGCAACACACCTTGTGCCTGAAGAGGAGACATGTGGGGAAAACGTAGGAAGTCAGATAGTACCAAAACGCAAGGGGCTGTGAAAAAGCACAGCCCCTACTTGACCATTTCTAATTCATATCAAGCCTCTCTGCCAGATACAGCCGTACCCTGCTCTGGATCACCCGGCAGGTATCCTCTAGACTCTTTACTCCCGCAAAATAATAGGATGCCTCCTCGCAAATCATGTTGCGGATGGCCTGATTATCCAAGGGATCAGTCTGTACATGCTCCAGCAAAGCCAGCTGCTTATCCCGCTCCTCCTCGCTCATATAGGATCTCCATACCAGGCCATCATCTCTCTCCAATGCTTCTGGCGGCAAGTCCGACAGCCTGCGGAACATCTCCGTTCCGTCTTCTTTGTAAGTATACTGCCAATCCATGGCGCGATGCATACTGCCGGCATAAGCCTCTCTGTTGGTGTAATAACTATAATCGTCGTCTTTTGTATTCTCCAATAAGTAATACTCCCAAAAGGCATATGCCCCCTCCTTGCAGGTACTTCTGCTCAGGATCGCCAGTCCACCTCTGGTATAGTAATGGCAGGGGACGCCATCCTTACTGGGGTATCCTTTATATACTAACGGCTCGCCATACATGTGTTCCCAGCTATAACAGTCCGTAAAGCTAGCTACAGTGGCTAACTCGCCACACTCTATGCCAGGCTTCTCCTTCAGCAGCACCCAAAAATCATCCCAATGCTCTGCACTGTCCGTTGTCAATCCGCCTATCCGCCGCAGCAGCTCCTGAAAATCTTCCCCCTCAAAATCACATTGACCCGACTCCCAGTCCAGATACTCATTCAGCGTACCCTTCAGGCACAGATTCAGCACATTTTCCCTGGACAGCCCCTCCCAGGTCACTGCGTCCGGATGCTCTGCGAGCCAGTCCAGAAACTCATCCACCGTCCACCCCGGCTCTGCCCCCAGCTCGGATTCTTTTCCCGTGAGGGTATCGATACCGAAGGCGGGAGGAATACTGTAGAGGGCATTCCCGCTGGAATAACACTCCAATATCTCGTCAAAATAATCCTCCCGGCTTATCTTCTCCGACTGGGCAATATACGGTGTCAGATCCTCCAGATACCCCTTCGCGAGATAACGCTCCATATCCTGATAACTGGAGAAGGAGATCAGATCGGCGCTTTTTGAGCCCAACAACCGGGTATTTACACACATATATATCTGGGTATAGAGGTCAAACTGCGTAGAACTGGAAGTATATGTCATTCCCTCTAAGGAGACCTCCTCCACTACCACCTTATAGTCCTTGCTCTGCCGGTTGAAGGCTGTCGCTATCTGCTCCGCGTCCTCCTTGGAATGAATTACAAGCCAGGTAATAATCTGTCTGCCATCCTCCGCCAACTCTCCCTCCTCCGCTTCCCGAAGTCTGGTGACCCATACCGGACTGTCATACCGAAGCAGTTCCCAGCTGGCCAGCACGATCTCCCCGGATGAAGTCATCCGCATAGCCTGCAGCTGCCCTCCCGTCAGATCATACGCAGTCAGATCCAGCAGCCTCTCTGCCTCCTGCTTTTGGGGGACATAGCCATAGACCTCATTGCCATTTTGAAGCAATAGGCTTCCCTCCCGGCCTGCCCCCAGATGTCCGTTCCCTGATATGCGAAGCTCTCCTTCCAGCCTGCCGCCCTGGTACTGCAGCCGGGCAAGCACGCAGCCTGCCTGTCCGTCCCGATAGGACACATAGACACCATCCCCGGTGACGGCACATATATCAATGTAACTCTCGCCCGGGCAGGGAACACTGCCCTGACAGACACCATCCACGTCAAACAGATACACCTGGTCCTCATGCATGGCGTAAAAACATCCGCTGTCATCCTGAACCAGACGGAACGCTATCTGTCCCTGCGCTTCATAATTCTGGCGCCACAGCTGGCGGCCGTCCATCGTATAGGCGGCCAGTAACGAGGCTCCTGTCCCGTCCTTTCCCGCCAACGCCAGGATACTCTCTCCATCCGTCCCCCTGGCCCCCGCGATAGCCTCAATATAGCCATCCTCCAGCTGCAACATCCGCTGTGGCGGCTGACCCTGTTCGGACAGAGCGGCCCTCCATATATCTGTGGGTAAGCCCTCTGACCGGTCCACATAGTACAACATATCCTCTGCCAGCACAAAAGAATTGGAGAGCGGCTGATAATCCGGTGTAATCCCTGCATCCCAGGTCTCTGCCATGTAGGTTTTGGCCTCGCTGCCGGTTCCCATAAGCAGAGTTCCGGCATCTGTTTCCTGGGAGCTTTGAATCCCTGGATTTCTCCCACAGCCTGTCAACAGGATTGTCAAACATAGAATATACCAAAACACCTTTTTCATACCGCTCTCCTCATCTACCCATTTTTATTGTCCTTAAATAAATATTATTGGAGATTTTACTAATTTACTTCGCAAATATAGTTTCTCATATGCATAAATAGTACAGTCTTTCCCATTATGCGTATGAGAACCATTAATTATATACTATATTGTTTAATTGCCAATGTCAATCAAATTAAGGTACACATCATACCATCGGCAACACACCTTGTGCCTGAAGAGGAGACATGTGGGGAAAACGTAGGAAGTCAGATAGTACCAAAACGCAAGGGGCTGTGAAAAAGCACAGCCCCTACTTGACCATTTCTAATTCATATCAAGCCTCTCTGCCAGATACAGCCGTACCCTGCTCTGGATCACCCGGCAGGTATCCTCTAGACTCTTTACTCCCGCAAAATAATAGGATGCCTCCTCGCAAATCATGTTGCGGATGGCCTGATTATCCAAGGGATCAGTCTGTACATGCTCCAGCAAAGCCAGCTGCTTATCCCGCTCCTCCTCGCTCATATAGGATCTCCATACTAGGCCATCATCTCTCTCCAATGCTTCTGGCGGCAATTCCGACAGCCAGTGGGTCAACTCCGTTCCGTCTTCTGTGTAAGCATACTGCATATCCATGAGGCGATGCATACTGCCGGCATAAGCCTCTCTGTTGGTGTAATACCTATCATCATTACTAGTATTGCCTTTTGAATTCTCCAATAAGTAATACTCCCAAAAGGCATATGCCCCCTCCTTGCAGGTACTTCTGCTGAGGATAGCCAGTCCACCTCCGGTATAGTAATAGCAGGGAGTGCCATCCTTACTTGGGTATCCTTTATATACTAACGGTTCGCCATACATATTTTCCCAGCTCCTACAGTCCGAAAATCCATTTACCCCGCTCAAGCTATACTCTATGCCAGGTTTCTCCTGCATCTGCTCCAAAAAATCATACCAATGCTCGGCGCTGTCCGTTGTCAATCCGCCTATCCGCCGCAGCAACTCCTGAAAATCTTCCCCCTCAAAATCACATTGACTCGACTCCCAGTTCAGATACTCATTCAGCGTACCCTTCAGGCACAGATTCAGCACATTTTCCCTGGACAGCCCCTCCCAGGTCACTGCGTCCGGATGCTCTGCGAGCCAGTCCAGAAACTCATCCACCGTCCACCCCGGCTCTGCCCCCAGCTCGGATTCTTTTCCCGTGAGGGTATCGATACCGAAGGCGGGAGGAATACTGTAGAGGGCATTCCCGCTGGAATAACACTCCAATATCTCGTCAAAATAATCCTCCCGGCTTATCTTCTCCGACTGGGCAATATACGGCGTCAGGTCCTCCAGATACCCCTTCGCGAGATAACGCTCCATATCCTGATAACTTGAGAAGGAGATCAGATCGGCGCTTTTTGAGGCCAACAGTCTGGTATTTGCACGCATATATGCATCTTCCTGGAGATCAAACTGTGTAGTACAGTCCGTTAACAACTCTGAGGAGATCTCCTCCACTACCACCTTGTAGTCCCTGCTCTGCCAGTTGAAAACTGTTGCTATCTCCTCCGCGTCCTCCTTGAAAGAGAATACAAGCCAGGTAATGATCTGCCTGCCATCCTCCGCCAGCTGTCCCTCCTCCGCTTCCCGAAGTCTGGTGACCCATACCGGACTGTCATAGTGAAGCAGTTCCCAGCTGACCAGCACGATCTCTCCGGATGAAGTCATCCGCATGGCCTGCAGCTGCCCTCCCGTCAGATCATACGCAGTCAGATCCAGCAGCCTCTCGGCCTCCTGCTTTTGGAGGGCATAGACATAGACCTCGTTACCATTTTGAAACAGCAGGCTTTCCTCCCGGCTTGCCCCCAGATGTCCGTTCCCTGATATGCGAAGCTCTCCTTCCAGCCTGCCACCCTGGTACTGTAGCCGGGCAAGCATGCAACCTGCCTGTCCGTTCCCATAGGACACATAGACACTGTCCCCGGCGACGGCACATATATCAATATAACTCTCGCCAGGGCAGGAGACACTGCCCTGACAGACGCCGTCCGTGTCAAACAGATACACCTGGTCCTCATGCATGGCGTAAAAACATCCGCTGTCATCCTGAACCAGACGGAACGCTATCTGTCCCTGTGCTTCATAGTTCTGGCGCCACAGCTGGCGGCCGTCCATCGTATAGGCTGCCAGTAACGAGGCTCCTGTCCCGTCTTTTCCCGCCAATGCCAGGATACTCTCTCCGTCCGTCCCTCTGGCCTCCGCGATAGCCTCAATATAGCCATCCTCCAGCCGCAACATCCGCTGTGGCGGCTGACCCTGTTCGGACAGAGCGGCCCTCCATATATCTGTGGGTAAGCCCTCTGACCGGTCCACATAGTACAACATATCCTCTGCCAGCACAAAAGAATTGGAGAGCGGCTGGTAATCAGGCGTAATCCCTGCGTCCCAGGTCTCTGCCATGTAGGTTTTCACCTCGCTGCCGGTTCCCATAAGCAGAACTCCGGCATCCGTTTCCTGGAAGTTTTGAATCCCTGTATTTTTTCCACAGCCTGTCAATAGAATTGTCAAACATAGGATGTACCCAAACACCTTTTTCATACCGCTCTCCTCATCTACCCATTTTTATTGCCCTTCAATATATATTATTGGAGACTTTACTATCTTACTGTATGAGCTGTATAGGACGTACTTCTATCAGTCAATGTATCCTCCGCTCCGCAGGAACATCTTCGCAAATATTTTTTATAGTATGAATAAATAGTACATTCTTGCCCATTATGCGTATGACGAGCTTCATCCCTAATTTTTTCAATGCCGGCCTCTCTCACAATGCTAAAACTATGATTACCTCCGCAAATAGGGGTATCTGCTTGAACTAACATTACACTCCCCAGCAACAAAACACTGCATAAAACAGCACCAATCATTCTCTTTTTCAACTTATTTTTCATATAAAATACTCCTTTCATTACCATTCAAATGTTTAGTATCTATAACTTAAGTAACTCATTCTTAACACACTAAATTCTTTCACCTCCCAACTATATTATGCTTGACAAATCTACTAAATATCACCTCCCTCGTGCTTGTTTATATTATTCTAAATATCTATAATTCTTAGCCTTTGACCTTAAATTTGCAGATATTATTTCTATATGTAACATATTTAGAAACAATTATTGTTGTTTATATACTATATTATTTAGTTATTAATGTCAATTGTATATTAAATAATATACTATCATTCACACGATTGCCGTTTCTTACCCGATAAGATACTGGTCATACCATCGGCAGCACTCCTTGTGCCTGAAGAGGAACCACAGGCTCTGTGCGACACCCTGTACCTTCTGCGCCAAGTGTAAAGGGATGGTATGTGGATCAACGAAAGGGGGAAAGTAAATGAGACACAGATAGTCAGATTGTACCGATGAAGTATATATGTCAGTGTATACGCAAGATAGTTGTTGGATAATAAGTTTTGTAAGGAGTCAAATTCACAGAGAGTCAGGATAGCTGAGAACTAACCAGAAAGGGAAGATACGAAAATCACTCTGGAACTGCAGACTGAAAGCAAAAATGCCATAGTCGGCAGGTGTAGCGTATGCGTGAGTAAGTCGTGCCAGCATTCATTACTCATCGTAATATCGTGTACTTTCAACTCCAAGACTATTCAGTTTTTTCACCATCTTGTCCAGATATTTCTTCCAGAATGTCTTAAAGCACTTATGATTACCAAACCATTTTACCAGCGTCGGACTGATAGCGTAATAACATTTGATGAACGTTCTACCGTACCATGTTCCATTCAATGTATAGTCACGAAAGCGCCTAAGAGTCCATACCTGAGGACAGTCATAAGAGCCATATACGCAGGTTGCGATATAGCACCCTCCTGCTTTGGGGGCCTTATATGCAGGATCAAATTTTTTAATTTTACCGGCATAATAATCAATTTCAGCCTGTACGGATTTCTTAGAATCTCCATTTCCACTGTTATTATATTTCGGAATATCTGTGGAAAAGCTTTTTCTGATTGATAATGCATACTTCCAACTGCCGACAGCTATATCCATAATTTGCCCATTTGAAAAAAAATGTACTTCTAATTGTTCCCCGAATCTATACAATATTCCAACTATTGCCTGTACTGCGTGATTATATCCTTTGCACACATTTGAATATTTTCTATTGTTTGAGAAATATACTCTATATGATTTAAATAAACTTGTTGATAATTCCAGCAGCCTTCCCTGCATTTCGCTAATACATACGATCCATCCATCATTTGGTACATTTTCTTTTATTAACTCTACTGATACTACAATACTGCTTTGCATTTGGTTGGCTTTACCCTGTATTTCTCCAAGCTCTGCCTGCATTGCAGAGAAATAAGTACTGTAAAAATTTGCCTCCCAATTGTCCGGTTGTCCTTCTAATGCAAGTGTATAAAATTTCTCGGCTTTTTCAAAATCGCCATTGGACTTGTACTTGCGGGCCATCATGATATACTTATTTGATTGATCGGCAGATGCAATATTGATCGTGTTTCCACCGCTTTGAACATTAACAACATTCCTAATATTATAATTATTTATAGCTTTTTCGATAACAAAAGCAGTTCCACAATATTTACATATACCAGCGTCATGTGTATTATCTACTTCAATTTGTGCTCCACACTGCGTACAAATTGCAGGTACTAATGCCATAAAAATTCCTCCTGCCATTAAGTGAATATGTCTATATTTTACTACACAATAAAGAAAATTGCGACTACTTTTTTACTTGAGTTTCCACTTCCGCTTTTACCAACAACAGCATTTTCCTTTCTTAACATTTGTCAGTATAATACTGCGCCTGCGCGTTCCAAAGCTCGCGATAACGCCCCTCTTCCCGCATCAGTGTCTCATGGCTGCCTTTTTGTACAATCCGCCCCCTGTCAAACACAAAAATATTGTTACAGAACCGGCAGCTGGACATCCGGTGGGAAATATAGACTGCGGTTTTATCCTCTACCAGTTCATTAAACCGCCTGTAAATATCATACTCGGACACCGGATCAAGGGCCGAAGTCGGCTCATCTAAGACAACAAAGGCGGCATCCTTATAAAGCGCCCGCGCGATTGCAAGCTTCTGCGCCTCCCCGCCGGAAATCTCGATGCCGTCTTCCTGTAACTGATACAGGTTCGTCCGTATTCCCTCCGGCAGTTCCTCCAGGCGCTCCCCCAGCCCCGCCTGCCGGACACAGCGGGTTACCTTTTCTTCTTCATACTCCGTGGAAGCCGCCACATTCTCCGCAATGGAAAGGGAAAACAGCCGGAAATCCTGAAATACAACAGAAAACAGACTCATATACTCTCTATGGTCATAAAATCGTATATTGATTCCGTTCAGTAAAATCTCTCCCTCCGTGGGGTCATACAGCCGACAAAGAAGCTTAATGAACGTCGTCTTTCCGGCGCCGTTTCGTCCCACGATTGCCGTCTTCTCCCCAATGCGAAGTTTTGCGTTCACATGGGATAATACATCCTCCGCACTGTTGGGATACCGGAAAGACACATCCTTAAACTCAATTTCAAAACGGTTATCATCCCGTTTTTCCACCGGTAGCGTCCCCTCATACTTCTTATTTTCCAGTGCCATAAAATCCTCAAACAGGGAAAGATATCTGCTTTGTATTTCCACATTGACATACACGCCCATCATATCGCTGATATTTCTGCAGAGCTGCCAAAAGGCAGCGACATACTGCAATACACTTCCCACACTGATCAGTCCCGCAATCGCTTTTAAGCCCACATACAGATAGCTTCCCATCTGCAGGAAAAACAGCAGGCTCTGGTTCAGCGTCATATACCGATTTGTCCAGCGCCGCAAGATCCCCATGCTTCTCTCATAGTTTTCATTGCTTTCTCGAAGACCGTCCAAGATCAAATCCTGCATATGGTACACACGGATATCTTTCCCCTCCTTATACAGGGACAGAAACTGAAAAAAGTATCCGAACCGGCGGTTATGCTCTATATTCCGGTCAAAATTCATCTGACCCTGTTTCCCGTTTTGTCTCTGCAAAACATTCTTTGCCGCCAGGACAAAGACACTGGCTGATGCCAGAAAGACCGGGCTCCACCATGTATTCAGGACTATTGTCAGAGTATCTGTCCCCGCTGTCTTTACCGGGATACACACACCGAGAAACAAAACAAGGGAATACACAAGCCCTGCCGCCAGTTCCACCAGATTCCCCAGTTGCATACAAAAATATCCGATGCCGCCATTGCTGCCCATTCCCTCCTGCGCCTTGAAAACCAGCTCCAGGGTTTCTTTCTTCTCCAGCAGTTCATAATCCAGCTGCAGCGATTTTTCGGAAATGATCTGTGTAACGCGCTGCTCGATACTGCATCGCTTTACGCCCAGCACACTCTCCAATCTCCAGTGTACAACGCCCAGAATGAGATGGCAGACCACCATCACCAGAACCATCTGCATGATCGCATCGATGGTCTGTTTTCCCACTACCATATCTATAATCCTGCTGCCAAATACTACATTGACAAACGGGTGTACGGCGCCAATCAGCTTTACGAACAGCAGCAGCGGAAAAAATCCGGGTTCCAAAGCCCTGATGAGACGGAATACCTTTCTGATCGTCGCTCTTTTTGACTGTTTCTCACGCTTCATTTTCCCTCACCCCGCCTTTCCGGTAATAGTGGCTCTGTATATCAAACAGCTCCCGGTATCTGCCGTGCCCTTCCATCAGCGCCTCATGGGTTCCTTCCTCCGCAATCGTTCCGTTTTCCAGCAATAGTATCCTGTCGCAGAACTTTGTGCTGGCCAGCCGGTGGGAAATAAACAGCGCCGTTTTTTCCTCGGTCATATGATTGTATTCTTCATACAGACTGCTCTCCGCAATCGGGTCCAATGCCGCCGTCGGCTCGTCCAGAATCAGAATCGGACCGTTTTGGTAAACGGCTCTTGCCAGCAGCAGCCTCTGCCTTTCTCCGCCGGAAAAATCCACGCCGCCGTCATCCAGCTTCTGGGTGACATAAGTCTTTGTCCCCTCTGGGAGGCTGTCCACCTTCTCCCAGAGTCCCACTTCCTGCAACGCCTCTTTTACCCTCTTTTGCCCCTCCTCATCCGGCACGGTGCCGGACACGTTCATCTCTACCGTGAAGGCAAGCAGGAACGCGTCCTGAAACACAACGCTAAGAAGCTTTTGATACTCCTGTGTCTTCCACCCGGAAATATCTTCTCCGTTTACAAGAATGCTTCCTCCAGTGGGCTGATACAGGCCGCACAACAGCTTTACTAATGTTGTTTTTCCGGCGCCGTTATTTCCCACCAGTGCCACCTTCTCTTTGGGTTTTATTTTGAAACTGATATGGGAAATGGTATCTTTCTCAGCTCCCGGATACCGGAAAGACACATCCCTAAACTCGATTTCCGGCCCCTCCATACACACCGGTACCGACTCTGCCTCGCATTTTCCGCGCTCCGGCATCTCCATCACATAGCGGTAATCGTTTGTTTCGCTGTTGGCCTTTTTTAATGCGCCGCATGAAACCGCCACGCCAAAAATCCATTTTGTAAATCCTCGTACCATCCCTAACTGCAGCGCAAATTCCGCCACCGTAATCTTTCCGAAAAGTACAAGACCAACCAGAACGAAGTATGCCAGAATCTCCTGCCCCGCCACGCAAAACTGGTCCCCGAAAGCCGGAATATAAAAACGAAACTCCGCACGCCTCTGAAAATCTACCGCCTCTGCATGAAGTTTCTCAAAAATCCGGTGAAACCACCCGTCCATATGGTATACGCGTATATCCTTCCCGGCTCCCAGGTCGAGACTTACATCCTCTAGATAGTCCATCTTCCGATGTACTTCCGACAGTTCGATATAATGCTTATTATAATAGCGGACGGCATGCCCACGGAGCACAAAATCCACCAGAAAAGTAAACAACAGAACCAGTAAAATACGGTAATCCAGTGTTACAACTGCCGCCGCATACACAAAAAGGCCAAAAAGCTGTACAATAAATTCTACCGATTCTGTCATAAGCTTCTCTGCACCCCAACCGTTTCCCATGACTGCTTTTCCGCCCAGACTGATCTCTTTCTGCCGCTCAGCAGGCTCCACATTCATATAATCAGCCGTCAGAACCTTCTTTATATAATTGTGTAAAAAGACATGATATACTGTAAAGGTACGGCAGTCCTGCAGATATTGTCTGCTGATATCACAGCAGATTCCCGCTGCCATGGAAAGAAACAGCATTCCCGTCATGATAACGAAAAACTTCTTCGGCTCCCCTTCCATAATCCCCGCAATGGCGACCGCCGGAATCAACGTCCCCAGAAACGGAACCAGCACTTGACATATCGCATAAAGCGGCGTTACCCATATGGTTTTCGGATAAGTGCGAAACAGTGCCCGTGTTACACACAGCACATTCCGAAATACAGAGGCATCCGTACTCCTTGCCGCCCATCCTGCTTTTTTCTTTTGCCGTTTCCTCTCCATGGTTTCCCGTCTCCTGTCCATTTAATAACATACATCTCTTTTCATCCGATTATAGTCTATCACACAACCGGAAATATAATAAAAAAATGCACGAATTTTCAAAATCCGTGCACGAACTTTACAGCGGCAGCATTACCTCAGTCACAAATACTCCCGGCTCGTTTTTCCGGTTTACAAAGCCCTGATACTTTTCCGCTACCAGATCGATTCTATGCAGCCCGAACCCGTGGCTGCCACGCTTTACACTAATTAACTCGGACAGACGCTTTCTGCGCGTTTCGGAAGTAGCGTTGGTGACACTTAGATATAACTGTTTTCGGAAAATCCCGATATATATCCGTAAGAAACGCTTCTCCTGGGGCACCTTCTCGCAGGACTCTATGGCATTATCCAGGAGATTTCCGACAATCGTACAGAGATCCACATCGGAAACCTTTAACTGCTCCGGCACTTTTGCGGTACAGTCCACCGCAATTTCCTTTTTTGCCGCAACGGAAAGCTTGCTGCTTACAATCGCGTCCACACTGACATTTCCGGTGCGTATCGCTATGTCAATACTGTCCAGGTCCTCCTCCAAATGCTCCAGATACGAGAGCGTTTCATCAATTTTCTGCATGGAAAGATACGCCTTAATCATCTGCATATGATTGTGATAGTCATGCCGCCACCCGCGCATGGTATGGTAAATATTCTGTACCTCGTCCCGCTGTGTCCTCAGTACCTTGTCCTGATACTCCCCGATACGTTTCTCCTGCAGATGGGACATGATCTTTACTGTGACAGGGATCGTTACCGCCGCTGTCAGAAAAACCGCCGCCAGACAAAACACCGCACACATTCCGCCGCTCATTCCGCTCTCCCCTTGTAATAAGCAATAAATGCCTCGTTTAACGCCTGATACTTTCCCTTGCTGACCGGTAAAAACTCGCCGTTTTCAAGCTCGCACTCCGTCTTTCCGATTTGCGTTATCCGGGAAATATTAACACACAGCCCTCGCCGCAGCAAAAAAAATCCTTTGCTGGAAAGCTCTGCGGCAGCATCGGAAAAATTTGCTTTCCATCTCCACGCTTTTTCACCGTCCACTGTCGTAAGCACTACATAGTGACCGTCCGCCTCCGCGTAAAGAATCTCCCCGAGCTGAACACGATTCACTCTGCCGTTTGTCTCAAAAACAAAATATTCTGGTTTCTCCCGCGCCACATCCTCCGAAAGCCTGCCAAGCAACGCAAAAAACTCCGGCTCCTTAATCGGCTTTAGCAGATACTGCTCGGCGCCCACGCTGTATCCTTCAATGGCATAGTCTGCAACTCCGGTGAGAAAGACGATCCTTACCCGTTTATCTTTCCTGCGTACCTCTCTTGCCAGCTCCATACCGTTCATTTCTCCCATCTGGATATCCAGAAGTAAAAGATCGTATGGCGGCCGGTCCTCCGCTTCAAACAAAAACTGCTCGGCGCTGCCAAAAACATCTACCAGCGCACAGCTTCCGGACAGCTTCTGCCATCTGTCTAAAAGCGCTTTCAGGTAGTCCGCCTGAAGTTCTTCATCCTCGCAGACCGCTATATGAATCATCATATGTCACCGTCCCTTTTCTTCTATATTTGCTGAATATCCATAAAATATTCCTGCATTCCCCGCTTTCAGTCCCCAGCTGTTCCCTGCATTTGTCTTAAAAAATCAAACTCTATTCCAATAATTTCATCCATGGGTACAATCTTGCGTTTCCTGCTTTCCAAGCTTTCCGCCTGTGCCCACAGGAACGGGTAAAATGCCACACCCTCGTTACACCTTAAATCAGCAAGGTCTCTCTGCCAGTTTTCCCAGCGGTAGTCCATATAAAAAGTGTCCGTATCCCCGTGCAGACACCAATACAGAAACTGATTAAGGTGTATCTCCATATCTTCCAGTTCCAGACAATCTGGTGCAAAGTACCCAATGTTGCCGTTCTCCAGACATATAAATAAGCCTCCTAAAACATCTTCCGCTATCACTAATTCATTAGACGGAAACAGCTCGTTTCTGGAAACAAAATCGATCTCCCCTGTTCCGTAAAATCGTATCCAGTTATCTATTATGATTCCTCCCGTGTTTTCAAGAAGTCTCCCAAGCAGACTTGCTGGATTTATCTCATATTTTTCCCGCATCCTTTCTCTCACGGTGCCGTCACTGGGTAAAACTTTTACCTCCTTTGTCGAACTTTTTATATCATCCAGAATTTTCCGGAAATTTTCATCCATTGTCTTTTATATCCTCTCTTTAGTCAACTTCCAGCCTTTTTCTCCGATGTGCCTGACTCCATCTGGCACTTCAATACAGGCGCCTAGTCCATTATGGGACAAAAGGACGCCATTTCTGTTACTTCCGCTTCTGACACCTCACCATATTTCAAAAAATTTAACCATCAATAGTATACCGAGGACCATTTGTACTGTCAAGCCTTACCATGCTCGATGTGATTCACGACCCGCTGGACTTATAATGCCTTACCCCAAAGCGCCACAGTCCATAGCAG
>CAZKAO010000041.1:0-29358 GCA_964550745.1 uncultured Acetatifactor sp.
TATTAAAATGCGGTGGAATTTAGTCCTGCACTAGAATTTACTTTTTCAAGTCAGCCAATCTCCTCATAGTTCTCCCCAATCTGCTTACGTTTGATGATAAAAATATTCTGCGGATTGTCACAGTAGGCCGCCAGATAATCGCCGGGAACCCCCAGCATATAACCGTCCTCATCCCATAGCGGGAATAATTTTACTCCCTTTTCCAGCTCCTTCACATAGACCTGCAGATTGGCGTTAGGACGACAGGATCTGGCGTAATCCTGTATCCGAAAAGTGATATTTTTGGCCTGATTTTTTATCGTCGGCTCGTAGGAGGTCACCGCCTGCCAGTCAAATTTATCATCCAAAATATCATAGTAGGGCTCAAACTGGCTGCTGCTGGTCTGTATGATATCCCCATCGTCCTCCAACACCAGGTAGGTTCCCTCCATCACATTCAGAGTCACATCCCCCTCCTGGGTACGCAGGATAGCGCTCTTGCCGATACCCTCAATGGCGTCCACACGGACATAGCCCATCAGATCCGGGCGTTTTCTGTATCGCCGCAGCCCGGTCAGATCCAGCTTGTACTCGCAGGCATCTATTACCGTAAACTCGGTAAAATACTCGTTCATTCGATTGTTAAAATAGGCGTCCGCATGGAGGGAGTTATATTTTTCACCATACAGTCTCTTGCTGATGAATCCGCCCGCTTTCTCGGCATGACCACCGCCGGAGCCGATGCCTTCCGTCAGATAGGCAGCCAGCTCATTGGCGTTGACTTCCCGGATACAGCTGCGTACAGAGATCTTATACCCGTCATTGATCTCATTGTACACCAGGCACACATCAATCTCGTCCACCTGCAGAAGAAAATCACTGATCAGACCCAGGATATTGGGGTCGCAGGGCTGAGAATGAATTACCGCAAAACGATACTCGTCATTGTAGCTGTAACGAATCATGGCGATGCCTGCAATCATCAGCTCCTGCAGGGACAAATTGGAGTTGCGGAACATGGTGAGAAGCCTTTTGTTGGTATTGACAGTTTCCCACATGTCCATATCCCGGGGATTGTGCATCTCCGAGAGCTGGTTGGTATCCGTATACAGGCCATAGTACAGCGCCGTACCCAGCACCACGTCATCATTTACCGGATAATTCTCCTCCCGCAGCATGGTCCACACCAGAGTGGAGCAGCTGCCCAGGTCGGACTGGATACGACTCATCTCCAGGTTTTCAATCTCTATCCGGTGATGGTCAATCACCGCCACATGCTCTGCCTCAAAACGAGTCACATTGCCCGCCCCGTACTGGCAGTCCACGGTGATGAGCAAGCCGGGAAAGGGCGGATGCCCCTCCCGCTCCACATGCTCTATGGGAAGTTTTAGCTTGTCACACATCATCCGCAGGTTGGCTTTCTGTATCCGTGAAAAACCGCTGTAGATCATCCGCACTGTTTTTCCCTTGTCCCGGAAATAACAGTACAGGCCGTAGGCCGAACCCAGCGCGTCAGCGTCAGGGTTGTCGTGACATTGTATCGTGATCGGATTGTATTGTTCTAAATCTGCCAGTCTCATGTTCTGCTGTTCTCCTTATTCTCGGCTGATACAGGCAAACATTCGTCCCTGTTCTGCCATCTGCTGTCCATTCGATCAGTGGTGGAACAGGCGGATGCCCGTAAACACCATCGCCATATCGTACTTGTCACAGCACTCGATCACCAGATCATCCCTCACGGAGCCGCCGGGCTGTGCAATGTATTTCACGCCGCTCTTATGTGCCCTCTCAATATTGTCAGAGAAGGGAAAGAACGCATCAGAGCCCAGGGTTACATCCCTGTTGCCGTCCAGCCATGCCCTCTTTTCCTCCGCTGTAAACACGGGGGGTTTTACTTTGAAAATCCTCTGCCATGCGCCTTCAGCCAGCACATCCATATACTCCTCGCCGATGTACAGGTCGATGGCATTGTCCCTGTCGGCCCTGCCGATACTATCCAGGAATTCCAGTCCCAGTACCTGGGGAGCCTGACGCAGATACCAGTTGTCCGCTTTGCTGCCCGCCAGTCTGGTGCAGTGGATACGGGACTGCTGGCCCGCGCCGATGCCGATGGCCTGTCCGCCCTTCACATAGCACACGGAATTGGACTGGGTATACTTTAAGGTGATCAAGGCGATCTTCATATCGATCAGCGCTTCCTCGGGAATGGTCTGATTCTTCGTCACAAAATGGGACAGCAGGTCGCCGTTTATATCCAGCTCGTTCCTGCCCTGCTCAAAGGTAATGCCGTACACCTGCTTTTTCTCTATGGGCGCAGGCTGATAGGCCGGGTCAATCTGGATCACGTTGTAGTTCCCCTTCTTTTTGGCTTTCAGAATTTCCAATGCCTCCTCGGTATAGCCCGGAGCAATAACGCCGTCGGACACCTCGCGCTTGATCAGGCGGGCCGTATCCGCATCGCACACATCAGACAGAGCGATAAAGTCTCCAAAGGAGGACATCCTGTCGGCGCCCCTTGCGCGGGCATAAGCGCAGGCCAAGGGAGACAGCTCTCCCAGATCGTCTACCCAGTAGATTTTCGCCAGAGTCTCCGTCAGGGGCAGGCCCACCGCCGCGCCCGCCGGGGACACATGCTTAAAGGAAGTGGCTGCAGGCAGGCCGGTGGCCTCCTTCAGCTCCTTTACCAGCTGCCAGCCGTTGAAGGCATCCAGGAAGTTGATATATCCAGGCTTGCCGTTCAGGACGGTCACAGGAAGTTCGCTGCCATCCTCCATATAGATTCTGGAAGGTTTCTGGTTGGGGTTGCATCCGTATTTTAATTCGATCTCATTCATAATTTTTTTCTCCTATTTATAGTTCCGCATACTCCCTGACATCACACAGAGCCAGTGATCCATATTCGGCCGCTTTGCTGTCCGAACATGGATCAGTGCGCTATCCGGGAATATGCTGTTTAGAGGTTCCTTGGAACCTCTGTTCCGCATACTCCACATTTTTTATTGGTTTTTATTTATGATACGAGTGTCATACTGTCCGGTGGCAATGTCGATATAACGCACAAACAGGGATACCTTATTTTCCTCATTCAGACTGTTCCACAGCATGTCCGTGAACGTGTTCATATCGTCCATCATCTCCACGAGCTTAGGTTCACCCTGAAAGCTGGGCAGCGGATTTCCATCGTGCATATAGGTGTGGATGAAGTGTCCCTCACCAGCCAGCGGCGTCTCATAAGCAAAGGTGTTACGCACACAGGAGGAGCCGTCGCCGTGATTGCTCTTTAAGATGGACATGGCGTAGCTGTATTTGCCGTTCTCAATATGCATGATCCCTGAAATTCTCGGCGTAAAGTTGGGGCCGTCCGGCTCAAACTCCCTGCTGCGCAGAGACTGCTCAAAGGTCAGCTGATGATCCATGCCCTCATAGATGGTGTCGGTCTGGTCTCCGTTGGTCACGATGGTCTTGTTGCCCAGCACTCGCACCGGCGCATAGATAACCAGGCTGGGGTCCACCAGCTTGGCCGGGTCAAAGGCCTGGGTGCGGATGCCCTCCCCATCAGTCACAAAGATACGATTGCGGCTGTTGACGCTTCTGCCCATGATAAAATAAGCCGTCACGGCTCTGGTTCCATCCGGCGTCAGGCCGATCACGATACCCCTGCCGGGATATGTATTGTTTTCCAGTTCCTGCTTTAGTGATACCATACACTACCTCCTGTTTTGAGTTGTAATATGAGTGAAAAAGACCACCTGGGCACACACAGTCAAGGTGGCTGCCCAGGCGGTCGGCTTATTTTACGTTTGCACTCCCCATGGGTCATCCCATAAACAGCTTTGGCTGTCTTTCCGCCAGTCGTGTAACGATTACTTATATAGTACATGGTTTGGAGCGTTTTGGCAAGTGCGGAAACAAAAAAATCTGTATTCACCTCATTGCCGCAGAGAACTCTTCCCTGGTACACCTTGTCGTCCTGTGTATGAGTGCCTCGTCAAGGCCCTCCTTTATCATCTGCCGAACAATTCGGATTTTTTCTTCCCTTTTTCCCTCTTTTCTTCCTTCCTTTCTTCCTTCCCTTTTTCCTTCCTTTCGCCCTGCGGCTTTCCCCTCCTGCAACTTTTCGTCCATCAGGTCATTAAATGCCTTGCACATGGACAATCCCTCCTTCTCCATTTTATGTACCAAACGCTTTATATGCAGATGCCTTGCTATTACTTGTTCCGTTTCCGGACTGAGATGCCGGAAGGCATCTGTCCGAAACAGTTCTCTCAATTTCGCCTTATCCCTGCGGCACTGCATTGCCTGGAAAAACTCTTTCAAGTCCGTCCTGTAATATCCCGGTTCCATGTAGTCCGCCTCCAGCAGAGGAAAATCATAGTCATGCAGGTTCGCCCCCAGAAGGTCCCTGCACTTTGCAGATATTCGGAACATCTGTGTCAATTTTCGTCTGCCCTCCCAATGGCCCTCTCCCAAGTAAAGCACCGTGGTGACAGTCGGGAAAAGAATGTCGCTTTCCTTCATTCTGCTCTTTCTTTCACGATAACTTTGATAGTCTTTCTGCTCCCTGTGCCCCTTGTCAATCTCTCTCATCTGATATTCATAGTCGCAGGCATCATAGGTTATCACCCGCTCCGGCATGCCGTAATCAGACTCGGTCTCTATCTCGATGCCATAGCAGAGGTTTTGTCCAGCGTCCTTCATCAGAACATCCCGCTCCAGTTCACCACAGGCGCATGACAGGGAGGGATACTTTCGCGTTACCGGGGACAGATTTCCCGGCAAAAGGACTTCCTCCCCTTGATAGAGAGCGGCATTCATAAGTTCCGCAAAACGCCGACAGTCAGAAAAATATAGTCTGTCCACAATATCTTTTCTTCCCATATAACCCTTTCCGGCTACAAACGCACCGTAACGGCAGTCTCCGCCGCAGGACAGTTCCCAGCCATTATAAATTAATTGATTGTGAAATATGGCTGATAACGCCGGAATCGGATTGTTTATTATATCCGAATTTCGCCCTTGTCGAATCGGGCAAAGAATTTCACACGGAAAGTTGTTCTTTCACTTGGATAAATTATATGAAATAGCATGCGTGTTGTCAATATTTTTTTGAAAATATATAGAAATACATAGTAAATGCCAAACCACCGATTTTGCACAGTGGCTTGGCATAATATATCCGGCTGCTTCCGCCCGGAAATTTACCGATTGATCTTCTGCCCTACAGAAATCTTATTCGCATCCTTGATCTGAGGATTCTTGGCCAGCAGCTGCTTCAGCGTCATATTGTTTGCCGCCGCGATCTTGCTCAGGGTATCACCGCGTTTCACCTCATAAACTCCGCCCGCCTCGGGTGCCGCAGTCCCTGCGCTGTTTCCGTACTGCTGGGCCAGATACAGGGGGCCATACCATGGAATATCGTTATCGAGAGCCGCGCCAGCGGGGATCACGATCACATAATCCTCCTCGTTGTATGTGAACTCAAGTTTTAAAGATACATCGCCTTTTTTCAGCAGTTCCTTCATAACCGAATTGGACAGGGTAGTGGTGCCCTCCATGGTAACGGTGGAACCGGCCTCCGCTGTTTTGATCTGGCCGATTATTGCTGACTCTGCTTCCTTGGCGGGATTAGAGGAGGCGCTGCCGGAAGGAGTGCTCTCGGAAGGAGTATTGGCAGGGCCGTCTCCCTGGCTGCCGGAAGTATTAGACCCGAGATACGCTGCCCAATGAGTGTACACAGCATCTTCACCCCATTCGCCCTCTCCAAGCGCCTCATGATGATCAAAAACAACGCAATATACATAATAAGTCTTATCAGCTGGAAGCTCCGTGAAAGTATAAGTGCCGCTTCCCTCATAAATATCCTTACTTACTACAGGGGTCTCTAAAAAAATAAGATAAAATGGAAGATCATCTCTAAACACAATTTCCCCCGACACAGGATCATATATACCTGCAAAACCGTCAGAACGCTCCTTTAATTGTTTATCGAACACATAAAGAGCAAAATAACTATTTTCATGTTCGAGCGCAAGGTCAATTGTCACTGCAAGCTTTCCGTCAATGGCAGTAACCTCACTTGACGTGATGTGCTTATCTGAGTAACTCCCGTCACACTCTTCCAACGTAAAGACTTTGCCGGGGAGCTTACCGGAATCAAGATACATCTCATAATGCTGACCACTGTCTTCATGAGGCAGCAGCTCATGACGATCAATCAAGTAAGCATATACATAATAAGTTTTACCGGCTGCGAGACCTGTAAAAGTATAAGTGCCGCTGCTTGTAATCTCCAATTTTGCTCCAGCTTGCGCCCCCTCCTCTTCCCATTCCGTGTATGAATGATAGTCAGGATTAGGATCATACTCGTTAAACGGTACCTTCTCTAATTTCTTTTCGACCGCATAAAGTGTAAGAAAAGCATCCTCGTTTTCTAATTCAAAGTCAATTGTCACCGTGAGCTGGCCGTCTACAGTGGTAACCTCATATGACTTGATATGTTGTTCCGCATTATAGCCACATTCATCACTGGTCACGGCCTCCACCGTCACGGGCACCTGCATGGAGAGGGTACCGACTGCCATCACCCCTCCCAACAACATCGCTAAAACCTTTTTCTTCATTTCTCATTCCTCCATATAATATAAAGTCATAGCCATCTTTTGCCCTCCTGCGGGCCAGGCTATGCCGGTCAGGGATACCGCAGCCGCGTCTTTCCCGCCGCCTGGACGGTTCCTTTGAGACATTGGCACAATTTCCCAGTTATATTAATAGGATACTTCTGAAAGCAAAAAGGTTCCTAAAATTTTTAAAATATTAAAAATAATATCTAATCGGAAAATTGCAACCCCGAAAATACCTCTTCCGCAGGCTTGTTCAATTCCGCAATATTCCCGTTCTCCACAAGCATATAGCCTTGGCTGCCGTCCTTGCCCTTTACCAGAATCCATCGTTCCATGTCCGTGCCGAGGAAGAAGACCTCCTCCTGGGCCGGGATTACCGCGGTGGCCGACGTCTCTTCCCGCTCCAAATATACGGGCAGATCCTCGTACAGGACATGGGAGGAATCCGGCAGGTACTTGTACCATCCCCAGTCCCAAAATGTAATACTGTTGCCGTCATACCGCCAACTGCCCTGCACATATGCGGTTTCTATCAGGTCTGTCACCATTTCCCCGTTAATACTGCCATATCCATTAAAGCCGTTGAGCCCTCCGTTCATCTCCGCAAAGGGAAACCCGAGAACCGTTCCGATATAGTACAATGTACCATCATATTGATAGAAATGAGTAACCCAGTCTTCACTGGGCCCCTCGTCAAGGACGGCAATCTCCAGGACTCCGTCACCCTCCAGAATATCCGTGATATAGAAACAGTCCAGCGTCGGATTTGTCATTAGAACTCCCAATTCGGGGTCGGAAAGCTCATTGGCAATATAGGTCTCCCCATTCACGGTAAGCTCGCACAGAACCTCCCCTGTCCCCTGTTCCATAACCCGATAACTGATTTCATCCGCTATGCCGTCACCATTTAAGTCCTCCGATGCAACCTCCAAGGCCTGATACCTTTTCGGGTAGGGATGCTGCCGGTCATACTCCTTCTCGGCAGCCTGCAAAAGCTTTAAGTTATCCTTTTCCGTCTGGTTTAAGACACTTTCCTGAAACTCCTGCGCCGGTATCTCCCCTTTATACCAGGTGCATTGGTCAAAATACTGCTGTAGATACACATTGTCAAACTGCCTGCCGTGTCTGGCATAGATCTCATTTCTGCCAATCCACAGATTATTATCCGAATACTCTCTCAATATCTCCTGATCCAGCGCAAGGATACTGCTTGTCGGAAACATATATTCATCCGCATTGCCATGGACGCCGGAAGCCGCAATCTGCAGGGAAGCTTTCAGCAGCGGCACCTGCTGGCACATCCTGATATATTCTCCCAGAATGTTCTCATCCTCCGTATCGCAGGCGACATCCATGGGCTGACTCATATAATAAAGTTCCCCGTCCTCCGTATAGGCAATCAGAGTCTTGCCAATCCCATATTCCACCGTCTCCTGCGTATGAAAAAAACTGCAAATATATCCCTGTGTGTCATCTATCTCATAGGACGCTCTCTGATAAATCGAGAAACCAGTCTCGTGCTCTTCCATCACACAGCGCCCAACCCAGTTCTCCGGCAGGGTGATCGTATATTCCTGCCAGGTATACTGCTGTTGCTCCGGCTTATTGACCGTATTTCCTCCCACAGTTCTTTCCTCGCTGCCCGCATCTGCTTCTCCCAGGGCCGTCTCCTGCTCTGCGGAATCGGAAGCCGACTCTGACTCCATATCTGTTCTCAGCTCTCTTACCGTCTCTTCAGCGCTGCCGTCCGTTTTCTCCGAAACCGTACCCGCAGCACCGCATCCAGCCAGCGCCATCACTCCGACTGTCATAAGCAAAACAATTTTTTTCTTCATAATCCACCTCTCCCCTTCTATGCTCTATCCTTTCCTTTTCTCGTTATAAGGAATACAAACCATGCCACCCCATAGCCAAAGACAGTGCAGCATGCGTTGGCAAACCAGAGCACGGCCGCCAGACCGCCAAGACCGCCAAAAACACCCCCTGTCTGCGTAAGCAGCGTATAGATTCCAACCGCAATGGAGATCATCGGGAGGAGCAGCGCACCATGGCGTAATATCCCCTTTTTCACCTTGCGACACAATACACTCTGTACCAGAAAGGCAACTACCAGTGGAACAATAAAATACAAAAATAAATACTCCATCTCCCATACTCCCTGTATAAACCATGATTTCTTTCCAGTCAAAGAGTCCCGATGGGCAATTCATGCCCATCGGAACAAAAGACTCTTATAACCCAAAGGACTCCAGTATATCCGCAAACTCATCAGAGCGTGAGAAACCTTCCAGCACTTCCTCACGGCTGGTCCCTGCGGCAAGCCGCCCCAGCCAGTCACTCTTGCCCGCCGGGTCTGAGGCCCTGTCCATGAAGGTCTGGTAGAGCGTTTCCACAAAGTCTTCATTGCTGGTTTTCTTGTTTGTGTACTCTTCAGAGAAGAAGAACAGTTTGGCCGTGCTCTCTGGGGTTTGCTCTCCTCTGGCAATCCTGCCAGTCCAATCGTTCACACCTGCCAGTTCCCCCTCGCGCCCCAGCACTTTCAGATAACAGCGGTTTACAAACTGGCGCACACCGGGGCCTATAGCCTTCTCGCTATTCTCCATAGTTCCCCTGATAATGCCGAACCTTCCGCACAAATCGGTAAACTCCACAGAATTGACAAAGCCAGCCAGCACAAATTCCCGGGAATTGCCGTTGGTCAGAGCCGTCAGCCAGCTTGCCTTGCCGTCCGCATCCGGCTCCCGGTCAAAGAAAGTGCGGTAGAGCGTATCCACATAAATCTCATCAGAGACTTTCTTATTTTTGAACTCATCGCTCATGATAAAGCCATTGGCGATCCCGGAACCATCCACCTCATAGGAAAGCAGACGGTTTGTCCAGTCGTTTAAGCCCTGGGCCTCGGCGTCTCTGCCCAAAGCCACTGTGTACATACGGGATACGAAGCTGCGCACCTGTTCCGGGTCCTGTGGGACAGGAACGAACTGGCTTGGGTTGGTGGGGTCGTATTTGGATATCCCGCTTTCGTTCAAGGTATAGAAAACCATACCATCTACACCGCATGCATACCAGACCAGGTTTCCTCTGTAGAGGATCGGCTGGCAGTCTGAAAGCAGCACATTGCCGCAGGACCGTACCTGGGAGATATTTCCCTGGGCATCATAGTGGACATAGCTGACGCCTTCGTTATTTAGATTTAGGGAATTATACCAGATGACATAACCGCCCTCATCCCCTGTAGGCGCAAGCACAGGGGTCTGCCCTGTGGCCGCAGGATCGGTCCATGTGACCACACTCTCCTCGGCAAAGCTGTCCTTGGGCACATAAGAAATATGAATGTCCCTGACCCAGGGTTCGCCGCTGGGCGAATAGTTATAAGCAGCAATATAGCCGGAACTCGTCTCCGCCAATCCTCCTACCGAGGCGTTTGTGGTGTTGTCTCCATATCTCCCCGGAAACTTAAAGAGATTCACATACGATGCTGGTTCTCGGGGGTCGAAAACGGTGAAACTGTTTCTGCCGGCCTTTTTCACATAGCGTACCAGCACTGCGGAGCGTGGAAGTCCGTCGCCATGATCCAAAGTAACGATATTACCATCTCCATCCACCAGCAGGAACTGGTTAAAGGAGTGGCTGACATAACCGAAAGCCAGATTGCTTATATCAGATCTCCAATCCGTAACCCGCATGTCGATCTCGCGGACAGAAAGTGTCAAGTTCGCCTGGTGATTGAGTCCATCGCTGCTTTTATACATCTGATGACTGGTATGTACATAGAGCATGCCGCCGTACTCATCGCAGCGCAGACTGCCTGCCCTAAAAGGTATCGTGGTATTGGCTCCTTTTAAGCTGGCATGACTCAGACGATTCCATGCCTTATCGTACTTTACCACCCGAATTACCTCCACGGAATCGTCTTCATTCGGGTTCTCCTGACCGAAGATCAGGAAATTGTATTTCTCCCCGGCATAAAAGCCTCCCCATAGGGGCAGTTCCGAATCCAATGTCCAGCCGGCCTGATAGCGGAAGTTGGAGTCATAGTTTTCTATAATTACTTTGCCTTCATTATATTCTACTCTTGTCACGCCGTTCCCGTTGTCATATAGATAAGCTCTCACTGTATCACTCCAGAGTGAATATGAGTTTGAGTCATCCTGCCAAGTCCGCATGGGCGTTGAAGAGCCCGATGGCTTTCTAACCGCAACCGGATTGTCATTGCTGGGCACAAACGCAGACGGCATCTTATCTAGAGAATAGTAGCTGTTACAATGTATATTGGCATTTTCCAGATAATAGTTCTCCGTCCCCCTTGTGACAGCCCCCCAATTGCCACCTTCATAATAGACATGGGTGAGACCGCAACAAAGTTTAAACGCATTATCCTGAATACTGGTAATGCTGGCAGGAATACTGACATTTAATATTTCTGTACAGCCCCAGAATGTGCCGCTTTTTATCGTATCCAAACCTTTCGGCAGGATCAGGCTTCCATTAAAACCCTCGCAGTTCATAAAAGCTTGGGCACCCAGAGAAGATAAACTGTCCGGCAAAACCAAATCCCCAGTAAGACCACGGCAGCCCTGGAACGCACCCCAACCTATGCTCGTCAAAGTGCTTGGCAAAGTCAGAGTTCCGTTAAAACCACTGCATCCCCAAAAAGCATCGCTGTAGATCGTGATCAAACCTTCCGGCAATCTGATATCTCCTTCCAAACCAGTGCATTTTTCAAAAGCATATTCTCCAATCTCTGTCAGACCATCGGGAAATATCAGGGAACCGTTAAAGCCGCTGCAATATCTAAATGCAGATGCATCAATAATTGTCAGTTCCTTCGACAGGATCAGCTTTCCGTTGAAGCCGGTGCAGTTATAAAACGCCTCACGCCCTACGCTTGTCACTCCATCAGGTAATATCAGATCTCCGGTCAAATTGGGCTGCCTTCGAAAAGCATTACCCTCTATACTCTTCAGCCCTTTTGGAAGTGTCAGTGTTCCATAAAATTCACCGACATAAGTGGGATCAAAGGCGCTGTTTCCTATCTTAGTCACAGGGTAACCTTCTATTTCATCCGGAATGACAATATCTCCATTATACTCCGCCGTGCTGTCTGCATTTGGGGAACAGTGAGTAATAGTGACTTCATTATTCGCTTCAATCTGATACTTCAGGTAATACTTTGCGTTTTCATATGGCAAATAAGACCCAGTACCGTCGTAGCCTGCTCCCACCAATTCTCCCTCGGAATCGTCCGCTTCCGGCAAAGCCGCAGATACATTCTCCTCATCACCGTCAAATCCTGCAAAATCCGATGATGATACAGTCCCTGTATAACCTTTGGGCTCTTCGGAGTCCGCCAGCGACTCCTCCTGTGCCACGATATCCGTGGAAATTTCCTCGTCCGGCTGCGCATATGTCCCTATCGGCAGAAGCAGCGCCGCCAGCAGGCTGAAAATAATGCCTTTCATGATTCCTCTTCTTCGAATCATCTGAATCCCTCCTCTTTGTTTATATTGCTGTGATCCCTGTTCCCGGTGTCACTTTATAGGTATATACAAATCCTCTATATAGACTCCTACCACCTTTCCAGTATTGATCATATTGGTGAATTCCAGATTATCCTGCTGATACGTTTTGTCCCCCTCGCTGTCAACAAAAACGCTTCCTCCCTGAATATACCACTCCTCCTCGGGATCATGGCTCACCACGGTCAACTCGCTTCCGTCAATCATCTTCAGTCTGATGGCAATCGTGGTATCCGTGATTCCCAGCTCATCGCTGGGGAAATTGGATACATCAGCGCGCAGCTGAATTCCAAAGGGCGACAATTCGATGTCCATTACCTCCGCTGTTGTATTGACAAAAGGAAACACCATATCCGGGGTTCCCTCCAGCCTTATCTGATCGGTGACCGTGGGATAATAATAGAAAGTGAGGCTCCATACTCCCCTTATAAGCAGTTCCGGACTGGAAGAATACGGGTCCCTTGTCAGATCATTGAAGCAGGCCGTCACTTCACAGCCCTCCTCCAAATCCTCATTAAATACCAGACTGACCACATATGTGGCCATGTTGGGACAATCCTCACTCACCTCCAGCAATTCACAGGAGATGGCCCCGCCAATAAGCTGATCTACATTATAATTTCTCCCCTTGCAAAAACAGAAGTAATCAAACAGAATATTTTCTTCAAACCTGATATTGGTGGGAGCCGTTATTTTCACCAGCAGATATATGCTGTGGCTGTCGATGACCGACTCCTGCAGTTCCATCATCAGGTCCGGCTTACTGCCCACCGACTGTCTTTCGCTCTCCACCCCCAGATTCGCAATATCCTCCTCAGAATTCCCTCTTCCCAGAAAATCCATAATAGTCTCTTTGAAGAAAGAAAAAATATCCGCACGGACATCCAGCGTGTACAGAGAAACAGCGCAGATGATACAGAGCAGGCACACGGCGAGCCGGGGAACTAATCTGCTGTCTCTTTTCTTTTCCAGAATGGCTTCGTCTTTTTTCATGATATCAAGCAGGACTTTATCTACTTTCTCATCATAGGACGCCGGAGCTTCAATATTTTTGGAAAGTTCTCTAATCTTCTTGTCAAATCTATTCATATCTAGTCCACCTATTCACCCAAAGCATCTTTCAAAAGCTTCCTTCCGCGATCCAGACGTGATTTTACCGTCCCTATAGAGATATCCAGCACGCCGGAAATATCCTTCAGGGAAAGTTCGTTGTAATAGAAAAGTACGATGACGATGCGGTACTCTTCCTTCAATGTCTGCACAATATCCCACAGTTCATTATGACTGTCATAGGTCGGCGGCATCAGGCGCTCCACATTCTCATCCCCCAGAAGCTCCATCCTCTTACGACAGAGCTTCAAAGCCTCATTTCTAGTAATAGTGAGCATCCATGCTTTGAACTTCTTTGGATTCTTTAATTGCGTCAGATGCTCATACCCATTCAAAATAGCATTACAGACAGCATCCTCCGCATCTGTCTCATTCCCCAGGATAGCATAAGCAGTTATGTAAAATTGGTATCTATATTGACTGACCCGTTCACAAAATTCGATTTGCTTCATCGTCCGAAACCTCTTTCCATGTCTTTTAGTATCTTTTGTAGTTCAAAACCAATATCTCATATTTATATAGATACGTAAAGGCCCAAAAAGGTTCCCAACATTTTCCAATTTTTGTCAAAATAACCTCTTCCCCGCATAGCGCAAGTACCATGCGCGCTATCTTCTTCATTTCCCATTAAAAGAATTCCGATGGGCCATTTATGCCCATCGGAACAAAATATCGCTTGCTATATTAAATAGTTACCGTCTACATACTGCCAAACATCCTTGTGACCAGCGTGTCATTCTGCATCTTCTTTCGAAGCATACCCATCTGATAATCCGCCAGCAATTTATTTTTCTTCTGCTCGGAAACCGCCTTTGGAACATCCAGATCCTCTATCCGGCTTCTGGCGCTCAGCAGATTGTAGGATGCATAGGTATTGTAATTGTAAGCGTGTTCCATGGCGTTGGTGGAAGCGCCTGTATTGCTTCTCGCCTCGTTGATCTTCTTCATGGCATTATCAATAACACCGATGTCAAAATTCCCAGTGATATTGTAACCATCGATTCCCAGAGCCTTCAGTGACATATTCTCCATCTGGATCTTCATGCCCGTGCCATCGGGGTTGGAGGCTATCTCCATATCCGCCATGCTGCCATCCAACAGCTTCATCTCATTAAACTGGGTGGCAGTGGCTGTATATTGGATGCCGTTCAGAAGCTGATCAACCTCCTTCTGGAGCATCTGCTTCTCATCATCGCCATACAAGCCATTGGAAGCCTTGAGGCTGAGTTCCCGAATCCGCTGCAGGGAGTCCTGCATTGTACCAAGAGCCCCGTCCTTAATATTGGCAGCGCCGATTCCATCCATAATATTAGAGGCGCCCACATCCAGGCCATTGTTATTTCTTTTCAGCTTATTGGAAATGGCAAGCCCCGCCGCATCATCCGCCGCCGTCTGAATTCTTTTTCCACTGGCTATCTTCCCATATATGGAGTTGGGATTGCTCATATTTGATATTCTCATGAGTACTCCTTTCCTGCACAAAAACATCTGTACACTATTCCCACATGTTTCCTTTTTTATATTATAATGCATCCGACGTTTTGTTGCAAGACTATCTTTCTCAAAAATCCACTTTTACATCTGGGAATTATGCGTCCACACTGTAGTTGGGTGCCTCCTTGGTGATATGTATGTCGTGGGGATGGCTCTCCTTCAGGGATGCGGCGGAGATCTTCACAAATCTGCCGTTCTCCTTCAGCTCCTCAATGTTGTGTGCGCCACAGTAGCCCATGCCGGAGCGCAGGCCGCCCATCAGCTGGAATACAGTATCCTCCACCAGGCCCTTGTAGGCCACACGGCCCTCCACGCCCTCGGGAACCAGCTTCTTGGCATTCTCCTGGAAGTAGCGGTCCTTGCTGCCGTTCTCCATGGCGGAGATGGAACCCATGCCGCGGTATACCTTGTATTTCCTGCCCTGGAACAGTTCATAGTCCCCAGGACTCTCATCGCAGCCCGCAAACATACTGCCCATCATGCAGACATTGCCGCCCGCCGCTATAGCCTTGGTAATATCGCCGGAGTACTTGATGCCGCCGTCCGCGATAATGGGGATTCCGTACTCTTTAGCCACGGAATAGGCATCCATCACGGCAGTGATCTGGGGTACGCCGATACCCGCCACCACACGGGTGGTACAGATGGAGCCAGGACCGATTCCCACCTTCACCGCATCCGCACCGGCCTCAATCAGCGCTCTGGTGCCCTCTCCGGTGGCCACATTACCTGCAATGATCTGTACTTCGGGGTAATTTTCCTTAATCATGCGAATGCAGCGCAGTACGTTCTCGGAATGTCCGTGGGCGCTGTCCAGCACGATCACGTCTACCTTGGCCGCCACCAGAGCCGCCACACGGTCCAGCACATTGGCTGTGATTCCCACTGCCGCGCCGCACAGCAGTCTGCCCTGCTCGTCCTTGGCCGCCAGGGGATATTTGATGGTCTTCTCGATATCTTTAATGGTAATCAGGCCCTTCAGATTGAAATCTTTGTCCACAATGGGCAGCTTTTCCCTGCGGGCCTTTGCCAGAATCTGCTTTGCCTCCTCCAGAGTGATGCCCTCAGGTGCAGTAATCAGACCTTCTGAAGTCATGGATTCTTTAATTTTCTTGGAAAAATCTTTCTCGAATTTCAGATCGCGGTTGGTGATGATACCCACCAGTTTGCGTCCCTCTGTGATAGGCACGCCGGAGATACGGAATTTACCCATCAGATTGTCCGCATCCGCCAGGGTATGTTCAGGAGTCAGGGAAAAGGGATCAGTGATTACGCCGTTCTCGGAACGCTTAACCTTGTCCACCTCTTCCGCCTGCGCTTCAATAGACATGTTTTTGTGGATGATGCCGATGCCGCCCTGCCTGGCCATGGCAATCGCCATGCGGTGTTCCGTGACAGTGTCCATGCCCGCACTCATCATCGGAATGTTCAGCTTGATCTTCTTGGTAAGCCATGTGGTCAGGTCTACCTGATTGGGCACCACCTGAGAGTACGCCGGTACCAGCAGCACATCGTCAAAGGTAATGCCTTCGCCAATAATCTGTCCCATTTTCAGTCCTCCTTTTTTGTTGTCTTAAAGTTGCATTATGTGTTTCTGGATATTCATTCGAGTGTAACAAAATTGACAGCCGATGTCAACTGTCAATTTGCGTTTTTACCTGTTTATTAATTCATAAAAACTTTTCTGGGCGCGACGCTGCGAATGGCCTTGACCATCTCCTCGGAGGGGCTCAGTATCAGCTTCTCGCCGCCCTCATAATACACTGCATAACGCAGATCAGGTTTCAGCTCCTCACCAATGCTGTAATCCCTGATCTTCACCTGGCGGTTCTTATAATTGTCCAACTGATAGGAATGAAAAGGCGCCATTATCTCCATCCGATCCACCTGATAGATGCCCACACGTTTGCGCCTGCTCTTGGCAAGAACCTTGTCGATCACCAACTCCTTGTCCAGATACAGGTACTCATACTCCAGATCGGAATACAGGTGCAGGAAGTACGCGCCGACGCCGGTAATGGCCCCCGGAATGACAGCCAAAATAACCCCCAGAAGCACCAACAGTACAAATATGACTGTCAGGCCCATCAGTAAATATTTCAAAATCTTAAAACCCACATTTGATTTCGCCTTTACCAGGCATTCCACATAAGTTTCACTCATACATACACCCTGTCCTTTATCTGTATTGGCCCGGTGTATCCGAGCCTCTAAGGAAATGATATACCAGATAAAAGAAACTTGCAAGGTTTTTATCCTTTTTTTAGATTCCTATTATGAACACTTTATTGACATGCCAGTGCGAAACCCTTATTATTTTAAATAGAAGCAGGCATGCACTTTCCGCCGTATATGGCGGCGGCAGGCCGCAGAGCTTCAGTCAGGAGGATCAGAGATGCCGTTAATGGATGAATTCCGTGAAGAGCGGGAAGCGATAAAACAGAAAAGTTTTAAGGAAAAACTTTCTTATTTCTTCGATTATTATAAATGGCATGTCATCGCCGGTGTGGCTTTGACCGCTTTTGCCATCTCCCTGATACATTCATTCCTCACACACAAAGACTGGGCTTTTTATGGGGCCTTTATCAATGCCTATCAGACACCCGCCTATGATGCGTTCCGGGAAGATTTCGCTGCCCGGGCCGACATTGATCTGAAAGAATTTGATGTTCAATTCGACACGAACATGTATGTCACGGACAACATGCATGATCAGAGTACTTTAGATACCATGGAGCGTCTCACCGTCTATATCGCCGCCGGTGACGTGAATGTAGTGGCCGGCGGGCTCTCCATCATCAATCAGTATGCCTATAATGGCTTCTTTCAGGATCTGCGCCAGATACTGCCCCCGGATCTCCAGGAACAGCTAGAGCCCTACTATTATTATATGGATGCAGCTTTGGCGGCTGAGATTGACGCACAGCAGGAAAGCGGTACAATGGCCTCTGCTCCAAGGTATCCCTCCGATCCTGCAAATGCTGAAAACATGACGGAGCCGGTACCGGTTGGACTGTATATCCAGAATTGTCCCCGGATTCAGGAGGCATTCATCTTCCAGGACAGTGAGGTAATCCTGGGCACAATAAGCAATACCTCTGATATTGATGCGGTGGTAAAGTTACTTCGCTTCATCTATGATATTGAAGAGTAGGCCTTACAAAGACTCTCTTATCATGCGATTGATGTCGGCAGGGTCTGCCTTGCCTTTCATGACTTTCATGGTCTGCCCCACCAGAAATCCCAGCGCCCTGCCCTTGCCCTTACGATAGTCCGCCACCGACTGCGGATTGGCGGCTATCACTTCCTCCACCACCCGGCGCAGCATCTCCTCATCACACACCGTTTTCAGACCTTTTTCCGCCACATATTGTTTCGGGTCAACATCCTCTGCAAACATGACCTCATATACCTCTTTGGCCACACTGCCAGTGATCTCCTTTTTATCCACCATCTCCACAAGCGCTGCCAGATGCCCCGGACTCACTCGGATATCCTGAGCGTCCATCTCCCGCTCCTTCAGCAGCCGGAGTGTCTCTCCCATAAGCCAATTTGACACCTTCTTGGGCTGTCCGCAGATTGCTGCAGAAGCCTCAAACAACTCTGCCATATGCCTGCTGCCGGTGATGATGTCGATGTCATAATCAGGGATATCATACTCTCGCCGGTAACGTACCTTCTTCTCCCCAGGCAATTCCGGCTGCGCAGCCCGGATACGATCCAGATATTCATCGCTGATGCGGATGGGTGTCAGATCCGGATCAGGAAAATAGCGGTAATCGCAGGCATCCTCCTTGGAGCGCATGGCGTAGGATACGCCCCTGTCCTCGTCCCAGCGGCGGGTTTCCATAATCACCTCTTCCCCTGCCTCCAGCAGGGCGATCTGCCTGCGGCTCTCCCCCTCGACCGCTCTGGTAATAGCATGGAAACTGCTCAGATTCTTCATCTCCGTGCGGGTTCCCAGGGGCTTCGTCCCTTTCTCCCGCACGGACAGATTCACATCCACACGCATGGAGCCTTCCTGCAGCTTACAGTCGCTGACTCCCAGATACTGAATCGTCAGGCGCAGCTGCTCCAGGCAGGCGATAACCTCGGCGGCACTGTGCATGTCCGGCTCTGTCACGATCTCAATCAGCGGTACGCCGGAGCGGTTATAGTCCACCAGCGTACTGTCCTGTCCCTCCTCATGAATCAGCTTGCCGGCGTCCTCCTCCATATGAATCTCATGAATGCCAATCCTCCGACTGCCCTCCCTTGTGTCGATCTCCACATAGCCGTCCCTGCAGATGGGCAGGTACAGCTGGGATATCTGATAATTCTGCGGATTGTCCGGATAAAAATAGTTCTTGCGGTCAAATCTGCCATACCTGGTGATCTCACAGTGTGTCGCCATTCCCACCGCCACGGCATAGTCCAACACCTGCCTGTTCAGCACCGGCAGGGAACCCGGCATACCGGTACACACCGGACAGGTGTGAGAGTTGGGCTTTCCCCCAAAGGCGGTGGAACAGCCGCAGAATATTTTGGTGCGGGTGGACAGCTCCACATGCACCTCCAGGCCGATCACTGTCTCATATTCCTTTGCCATCTGTCCTACCTCCTATTAAGAGTTCCGCATATCCCCTACTGCACACAGGGCCGGTGATGAATGTCCGAACGCTTTTAGGCGTCCTGACATCCATCAGTGTGCCATCCGGGGATATGCTGTTTTGAGTTCCGCAGCCGCCTGTTCATAGGTGTACGCCGCACGCAGCAGCTTTTTCTCCTGGAAGCAATCTCCCAAAAGCTGTAAGCCAATGGGCAGGCCCTGCGCATCCCGGCCGCAGGGCACACTGATGCCCGGCAAGCCCGCCAGATTGGCGGATATCGTGTAGACATCTCCCAGATACATCCGCATCGGGTCCGGCAGGCTCTCTCCCAGTCTGGGCGCCGTGGTGGGAGCCACCGGTCCGAGGATCAGGTCATACCGGGAAAAGGCCTCATCAAAGGCTTTCCGTATCATGGCTTTCACTTTCAGGGCTTTCAGATAATAGGCGTCATAGTAGCCGGCACTCAACACAAAGGTGCCCAACATAATTCTCCGCTTCGTCTCCGCCCCAAAGCCCTGGGAACGGGTCTTTTTGTACATGTCGTGCAGTCCCTCGTACTCCCCGGCACGGAAACCATATTTTATGCCATCATACCGCTCCAGATTGGAGCTGGCCTCCGCAGAGGCAATGGTATAATAGGCGGGAATGGCGTAATCTGTCATGCCCAGATCGAATTCCTCCAGCACAGCGCCTCTGTCCTTCAGCACCTGCGCCGCCTGCAGCACCGCCGCCCTCACCTGCGGGTCCAGTCCGCCGCCAAAATACTCCCTCGGCAGACCAATGCGCATACCCGCCACATCCTCCCTCAGTGCGCCGACAAAATCTGTGTCCTGCCTCTCTATGGAGGTGGAATCCTTGGGATCATGGGCGGCCAGAATCTCCATCACTGCCGCACAGTCCGCCACGTTTCCAGTCAGAGGCCCCACCTGATCCAGCGAGGAAGCGTAAGCGATAAGTCCATATCTGGATACTGTGCCATAGGTGGGCTTCAGCCCTACCACGCCACAGTGACACGCAGGCTGCCGGATAGAGCCGCCGGTGTCAGAACCCAGGGCAAAAAAGCACTCCGCAGCCGCCACTGCCGCCGCGCTGCCGCCTGAGGAGCCGCCGGGCACATGCTGCGTACCCCGGGGATTGCGGGTCACACCATAATAAGAGGTCTCTGTAGTGGAACCCATGGCAAATTCATCCATGTTAGTCTTGCCGATGAGAACCGCCCCCGCCTCCTCCAGCCTCCGCACCGCCTCCGCCGTGTAGGTTGGGATAAAATTATCCAGCATTTTGGAGGCGCAGGTTGTCCTCAGTCCTGCCGTACACAGATTGTCCTTGACCGCCATGGGCACACCCGCCAGAGCGCTGCTCAGCTCTCCAGCCTCTATCCTCCGCTGCACCTTTTCCGCCCGCTCCAGCGCGCCTTCCCGGTCCAGCGTCACATAGCAGTGGCAGGTATCCTCCATCCTGTCTATCCGTGCCAGGATCGCTTCCATGGCCGCCACAGCCGTGGTCTCTCCCTTTCTGATAGCTGCGGACAGCTCCACAGCCGAGAGTGATAACAGTTCCATCTGATTTTCCTTTCCAGCGGTGACTCTTCAATGCTGAGAAGTGCCTGCCGCATATATCCTGGGGACATAGTTTCCTTTTGCCAGGCAGCCGGCTTCTCAGTCAACCGTCCTGGGAACCACAAACAGATTATCCCTGACTCCGGGAGCATTGTGCAGAGTGTTCCCGCTCCCATCCCCGCTTATCACCACATCCTCCCGAAATACATTTTCGGTGGAAAATATGTGGAACAGGGGCTGCACATTCTCTGTGTCCAGTTCCCGCATCCGGTCAATATATCCCAGCATATCCTCCATATCCCTTTTCGCCTGCTTCCGCTCTTTTGGGGACAGCTCCAACTTCGCCAGGGCGCTTACATATTCGATGGTTTCATCTGTAATCTGATTCGTCATATACCGCCTCCATAGCACTCCCCTCTCCACGATATGGCCATCTGGAGAATACATCATGAGCTTCCAGTGTATTTGTACTTGAAGCTATATTAACATATCTGTTTTACTATATGCAATATCCTATGAACAGACAGGAATGTCAGGGAATAAGAATATTGTTTTTGCATATCGAATCAGCGGAAAAGACTCTCGTCTATAGTAAGATCCAGATTTCTATTCCAAACAAAAACCAAAAAGTGGGCTATACATGAACTTCCTCTATGAAGAGTTTGGTTATGTTTATATGAAACAGTCCCTACATTTTATTTATTAATATATCAGAATACTATTGAAATATATTTTAAATTATTATATAATATAAATTGTTTAAAACTACTATTATATAAGGAGGAAATTTCTATGAAACAATTCTCAAAGCGATTCAGAAAATTAATTTGCATGATACTTGCGGGGTGCATGATGATTGGGTTATGCATAACCGTAAATGCAGCTGCCGGGCATAAGCATTATTATGAGGTTTTAGGAAAAACTCTATACAATGTGAGGACCGGACCATCACATAGTTATGAGTCCGGCACGCAAAAAGATCCAATAACAGGAATAGAGACACCTGTATATTCGACCTGTTATATTTCTTATTGGCAGTACAAGGGGACTCGGACTTGCACGGTTAGTGTGAATGGTGTGACATGTGGTGCAACATTGTCTGATCCCTACTACTATCCGGATGAAGAACACCATTCTGCCTGTGGGAAGTGATATTGTATCGGAGTATGGAAATATTATGAAAGTTCACTCATTTCAAATTATACAGAAGATGCTTTGTCTGTTTCTGGCGCTGGGTATATGTATATCGAGTACAGCCTGTGGAGATGCTTCACAGGCTGAGCCTGATTCCGGCGAACAGGAGGCCTTGTATTATTCCATGCATTTTCGGGATATTCCTGACCCTGACGAGGCTCTCTATGAAAATAGTGATTTAGCAGGACATGAAGAGTGCCATGTATTGGAGAAGAAGCGTATTTATCAAGATGACCGGATTTATCGTTTTCTTTACCTGACAGACAATACATCTTCCTTTTCTTCAGGTTCCTTTTCTGCAGATTGCCTACAGATATTTCATGAGGACGCCTGGAGTTGGGAGACGATTCTGCTGCCCAGGGAAGGCTGGTTGGAAGACAAGCCGGTATCCATAGAGAACTTGGTGGGAGCCACGGCGGAGGGAGCTTTCTTCCGGGTTACATATTATGCTGTGGATGGAGAATACCGATATCTGGCATATTTTGACGGAAGTGACGGCAAGATCCTGACGGCTTGGCCGGACGGCATAGAAGACGCCAGCGTCTGCCGGGATAGAGATCAGAATATTTATTTCGTCTGCCCCACTGAAAAAGCTGTCTATGCATATGGAAGTGACGGGCAGCAGCTGAGACGGACGTCTCTGGATGGTTATCTGTGGGGAGGGATTTGCAATCCCGAAAACGGCGGAATGCTCTGGTACGGAAGCACAAGCGAGAGCGCGCGTCTCTGGAAGGATCTGAGCAAACCCGATTCCTATGACCCGATCAAGGTGGTTGCGCCCTATGAGTTCCGGATTACCTATGCGCCGGACGGAACCCTGTATTACGCCGATGCCGAAGCCATATGGATGCAGAAGGGTGAACAGCCCCGTCAGATAATATCCATCGTGAACAAAGGATATCGGCTGGAGGATCTGTACAGTATCCGGGTGCAGGAGGATGGGGACATACACTGTTATGTATTTCTGGACGGAACCCTGTGCCTGCTGAGCCTGCACTGTGAGGAAGAAGGGACGGCACTGGAGCAGCAGGAGATTACCCTGTATTATCACGTAGCAGATGTCTTTTTGCAGCAGATTGTAACCCGTTTCAACCGCCGCAATCCCCAGTACCATATTACCATTTTAACGCCGGAAGACTCCCCTCGTGCCTGGATAGAGATTGCCACCGGGCAGGGGCCGGATCTGTTCTTCCTTAGTCCAACGGAGGCGGAAGATTTTCTGAGACAGGGCTATATCCGGAATATGGAGGAAATGGTGGAGGATTCCTCCCTGTTTCTGGATGCGGCGCTGGAATGTGGCAGGATTGACGGTGTCACATATGGCATCCCCTATTCCTGCACGCCGAAACTTGTCGTTTTCTCCCGGGAGATCGTTGGGGATCGTCATACCTGGACGGTGGGGGAAATGATGCAGTGCATAAGAGCGTCGGATGCCAGGATACTGGACTGGTATTTTGGAGAGACAGATGCCGTTAAAATCGTTATATGCTATGGACTCTACGACAATGAAAACACTGACTATATCGATTGGAAAAAGGGAGAAAGCCATCTGACAGAGCAGCCCTTCAGGGAACTGCTGGAATTTGCCAAAGAGTATGCAGATCCGGGAGACTATGAAACCTCGGAGGTTTTATCCATGCTGCGGAGCGGAGAAATCGCCGGAACAGAGATCGGTCTGTGGAGATCCGGCCAGCTAGACTATGCGGATAACCTTTTCTCCGGCAATGCATCCTATATCGGGTATCCCACCAGCACCGGGAAAAAGGGGGTTTATATTCGTACCAACTGCCTTTATATGAATCAGGCCTCAGACAAGGTGGAGGGAGTGAAAGAATTTATCCAATTCATGCTCTCCGAGGAGGCCCAGAAGCTGTGTATAGCAGATAATGAATGCTTTAACCTGCCGGTTCGGCTCAGTGCAATATCCTACCTGGTGGAGTGGGAACAGGCAAAGGCGAAGGAACCCAAAAGTTATGCATTCGACTCGATATCTTGGCAGGAGGATGGACTGGACGAGAGGCAGCTTCAGGTGTGGGAGGAGCTGCTGGAGCAGGCCCAGCCAGCCAAATTCTATGTCACAGAGCTGTATGGACTCTTGGAGGAGGAGCTGGAGCCCTACTTCCTGGGAGAAAGGTCGCTGGAGGAGACTGTGAAGATACTGGACAGCCGGGTACAACTATATTTGGATGAAAAAGGCCCGCGATAGCTTTTTAAACAAGCGCCCCCAAAACATCTGGTTTTGGGGGCGTCGCCGTCTCTATTCCACCGCAATATACACGTCCATGTGCCACACGCCGTCCAGATCGTATTCCTTCTCAAAACAGTCAATGATGTGACCATCCCATTTTCCCTTGATACCGTTGGTGTTCATGTAGGCCATCAAGACCTTATAGGCATTGGGTATCACAACAAAGGCATCTGTGTGCGGCTCCTTGATCGTGATGGCGATGTACCGCTGTCTGTCCTGCTTTTTCACCTCCGCAGGCAGTCCCTCCTCCGATATGCCGGGGTCCAGAATCAGCGCAGCCCCGTAACCATGCATATGGTGTACATTTATCTGCTCCTGGGAAACTGCCGGGAAATCCCAGCCGATGATTTTTGGAGCCTGAATGCCAAGCTGACGCGCCCACTTCTTTACATGGTCTATGGCATCCTCCTCCGGCTCCGGGCTGATCACCATATACTGCATATAGCGGAAAGCCTCCACCTCCTCTATGCGGATATTGGAGTATGCTGCATCGATGATATTCATGTCCTCCCGCACCAGCTGGTCCAGAGTGCAGGAAAATAATGTGCACAGTCCCAGCAGCTTCTCCATCTCCGGATAAGCGGTATCCAGCTCCCATTTGGACACGGTCTGTCTGCTTATGTCCAGCTTCTCCGCCAGTTCTTCCTGCGTCATATTATTTTTCATTTTTCTTAAAAACAATAGGTTTTGTCCAAAGCTCATTGTGTTTTTCCCTCCATTTAAAGTTCCGCATCTGCCCTCTCGGCGCCATTTCCGGCAGAATGTACGGTTGATGGGATTATCATATAACAGTTCTCGGAGGGAATCCACCAACTTTACGGTTCGCTTTTGGGGAAAAAGGCAACTCAAAGTTGCATGGGATCAGCATGTATATATTTGTTCCTTGCCTTTTCCGCTTCCACTGGATTTAACCATTCGAGAGCCCCAATTATTGTATCACGGGCTGAATCTGTATTCCCCCACCAATCCCAAATTGATTGATTCATTAGTTTTAGTACCGCTGGCTTATATACTTTTTGCAAACGAAAATTTACTACATGCCTCCTTGCAATTACAATCCCAATGTACTTGCGGGAATGTCTGGGAGTGCCTATAACAAGTATTCTTTCATGCCCCATTCCGCCATAGACTAAATTTACATATACTTTTGTATTTGGATAGAAATGTTTATTTCCGCGCCTTATTTCATGATTTTCCCCATATTCGTGTTCTTCGACAATATTGCCGACAAGACACCACTGCCATTCCTGTTCATCGTGTTTTTCCTCATTTTCCATTTCCATAGCGTTTATCACCCCCTGCTAATCCACCTCAAAGGGATACACCACACCCCACTCCCGGCGCAGGCGATCCATCTGCTCCATGATCTCTATGGTCTCACTGTGGGGCATCTCCTCACACTCCAAAGTTCTGGTCTCCAAGGCCCGCACGCAGGCCCGCACCTCGTATTCATAGCCATTGATCTGGGCGGGAATCTCCGGCTCCTGCAGCAGATTTCCCGTATTGTCATATACCCGGATAGCAGTAAAATTGTTCAGTGTGTCCACCTCGATACGCCCCTGAGTTCCCTTAATCTCCCCCCGATTGACAGGGCCTGTTACCATGGAGGTGCGCAGATGGGCTTTTTTGCCGTCCATATAAGTGTAGTAAATATCGTCCACGGCGTCCACGCCGGTATCCAGCTTTTCCACCCGGGAGGTCACCTCGGCAATCTCATCTCCAAAATACATGGAGGCAAAGGTCAGACAGTACATCCCCAGGTCCAGCAGCGCGCCTCCGGCCAGCGCTGGGTCATACATGCGCTGCTTATGGCTCAGCGGCACCGAAAACTCCGCCTCCAGAGAGATAGGCTCGCCGATGACTCCCTGTGCCAGCAGTCTTTCCACAATCTGTCTGCCGGGCATATAGCGGGTCCAGATGGCCTCCGTCAAAAAGACCTTTTTCTCCTCCGCCAGCCGAATTAATTCCCTGGCCTGAGCGGCATTAGCGGTAAATGCCTTCTCCACCAGCACCGCCTTCCCATGCTCCACGCAGAGCCGGGCGTTGTCATAGTGCATGGCGTGGGGCGTGGCAATATAGACCAAATCTACCTCCGGGTCCGCCGCCAGCTCTTCATAAGAACCATACGCTTTTTGAAAATGCCACTCTCGGGCAAATGCCTCCGCCTTCTCCAGACTGCGGGAGGCTACCGCATAGGCGCGAACCTGATTCTGCAGACCATTTACCGCCACCGCCATCTGCCGGGCAATATTGCCCGCACCCAGGATTGCCATGTTGATCTGTTTCATAGAGGTACTCCTCCTTGTATGTTATGACTAAGTTTCTACTCTTTCTCAATAAATTATAGCATTCCTCTATACGAAACTCAAGTGTGAAAGCACCCTCCCTCCACCAGAAAAAAGAGGCCGGACCCCTATGGAATCCAGCCTCTTGGCCTACTGATACCGCTTACTCAATTGTAATGATCTGACCCGGCTTAATGGTGTTCACATTCTTGATCTGAGGATTCTTCATCGTCAGATCAGCAACTGTCGTATTGTGTTTACGCGCAATCTTGCTCAATGTATCACCACTCTGCACAATATAGAGAGAGGTAGGCGCAGCCGTGTTCTCGCTCAATGCATAGCCGCTGTAATATGCCGACAGATACAGGGGGCCATACCAGGGAATATCATCATCCACAGCCAAACCTGCGGGGATAACGATATGATAGTCCACGCCGTCATAGGTATATTCCATCTCCAGAGCCACATCACCACGCTTTGCCAACTGCTGCATAACGCTGTTGGACAGGCTGTTTATGTTCTGATCTTTGGTGATCTTGACAACGGTCCCCGGATCAGCTGCTGTGATCTGGCTCTCCACATCCGCCTGCCAACTATTATCACCGCTCTTTCCGCCGGACGGCGCACTACCTTCGGACTCTCCGCCGGCAGGGTTGTTACTGCCAGCCCCTCCGCTGGCAGGAGTGTTGCTGCCGGACTCGCTTGAAGAAGATACTTCTATAAACGCAAACGTGGAGGAAACGAAATTTGTCTCACTAAAGCTAATCGTTCCATCCGAATTAATGGAGAATTTGATCGGCATACGCACAACGCTGTCTTCAGAGTAATTCATGTAATGCCAAATCGCCAACTTATCGACATCGATTCCGCCAGGCACAGGCATAGTGATCGTCACAGGTAACCACATGGTATGATTCCCTTGTACCTCGCCATTACGATAATACTCAACGTCAAAACTCACAAGCTTGCTATGGCTCGGAATAAACTTAAGCTCTTTATCCACTACGTCCATCTTCCACTGCATCGTAACGTCAGAAGTCCCCGCCGCATCAAAGGCAGTACCTATTATGCTTACCTTGTCTGTATCCACAACCTCTTTTACAGCGTCACCCATCTCCATCTCTTGCACCTGAATGTTGTACCACTCTATATAGCGTGTCTCCAGATCTGCCATTTTTTCACGGACTTCAACGCTTTCCGTCATAGCATCAGCCATTCGGTGTTGAACTATGACTCCCAGCAGCTGCCACACAACTGCGTTTGGATTTCCGTCTGGATCTGTGGCTGCGGCATTATCCAAGACCTCGTTAAGTCTTTCCACAATCAGCTCCACAGGGGCATCATGCGGTAAAGGCGTCGATGTAGGTGCTGGCGTCGTGGCAGCGCTTGCACTTGAATCCGAACTCTGATCACCTGATGCAGAAAGTACTGCGGCAGATGTATTCTCCTCGTCCGCAAACACGCCCCTGCCTATACCACTGAGAGGTGATAAGATCAGCGTTAGCGCTAGAACGGATACAACAACTAAATTTTTTTTCATTTTTACCTTTTTCCTCCTTGCATGAAATTCGGGACGGTCCCTCTGAGAAATCGCCATGGTTTTCCCGTCCATATTAATTAAGATACTCTCGGGAGCAAAAAGGTTCCCTGAAAATCAAAAAATTTTTACACTCGCTAACTGATATTGTTTACTCAATTGCAATAATCTGTACCGGCATAATACGGTTTGCGATCTTAATCTGGGCTATATTATAACATTCTTACTGCATTTCACAAGCAGGTTATACTATTTGTTTATTCCGCTTGTCATACTGAGCCGCATACTGAATCTGTAAAGTTTCTGCCTGATGTTTTCCGGTAAAAAGTCGAAATGACTTGAAAAAAGGGATGATAATGCTGACTGTCGATAAATTTTTCAGAGATTTTTGTTAAATAATTTGATTGAGGAAAAGGGAATAGTTATGATATAATTCATCCATAAAGGAAATACGGGAATATCTCCGTGAAACAGACAGAAAACTGCTTTGGCAAAAGCAAGGACAAGGTACGGCAATGGACATTCTTATGACAGGTTTCGGTGGTACGTCTTCAGAATTACTTGTAAAAAAAGCAAGCTATAAGTCACTGATACTCCCCAGCAATAAGATTGTTGACTCACAGCTTCTCATAGAGGAGATTCGTCTGCGGAAGTATGATTATATATTCAGTTTTGGTCAGAAACCTAATATCAAAGATAAACTATATATTGAGACAACTGCCAGGAATATGGCAAAGCGCCTCGACACGAATCTGGAATATGACAAATTAGTAAATGCTTTCGATAAAAATAAACTGCCAGTCCATATCTCAGATAACGCCGGAACTTCCTTTTGCAACGCCTTATATTGGAATGGACTTAACTACATTTACAATAGGGGAATAGACACAAAGATGATTTTTATACATATTCCATTCTGTAAGAATATTACCGACTCAGAAGGGTTTTTTAATCGGATTCTGACATCTGTTGAGTATTTGTAAACAGCATGTTCCCGCAGTCTCCTCCTCTGCGGCTCCCTGCCTTGTGCTGACCGACACGGACGAGACCGGGCCTTTTTGTTATGACACATCTATAGAAAAGCATAAGCGCTTTTTAAGCGAACTGGTAAAGTAATCCGAATTATACCACAGGGCTATTGATACGTTGCCCCGCGCATACTATAATAAAAAAGTCCGCGTTCCCGTTGGGAAAAGCGGGAGGAGGATACAGATGAGAATTTTA
>CAZKAO010000042.1:0-29091 GCA_964550745.1 uncultured Acetatifactor sp.
CATATCCTGATTCAGATATCCAAATAAAAAGAGCGGGACGTCCGCAAATTGCAGATCTCCTACTCTTTTATTCCAGCCTTAAGCACATTCTATAAGTAAAATTTTATTCATTTCATCCAATATACTTTCTTCTCCGTCATCATCATTTTTCCAATGTCAAGCCATCCAGGCTGCTTCTTTTATGTACACAATTGTCACACACCCGATTAAAATACTTTATAATTGAGATGCTGCATGCATTACCCCATATGCGGACATACACCTTACAAAATAAGTAGAAGACCAAGTGACCGCACAGGCATCCGGCAACATTCAAGATAATATCATTAATATCGAATGTCACATCTATCAAATGCAGTGATACAATCATAAGGAGTTGTATAAATTCTATTAATATTGAAAACAGGACAGAACACAGTATCCTTGTACGGGCCTTGGCATTGATAATAAATGTCAATAAAATCCCCATCGGAAATGTCATCAGAAAATTTCCTGCGATCTGATATGGCGTATAAGCAAATAATGTTGATACATTTAAGTTGATATATTTAAAAAGCGACACATAAAATCTGGCCCCGTCTGTAAATATGGGGAAAAAGGCTTTCTCAATAAGAACATTCATATATATACAGAAAATAAGCGCAAAGAGATAATATTCTTTTCTTTTTCTCTTAATGACACCGCTGATTAACAGAATAAGAAAATAAATCATATTAATTGGCACATAAAACATTAACCCATATGTATACATCCGATTACCCCCCGTGATATGCTCAATATCCATTATAAGTCGGCGGCTGTGCATTTTACCCTTGTATCAAATATCAAAAAATATATAATAAAGGTGGTTGACTCTCCCCCCGGCTGTAATGATATATATGAAAGTACAAAGCGCTTTGAGGCATTCGCAGGACGGCTGCGGCATGCCAATGTAACCTGACAACAGCAATGTGCGCCGGACCGCACGAAAGCGAGGTATTGTCCTATGTATAAGATCGGTGAATTGTCCAAACTCTGCAATATCCCTGTAAAAACCCTGCGCTACTACGACAGTGAAGGTATTCTGTGTCCGGAAGAGGTCGATGTATTTACAGGCTATCGCTACTACAGTGCCACACAGCTCTCAGACTGCTATCGGATTCTGGCCCTCAAGGAGCTGGGCTTCACACTGGAAGAGATTCGAACCGGCCAGAATCTGCCGCCGCAACAGCTGGCACGGCTTCTGGCTGACAAGGAGCAGGAACTGAACAACCTTGTGGACAGGACCAGACACCGCATAGCCACGCTTCACCGGCTGTCCGCCGCCCTAAGAGAGGAAAAAACCATGTACAATATCATTATCCGCAAAAGCGAGGAAATCCGTATTGCCTATATCCGTCTGCTGCTGGCAGACCGTGCTGGCTGCGGGCGGGCTCTGACCGCCCTGCGAGAAGTTCTGCCGCAGGAAATCTGTGGAGACCGGACAGTTCTGATTGATTATGAAACCGAGTACCACGGCGGCAGCTATGATGTGGGGCTGGGAATCGAGATTACCGGAAAACTGCCACAGAAAATCGAAATAGCAATAGATAGTCTATCCCTGTCGGTCCTTGAAAAAACCATCTGTTTTCCGGCGGAAACCGCCTGCCTGGTCTGCGGACAGGACGAGTATGATCAAGCCATATTGGCTCTACACCAGCATTTGGAGGAACACCACTGCCAGATCACCGGCCCCACCTATCAGATCACTTATGAGGATGGTGTCACGGAAATCAAAATCCCCATATGCCAGCTCTCCGCCACCCGACAGCAGCCCTGCAATGATGACATCCAGGTTCCCTTTGAAAATGACGAGCGTGTCATCGGACGCTGGGAGCTGGTGGATGTACTGCCCGTCAGAGAACAGTTCCTTCCCGGACACCCCAAGATGCAGCCCGGCAGCCAGTCCATCAAAGAACTGTACTTTCTGCCGGGTGGTGAACGGTATTGGTGCTTTGGCTGGACAAAGGGATACCTTCTGGCCTCCTACGGCTATCCTCTTCAGCAGAGCCGCAGCGCCTATACCATTGAGGAAATCCACGGCGAAACCTATATGTTTATCGAAATGCGTTTTGAGACCTGCCTGCTCTATGGCGGACAGCCGGAATGCTGGGTACTGCGGCAAACGGACCATAAGCATTACACCCGACAGGACATCCGCAGGAAAGATCCCATCCCCCAGGCTCCCGCCGATGATCAGCGCGTTATCGGCACATGGCAGGTGTGTGACCTGGTCCGCAGGCCGGAGGATTTCGTCCCCGGCAGGCCGAATCCCGCCTTTCCCCATGACGCTCTGTACTGGCGCACTGCCCGGTTCCTGCCGGAAGGAGAGATGCGCAATACCTTCCGCAATATAAAGGACATGAAGCCCCATACCGATGAACCCGACGTGTGGCGCTGGGTTACCGGCAATGTGATCTGTAATCCCGCATCCACCGCCAGCATGTACCGTTTTCAGGAGTATCAGGGCGTGGAATATCTGCTGATCCAGTGGAAGAGCGGCGACTACACCTATGGCGGCGAGGAGCCATACTGGTATGTGTTCCAGAGAGAATCTGTACAATAAGAGGAACTCCATTCCGCCGCTGTGCGGCATCTCAATTTTGAATGAAGAATGCCTCTTTTCCGGCATTCTTCAAGTGTGAGATTAGAAGTTCTTTGCGAAACAGCCTTTGCTGTAAGCAATTAGAACTTCTTCTCACACTACTCCTCCCAGTTGAGTGCGCCATATACGGTTTCCAGCAGAATCTGGGGTGTGAAGGGTTTTGTGACATAATCCTCACCCCCCAGCTTTCTGGATTTTTCCACCATGGACAACTCCTTGGTTGCGGTCATGAATACCACCGGAACGGCACAATGTTCCTTGATGCGTTTCAAAGTCTCAAACCCATCCATCTTTGGCATCTCAATATCCAACAGCACCAGATTCACACTGTGATTTTCAAGCTGACGCAGGGCCTCCTCCCCGCTGCCGGCCGTGAGAATCTCGTAGCCTGACTGTGTTTCCAATATATTTTTGACAAGCTCTACGCTGAGAGCCTCGTCATCCACCACCAGAATCGTCCTGGAAAAATTGTCCGTCTGACGCAGGCGGTACTCTGTATCCTCATCCATAATCTGAACCATGATTTCCACAATTTTCGGATCAAACTGTGTTCCCCGGCCTGCCAGAAGTTCGCTCCTGATCACGCTCTGGGGAAGCGCGCTGCGGTAGCTTCTGTTTGAAGCCATGGCGTCATATGCGTCTGCAACACCGATTATCCTTGCATGTTCCGGAATATTTTCCCCGGCAAGTCCTCCGGGATAACCCTTCCCGTCATACCGCTCATGGTGGTATTTTGCGGCGGTTGCCATCGTCTGGTCTCTGGGAAAGGATTTCAGTATATGATATCCTGAAACTGGATGCAGTTTGATATAGGCGTACTCCTCATCCGTCAGCTTCCCTGGTTTGCCGAGGATCTCATCTGGTATTCGGATTTTTCCAACGTCATGCAGCAGGGCTGCTCTGTATATTTTCTCCTGCTCCTTTTTGCTTTTCCCCATTCTTTTTGCAAGTTCGCGGCTGTAATTGGCAACCCGTATGGAATGACCCCTTGTATATTTATCCTTGGCGTCTATGGTCCTTGCAAGCATCTGCAGGACCGTCTCGTTGAGTTCTTCCAGTTCTCTGCGGCTCTCCTGGAGCTTCACCATATACAGGCGGGAACGCTTCATTTCCACCAGGCAGAACAGGACAATGGCCAGGAATACCACCAGAGATATAAAGGCACTCCGAAGCATGATCCTGCTCAAATCGGCGTATAACCCTCTGTTATCCACCACCATGACCACATACCAGTCGTTTATGATGACGTCTGAGAACACAGTTATCTTCTCTCCCTCCATCACCATGTCAAAACTCCTGCCGCCGGATGCCACAATCCTCTCGACAAGTTCCCTTTTTTCCGCATCCTCCTTATATTCCCTGCCCTTTTCCGATGCATCGGAATGAGCCACTACAAATCCGTCATTATCAATGATAAATCCATAACCGTGCCCGTTTAAGTTAATCTGCTCCGTAAGCCGCTGAAGCGTCTCCATGGAGATGTCCAGCGAAATAACGCTTTCCTTATCGTACAGCATCCGGCTTAAGGAAATCATAATAGTCCCTGTCTGCGCATCCAGATACGGCGAAACCATCGCAGGCTCTCCGTTTGCCTGGACCGCATCCGTATACCACACTCTCTCCGTGGGCACATAGTCAGCGTCCGGCACCCAGCCGATCCCGTCCAGATATTCGCCGCCTATCCAGCCGTACACGCCGGTAAAGTTCTCATCCACCGAATTCATATAGTAATCCGACTCGTTTTCCAGAAAAGCCAGAATCACATCCGAATCCGTATCCTTTTTCAGCAGATATTCAACCTCCATGGACGTAATCTGAATAATGTCCAGCGCTCTGCTCAGGTAACTCTCCGCCTGCTCCTTTTCCTGGGCCAGCGTACTCTCCCCCAGCGCCAGAGCATCTTTTCGCGCATTGTAATAAAAAGTCGTCATTATGTATGCCGACAGAAAGACCAGCGCTCCCAGCGTCACAATTATGGTGATAAAAAAATGCTTCCTGCTTACTTTCATCTCTTGTCCATCCCTGTTCAAAGTTTCGGATAACAGATCTCAGTGTTAAAAGGGGAAATCCGACAGATTTCATATACTGATATATACTAAGATAAGAATAACAGAATTACTGCTCGTAATGCAACATATAAAACAAAAATAAAGCAGAAAGGGGCGGACTTTTTAGTCCCACCCCTTTTCGAGAGCGCTATCACGCTCTTACCCGTTTTCACCGCTCCTCAGTCGCTCCACCAGCGCAGCTTTTGCAAAGCGATGCATGGTTATGAGAGTAATGAGTATGGGTACGATGGTCAGCACGCCGCCATAGGAGATCGCAAGACCCGTGGGAAAACGAAAAGCCATATAGAAAGCGCCCTTCTGATACAATATCCTGCTGAGAGCGTAGCCACAGAACGTGCCAATGGTCATAGTCGCCCCTACGGCGGACAGTACCAGCAGCAGACTCTCCCCCAGCAGCATCTGCCGGATCTGACCCCTGCCCATGCCGATGGATTCCAACATGGCGAGTTCCTGCCGGCGTGTGACGATATTGGTGATCAGCGTATTCATCATGCTCAGAATGCTGAACATCATGATGAATATCGCCAGGCCGCTGATGGCTCCAAACAGCTGATCCGCGTTCCTGGCATAGGCCACCCGGCGCTCCGCCAGAGTCTCCATGCCCAGCTCTGCTCTTTCTGCTACCATCTGTTCCAACGCTTCTCCCACCTCAAATTCCCTGTCCTCCACCACAGACACCAGCAAATTGGTATTCAGGCTGTCAAACTCCACCAATTCCAGAATCGCCTGCTCGGGCATCAAAAACCATCCCTCCAGACCATTGTGTTCCAGTACAAAACGGTCATTTATAATTCCCAGAATTGTAACTTCCCTCTCTGCTGTTTTACTGCCGTCATAGTAGTGCAGCGTGATTCTGTCCCCCGTCTGAAACTGCCATCCGTAGATTTCCCGGACGGTGTCATTGCCTGCGGCCAGAACATAGTCGCCGCTCATCAGCTTGTCGTAGTCTGAGCTTCCCTCCTCCAGATATTGCCCGATCTGCTGCGTCTCCTCCGCCGTCAGCGGATAAATCATATCATTGTTGCCATATTCATCCCTCTGGGGAAAATCAAAGCGCACCCCAAAATATTTGACCTGCTCCACTTTTTTCACACCGTCCAGGGCATAGATAGCGGCAACCATCTCCCCACCCATAGGAGTCTGGACCTGCAGGCCGCTGATGCCATTTTCACTCAGCGCCACTGCCGCCTGGGTATATTTTATTTGGAATTCCGCATCCCTGAAGTAGCCCTGTCTGGCAAAATTGTCCCTGTCAAAAGAAGACATATAGGTGGCTGCTGTCATAAAGAGAATGCCACCCAGGGCCAGGGACAACATGGTGATAGCCGCTTTCTTTTTATTTTTGGAAAAGTTCATGGTTGCAAAGCCCATGGGCGTCAGCCTGCGGCACAGTTTTCTCCCTCTGGCCTGCTTCATCTCATCCTGGGGCACATAGCGCAGCGCCTCCATGGGTGAGACAGCCGCCGCAATCCTGGCGGGCTTGTGGACGGAAATCATGGTGATGATATAGATCACGGCAAATACTGCTATCAGGATTGTCAGCAGATTACTCCCGCTGAAGCCATTGGGAATGAGGCCATATCCCACCACCCCACCAATGACCATACCTATGGGGGCGGAGCGGAGGAACAGCAGGCCACCCTCCCTGGAGACCATCTTTTTCATCTGCTTTCTGGTCATGCCAATGGTACGAAGCTGCCCAAACTGGTGGATTCTGCCTATGACGGACAAATAGAACACGCCATAGATCACCAGAGTACATGCCAGCAGGATTACTGCCCCCACCAGTCCGTACAGTATCACGGTCTGGGTATCCGGGGAGAGAGAGTCCAAAAAGGCTTTGGAGGGATTCACATATTTCCTTTCTATCCCCAGTTCCTGACCGATCTGATACATGAGATTCTTACAGTCCTGTGATGGCATATGGGCTGCATCATGTAGTTGCGCATGCACTTCATAGGGCTGGTCTGCCAGCTGGCTGCCATGCTCCGCATAGTCCTGAGAAAAAAACACGGAGAATTGCTTTGCATCCTCACTCCCTGCGAGGAGGCCGGAGACAGTAAAGGTCTCCGTGCTGCCGTCATAAAAAGGAAAAGTTACGCTGCTTCCCACCTTGGGCTCCACGCCCATCTTTTTGAGCATGGCTGCGCAGACAGCCACCTCGTCCTCCTGCGTCGGCAGTGTGCCGCTCTCCAGCTGTCCTATCCGAATTTCGTCAGTCATTTCGCTGACATAGCAGGGCATAAGGTCGAAATTTCCCATCCCTGTCAGCACTCCTGTCTTTACCTGAATCTGGCAGGAGATACGTTCATTCCTTTTCAGAGCCTCCACTTGTTCTTCCGTCAGATTGTAAAAGCTCACCTGCTGCCTGTGGGCCAATTCCTTTCTGTTCTGCTCCTCCTGCCCCATGGCGAATGCGAGGATTCCCGTGAGCAGGGTCGATGCCAGAGTAATGGTAATCATCACGAAGATATTGCGCATACGGCTGGTTTTCAGACTCTGTCGGGACATCAAAGATATCATTTTATTTGTTGTTTTTTTGCTGTTCATATTTACCTCTTTCTTGTATGCCGCAAACTGCCTTGCGAAACTGCATTAATTATCCTTTGGGATTGTGCCTTTATATCAACTGTGAACATAACAATATTCTTCTCATACAATTTTGCCGTCTTCAATGCGGATTCTCACATCCGCTTTCTCCGCAATTTCCGGATTGTGAGTAATCATCACGATGGTCTGCCGGAATTTCTCAGCTGTCATCTTCAGCAGATCAATAACCTTATCGCTGGTGCGGCTGTCCAGATTGCCAGTGGGCTCATCCGCCAAAATGATGGCTGGCTTGGAGATCAACGCCCTGGCAATGGCCACCCGCTGCTGCTGGCCGCCGGAAAGGTGGCTGGGATAGTTCTTCAGCTTGCCGTCCAGTTCCAGGAAATGTACAATCTGCTCCAGGAACTTTGCATCCTCCACCCTGCCGTCCAGACGCACGGGCAGCACGATGTTTTCATAGGCGGTGAGGTAGGGGATCAGGTTATAGTTTTGGAAGATAAAGCCAATCCGCTGCCTCCGAAATACCGTGAGCTGTTTTTCGTTCATCTTTTCAATACTCTTGTCTTCCACGGTCACACTGCCGGAGGTGGGAGTGTCCAAGCCCCCCAGCATATTCAGCAGGGTGGACTTCCCGCTGCCCGATGTGCCGATGATGGCCACAAATTGTCCGTCATTCACAGACACATTCACATCATCCAACGCTTTCACTAGGCTCTCGTCTTTGCCATAGTATTTTTTTAAGTTTTCTGCTTTTAGAATTGTCATCTTGTTTTTTCCTTTCTTATGTTAAAAATTCCACATCCGCATTTGTTTGCGCAGTATTATGTGTTTGATAACTCTAGAATACTTTCCCGAAATGATTTTGCAACGGGAATTGCCTAAACTAACATTTTTGCCGCTTATTTTAAGATGAGCGGCAAAAAAATAGCCGATTGATCCTCATCATGTACAGGAATCAACCGGCTAAAATACATATTTTCTTTTATATTTATTCGGCTATCTTATTACGAAAATCATCAAAGTTCTCTGCATGTGCCGCAAATTTAAGCCATTTTCGCAAGGTTTCCGTATCCTTTGCACTATCAATGCAACTGCGCACATCCTCGGGTATACTACCCAACTCCTCCAATAAATCCAGAATACTCTGTTTACTTCGATAAAGGTTACCCTCTGCGCGGCCTTCCTCATGGCCTTCTGCAAGTCCTGCAGCATGGTCCTCAGCATGGCCCGCTGCAAGTCCCTCAGCATGGCCAGCATTCCAGCTATCCTCTCTGATAGCATCCTCTATGGCCCATTGATCTCTCTGATACATCAGACGCGCTTCGTACCATAGCCTTATACTTCTAATCAGATTCATCCTCTTTACCTCTTCTACTGCTTCCATGACTCCGGCGTTCCCACTCTGCAATTGATTCAACTCTCCCATACTTTTCACCTGGAAAAAGCGAATCCAGTCATCCAGTTTGTCTCCGGTCAGCTGCTTATTCAGTTCAATGATATGTACCTCAAATTGATCCGAATATAGCCTGCCCTCCTGATCCCGAAGATGATATACCTTGTGATAACCCGGATGTTCATCTCCTGCAAAGTCAATTATACTGATTACAATGCACTTTTTCAGCCTGTCATATCTCTGCCCGATAAACAGGTTATCTGTATACATCTTTGCCAGATAGAACAGACTGCGCTTGTCCCAGTAAGCCAGACGCTGAATCTGTAATTCCACATTGATTCTGCTGTCGTCATTAAGCTGTATCCTGACGTCCAGAATACACTGCTTCTCTGCCCTGCTGCGCCTGCTAAGGAAGGGATTCTCCAAACGTACTGACTTAATCTCTTCCAGCGGAATATCCAGCACGTCACTGATAAATCCTCTGCGCACCACTTCATTGCGCATCAACTCCTTAAATACCACATCCGACTTGGGGGGAAGAAATCTTCCCATCGTTCTTTTTCTGCCCATTTCAACCTCCTGCCTCGCAGGAAAAGTCGGATGTATCCCTCTCACTGAAAGTATCACCCTTCAATAATATTCCGCCCGAAACTCTCCTGCTTCTTTTCAATTGTACTTTTTTGAATTTAAAGCATAGATTTTCCGATGTCTTGAAAAGTGAATTGCTTTATCAAAAGTGAAAAGAAATATATGCTTTGGAGGTATAGTAACATATATCGTGTAACAATGCAAGTGAAATGTTATAAATTTTTCCTGTATTTTGCTAACATAGTTACTTTTCAGAAGAAAACCAGGGACGTTTCATCTCCTACGGCAGCGGCAGCAGAATCTTCAGTTGAAAGCAGCTCTCCCCACGCCGGATCAGGCACTGACCAGAATATTTTTCCACAGCCTGCCGGATATTCCGGATTCCAAAGCCATGCAGGAATTTGTCTTCCTTGGTGGTTTTTTCATAGCCTGCCTCATTTGGCAGGCAGTTGTTTTCCACCACGACAGACAGCATATCCCGCACACACTCCGCCTTCACCGTGACCAGGCGCTGCTCCGGCGGGAGCTTCAGACTGGCCTCCAGGGCATTGTCCAGAGCATTGCCAAAAATAGTGCTGATGTCTATAGGTTCCAGAAACCCTCCCTGCTCAAAATGAATCACTGCAGAGAAATCAATCTCGTCCTCCTTGGCCTGCCTTGCCTTGTCCCGGATAATGATATCCAGAAAATCATTGCCGGTATGAATATAATTCTCATAATCGGCGATCTGCTGGCGCAGGTCTGCTGCCATCTGCCGGGTCTCAGGGCTGTCCTGCCTTTCCAACAGCAGCAGATGATTTTTCATATCGTGATACAGTCGCCGGACAGCCTCCTCAGCCTTCCGCTTGTCCTCATAATAGGCATACTGCTGCTGGAGCCTCTGGGCCTCACGGGCCGTCTGCTCCGAACGGCTCATATAGGCAATGAGGGAGACGCTCACCAGGCCTCCCAATATGATGACCACACACAGTGGATACACGATATAGTTAGCCTGTGTGATAAAAAATATGGCAGTAAATATAGCAATGGTGGGAACCAGCATCACCGCATCCGCAATGAGCCAGGTCCGCTTATCTATGCTCTCCGAGGCAATCTGCTGGCGGTATCTTCTCAAAAAAATCCATGCACCAATCCAGAACAGCAGGCGCACAACCAGTGACAGGGTATAGATTGCTGTACTCAGCAGCAAAGTCTCCAATTTCCAATTGGTTGTACTGTCGTTCACATCAAAAATCGAGTTCGGCGCACGGCCGATGGCAAAGAACAGGTCACTGAACACATTCTGCTGTAAAAAATTAACTGCAATCACCGTGGGATAAAAGATCAGAAAAGCAGTCACCTTTTTCTCCCATTTTCCCGAATAGAAGACAAATAGGTATACAATAAAACCCGCCAATGCCAGAGAGATATTCCACGGGTCATTCAAATAGATGATCGTCAATGCCAATTGCCCGAGAACCAAAAAGGCCAGCACTTTGACCAGCCAGTGTTTTCTGGTGGGAATGAACACTGCTATTGCCTTATAGACAACAAAAACATATGTAAATCCCAATATGTATGATAAAATATCAAGAATTGAAATCACAATCCCCATCACAACCTGTCCCCCCAATAATCGGCCAGCTTCTCCATGACCAGCTTGCGCTTGGGCTGGCTGATGGGTATGACCTCCCCGTCCGTAAGGGTGATCTCCAGTTTATCCACACGTTTCACAAAAAACAGATTCACCAGGTAGCCGGAATGGCAGCGGATAAAATGGGCATCCTCAAGCTCCGACTCCAGTTCTTTCATCTTTTTATAGGAAATGATCTCCCCGCGATCTGTGTGCAGCTTCACATTCCGGTTATAGGTTTCCAGATAGTGCAGGGTGCTTAAATCCACCCTGTGATGCCCGTCCTCATTGGTCACCAGGATGTACTTTTTATCCTCCCGCCTGTAACTCTCCAGCCACCGGTCCAGTTCCCTCTTCAGGCGCACATATTTAATAGGTTTGATAATATAATTAACCGCCTGGTATTCATAGCCTGCCAGCGCATATTTTGTCAGGGAAGTCAGGAAGATGATGCCTACCTTCTCGTCCCTGGCGCGTATGCGTTTTGCCGTCTCCAGCCCGTTCATAACATCCATCTGGATGTCCAGAAAAATCAGATCTAACTCCATTTTATCGCTGTCAATCAATTCCCTGCCATTGCGAAACAGGGTGGTGCGGAGTTCCAGGCCTGTCTCCCGGGCATACTGCACGATCATTTCCTCAAGTCCTGCGGCAAAAGCCTGTTCATCATCGCAAATTCCGATATTGTACATGGCGATCCCCCTGTGTATGGCTTTAGTACTCCTCTGCGATATCCAGTTCTTCCTGCTCCTGCTCCTTGGACATCGGACTCAGCGGCGTATGCCGCAGATAACCCAGCCAGTAGCCGCAGCCCACGATACCTGCGCCGCCTATGATATTGCCCAGAGTCACAGGAATAATACAGTTGGTAAAAAACCGTGCCAGTGTCAGACCCTCCGCCGCAATCCTGTATTCATGGGAAGCCAGCAGCGCCGCCGTTCCGAAATACATATCCGCCACGCTGTGCTCAAAACCGCAGAGTACGAACAGCATGATGGGCCAAAAGCTGGTCATCAGCTTTCCCGAGACATTTTTGGCTCCAAAGGACATCCACACTGCAATGCATACCAGTATATTACACAGGATACCCCGGACCAGGCCCTCTGAAAAACTCAGATTGCACCGAGAAGCGCCCGCCGCCACGATACTTCCCGCCAGGTCGCCGTTAAACAGATCGGGCGTATGACCATAGACCACGCCAAAAGCCACCAGCGCCGCCCCCAGGAAATTGCCGGTAAAGACAAAAAACCAGTTCTTCAGCATCTTCATGACCGTGATCTTCTTCTCCAGTACAGCCAGAATAATCAATGTATTCCCTGTAAAGAGCTCGCTTCCTGCAACCAGCACCATGGCCATGCCTGCGGGAAATACCAACGCACCCAGCAGCTTTGCCGCCGAGGGAGTGGCAATAGTGGACGATGCCGTGGTACAGCCGATGCCCGCAAAACCGATGAAAAGACCGGCAAATATACCCAAAATAACCATTTTAAAAGCAGACAGGTGTGTCTTATGTATACTGACCTCCACATAATTTCTTGCGATCTCTATGGGTGAATGCATGGATGAAACCTCCTGATTTTGATATAAATATTATATGTGAATCCCCGGCAGTTAGCAATACCCTCCAGATTAATAATTCCCCTCTTATTGGCAAAAAACAATTTTTTACAAAAAAAGATTGCATATTGTCAATAAATCATGCATACTGAAAGTAACTACATATGTCCACAAGGAGGGTATTTATTATGGGTAAATTTGTAATCAAAGAGACTGCAACCGGCACCAAATTTGATCTGAAGGCCGGCAATGGCGAAGTAATCGCCACATCCGAGGTTTATAACTCTCTGGATGCCTGCAAGAAGGGCATTGAGTCCGTGAGAAAGAATGCGCCTGTCGCCGCTGTGGAAAACCAGACGGTGGAGGGTTATGCGACTGAAAAGCACCCCAAATTTGAGGTGTACAAGGACAAGGCCGGCGAGTTCCGCTTCCGCCTGAAAGCCACCAACGGCCAGATCATCGCTGTAGGCGAGGGCTACAAGGCTCTGGCCGGATGCATGAACGGCATTGAATCCATCAAGAAAAATGCGCCGGATGCAGAAGTAGTCACACAGTAATATGCCCCAGGCAAAATATTGAAAAAACGCCCGGAAGTCCGCCGGGCGTTTTTTGTATGCCCTCTTTCGATTTTCCTGGCAGGAAAGTTTCTTTGAAAACCGCGCCATTGTATTTTTTCGGGCATCCTTTATACTATAACTATACCGGTATAAAACACATTCCAAACAGCATCCTCACATTTATTCCACCGGGATTGGGCTGAATGTGGGGATGCGGAACACTGATTCTATAAACAGTCTCTCCTCCACAAGGGCACTGGAGTGCAGAGACAGGACTTTAAATTAGGAGGATTTGCATATGAATATTGGAACACAGATACAGGCTCTGCGTAAGAGGCAGGGCATCACTCAGGAGACATTGGCGGCAGAGATGGGAGTTACCGTAGGAGCCGTGAGCAAATGGGAAAATGGCATTACATTGCCGGACATTCTGATGCTCTGTAACCTGGCCGATTACTTTCATGTTACCACTGACGAACTGCTGGGACGTACCCGCAAGGAGACCTTTATGGTCTGTGACGACGCTCCGCTGATCTGCTCGGTACTCAAAGATCTTTTGGAGAAGGAGAGTTACCGCTGTGTTGGGTTGGCAGAGAATGGGACACATCTTCGTACCTTCTTTGGCGAAAATATTCCCGATATCCTGTTTTTAGATATCCACCTCGCCACAGAGAACGGGCTTGATTTATTAAAGGAGATAAAGGAAAAGTATATCTCCACCAAGGTCATCATGGTCACGGCGGACACTTCCGAGGAAGCAAGGCAGACTGCCATTTCTTATGGAGCCGATGCCTATGTCACGAAGCCGTTCCAGCCGGAACACATTATGACTGCTCTTAATACACTATGATCTTCCTACATCAGGCTCCGGCCTGTTGCATAGGTCATTGACATAACAAAAAAACGGGCCGGGACATTCACCACGCAATGTCCTGGCCCGTATGAGGCCATGCCGCACAATAAGTAATATCCAAAATAAAAACTGCCAACAGGATGCCACACAGAAACAGCCGCCATCTGGGCCTGATCCGGTGATACATCCTCATGTAATAGGGCAGCAAGTAGCAGTTGAGCAGCATACCGCCCAGACCAAAACATATGGCTCCCAGAAGGCAGATCCGGCCGTTCAGATTCAGAAAATGCTCACTGTAATCCCACCAGCGCATCCCCCATTTCCATTCCAACAGCACGCTGGTCCCATATTCCAACACTGAGCAGACCGTCATTGACAGCAGGAATGTCACAAATGGCCTTTGATAGAATTTTTGCAGTAAAAACCACAGCAGAAGCCCGCCCACCCCATAGATCGGCAGATAGGGGCCATAATACACTCCCCGGTTGACCAGGCTGTGTTTTGTCACTACACAGATTCCCACCTCCCACAGCCAGCCTGCAAATGCCAGCAGAAAGAACAGGAGGACGTAAAAGTCAAATTGTCTCGCATTTCCCTTGTTTTTCTTCGTCTCCATGGAATTAGGATACCCATTTTCAGCGAGAAAATGCCAGAGTTCAATAACTACTTCCGAAAATCAATCTCATATCTTGTACCATGGCAGAGCAGCACGCCATCGGTCAGGCGAATGCACAGGATACAGGTATTCTCATCGTCAAAATTATTATGCCCGTTGTCAATCCATGCCGCAAAAGCCTTGCGCAGCTTCCCTGCGATCTCAACATTCTCAGCCTTGCCAAAATAACCCAGGTTTATACCCTCTCCATGGGCAGAAAACCAGTCCCCGCAAACGCCCACCACAGGATTTTGAGCAATCTGACGCATTTTATCAGACAATCCATAGGTGATCACATAGAATGCACCGTCCTCATAGTAGCCATTGACCCTGCGGACACAGGGCCTGTCACCCTCCATTGTAGCCAGGGAGATGATCGTGTCCTGCCCAAACCATTCTGTCAAAATCGCTGCTACTTCATTTGATAATTTTTCCATTTCTTTTTCCTCCATTTTAGAGGTTCTTTAGAACCTCCATTCCGCATCTTCCCTGGAAGATGCTGTTCAATTGATGCTGACGGCCTCAATATGTACCTGGTAGATTGCCAGAAACACCCCCTGTTCCCCAGGATATTTCTGCCTCAGCGAAGGGTACGCAGACAGAGCCAGCTCGTGACTGGCGCATGTGTCACTCTCACTGACATTACCGCTGATTCGTATCCATTTTCTGGTGACGGAATTAAAGCTTGCCAGTTCCACCTTGGCATTCTGCTTTAGGTCGGAATAAACACTCTTTTGCTTGTCCGTGATAATATAGAGCATTTCATTGTCCGAGAAGATCATGCCAAAAGGCCTGAGTCTGGGACAGTCCGCCACAGACGTGGCCAGAAAAAAATATCCGCACTCCCGGATAAAAACCACGCAGTCATCTGCCGAAATTCCCGCATCCATTTGTTTCTTCCCGTCCAGCACCTCGCTGAGAAGGAAATCTATACTACAGGAAAACAGTCCGGACAGCCGAATCAGCTTCTCCGTCTCCGGGAATGCCTGATCCATCTCCCACCGGGAAACAGACTGTCTCGATACTCCCAATATCTCTGCCAGCTGTTCCTGAGTTATGTTTTTCCTCTTGCGAAGCATGGCTATCTTCTCACCAGTCGTCATCTTTGCCCTCCTCGATTTCCCCTGCAATGACTATTTTACCCTATCTCTGTGACATAAAGAACCTCATTCCGCGTGCATTATGTAACATTCTGATTGCATTTTCCGTCAATCCGGCCGTCGCCCATGTCCTGCCATGGCAAGCCCAATGACACTTGTAAGTCGTTCTCCAGACAATGAAAGTGGACAACATGGGGAAAAATTTCTGTTGCATTGTCCATGTTGCCCACTCCCGTTTTTCCGAAAGGGTTTATAAGTTGTCCGCCCTTTAATAATTCTCGGCATATATCTCGAAATAGGCCTTGGGGTGAAGGCATACCGGACATACCTCCGGAGCAGCGGTGCCCACCACGATATGACCGCAGTTGCGGCATACCCACACTTTCACCTCACTCTTCTCAAACACCGAGGCCGTCTCCACATTCTGAAGCAGGGCGCGGTATCTCTCCTCATGATGTTTCTCCACCTCGCCCACCAGACGGAACTTTGCCGCCAGTTCGGGAAATCCTTCTTTCTCCGCCGTCTTTGCGAACTCATCATACATTTCCGTCCACTCAAAGTTCTCGCCATCAGCCGCCACAGCCAGGTTTTTATCCGTGCTGCCGATATCATGCAGCGCCTCCAGCCACAGCTTGGCATGTTCCTTCTCGTTGTTGGCAGTCTCCTGGAAGATGGCCGCGATTTGCTCATAGCCCTGCTTCCTGGCCGAGGACGCAAAATGGGTGTATTTTGTGTACGCCTGGGACTCTCCCGCAAATGCCGCCTTTAAATTATCCTCCGTCTGTGTACCCGCATACTTATTACTCATATCCGATTCCTCCTGGTTTATGTTGATTGCTGTATTATCCATACTGCCCTATGACAAACCATTTTATACGAAGAATCAGCACACTTTGGGATAGAGAAAATCATAACAATAAAAGAATCTTATTGGTCAGCCGCTCCACGGTATTTTTGAACCCCCATGCCAGCAACAGCAGCACTGCCAGCAAGATCAGATAGACAACCAGCACCATCAGAGGATAACTCATACCCGTTCCCAGAAACAGCTCCCGCAGGGGTCTGCCCACAAACTGCAGCACAGTGCTGTGCAGTACAAACACGCTCAGGGATATGGAACCCAACCATTGCAGGGGTCTTGCCGAAAGCACCCCCTGTACCGGAACACACATGATAATTCCCAGAATCAGCAGACCGGCCGCCAATATATGATAGGTGGCGATCCCCTTGTTGGCAAAGATCTGTGTACAGAGCTTTCCCAGACAGCGATAGAAAAACACAGGCTGGGCATAGCTGGGATATCCTCCCAGATATACCCCTGCTGTCAGAGGAATCAACGCCAGCCACCGAATCCGCCTGCTATTCATCGGCAAGTTCCTCTCGGCAAGATATGCCAACAGCACACCCACTACAATACACAGATAATATTCATCCTTTGCCCATAAAATGAGGGACGCAGCCGCGAAAAAAAAGAAGAGTATCCATTTTTTGGAATACCTTGTAGCAAGGGACAGGATGATGGCAATAAATGTTCCCCAAAATATGATATACAACATCCAGTAGGGTCCTATTACTTCTGAATCTGCAACAATCCACATTTTAACCAGCGTATGCCAAAGCATCTTCACAAATGTCAGCTGGCTCTCCATGTCATGATAACACGCAAAGGAAGGTGCAAGATATCTGCACAGCACCCAGTACAGCGCTCCCGCAATTCCGCAGGGAATTACCAGACGGATATATCGCTTGACAATTATACCGGAAATCTTCTCCTGCCAATCCTTGTGCTGTAGCACAGCGCAGTTGCGCAGTACGCTGAATGCAGTCAGAAAAGCTGCCAGAGTTATAAATACACACACCCAGAAATTACCGTTGACCAACACTCCATAAGGTTCATAGGCCAGCCGGATGTCTATGCCAAAAGGCAGACGAGATTCGACTGCCGGGCCAAAATAAGAACCATTAAAATATTCCAGTGAAAAATGATGAGTAAATATCATCAGACAGGCAATCCCCTTAAGCCCGTCAATCCATGTGATCCGTCTGGCAGTTTGCTTTGTCATGATATATACCTTTCCTTGTCTTTATTTCCGTGGGCAATGAGCCGGGGGCCGCACTTGTACGAGCATTCAGCAAATGCTGCGGAATATTTGATTTGCCAATGCGCCCTGTGCAGACCGGCTTCCCTAAATTGCGCGTGCAGAGAATGACATCCCGCAGACGCTAAGCCCGCAGGATGTCCTCGATCTCACCTACCATGCGAAACCTGTCCGCCAACTCCGAAAAGCCTTCCTTCTCTGTGGTCTGCGCAGACTCCTCGAACATATCCGTCCACTCAATGTTCTCGCCATCTGCCGCTGCTGCCAATACCTTACAGTTCCTTGAACCACATCTTGGCATGTTCCTTTTCGTTGTCCGCCGTCTTTAAGAACAGGAATGAACTCTGCTCATACCCCTCTTTCTTTGCCACAGATGCAAAATAAGTGTACTTATTGCGTGCCTGAGATTCACCTATAAAATCCGCCTTCAAATTTTTATCCGTCTGTGTACCTGTGTATTAGCTAACTATAATCGTCCTATCTGTAGCACTTTATATCGGCCGTTCACAGTCTGTCCTATAGGCATAGAATGCCAAAGTTTCACACTCTTTTTAACTTACGAGGTTCTCAAACGATGACGCCACTGGAAAGGATGTTTATGAGTTTCACACCCTTCTTAACTTACAAGGTTCTCAAACTAATCAGTCCCACTTCTTCAGCCTTGGTTTTGTTTCACACCCTTCTTAACTTACAAGGTTCTCAAACCCATGTCTGACGTGGTTCACATAAACACAGGTTTCACACCCTTCTTAACTTACAAGGTTCTCAAACTAGAGGGCTGACCTAACGGGCGAACACGGGTTTCACACCCTTCTTAACTTACAAGGTTCTCAAACCTGTTCCCTTGCCTCAAACGCCTGTATAATGTTTCACACCCTTCTTAACTTACAAGGTTCTCAAACTGATGGTGACGATTATTTTGACTGTGCCCCGTTTCACACCCTTCTTAACTTACAAGGTTCTCAAACGAAAAATTCCCGCATTAAACGAAAAGGACGGTTTCACACCCTTCTTAACTTACAAGGTTCTCAAACTGTAATCGAGGACAGGCCGCAGGGCACAATGTTTCACACCCTTCTTAACTTACAAGGTTCTCAAACGCGCCAATCGAAAATATTATATCAGTCAAAGTTTCACACCCTTCTTAACTTACAAGGTTCTCAAACAAGCTGTTCTGACGATTTCCCATACACAAGGTTTCACACCCTTCTTAACTTACAAGGTTCTCAAACGATTTATAGTGCGGTAACGACACTAAATCCGTTTCACACCCTTCTTAACTTACAAGGTTCTCAAACAATCGGGCCGGCTAACATCGGTACACAGGTGTTTCACACCCTTCTTAACTTACAAGGTTCTCAAACGGCCGGATATTAAAAGTGATTGTAGGATCAGTTTCACACCCTTCTTAACTTACAAGGTTCTCAAACAATCTGCTGGCGCAGGATTGCTGAATCGCCGTTTCACACCCTTCTTAACTTACAAGGTTCTCAAACTCACGCTAACATTCAATCCGGATTTAGTGGGTTTCACACCCTTCTTAACTTACAAGGTTCTCAAACCGTTGTTTTGGCCCATGGGGCGTATAATAGTTTCACACCCTTCTTAACTTACAAGGTTCTCAAACTCTCTGGTAAAGCCGCTTTATACCCGGTCGGTTTCACACCCTTCTTAACTTACAAGGTTCTCAAACATCCACACGCAAGGTGGTACAGTCATATGCGTTTCACACCCTTCTTAACTTACAAGGTTCTCAAACTATCCGCTCGACGTTTATCTCGCCTTTGCTGTTTCACACCCTTCTTAACTTACAAGGTTCTCAAACTGTGCCGGTGAGGAGTATTTTAGTGATAGGTGTTTCACACCCTTCTTAACTTACAAGGTTCTCAAACCGCACTGTTTGCCGCATTAGTCGCAGACATGTTTCACACCCTTCTTAACTTACAAGGTTCTCAAACGCAAATGCAGCCGCAGACGCCGACACAGCAGTTTCACACCCTTCTTAACTTACAAGGTTCTCAAACTATCTCCACAATCTTTTTTTGCAAATCCTTGTTTCACACCCTTCTTAACTTACAAGGTTCTCAAACAAACTCGCCGTTCTCATGGTCATAATAACGGTTTCACACCCTTCTTAACTTACAAGGTTCTCAAACGTGCCGATTGTTATTCCTGTCATGGTTGCGGTTTCACACCCTTCTTAACTTACAAGGTTCTCAAACGGTCGTACTAGAAATTATGCGACTGTGGTAGTTTCACACCCTTCTTAACTTACAAGGTTCTCAAACCAAAATAAGATTCACTGTATCTTATAAGAAGTTTCACACCCTTCTTAACTTACAAGGTTCTCAAACCCCAAATAACATTGTTGTCTTCTCCAAACCATACACTTTAGCCAGTGCTGTAAGTTATATCAATAATATATCATACATCCGTCAGCGTCAACGATATATTTTTTCTCATCTGTCCGAGGCGGTGTATCATGTGATTCTATTAAAAGTAGCAGCTTTTGCTCATAGAAACACTGTATATATAGAAGGTCTAGTTCCTCTTTCGAGAGAAAACATTTTAAATTGACAAAGGCGAAAACCTTAACATGAAATAGGTCACTCATTACTTTGATAAAATTCCAAAGATTCTCAACATAACTCCCTGCTGCATGGTCTATCATTACATGTGCGCTTTTTAACAATTCTCCCAGACTTAACCTCTCATCATAAATAAGCGGCAACGGACTCAACAGACAAATCTCCCTTAAATATTCCAAATATGCCTTGTCAAAATTATCTTTTTCCTGATGATACTGGGCTTTCTCTTCATCCACTATACTTTGATACAGTTTTGTAAGGACTTTTCGGTCATTACAGTCAATATTAAGTGGATCATTTACAAGAAGGAGATTTTTACTGATTGAAACGGGCTCATAGTCAATAGATAGCACAATTTCACCGGAGTTACCTTGCTGCTGTTCTTCCAATTCCTGGAGCAATTCTCTCATAACAGTCGGATTCTCGATCACCAAAACTGAAATCTTCCCCTCCGCCATTTCGATTTTTAAATTACTTTTAGAATGCGCCAGACATATCATAAGACAACCAGCCTCTCATCACTATCCAAAACATCCGAAGAAAATTCACCTACAAGAAACTCCATCTTTTCATATTGCTTTTCCGTCACCTTAAGCACCTGTACCAATCCTGATTCCGGTTTGTTTTTTCGCAAATTATCCACCAGAGCATCCGCCATGGTAGAGTTCTGTGCAAGCTTACAATAGATGGACTCCTGCAACATTAAATATCCATTTTTTATCAGATACTTCCGAAATCTCGTGTATTCTCTTCTCTCGCCTATCGTTCCCACCGGTAGATCAAACATCACTAAAATTCTCATAAATCTATAACTCATAATATTTTATCAACGAGGTATCCCTTTCATTAAGTGCGTCAAAAATACTTTTACAGTATATCTTCACTGCATTGCTTACATACTCCGACCGCCCCGCAATGACCACCATGGAATTTAATAGATCCACCAGCATAATCTTTTCTTCTGCTCCAAATTGCTTGATTCCCATATCATGGACTGTACGATCTACCAGAACACGAAATGGCTCCATCATATCTGATGCAAGATTAAAGGGGTTAAACATATTGTCATGAAATATACCGATCTGCGTCAAATATCCATTTGCACAAATTTCTTTTGTAAAACTGGATAAAATTATGGAGTATCCGTAATTTAATGCTGCATTTAAGGGACTGTCGCTGGTTCTGCTGAAATCCATTCCAAACAGAGCATTAAAGTATACCTTTGCAGCATGCCCTTCCCGGTTGCTCTCGTCCCCGTATTGCAGTTCTGCAACATATTGCTCCAACAGAAGATACTCCTTCTTTTCCAGATTCCGAAGCAGTGAACTTTGCTTTCGGATCTTTTCCCTTACGATCTCTGTCCATATCTTCTTTTTGTCTTCATAGCTCCAGGCTATTTGCGCTCTGATCTTTGCACTGGTGTCATGACTGCCATAGTAGGGAAGAACCTCTCCGCAAGGATTGCGTTTCTCATTGCAAAATACAATCTTAACCTTTTGTTTCAGCAACTCGTTTATCAGCGCCGTAGTTATAGAGACTGCCGTGGAATCAATGAGCAGGGTCGCAATTTCATTTAAATGGATTTTAGTTATTTTTTCTTTTCGTACCACAAGAAAGCCCATTTGATAATCTAGTTTAGCACTCCCGGTAACTACCACTGTTCGCCAACTCATAGAGCTTTTAAGTCCATTTCTCTTGTATAGATTCCAGTTACAGACTCATAAATCAGCAAAAATGTATCTGCACCTGTAATATCATTGTTTATTTTCATAGGTGCTGCCTTGATACCAGTTGCCTTATCATCTATGGACAGGTTAGTACATTGAGTTGCTTTTAATAATTCCAGCAATGAGCCTACCTGTTCTGTCAGGTTGAGACTCTCGAATTTGTTTCTTGCATCTGCCATTTTCTGTGCAATAGAATTCGGTCTCGCCCGATAAAGAGTCTGAGTGTGCTTTTCAAGCAACAGATCATACAACTCAATATTGACCTCACAGGTTACAATTCCCCTGTTGTCATACTCTTTTCCTGATATAAGAAAATTCTCCAGATGCCTTATGTAATTTTCCCAATATCCTCCGATGCACAACTGCACGGCATTGTCCACCATAATCCGCTTTCCTGTGCGACCACTTACTCGCAAAAGCATTCCATTTCGATTTATCAATGTCTTAAATCTAATCTTGGATATAATAACCCGAGGTTGTTCCAGACCTAACTTATGTACGCAATATGCTGTCAGCTGATCTATATCTTTTAGCTGTTCTCTTAAATAAAGTGGTACTACCTCCAGTGTGCGCATCCGTCTCTTTTTTCTTGTATGCTCCACCAGAAAATAATATGCGCCCGCTACACTGCTATAGCCGCCATACTTCGTGACATCCGCTAACCTCTCATCGCTTGCCTTGACAGAAATATAACTCTCAGGATTTGCTTCTGCCGCAGAGTATACCGTTTGCTCAGCAATTCCTCCATGCATCTCATACACCTTCCTGGTCACAAGAGGAGTATTTCTATTCATCATCTTTTTTACCGTGACAATACTGCCCTGATTTCCAGCAGTCCATGCGGTTGTTCCATTCCGCTGCACATCATGCAGAAAAACTTTATCCATATGATAGGGCCGATTCTTTCCGTTTTGTTGTATAAACAACAGGGGATTTCGTGTAAACTTGGTGTAGTACACATTTCCCACTACAATATTTAAATATGCGTCCTTGGCATGGTGAAGGTCATTCACGGATCTGGCTTTGAGCACATCAAATTGATGGCGGAATTCAGACACATTTCCCGCCTTGACATACACCACTTCCGTTCCCGGCAGCATTTCTTCCAGTAAATGCGCAACTGCCTTTGTTGCCTGTCCCGTTTCCACAATCTGTCTGTTGATAAAACCTGCTAACTCCTCATCGGAAAACTCCCATGTGCGAGTCAGGCGATTATATTTTTCCTTTGAAAGAAAACCTGCATCCAAAAGAGATTTCCAAAATGCATGTTGCTTTCCCTGTATTTCTCTTTCCAATGGGAAGTTATCCCGTTTATGTGCATTTATCTGTTTTTTAACCAGGACAAGGTTATTATCCAGACTGTCGTCTTTCACATAATGTCTCGGATAAACATGATCTATATCGTATAAATTGTCGTTAAAGAGGTCCTCCAGTGCAATAGGCTCGCCCGAATACATGCAGCGTCCCTTTTGTAAATAATATAGGTACAGCTTTTTACTCCTGAATTCCCCTTCGCTGTATAGGCTAATCTCCGCCTGCCAATCCCGCTCCTCTTTCTTACACTGCTTGTACAGCTCTTCAAATTTCCTCTTTCTTGAGATGGTCCGAACCCCCTTCTCTCCATCCGTGCGAGGCATCTCGATAAAGACTCTCCCCGGATTTTCTCCCATGACCTGACCGACTTCTTTCATGATGAGCAGAGTCTGCCATATCATTCGTTTGACTGGCGCGGAAAAGTAAAATTCTTCCAAATCCTCGCTGCAGACCTCCGCAAGAAGTTTATCCTTTTTTTCCGACTTTTCCTCCAGTCTGTCCGAATAGGTATATGCATCACTTAACAATTCCATCAAATTGCTGTTAGTTTCCCAGAGTGCAGAGATAAGTGTACGCACTTCTCCCGTTTCTTTCTCGCACCCCTCCATCTCCAAAAACTGGCGGGACAGTCTTCCCCAATCCTGCCACTTAAATCCTGAAATTCTCTTGATCTGTTCCTTGGTCAGGAGCGCATTGCTGCTCTCCGGCCCATATTTTTCCGTAATCAGCTGAGACAAAAGTTTCCTGTCGCCGGAATATACCGTTCCCCAGAAAATAATCTGTTCTGCCATCTGCTGGTAATCCCAGGTATTGATTGCATCCCCCACCACATCCTTAAATCGTCCATAGGAGGTCAGAGAACTTGCAAATCCCTCCTCCATTCCAGACAACAAATCTGCGTCATTTTCTCCGATAACTCCCTGAGACTGAAAATAAGACAGAATCTTCTTTCTACTCACTTTCTTTCCCTTCAGGAAAAGCTGATTAAAAATATTCTGCTTATCCTCAACGGATATTCTCTCCCCATTTATTCTCAAAACATTTAACTCATTGAGAACCATATATTTTTCGTACAAAAGCGAACTCTTGGGCAGAGCGCTCTCTCCCGCAACATAAGTGCAATGGCGCACCATACGCATAACAAACTGTTCCCGTGTCTGCTGTAAATCTACTTTCTGCTCAAGATTCCATGGGTATACTTTTCCCCCCTCTTTTCTGACTACCCATTTATTTGACTCTTCACCACTGTTTATATGTAAAGGTCCCACATAATAAGGAATCTGAAAGGTAAATAACTGGACTATTTTCTCGCTTATAGTAAGTCCTGTTTCATCCTTCTTCTTCAGAAAAGGAAGATATTCCTGTGCATTTTTCAATATAGCCTTAAGTTCCGCAGCATGGGCCTGATTAGGGATCACCCCATTGTCGGCAGTAAGTTGTTTGGGCAACAAGGATTCGTTCTCCAACTCATGGCGAAGATATTGTACCTCCTCATCTTCCGGCATGTCCGCTAGAATTCTGCGAAGATACTTGAAAAATTCTTCTGATGAAGCCTTTCTGTTTCTCCTTGCCTTTATTTTTTTGCAATTCACAGAGCCCACATAGCCACTGTAATTGTCATTTTTCATGGTCCGAAAACAATACTCGTATTCCTCCGGCGCATACTTTTGCATGACCGCTTTTAGCCTTCTCAAATCTTCTTTATGTTTCTCATAAGAAGAGACTCTGGCAAAGCAAAGATAAGGCTGACCTTTCATAATCTCATTTAATAGCCAGCAGTCATGCAATTTTTTGGCTGTTTCGATCAAATCCATTACTGACGAAATACCGCATTCCGATATTATACCTAGTTTCTCGTCATATCTGGCATCACGGAAAGAAACCTGTAGCTTTCCTGTCTCCCCCGTTAATACACCTTCTTCAAATATATTAGCGATTTTTCCCGACAACCCACATAACATCTTTATGATTTCGTACTCACGTTTATCCTTTGAGGGCACAATATTCCATAAAGCAGCCAACTGCTCAGCTCGCTCTCTCTTGGATATGGTACGATTATTCACAATTTTATCAATCTCCTGTTTCTGATATTCACCAGAAAAAGAAATGCCAAATTCGTCTATAGCAATTCTCTGCAATTCACTGTAGAGCGTCACTGCATCTGTTTCCACATCTCCCAGACCTGCATTGAGAAAATGACCTCTGTGCTTGAACAAATTCAAAATGGCCAGATACACTAGCCTCACATCATGCTTGTCCTTGGATAAAATCAGCTCTTTCTGCAAATGTGCTATGGTCGGATACTGTGCATAATATTCCTTGTCGGTAAAGCTTACATCATGAAAGATGGCATCTTTACCCTCGATCCTCTTATCCTCTTCATGGTATTTGCTTTCTTCTACGCGCTGATAAAATCCTGGGTCCACCTCCTCTATTGCCTCACTAAAAAATTCTTTCAGAGTCCCTATGCGGGCGACTTCCCTTGCCCTGCGCCTTCGAGAAATGCGGTTGGTTCTCCTATCGTTGGCGGTTTTGGCCTCATCAAATAGACGCACTCCCCAGATGTCCTTTCCCTTCTTACGCACAATATTATATTTTTCGTCCGTCACTGCCCATCCGACCGAACTGGTTCCCAAATCCAACCCCATATAATACATAAAATAATCCTCCTTAGTTTTTGTTGACATAAACTTTTTTATATGTTATCGTTATTACAACTTACAAGGTGAGTGCAAATAAGGATTTTTCCGAATTCACTCTACATATGAGTCCGCATTGTGCGGTAAAAAGACTCTGCAGAGGGTCTTTTTTAAATTATACCAATAATACTATGTTTTTATCAATAGACAATCCGAAAATAGTCTATATATAAAAATAGTACAAAAGTTATATTGCAATCTTTTTTGAAACACGTTATGATTTCGTTTAGGAGCAATCGTGTTACAAGGTGGAAAACCTCCCTAACTTGAGAAAGAAGGGAGGTGGTGTGGATGGAAATGTTTTCCTTTCAGGATTTAGTTCTGTTTGCTACATTTTTAATCGCACTGCTTGCCTACATAGATAGGAACGACAAGCGAAAATAAACAAGCCTACCTTGTCACTTGACCGATGAAGGTAGGCTTTAATCTACGGGAGGTCAACCACTTTGTGGGCGGTTGCTCCTTTTATGTTTTAATAATAGCATATATATATATTATTTGCAATATTTTTTTAAACCTGCTGCTCCAATACATACCCAGAGATACAACACATAGACTCAAAGTACAATATCATCAATCTCCTCCGGGCTGTCCACAAACCTCCGTCCGCCTTGGCTCTCCAGGTAGTCCCTGTCCCGAAATCCCCATGTGACCACGATGCAGTCCAGTCCCGCATTTGCCGCTGTCTGAATATCCACTTCGGAGTCTCCGATGTATATTGCGTCCGCTGCATCTATCTCAAGGCAGCGCAGCACCTCCAGCACCGCATCCGGGGCGGGCTTGCGGCGGATACCCTCCCGCTCGCCCACAGCATAGTCAAACAGACCTTCATAATACTGTCTGCACAGGGGCTGCACTGCCACGTCCGCTTTATTGGATACCACGGCGGTCAGGCATCCGGCGGCCCGCAGGCGCTGCAGCAGCGGCAAAATTCCCTCATAGGGGCAGGTCTTGTCTGCGCAGTGCTGCTGGTAATAGGCGGAAAAGGTCTGATGCACCCTGCTTATCTCCTCCGGAGCCAGTCCGGCGGGCACCGCCCTCTCGATCAGTTTGCGGATGCCGTTTCCCACAAAACGCCGCACCTCCTCTATGGTGCGCAGCGGATAATCATACTCTCCCAGAGCATAATTGACAGCGTCCGCCAGATCCTCCAACGTGTCCAGTATTGTACCGTCCAGATCAAATATTGTCAGTTTGTATTTCATCTTTCCCTCTTTCCCGCATATCTGTAGTTGACAAAACCAACTACTGCTGTGCCCATGATATGTCACTGATCAGTATTTAAGACAACGTTTATTCATACCGCAGCGCTTCGATGGGGTCCATCTTAGCAGCCTTGTTGGCGGGATAATATCCAAAGAAAATCCCGATTGCCATGGAGAAACACAGTGACAGCAGGATACTCTCCACGGAAGGTGTTGCCGCCGCACCTAACAGGTTCGCAGCGCTCATGCCCAGCACCACGCCCAGCACAATACCTATAAAGCCACCGATCAGGCAGATCACAATGGACTCAATGATAAACTGCATACGGATAGCGCTGTTGGGCGCTCCCAGGGCCTTGCGGGTGCCGATCTCTCTGGTACGTTCCGTGATGGATACCAGCATGATATTCATGACACCTATACCTCCCACCAGAAGCGCAATCCCCGCAATTACTGCGATAGCGCTGGTGATAGTAGACATCATTTGTGACACAATCTCTACCATGGAGGCCATGCTGAAGGCCATGACCTGAAAGTCCCTGTTATTGCGGTAATAGGGCGCAAAAAAATTCGCTGTGGTCTCCGCAAAGGCGGTACTGTCCACCCCCTCCGCAGTGACTACCGTAAAGTTGGTAAATCCCTCTGTATGGCTGATCTCCTGCGCCGTATTCAGCGGTATATAGAGATTTGTCTCCATATCCTTTTCCGAGGTCATGGAAAAAACCATGTCATCCCGATTATACTCATATACGCCGATAATGACAAAATCAAAAAATTTATCATCCAGATTGACCGTGAGTATACTGCCAATAGCCTGCTGCGTATCTCCGCCAAACATATTATTGACCACGATATCCGATGCAAGGGCCACCTTTCGGCCCTCGTCCATCTCCACGCCGCTGAAATACCTGCCGTCAAGGAGCTTTAAATCATTAGCCACAAAATAACCCAGGCTGGTGCCTGCAACCTGTACATTTGCGTACAGCCCTTTATCCTGCAGCCTGCTCTGGCCCAGAGTCGCCACAGCGGAAATCGCCGCTACAGAGTCCGCATAGGTCTCACAGTAATTGCTTATCATCTCCCGTGTAAAGAGATCACTTTCATCGATTATCACTCTGCCTCTGCCGCCGCCAAACGACATGCCTTCCTCCGTAGTCTCCTCCTCCTGAGGCCTCTGCTGTATGCCTACCGTGATGTTATTGACGCCCATAGAGGCCATGGAATCCGTCATGGTAGTAGTCATAGACTGGCCCACGGTCATAATGGCGATCACAGAAGAAATACCGATGATAATGCCCAGCATGGTCAGCAATGCCCGCATCTTGTTGGCTTTCAGGCTAAACAGCGCCAGCCGCACGTTCTCATAAAACATTATCATATGCCAGCTCCCTGCCTTTCCCCAATGATAGAGCCATCCTTAATAGTGACTACACGCTCTGTCTCCTCCGCCAGCTCCGGGGAATGTGTAATCAGCACAATAGTCTTGCCCTGCTCCTTGTGCAATTTGTGAAACAGGTCCATCACCATGCGCCCGGTAGTGGAATCCAGCGCTCCGGTAGGCTCATCCGCCAGAATGATGGCCGGATCGTTGCCCATGGCTCTGGCAATTGCCACACGCTGTTTCTGCCCGCCGGACAATTCCTCCGGCAAATGTTTCATACGGTCCTCCATACCCACCATTGTCAACAGCTCCTTGGCCCGGTTCACCCGCTTCCTACCCGTGACGCCCCCATAGAGCATGGGCATTTCCACATTTTTCAGGGCATTGGTCTTGGCGATCAGATTGTAGGTCTGGAACACAAAGCCGATTTTGCGGTTGCGGATGCCGGACAATTCCCTGTCCTTAGCCGCAATCATATCCACGCCGTCCAGGCGGTACTGTCCCCGGGTAGGACGGTCCAG
>CAZKAO010000043.1:0-28967 GCA_964550745.1 uncultured Acetatifactor sp.
TCCCCATATGACAATATAACTTTCTTCAATTCATTTTTATCCATATTCGTCTCCTCCCGCTTATATCTTCTCCCGGCTGACAGGCACAGTGCTGCCGCCGTTCATTCGCATGGTTCTACAGCTACATATTATAGCAAATATTTCGATCTGCGCCAACTGGTTTCTTGCGTTTCCGCTCAACAAAACAAGCCCCGATCTTGTCCTCATTTCCACAGGATTTAATCGGAGCCTGTCTGCTATATCTCGCATTTACTGTAATATATTGATTTCATCGAAGGGTTTCTCTGCTATACCCTTACTCACGATCCCCATCAGTTCTTTCCAATCTTCATTCGCCAGTTCACCGGCAAAACTCATGCGGACGTCACCCCTGTCCTTGTACGGAAAAAGATATGACACCGCAAAATAGACCGGGCTGGTTTCATCCGCCTCTGCAGGAAAACCAATCTCTTTTACACAGCCCGAATCATCTGTTATACAAAACGTCACGCTGTTACTCATCCATGCCTTCACCACATTATTTGTAACGATATGTTCCTCTTTCGCAAGAATCTTTAATACATCCTCTCTTTCAGCGTCATCCAGTGAAAAATTGTAAGTCATAAAAATATTTTCATCCTCATTTCCGCATCTTCTCACCACGCTTACTGAGTATATTTCCTTCCCAAAAGAAAGCTTGGTCTCCAACTCTTTCCCTTGCCACTGGTCATACAGCTTCTCCCATTCGCTGAGTTCCTCATTCTGCTGCAGATCAGCCTCTATTCCAAGTTCCTCGTTCTGTTGTGGATCAACCATACTGCCGCAGCCCGTAAGCAGGATCATACATAAACTGATTAAAATTATTATATATTTATTTTTAGTAATATACATTTTGCAACTGTAATATGTTTCCTCATTCTCCACGCCTGCCATATCTTTTCTCCTTCGTTATATCTATTATTGGGACTCCGCAATCCTCCAAGGCTCTCAGTGTCAGACCCAAATTACGTCTGTCACCTACAGGCATCCTGATTTCTTTCCCATTTTTTAGGCGGAAATAAACTTCCTGCACTACAAGATTATATCTAATAGTTGCTATCTCATAATACACATAAGCAATTTCCCTGATTTGTTCCTTGGGAATAGCAATCGGATTAAATGCTAAATCTGTTATTGAGCCAATAATGTATCGTTCTGAAATTACCAGATTATTTTTTTTCATAAATGGTAAACCTTTATTTAAGTCTGCTTGTAACTGTTCTAAAAAATCCTCCCCAACATTTGACAGATATGTATTGGCATTCTCAATTATTCTATTCTTTTCATCCTTATTTTTTGCCCTGTATCTAATCAAAATAATTATACTCAAAGGAATCATAAATAAAATGAATATAATTATTGCTGTTGCGCCCTCCATAAAATAGACAGCTAAAATACCAAATGTAATACTACCCCACACTGCCCAAACGGGAATAGAAAAAATATACAATAACCGAAAATTCCTCATGTTAAAGAGTATTTTATTAAGTTCCAGCGTCCTCTTATTCTCCGGGTAATACCGATATTGGCTCATATCGGTTATCTTCTTACTTTTTGTATTCATATATTTAATCAGAAATGCCATAAAAATATCAACTATAATCAATATCCATATTCCATATCGAAAAAAGATGCTGTTATAATAATACAAGGCCAATATCGATTTTCCACTCTTAGTTAAACCGATAACCACATTGGCTTTCGTATTAAAAAATACATTTCTTATAATAGAATCGCCATCATTTATCATATCATTAATATCATCTTCACTGGTTCTTCCAAACACAACTGAAGCCGGCATCCAAAACGACATTTCTGCGTTATTTTCATACATTAAACATACATAGTATTCCGTAGCAGATGCAGATTTTCTGTATCCTATATTAACAGGAACCAGATTCACACCCTTATCAACCTTAATATGTACTCCGAATTGTGCCAACATAATGATAGCTATAAATCCCAGAACAATAAAGTTCACAACAAAGATTTCATAATTCTTTTTAACAAAATCAATAATTTTCAAGATATAAACCTCCTCTGATGCATGGCTTCAGCCGCTTTTATAGCTATATTCAATCACATTCCCCATCGATCCGCGACATTTTAGGTTTTTCAGGTTTGTACCAAATGCCCACCAGTCCCTGTGTAAATATATCCGTTAACCTCCTTCCTGCTTCTGTTTATATTCACGTTCTCTTTTTGCCGTCTATTCTTTTTGTTAGAAAATAAGCCCCAAATACAACAGTAATAAACGTTACCGTCGCAACTGAGACCCTTACTGTTTCAATCCTTTCGGCAATATCGCTTTCTCTCCAACTATCGGCCATATCTACATAATAAGCCAGTTCGTCCTCTGAAAAATCGTACTTTCCGTAAGATATTCTATCGCCTTTAACCCCTATCTTTTCCGTTTCTTCCGCATCCCAGACCTTTTCCAGCATCTTATCAATATCCATGTAATACGCTTTCTTATCTTTGTGTATATTATTATACAACAGTCCTCTTCGACCGACAACTTATAATTTTCTCGCTTTTATGGCAAAAACCGTGGGCAGCATCATTGCTTTTCTGCCAAAATCATTATCTGACGCCTGGGCTTTTTCTCTGTCCGTTTCTTCGATCAGCCTTTCCAAGACAAAGCCGTTGTTCGCCAAGGCGTTAATATAGGTACTCAGCATCCGATTGGAAAGCATAATCTTTTTGTCACTCATATCGGCGCAGTACCATTCCTCATTAAAATAAGAGTTGGTGAAAATTAACCTGCCTTTCTCAACCGACACACACTTATGAATCGGATGCGACCACCCGAAAACGAATGTCCCGCCTTTTTTCAGATACGAATGGATGCGGCGGAAGGTTTTGTCAAGATCGGTTGTCCAGCCGATTCCGAAAACCGAATAGACCAGATCAAAATAATCGGTTGGCAGTCCACATTCGTCTTCCATAGGTGAACAGACTAACTTTGCGTCTATCCCCTGCGCCTTCAGAAAGCTTTTGGTATGCTCAATCTGGCTTGCGGATATATCCAGTCCCCACAGCTCCGCTGCGCCCCGGTCTGCGACATATTTCAGGGAGCGCCCATTACCGCAGCCAATCTCAAGAACTCGCTTGGCAGACAAGTCTCCAAGTATTTTCAGTCTGTCCTCTGACGGAGCGAAAGCCCCCCAGCTTGGCAGAGCTGTTACGCCCAGGAACTCACTGCCTATTGTACTCCAAAACTCCGTATTGGTTCTATGCGCTTCATCGGTATTCAGCTTTACATTATCCGCACAGCCCAGCACCTCACCGCCTACAATGTTCCTTTTTCCTCTCTCCGCTTCTCTTATCAGTGCCATCATATTTTCCTCCGCTTTCTCTTTGTAGTCAGCGTCGGTCAGCTTTTCGCCTGAAAACAATTCGTTCAAGTCAATTTGCATAATATTACAGATCGGCTGCATAAAGGACAATTCAGGCATACCGTTGCCGCATTCCCACTTGCTCACGGTTTTATCGCTGATGCCCAGAATATCCGCAAATTCCCGCTGGGTCAAATTCTGCCGCCTTCTCATTTCCGCAATAAATCTGCCGATTTTGACTTGATTCATACCGACACCTCCTCTTCCTTGAAAACAGAATACGATAAGCGCTTATGAAATCACACCCACGAAACGTAGAATTTATTTTTTTGCACAGCAATCCTCTCGCAGTAAGCCCCATATATTATAGTCGCAGTACTCTCTCACCATTTTGCCCTGCCGTATCGTTCCCTCTTTTGTGAATCCACATTTTTCAAGCACTCGGTTGGACCGATAATTCTTCACATTGGCATTTGCATGCAGCCGCTCCAGCTCTGTGTTTTGAAAAAGGAAATCTATCGCGCCTTTCAAAGCCTCTGTTGTGATTCCCTGATTCCAGTACTTGGGATGCAGGCGATATCCGACATACCCCATACGGCAATCCTCTATATCAAAAATCTCCAATATTCCTACAATCTTATGTTCCTCGACAAGCTCAATTCCCCATTTAAAATCTAAATTTACTTTGGGGCGCTTGGTTTCCCTTGGTGGAAGAAACATCAGTTCCGGTTCTCTCTCCCCCCTGCTTGCCTTTCTCCCCCAAAATTCATATATCTCCGGCAAACCAAGCCACTCCCGCAAATCATCCGCGTCACTTGCGACCAATTTGCGTAAAAGCAATCTCTGTGTATGAATGACCGGTTTATCTGTCTCAAAATCTTTTAACATAACAGCTCCTTTATCGTAGTTGATCTTATTATAAACAGCACCGACTTTTGAGGCTTATCATTTCCTGCTGCTTTGGTAAAAAGAGACGGCGGTGAAAAATCCCCGCCGCCTTTTGTTTCTCAAAGTTGCCAACTGTCTCCCTGTAAAAGGAGTCCATTTTCATTTTCTTACACCTTTTCCAGGCTGATGGTCACAGTCTCACCATTCACATTCCACTCCTTGGATACTGCATAGGAAGCGTCCGCCGTCAGTTCCTCCGCCAGCACCTTGCCGCAGATAGCCTCCCGGTTGTCCTCGGCGATGGCGGAAAGCTTCGTGTTGCCGCCCAGGGATACCCGGATGTGGTCCATGACCTCAAAGCCCGCATCCTTACGCATGGTCTGAATCTTGCTGATGATCTCGTAGACAAAGCCCTCCTGAATCAATTCTTCTGTCAGGTTGGTATCCAGAACCACGGTCATGCGGTTGTCCTCCTGGGACACATAGCCCTCCTTCTGAGCCATGCTGATCAGTAAATCGTCCTCGGCCAACTCCACTGCTACGCCGTCCACCTCAAAGGCCAGTTTTCCGTTGGCTTTCAGTTCGTCCATGGCCGCATTGCCGTCCAGAGAGGCCAGCGTCTTCTGAATGCCTCCCAGCTGCTTGCCGTACTTGGGGCCCACAGTGCGAAGCTGCGGCTTGAAGCTGTAGGAAGTGAAGTCGCGCACGTCATCGGTAAATACCACTTCCTTTACATTCAGCTCATCCTTGATGATATCCACATAGAAAGCGTCCAGCTGGAAATCCGCCTTAATATACATCCTACCAATGGGCTGGCGGTTCTTGATGGCCGCATCGTTGCGGCAGGCCCGGCCCATAACCACCGCGGCCAGCACATCCTCCATGGACTCCTCCAGCGCCTTGTCGATCCTGTCGGCATCTACCTGGGGGAAGTCGCACAGATGAATGCTCTCCGGCGCATTTTCGTCAATGCTGCGCACCAGGTTCTGGTAGATGTCCTCCGTCATGAAAGGAATCATGGGTGCGGCGGCCTTGCAGATGGTCACCAGCGCCGTGTACAGAGTCATATAGGCGCTTACCTTGTCCTGCTCCATGCCCTTGGCCCAGAAACGCTCACGACTGCGGCGCACATACCAGTTGCTCATCTCATCCACGAACTCCTCCAGTGCCTTGGCCGCCTCGGGAATCCGGTATTTGTCCAGATTGTCATCCACCTCGCCCACCACAGTGTTTAACTTGGACAGGAGCCACTTGTCCATGACCGGCAGCTTGTCATATTCCAGCGTGTACTTGGTAGCGTCAAAATTGTCAATATTCGCATACAGCACATAGAACGCATAGGTGTTCCACAGCGTGCCCATGATCTTCCGCTGTCCCTCCTGCACGATCTTGCCGGAGAAACGTTTGGGCAGCCAGGGTGCGGAGCTGGTGTAAAAATACCATCTGATGGCGTCCGCGCCATACTGGGCCAGGGCCTCAAAGGGGTCCACCGCATTGCCCTTGCTCTTGCTCATCTTCTGCCCGTTCTCATCCTGCACATGACCCAGCACAATGACATTCTCATAGGGGGCCTTGTTGAAGAGCAGTGTGGACTCCGCCATCAGGGAGTGGAACCACCCTCTGGTCTGGTCCACGGCCTCGGAGATAAACTGAGCCGGGAACTGCTTCTCAAACACTTCCTTATTTTCAAAGGGATAATGGTGCTGGGCAAAGGGCATGGCACCGGAGTCAAACCAACAGTCCAGCACCTCCGGCACACGTTTCATCTCGCCGCCGCACTCCGGGCAGGCATAGGTAACTTCATCGATATAGGGCCTGTGCAGCTCCACCTTGGCCGCATCAGGCTTTCCGGCTTTCTCCGCCAGCTCCTGGCGGCTGCCGATACACTCCTGATGTCCGCAGGAACACTCCCAGATATTCAGCGGCGTACCCCAGTAGCGGTTGCGGGAGATGGCCCAGTCCTGAATATTCTCCAGCCAGTTGCCAAAACGCCCGGTGCCGATAGACTCGGGAATCCAGTTTACCGTGTTGTTATTGCGGATTAAATCCTCCTTGACAGCGGTTTCCCGGATGTACCAGGATTCTCTCGCATAGTAGATCAGCGGAGTATCGCACCGCCAGCAGTGAGGATAATCATGCTCAAATTTTGGAGCGTCAAACAGTTTACCCTCTGCATCCAGATCCTTTAAAATCTGAGGGTCAGCCTTTTTCACAAAGATGCCGGCATAAGGAGTATCCTCCGTCAGCTCGCCTTTGCCGTCCACGAACTGTACGAAGGGCAAATCATAGTTGCGGCCCACATTGGCGTCATCCTCACCGAACGCCGGGGCAATGTGTACGATGCCGGTACCGTCCGACATAGTGACATAGTTGTCACAAGTCACAAAGAAGCCCTTCTTTCCCTGTTTTGCCGCAGCCTCCCCGGCGCAGGCAAACAGAGGCTCATACTCCTTGTACTCCAGATCTTTGCCCACATAGGTCTCCAGCACCTCGTAAGCGGGAGTCTCCTCGGTGGCCAGCCTGCCCAGCACCGTATCCAGCAGGGCCTGGGCCATATAATAGGTATAACCGTCCGCAGCCTTCACCTTGCAGTAGGTCTCGCCAGGGTTCATACACAGCGCCACATTGGAGGGCAGGGTCCAGGGAGTGGTAGTCCATGCCAGGAAATAAGCGTCCTCTCCCACCACTTTGAAGCGAACCACGGCGGAGCGCTCTTTCACGGTCTTATAGCCCTGGGCCACTTCCTGAGCGGACAGAGGAGTGCCGCAGCGGGGGCAGTAGGGAACGATCTTAAAGCCCTTGTACAGCAGGCCCTTGTTCCAGATCTCCTTGATCGCCCACCACTCGGACTCGATAAAATCATCGTGATAGGTCACATAGGGATCATCCATATCTGCCCAGAACCCTACAGTGCCGGAGAAATCCTCCCACATGCCCTTATACTTCCAGACACTCTCCTTACATTTGTCGATAAAGGGTTCCAGACCATAGGCCTCAATCTGCTCCTTGCCGTCCAGGCCCAGGAGCTTTTCCACCTCGATCTCCACCGGCAGGCCGTGGGTATCCCAGCCCGCCTTGCGGGGCACCATATACCCCTTCATGGTGCGGTAGCGGGGAATCATATCCTTGATGACACGGGTTTCCACATGCCCGATATGGGGCTTGCCGTTAGCCGTGGGCGGCCCGTCGTAAAAGGTGTAGGTCTCCCCCTCCTTATTTTTCTCCAGGCTCTTGCGGAAGATGTCGTGGTCCTTCCAAAACTGCTCCACCTGTTTCTCTCTGTCCACGAAATTCAGATCTGTTGATACTTTCTGATACATATTGTCCCTCCTAATATAAAGTTCGCATGTTTTAGAGGTTCTTTAGAACCTCTGGGTTCTTTAGAACCTCCGTTCCAACTCCACTAAAAAAGCCCCGTCCGTAAAAGGACGAGGCCGCACTGCTCGTATAACCACCTGTTACGCATACGCACCGCTTAGGGAAAGCGGATCTATATGTCCCCCTCTAACGCCGGGGCTGCGGCAATGCCTACTGTCTTTCAGCACGGCAGCTCGGAAGTGATCTTCCACAACAGCCTACTTGCGTCGGTCTCCCATCTTCACCGGCTCGCTGGGGCTTTGGTACTGTGTGTACTCTCTTCGTCTGCGCTTTTATTTGTAATCATTCTGTTTGTCTCCGATTATAAATCCAGCTTCCCTTTCCTGTCAAGTGAAAAAAAATGAAAGCAATAATTGCTTTTTTCCGACAATCAGATTATAATTAAATTAGTACTTTATGGCTATATGAATAAAATTTTTTGGTCAGGAAATATTTTATGGATAAAAAAGAAAATACAAACAATAGCAAACGCGGGAAACTGTACTATTCTTTTCCCGCCATCAGTATGATTCCGCTGCTGCTCTACGGCATTGCCGTCATTATTTTCAGCAGCGCTACATTTCAGAAAAGTATGCACCAGCAGGTCTACATAGAACTGCAGAATGTGGCCAGCCTTGTAGAAACACTGCTGAATACGGCCTATCCCGGCGACTATCTTTTGAGGGATGAAACGGAATTATCTCTATATAAGGGAGCTTTTAATCTCACCGGTGATTGTCATCTTATTGATGACATCAGTGAACATACCAACATGGATGTGACATTATTTTATGAGGATACCCGTTTTGTGACCACCATCAAGAACTGGGATGGCGAAAGGATTATCGGTACCCAGGCACCCGAACAGGTGGTGGCGAACGTATTCGAGGGCAATTCCTGCTTTTATGATAATGTCACTATCAAGGGGAACACCTATTTTGCCTACTATGCCCCTCTGTACAACAGCGATGGGCAGATTGCGGGAATCCTGTTCGTGGGAAAACCTGCTGCAGAGGTAAGCAGTCAGGTCAACAGGTCACTGTCCCCCATTGTAATCGTGGGAATCCTGACGCTTGTTTTGGTCTGCCTGTTCTCGTTATACTATGCCAGTTCTTTTATAAAGGCGCTCTATGGGCTGAAAACCTTTTTCTCTCATGTGGCCACCGGCAATCTGAGCGAGGAACTGGACCCGACAGTGCTGAAACGCGAAGATGAATTGACGGAGCTTGGGCTCTCCGCTCTGTCAATGCAGCATTCCCTGCGCAATCTGGTGGAGATGGACACCCTGACAGAACTCTACAACCGCCGAAGCGGTCTGCACCATATGACCTGCTCTGCAAAGACGGCCAGAGCAGACAATACCCCTTTCACCCTGGTCATCGGCGACATTGATTTATTCAAAAGGGTCAACGATACATACGGTCATCCATGCGGCGATAAGGTACTGCAGGAAGTATCCCGCATCCTGCGGAAACACATGCAGGAGAAGGGTTATGCCATCCGATGGGGCGGCGAGGAATTCCTGCTTTTCTATGAAAACAGCGGACTGGAGGAAGCGCACAGATCCCTGGAAGCCCTGCTGGACGAGATCCGCAGCACCTGTATCGAATCTGACAAAAATCAGATCCATGTGACCATGACCTTCGGCATGGCCTGCGATCCCTCCAAAAACCTCACAGATCTGCTCAAGGAGGCTGATGACAAACTTTATTATGGTAAAAATAACGGAAGGAATCAGATTGTTACAAATGCAGGGAACGTTGCAAAATAACCTGATATATTGATACATTAAAGAAAGGAACCATTGTCAATGGACAGAAAACTGTTGCCCTATGGTATTGTATTCCTGGCGGTAATCCTGCTGGTGATTGATATCCGTATCCCGGTAAAACCCTATCCGGCTTTTGAGGTATTTGTCACAGAGGCCCCTGAAACTGTAGATCTGGTTATCAATCATGTGATCGGCCATCAGTTAAGGCTGGATCTGTGTTCCGATATTCTGGGATATCTGCTGATGGCCGCCGCCTGCATTATGCTGGGCCGCAGCAATAAGCACTTCGTCCGGCTGCTGCCCTGGACTGCCATCAGCCTGGGCTTCTACCTGTGTCAGCAGCTGATGCCCTTTTCTCTGAACGGAGGAATGCGTTTTCGTGCGGGATATCTGTTGTACTTTATCTCCGGCATACTGCAGGTGCTGCTGTTGCTGCGCGCCATGCTCCATATCTGTGACGGCCTGGAAACCACAGAGAATCACAGCTTCAACAACCTGTCCATTATCTTCATGATTATCAGCTGTTTTGCCGGGATGGTGTCGGTGCTGATCTGGTTCTTTGACCTGTTCTGGATATCTCTGGTCTATCTGGTGATACAGCTGGCCTTTCTGGGAGTTTTCTGGTATCGTATCTGGATAAACCGTCTGATTCTGACCGGGGAAAAGACCGCCTGATGGCTCTTGCAATCTCTATCCGAATAGTTTATAATGAAAAAAGTACGCCGAAGTACACAAAATAAATATATACTACAAAATATCACCTATAGAAAGGATCCACGCCCATGAGATTAATTACACGTTCTGATTTTGATGGATTGGCCTGCGGTGCCCTGTTAAAGGAGGCCGGTATTATTGACTGCTGGAAGTTCGCACATCCCAAGGATCTGCAGGACGGCCTGGTGGAGGTAAATGAGAATGACTGTCTGGCTAACGTGCCTTTTGTAGAGGGCTGTGGCTTGTGGTTTGACCATCATTCTAGCGAGCATGAGAGAAATGAATTAAAGGGTAAATATAAGGGAGAGAGCCGCATTACTCCCTCCTGCGCCCGTATTATTTACGAATATTACGGCGGACGGGAGCGTTTTCCCCAGTTTGACGATATGATGGAAGCTGTGGACAAGGTAGATTCCGGCCATCTGACCATCGATGAGGTGATGAATCCCCAGGGCTGGATTCTGGTGGGATTTCTGATGGACCCCCGCACCGGTCTGGGACGCTGGAGACAGTTTACCATCTCCAACTATCAGCTGATGGAGGAGCTGATCGACGCCTGCCGCACCATGACTACCGCCGAGATTCTCGCTCTGCCGGATGTTCAGGAGCGCATTGAGGTATACAATGAACAGACGGAGAAATTCAAGGAGATGGTTACCAAGTATACCCGTACCGAGGGCAATGTGATTATCACCGACCTGCGGGGCGTAGACCCGATCTACACCGGCAACCGCTTTATGATCTACAGTATGTATCCCGAGCAGAATATCTCCGCCTGGATTGTCAGCGGACGAGGCGGCCAGGGCTGTTCCGCAGCTGTGGGCTACAGCATCTTAAACCGCACCTCCGATGTCAATGTGGGCAGCCTGATGCTGAAATACAACGGCGGCGGCCACAAGGCTGTGGGAACCTGCCAGTTCAGCAATGAAAATATGGATACAGATCTGCCCAAGATGCTGGATGAGTTATGCGCTTTGGCTAATGCCTGATATTGATCTGATAAAAAAGAGAGAAGGGTCCGGCCCGTGATGGGTCAGACCCTTTTTTATGCTATTGCTCCATCTGTCTGCCCAAAAAGCCGGCCGCCGACATGATCAGCTTGTACTCCACTTCGCCCATCTTTCCCTTGTGATCATTCTCCAGCAGGATTACGGAGCCGATCACATCACCTTCGCAGATAATCGGCGTGAAAGCCAGATGCTGGTATTCGCTCTCCACCTCGTCGCAGATCCGGAAAAAAATCCTGTCACCCTGGGAGCAGATTCCCGTCTCACGGTTGTTCATCTTCTCCTCCAGCTGCTTGCTTACCTCCTTGCCCAAATATGCCTTGCCGCCTCCCGCAGTGGCGATAAACTGATCCCTGTCGCTGATCAGGGCCACATGGCCGGATACCTGCGCCAGAGATTCCGCATACTGTTTGGCGAAGGTGGTCATCTCCCCGATGGGAGAATACTTTTTCAGGATCACCTGTCCCTCTCTGTCCGTGTAGATCTCCAGGGGGTCTGACTCCCTGATCCGCAGGGTGCGGCGGATCTCCTTGGGGATGACAATTCTCCCCAGATCATCTATTCTTCTGACAATACCTGTAGCTTTCATATATTAACATTCCTCCATTTTGCTATACTTTTCCGTTTCTGGAAATAGTATCTGTCAAAAGGAGGAATTTATGCAGTCATGCGGCACAGTTTATTTTTCAGATGTATCATGGGACTTGCGTTTTTTTGCTGACACTGCTACAATGGGACTGGCAGATTTTGTCAGCAGTATGGAGTTTCTGATGAGAATAAAACTATAATATGTGTGGAGGCCAACATGCAGGATAAAATCATGATTGTGGATGATGAGGCAGCTATCGCCGATCTGGTGACCGTCTATCTGAAAAATGAGGGCTATGAGGTATTCACCTGTTATACCGCCGCCGAGGCTCTGGCGTGTGTAGGCCGGGAAAGTTTAAGCCTGGCCATACTGGATGTGATGCTGCCGGATATGGACGGCTTTGCCCTGTGCCAGCAGATCCGTGAGAAGCATCTCTTTCCCATTATCATGTTGACGGCCCGGGGAGAGGATCTGGACAAAATCACCGGATTGACGCTGGGCGCGGACGACTATATCACCAAGCCCTTCAATCCCCTGGAACTCACCGCCCGCGTGCGCACACAGCTGCGGCGCTACACCCGCTACAATGTAGCGGCTCCCCAGCAGGAGCAGACCGAGCGGGATATCCGGGGGCTGCATATGGACCGGGATGCCCACCACTGCAGCATCAACGGCCAGGAGGTCGTTCTGACCCCCATAGAATTCAACATCCTCTGGTATCTCTGTGAACATCAGGGCAGCGTGGTGTCCTCCGAGGAGCTTTTTGAAGCCGTCTGGGGGGAAAAATATCTGGACAATAACAATACCGTCATGGCGCACATCGCCCGTATCCGGGAGAAATTGAAGGAGCCCGCCAGACGGCCCAAATATGTGAAAACAGTGTGGGGGGTGGGATATACCATTGAATAGCCAAATTTTACAACGAAGCCGGATTTCCCGGCGGATCATGCTGCACTATGTATTGTCCTTGATCGGCTTCGTGATCGGGCTGGTTCTCTTTGTCGCCATATGCTGGTTCCTGTGCGGCCTGCGCACCTGGCACGCTTACGAACCCCTGTATCAGATTCTGGCCTTTGTCAAGATCAATCTGATCCCTATCATGATAATCATTATCCTGATGGGCTGGGCTGCTATCACCCATTATTTTGTGAATCGGCCCCTGCGCTATCTGGATGAGATCATAGACGCCTCGGGGAAGCTTATTGCCTCCCGGGAGGAACCGGTACGGCTCTCGGATGTGCTGGTGGACGTGGAGAAAACGCTGAATCAGTTCCGACTCCAGGGACTTCAGGCAGAGGCCATGGCCAGGGAGGCGGAACAGCGCAAGAACGACCTGATCATCTACCTGGCCCACGACTTGAAAACCCCCCTGACCAGCATCATAGGGTACTTAAGTCTGCTGCGGGACGAGCCACAGATATCCCCCGAATTTCGAGCGAGGTACACGGGCATTGCCTTAGACAAAGCCCTGCGGCTGGAGGAGTTGATCAATGAGTTCTTCGATATTACACGATTTAACCTGACTACTCTGACGCTGGAGCCGGAGCAGGTGAATCTGAGCCGTATGCTGGAGCAGATCACCTATGAGTTTCTGCCGGTATTGTCGGAAAAAGGCCTGTCCTGGCAGCTGGATATTCAGCCGGAGATACAGATGAACTGTGACCCGGATAAATTGCAGCGGGTATTCGACAACCTGATCCGCAACGCCGTAAACTACAGCTATCCGGACAATGTTATCTCCCTGTCTATGAAGACGGTGGAGGTCAGCAAGTTGAAAGCTCTGAAGTCTCAACCCGTATCTGTAATGGGTGAAACTCCCTGGATCGAAGTGAGGGTGAGCAACCACGGCAAGACCATCCCCCCTGAAAAGCTGGGGCGGATCTTCGAACAGTTTTTCCGTCTGGACTCCTCCCGCTCCTCCTCCACCGGCGGCGCAGGGCTGGGACTGGCCATCTCCAAGGAGATCGTGGAGCTCCACGGCGGCAGCATTCAGGCGCAAAGCGCCGATGAGCAGATCATTTTTACGCTATTGCTGCCCCAAAGCTGATTCACATTTGCCATCTTGAGAAAATTGTAAGAATTTCACAATAAAATCAAAAGACGATTCAAAGAAATAACGAAAACATGCCATTTCCCTCTCTGATACAATATGCGTATCAGGGAGGGATTTTTTTGCCGCCTGTAACCCAATTGTCACTTAAGCCCGCTATACTGTAGGCAATTGGAAAACATTTTCTGCGAGTGACGGGACTGGTCAATATAGACAAAAACGGGCTCCGATGCAGTGGCAAGTCGCCCTTATTTTGTCTATACTGCCCACTCCCTGTGTCTCGATAGGGAGTTTTGCAATCGTCTATCCTGTACCAAAGGATACATCTGCCCGGAAAAAAAGAAAAGAGGAAAAATAATATGACACGAAGACGAATCACTCAGCTTTTTCCCTGGCTGATCCCTCTGCGCACCTGGCAGCGCAGACTGTGCTTCTATCTGGGAATGAGGCTGGACCGCAATCATTATACCAACGCCATGTCGATGGAACTGCTTCCCGCGGAGGTCTTTTCCTCCAGCTGTCCCATGTACAACAAGGACACCGGTTTTGACATGATCTATCAAGAAAATAAAGTACACAACCTGAAGCTGGCAGCTGCCACGCTGGACCACATGCTGATCCGTCCGGGTGAGACCTTCTCCTTCAGTCTGACCACCCGCCACGCGGATCGCCGGGAGCCCTATCGGGACGGCCTGACCGTGATAAACGGGCAGCTGACCACCGCTCCCGGCGGCGGTATGTGCCAACTCAGCAACCTGCTGTTCTGGGTGTTTCTTCACTCGCCGCTGACCATTGTGGAACGCCACGGCCATGGCAGCAAAGATTTCCCGGAGCCGCCCAGCGATGCGCCCATGGGCGTGGACGCCACGCTGGCGGAGGGCTGGAAGGACCTGAAGGTGCGCAATGACACCGACTATACTTTCCAGATACACATTGCCTTTGATGCGGAAAATATCACCGGGTATCTGTATGCCGACCGCCAGGACCCTCTGTGCTATTCCATCGCCAACGGGCCGGTGTGCTACTATCGCAGGCAGAGCGCCGTCTGGGAGGAGGTGGACGTGATCCAGACTCTGACGGACCGTGAGAGCGGAGAAGTGCAGAGTACCCGGACGCTGTACCGCAATGCCTGCCGCATCGGGTATCCGCTGCCGCCGGGGACGCCTGTTGTGGAGGCCTGCATTCCCGGCGAGTGACGGGAGTTTCACAATTGCCTATATATAACAAGACGGAAAGGATAGGAATTAATATGGGAACAAAGAATGTATTGCTGTTTTTTGGAGGATGTTCCTCCGAATATGAAATATCTCTGGAATCGGCCTGTGGTGTGATCCGTAATCTGGATGCAAAGCAGTTCACCCCTGTGCTGGTGGGGATCACACGGGAGGGGGACTGGTATCATTACACGGGCGACCCCCAGAGGATTGCGGAGGACACCTGGCATATGGACACTTCCCACTGCGCTCCCGCCGCCCTGTCTCCCAGCCGCAACGCTCATGAACTGCTGGTATACGGGGAAGATGTACTGATGCGGATTCCTGTGGATGTGGCACTGCCAGTCCTCCATGGCCGCAACGGGGAGGACGGTACCTTGCAGGGCTTGATCGAACTGGCAGGAATTCCTCTGGCAGGCTGCGGCACTCTTGCCTCCGCCCTGTGCATGGACAAAGACCGTGCTCACCGGCTGGTATCCCTGGCAGGCATACGCACGCCCCAGGCACTGGTACTGGATATGCCCGCATCCGGGATTTCCCCTGCTCTCACAAAGCAGGCGCACACCTTTGCAGGGATGATTGGTTTTCCGCTGTATGTAAAGCCGGTGAAGGCCGGTTCCTCCTATGGAGTGAGCAAGGTCATCTCTCCCGGGCAGCTGGATGCGGCCCTGGAACTGGCTTTCTCCTATGATAACCAGGTGATTCTGGAGGAAAATATTCCCGGCTTTGAGGTGGGCTGCGCCGTACTTGGCACGCAGGAGCTGATCACCGGGGAGGTGGATGAGATCGAGCTGTCGGGAGGATTTTTTGACTATACGGAGAAATATACGCTGAAGACCTCCGCCATCCATGTGCCTGCCCGCATCGCCGCCGACAAAGCGCAGGAGATCAAGCTGGCGGCCCAAAAGGTGTATCGCGCTCTGGGGTGCAGCGGTTTTGCACGGGTAGATCTGTTCCTCACGCCGGACGGGGAGATCGTCTTTAACGAGGTCAACACCATCCCCGGCTTTACCGAACACAGCCGCTATCCGGGCATGATGAAAGCGGCGGGGCTTACTTTTTCCCAGGTGCTGGACCGGATACTGAATCAGGCGCTGCATTCCTGACGGATTGGAAGGAAGTTTCGCATTTGCCAAAATAATAAGTATAGATAAGGAGTGGGAAATATCATGAAACATATTACCTTGAACAGGGATGCCCTTCACCGGGGCACATTGATTCTGGTCAACGAGCGGCATGGGGTGGCATACAACGCGCCGGAAGAGCTGATAGCTGTGGGAGATGAAGTGCCATCGTCCAAAGTACAGCTGGAGCGTCAGACTGCCGCTCTGCTGGAGGAGCTGATGCATGAGATCGGCGGCTGGAATTCCATCGCCCCTGTCAGCGGATGGCGCTCTATGGCACAGCAGCAGGCCATCTGGGATTCCTGTCTTAAGGAAAATGGCCCGGAATATACCCAGACCTATGTGGCCGTTCCCGGACACAGTGAGCATCAGACGGGCCTGGCCATCGATCTGGGACTGCGCCAGGAACATATTGACTTTATCTGTCCCGAGTTCCCGGATACCGGCATATGCGGACAGTTTAAGCGGCGGGCAACCGATTACGGATTTATTCTGCGCTATCCGGCCGGAAAGGAGCCAGTCACCGGCATCGGCTGCGAGCCCTGGCATTTCCGCTATGTGGGAATTCCCCATGCGCAGATTATGGTTGAGAATCGCCAGACACTGGAAGAATACACCGAATATATCAAACAGTTTGACAGCCCGCTGCACCCTTACTGTGTCCGGATCAAGGGACGTCCCATCTATGTGTCCTATATCCCGGCAGGCCCGGAGCAGACCACCATCGAGGTCAATGAAACTGCTCCTTACATGGTCTCCGGCAACAATGTGGACGGATTTGTGCTGACGCAGTGGACTTAGTGTTAGAAGAACTTGACACAGGAGGTATTATGGATCATACGAACAATACTGGCGGTCTGGACCGTTTTCGTCTGGCGGGGGCTTTGCTGGTAGTGGCTATCCACACTTCGCCCCTGACCTTTATTTCTGAGGAGGCGGACTTTTTTCTCACACGGATTCTGGCAAGGGTGGCCGTGCCATTTTTTCTGATGGTGACAGGGCAGTTTGTGCTGCCCCGCATCCTGACGCCCGGCCCCAGGGCGGGAAGAAGACTCCTGCGCTATCTGGCCCGCACCGGCATACTCTATCTGATATGCATCCTGCTGTATCTGCCCCTGGGGATCTATGCGGGGCATTACCAGGAAATGAGCCCGGCAAAAATATTACGGCTGCTGCTCTGGGATGGCACCTTTTATCATCTGTGGTATTTTCCCGCCTGTATGCTGGGAATGATCCTGCTGTATCTGCTCAGCCGCCGTCTGGGACTGCGCGCCATAACAAGGATCTGTGGGATACTCTATCTGCTGGGGCTGACAGGGGACAGCTACTATGGCCTGACGGCATATTTTCCCCCGCTGCGTTGCCTGTGCGACTGGGGCTTCCATATCTGGACCTACACCCGCAACGGACTGTTTCTGGCGCCTCTGTTTCTGATGATGGGCGCATATATGGGGAATTTGTGTGAGCCCGACCCATATTCGGGCAAAAGTGCTGCCACTGATGAGCCCTCCGGTAATCTGCCAGGTTCTCCCGTTCTGGCGGCAGGACTGGTTCTGTCCCTGCTGGGAATGACCGGCGAGGCCTTCCTGCTGCGTCATCTGGAATCCCTGCGCCACGACAGCATGTATCTGCTGCTGGTGCCGGTGATGTACTGCCTCTACGGACTGCTGCTGCGCTGGCCCTGTCCCGCCTGTCCGAGGCTTCGCCGGATTTCCACGCTGGTATATATCCTCCATCCGGCCGTCATCGTGGCGGTGCGCATCTGCGCCCGACTCCCCCATATGCTGCCGCTGATGGAACACAGCCTGATTCACTATCTGGCCGTATCCATGGCCTCTCTTGCCGCCGCATGGCTGCTGGCCGCACTGCCGGATTACCATCGAAAAAACAGAACAGGCTCGCCAAGTACATACTGATGACTCGAGAAAGGTTATGGGTCCATGCAGGGAAAATATGTCCCTGTACCCATTTGGAGCAGGGGAGTCTCTCATCTGCCTCCTGTTTCAGAGGATCGTGGGTCTACCCAGAAAAAAATGTCCTCACAGACCCTGCTTTTTGTTAGAATGTGGGGCTGACAAGGAAATTTCTCTATATAGACCCACGAATAAGGAATAAGGTCAGTATTTCTTTGATTTTTATGTTTTTTGGGGTACAGGGGACATTTTTTTCACATAGACCCACTAGCCGAGAGATATTGTAAATTTTATATTTTGATTCTGGTTTATCCAGATTAGAAATATGCAGACATAACCAGCAATATTTACATAGATATAAGATAGGGAAAGTATAATGAAGACAATAGAAGTAAGCAAAACCATATTGACAGATGACACAAACGCGGCACATGCGCCATCCCGCAGCCGAGCCTGGGCTGAGATCGACCTGGCTGCCCTTGCCCATAATGTCCGCTATCTGCAGTCCCTGCTGCCGGACCGCTGCGCCCTGATGCCGGTGGTCAAGGCCAATGCCTACGGACATGGAGCCGGACTGATTGCCGGAGAATTGAACGCTCTGGGCATCCGCTCTTTCTGTGTGGCCTGCGTCAGCGAGGGAATCATGCTGCGCCAGCAGGATATTGTGGGGGAAATCCTGGTGCTGGGCTACACCCATCCCGATCAGTTTCCTTTACTGGATCAGTATGCCCTGACCCAGACCGTGGTGGATCACGCCCATGCTTTGGCGCTGAGCGCCTATGCCTGTTCCGCCTCCAGGCACAATCGCCTCTCCGCCCAGACTGTCTCTCCTCTCCCCGTACATATCGCCGTGGACACCGGCATGCACCGCCTGGGAGAACCCGCAGGACATACGGCTCAGGTCCGGGATATGTTTACCCTGCCCGGCCTGCAGGTCACTGGTATGTACACCCACCTGGCAGCTGCAGGCGGAATGGATACCGCATCCCGGAGTTTTACACAGAAACAGATTGGCGCCTTCTATCAACTGGCGACACAATTGGGCGCATGCTCAGACAGACATGTAACCACTTATACGCCACAGGGGGATTCCAAAGATGAATCTCCCTGCGTAAAGCTCCATCTCCAGGCCAGCTACGGCATCCTGCGCTATCCCCTGCCGAACGTGGACTGCGCCCGCCCCGGTATCGCCCTGTACGGACTGCTGAGCAATGCCGCCGACACTCGCGCGTTTGCAGACAAATTGCGCCCGGTGCTGTCCCTGCGAGCCCGTGTGGCCTCCGTACATCAGCTTTCTCCCGGGGAGTCCGCCGGTTATGATATGGCATACACAGCTACCCGACCCACGGCCATAGCCACCGTCACCATCGGCTATGCGGACGGCCTGCCCCGCAGCCTCTCGGAGGGCAGGGGAACCGTGCTGCTCCACGGACAGCACGCCCCCATAGTGGGCAGGATCTGCATGGACCAACTGTTGGCGGATGTAACCGCCATACCCGGAGTAAAGCCCGGTGATATTGCCACCTTGATCGGCAGCAACGGAGAAAAAAGCATCTCCGCCGCCGACCTGGCAGACGCCTGCGGCACTATCACCAACGAGCTGCTCTGCTGCCTGGGGCCCCGTCTGGAGCGGGTGGCTATGTAAACCCAAGCCCGTATCCTATGTATTTTCCACCTTCTGTTTTACACTGCTCTATCGCTTTCCATGAACTCCAGAACAGTACGGGTATATTTGTCCGCCTCCTCAATCCGGGGAAAATGCCCGCTATTCTCAAAAACAATCCGCACCGCATTTGGCAGATTGTCCATGATAAACTCCGTCTGATACTTTGTGCAGGCCGGATCATATCTTCCGTTTATCAATAGCAGAGGCGCAGCAATTTTCTGGATATACGGCAGAAAATTGTCTGTCATAATCACTCTTTTCTGCGTTCCCTGCACCCCGGAACCGTCATCCAGCAGCTTCATCAGATGCCGCTCCGACTTTGACCACATTTCTCCCGTGATCCCCTCTGTATTCATGCTCCGCTGGTATTCCTCGAATGAAATACCATGCAGATAATTTCTCAATTTCATGTCTGTAACATAGCCAAGCAGCGCCGATAAATCAAATAGGCTCTCTCTCCCAGCCTGATCATCCGCAGATTTCATTTTTTTGCACAGCTCACTTGCCTCTTCATTATTTAGGCTGTCGATATGCTCGCTTACATATGCGGCGACAGACTTTGCGGACTCCGAAAACCACAGCGATGGACATTCCAAAATGACTTTATTGACGGAATCCGGATAGGTGGCTGCATATAAAACCGCAAGCATGCCGCCATAAGAATGTCCGAGCACGCTCCATTTCTCTATCCCAAGCTTCCCGCGCATCTCCTCAATCATTTCAACCTGGTATTCCATACTGTAATCCTCATTTTCGGCAATAGCGTCCGACCGGAGAACACCCAGCTGGTCAAATATAATAACCTTTAATTTTTCCCCTAAAGCCTTTGCCTGGTTTACAAAATCCAGGCAGCTTGCGCCGGGTCCGCCATGAAGATAGACCAGAGCGTCACTGTGTCTGTCACCATATACTTCATAATAAATTTGTTTCCCCAAAATTTTGATAAACATATCCTTATTCCTTCACTCTCACTTATTTTTATAAATATTGCTTCGCAGTAATTCCACTACCTCATTGCTCAATAAATTTATTTTTTAAAGACCAACACCTTTGTCGGGTCCGCATCATTTAGCTGGATCGTCTTGTGCAGGGAATCATATTGCAGAACCAGTCCAAAACGGGTGTCTTTCACCAGGCAAAAATATACATATGTGAATGTCCCCTGCTTATTGTCCAGACTGTAATCTACCACCCATGAATTTGAGACAAATAAATCATTCAGGTCGGAAGCCCGCTCTATCTGTTCCTCTGTCATGTTCGCCCCAATGCCTCGCTCTATCCACTGCTGAAAGTCATTCCTCTGCTTTTCCTGATAAAGCGCGTTCAGATCAATGTTAAAAAACTGTACCCTGTACCCATCTACCACAAGATAAGCATTCGGATAATCTTCACAGTTCGTTATCCTATAGATCCCGTCCGCCATCCTTCCGCTGCCTATCCCGGTGGTTACAATAATAACGCCCAGAAGCACCGCCGCCACTATCACGACGATCGCTGCATTTAAATACTTATTCATACTTTTTACCCCTATCGAATATGACTTTTACTGATTCTCCCTGCGGAAATCATAATTGTACGGGATTTCATATATTATACAGCATTCGCTATGCTCTGTCCAGTCATCGAAATATTCTCCTATCTGCTATACTGTGTTCATAGCAATCAATAAATACACTATACATTTTCTGGCGTTTTGCCGTTGATTTTCCGGATTTTTTTAATTTCCAGGTGTACTTTTTGACCCTTTTTTTTACCTATATGATTCCCAAATCAACCGGCACTCCGCCGCAATCATCAGACAGGAGAGAAATGATTATGATGTCGAGAGAACGAGAAATACCAATTCAGGCGAAATACGAGACAGTTCAAATACTGAATGAGAGTAAGTGTCTTAAAGAACAACAGAGCATATCGTCTGACGGGGCCCGCACCATGCTGTAAAATCATTTGGTATAATGCCCTTTGATGACAGAAGATTCTATACTCATTTTTTATAAAATCGAAATAGAAAAACCTCCTCTGAATTACTCTGGGGGAGGTTTGAAACCAGAAAATATAATCCGATGGGGCAACCGATGCCCACTTAATGCGACCCAGTCTATCTCTGCCTCCATGTGGTCCGCGAGGACAGAATCAGAATCGGGAAGATCTCCAGCCTGCCCGCCAACATATCCCAGATCAGAATCAGCTTGGAAAAGATACTGTAGGACGCAAAATTGCAGGTAGGTCCCACCGCCTCAAAGCCCGGCCCGATATTGTTAAAGCAGGCCAGAACGGCGGAAAAATTGGTGGTTATGGAAAAACCATCCACCGAGATCAGCAGGAAGCTGGCAATGACAATGATGGCGTAGGCCGCCACATAAGTGTTGGTGTTGGCCAGCACCTTCTCGTCCACTGCCTGCCCGTTCATCCGCACCACCTGTACCCGCTGGGGACGGATGAGCTGACGGACGCTGCGCAGCATGTTCTTCACCATCAGGAGCGCCCTGCCGCATTTAAAACCGCCGCCTGTACTGCCCGCACAGGCGCCGATGATCATCAGAAACAGCAGGATGGCCTTGGAAAATCCGGGCCACAGGTCAAAATCCGTGGTGGCATAGCCCGTGGTGGTGATAATACTGGCCACCTGAAACGCCGCGTGCCGCACCGTCTCCTCCAGCGTGTCATAAAATCCACGCAGATTCCAGACGATCAGCAGGATGCTGGCCAGTACAACGCCCAGATACACCCTCAGTTCCTCGTCCCTAAACACACTCTTTACCTGTCTGAGCAAGAGCAGATAATAACAGCTGAAATTCACACCGAACAACAACATAAATACCGTACACACATTCTGAAGATAGGGGCTGTATCCGCCAATACTGTCCCCTTTGATGCCAAAACCGCCTGTACCAGCCGTTCCAAAAGCCGTACATACCGCGTCGAACAGAGGCATGCCGCCGATCAGCAGAAAGATCACATTCAGCACGGTCAGCACGATGTAGAGTACATACAGGATCTGGGCGGTCTGTTTCATCTTGGGCACCAGCTTGCCCACATTGGGGCCGGGGCTCTCCGCCCGCAGCAGATGCATGGTAAATCCGCTGCCGCCCTCACCGCTCATGGGAATGGCCAGCAGGAATACCAGCACCCCCATACCACCCAGCCAGTGGCTGAAGCTGCGCCAGTACAGTATGCCATAGGGAAGCCCCTCTATCTGCTCCAGAATAGAGGCCCCGGTGGTAGTAAAACCGGAAACCATCTCAAACAGAGCATCGATGTAATGAGGAATTGAACCGGACAGAAAAAAGGGCAGACAGCCCAGCAGACTCATAATCAGCCAGCTGAGTCCCACACATACCAATCCCTCTTTAGCAAAAAAACTCTTGCTGGCATTGCGGCACAGCACTCTCAACAGCAGACCCAGCCCCCACAGCAGCACAATCGTAACAGTAAAGGCCATAACGGCCCTCTGTTCCCTGCTGCACAGGCTGATAACCAGCGCCGGCATCATAAAAATACTCTCCACCATCAGGATCAACCCGATGAATTTACCCATCATTCTGTAGTTCATAGCCTGTTCCCGTCTCCAAAGAATCTTATCATTCAAAAATATCATTCAGCTGATAAATCACCCGGTCCCCATTGGTCACAATGATCACCGTATCTCCCCTGTTAAAGGACGAATCACCATTGGGAATCTCCTGCTGTGCCCCGTTAGTGATGCAGGCCACCAGCACATTTTTCTTGATTTTCAGGTGCTTGAGCGGCTCCCCGCAATGCCTAGTATGTTCATCCACCAGAAATTCCATCGCCTCCGCCTGGCCGTCAGCGATGGAGTAGACGGTTTTGGCCGCACCGGTCTGGTTCTGCATGGCTCGCACATAGTGTACAATCGTATTACAGCACAATTCTTTGGGACTGATGATACTGCCCAGAGACAGATTCTCCAGAATATTTTTATTGTTCATGCGTCCCAGCTTGGTGATAATCTGGGGAACGCCGCAGCTGCTGCCATAAAGCGAGATAATCATATTGAGCTCGTCGATACCCGTCAGCGTCGCCAGAGCGTCACAGGAGGATATCCCCTCGCTCTCCAGCAGCAACTCGCTGCTGGCGTCTCCCTGGATAATGCTTGTATGGGGCAGCTGGCTGGCCAGAGCGACACAGCGCTCCGCATCCTGCTCCACAATCTGTACGGCAATTCCGCTTTTCTCCAGCTGCTTGGCCAGATAGACGGTGACGCGCCCGCCGCCGCAGACCAGCACGCGCTTGACCTTGTGGGTAATGATCCCCAGATTGTGCAGCAGCTTGGTAAGTTCGTTGCTGGGAGCTGTCACGAATATCCGATCGCCCTCCCGAAGCACGAAATTACCGTCCGGAGCCACCGCCTTGCCGCCTCGCAGCACTGTACACACCAATATCTTGCACCTGACAATGTTGTTCATATCGTTCAGCGCCACATCACAGAGCTTGCTCTGGGCGCTCAGCTTCAGTTCCACGATCTCTACCCTGCCTCGGTCAAAGGTATCTCTCTTCTGAAAGCCGGGATATTTTAGCAGTCTGCTGATCTCCACCGCCGCCTGACGCTCGGGATTGACCACCATGGACAGGCCGAACATATCCCGCATTTTGTAGATCTGCTCCGTATATTCCGGATTGCGTACTCTGGCAATCGTATGAATCTTGGGATTCATGCAGTGGGCTGTCATACAGCACAGCAGATTGATCTCATCCGCCCCGGTCAAGGCAATCAGCAGGTCTGCCTCCTTGACTCCCGCATGCTTGAGTACATCCATGGTAGCGCAGTTTCCCTGTATCACCATGACATCATACCGCTCCTGTGTACTCTCCAGCACTTTGGAATTGGCGTCAACCAGTGTGACCTCATGCCCCTCCAACGCAAGCTGCCGGGTCAGCGTAGAGCCCATCTTGCCATCTCCTGCAACAATAATCTTCACAACTGCATTCCTCCCAATTTATTCCTATTCCTGAAGTATAGTATACTACTTTTTACCAAAATAACAACCGGATTTTACACCCTACGCAGAGAGGTGCAGATCAGCCTCAGCGATCCACACCCCTGTTTTCCGTTTCGCATTCGTTCATTAAAACCTCTTTTATAAAATACGCCGCACCGCCACAATCGGACGGTAATTGGCATTGCTGACTTTTATTCCTGTTTTCTGCGTGCTGGCATGTACAATCTTACCGCCCCCTATATAGAGAGCCACATGTCCCTCATAGCAGATCAAGTCCCCAGGCTGGGCCTCGCTGTAATTCACGGCACGCCCATCGCTTCTCTGGGAATAGGAGGTGCGGGAAATGTTGTAGCCCCAGTCCTGATATACTCTGTATGTAAAGCCGGAGCAATCCGCTCCGTTGGTAAGGCTGGTTCCTCCCGCCACATAGGGATTGCCCACAAACTGAAGGGCATATTTTGCAATCTGCTTACCCTTATCGCTGCCGGAAGCATTGTCTACAATAGAGTTATAGTTGGTCGAGCCAGTGACCGTAGGGGGATTCTGAGCCGCTGCAGCCAAGGCTGCCTGCCGCCTTCTCTCCTCCTCTTTTCTTCGCTCCTCTTCCTTCAGCTTTTTCAGCTGCTTTTTCTCCTGCTGAAGCAAGGCCTTAGCCGCAGCCGCATCCTGCTTTGCTCTTGCGATCTGAGCGGCAAAATTGTCCGACTTCTCCTGCAGCTGGGCCATCAGCTGATCGCAATAATCTTTCTGATCTTCCTGCCTGGTTTTATCCGCCTCCAGAGAGGCCTTATCCGCCTCCAGCTGGTCCCACAGCTCATGTACTTCTTTTCTGGTGGCCTCATACTGATTCAGCATTTCCTGATTGTAGTCGCTGACACGCTCTACATATGTGACCCTGTTGAGCATATCGCTAAAGCTTGCACTGCTAAAGAGCATTGTCATCAGGCTGTCATCCCCCGTCTCATACATAAACTGGATCTGCAGCGTCATTGCCTCCACCTGCTCCTGCTCTTTCTGCAGCGCCGCCTCATATTCCTGCTGGGTCAGCGCAATATCGTTCTTTTTCTGGTCAATCTCCTCCTCCAATATATCAATGCTGGTCAAAATATTGATAATCTCCGCATTCAGGTCCTCCATCTGTTCCTCCAACAGATCCTGCTCATCCTCCAAATCAGAGATATTTGCATTGATCTCATCTATCTGGTTCTGAGTACCCGTAATAGCATCCTCCACCTCCTGGATCGTCGTAGCCCAGGTCTCCATGGTGGCACCCGACAGAGTAGTGATCAGCATCGCCACAACCGCCATGATTATCATGTACTTTTTCGCTCGGCTTCTTGTTGGCATCATGGTTTCCTTTCGTAATTTGTGTTACGCCAGACAATTGCGAAATGTTCTCGGCAAGTGACGGAAATGGTCAATACAGCAGTGGCAAGTCGCCCTTATTTTGTCTATATTGCCCACTTCCTGTTTCTTGGAAGAAATCTTTGCAATTGCATATATGTTCCGCCTGCTTGAGATGATCCTTCTACAGTTCGCAATTATTGACGGTTCTGGGGAAAGGAATGACATCCCGGATATTCCCCATGCCGGTCAGATACATAACGCATCTCTCAAAGCCCAGTCCAAAGCCTGCATGGCGGGCGGAGCCATAGCGGCGCAGATCCAGATAGAAGCCATAGTCCTCCTTCTTAAGTCCCAACTCCTCCATGCGCTGCTGTAGCACCTCCAGATGATCCTCACGCTGGCTGCCGCCGATGATCTCACCGATGCCGGGCACCAGGCAGTCCATGGCCGCCACAGTCTTGCCATCCTCATTCAGCTTCATATAGAAAGCCTTGATCTCCTTGGGATAGTCCGTCACAAACACCGGGCGCTTGAACTCCTGCTCCGTCAGGTATCTCTCATGCTCCGTCTGCAGATCGCAGCCCCAGAACACTTTATAATCAAACTCATCATTGTGTTTTTCCAGAATCTCTATGGCCTGTGTGTAAGTCACATGACCAAAATCCGAATTGACCACATGGTTCAGTCTCTCGATCAGACCCTTGTCCACAAACTGGTTGAAGAAAGCCATCTCCTCCGGCGCATTCTCCAGCACATAGCGGATGATATATTTCAGCATGCTCTCCGCCAGCATCATATCGTCCTTCAGATCGGCGAAAGCCATCTCCGGCTCGATCATCCAGAACTCCGCCGCATGGCGGGTGGTGTTGGAGTTCTCCGCGCGGAAGGTGGGGCCAAAGGTGTAAATATTCTTAAAGGCCATGGCAAAGGTCTCGCCGTTGAGCTGCCCGCTCACGGTCAGATTGGTGGACTTGCCAAAGAAATCCTGGCTGAAGTCAATCTGTCCTTCTTCCGTTTTGGGCACATTCTGAAGATCCAGGGTCGTCACCTGGAACATCTCTCCGGCGCCTTCACAGTCGCTACCGGTGATCAGCGGGGTATGCACATAGACAAAGCCCCTCTCCTGGAAAAAGTTATGGATTGCGTAGGCGATCAGGGAGCGCACACGGAACACTGCCTGGAAAGTGTTGGTCCGGGGACGCAGGTGGGAGATAGTGCGCAGATACTCAAAGCTGTGGCGCTTTTTCTGCAGGGGATAATCCGCACCGGAAGGTCCCTCCACCAGCACCTCCAGCGCCTGCATCTCAAAGGGCTGCTTGGCGTCCGGCGTCTCCACGATGGTTCCGCGGACGATCAGCGCCGCGCCTACATTGATCTTGCACAACTCCGCAAAGTTGTCCAGCCCGTCGCTGTACACCACCTGCAGCGGTTCAAAGAAAGTGCCGTCATTGATGACCAAAAAACCGAAATTTTTGGAATCGCGGTTGTTTCTCACCCAACCGCCTACTGTGACCTCCTTGTCAGCATAGGCAGCTGTGTTGCGATAAAGTTCCTTAATGTCTGTTAAATTCATATGATTCATCCTCCTTAATTAGAGTTCTGCAGTTTCCCACTCAGCGCACTGGGCCTATGATCGTCAAATGGCTGATGCTGATTAATATTCCGTGATCTGGGCATTCTGCTCCAGAAAATCCAGCACTCTCTGAAGCATAAAATACTCTCTGTATTCCTCCTTGTCCAGCTCTCCCAGAAAATCCTCCACACTGTCATAACCACCCTGGGCTGCATACTGCTCCAGCTTCTCCTGCAATTCCTCGTCTGATATATTCAGATTCTCCGCGTTGGCTACCGCCTGGAGCGCCAGTCCCTGTCTGGCAACCGTATCCGCATATTGAGTCACAAAGGATTCCGCATCCGTATGATAGATATACTGGCAATAGCTCTCTATATCTATCCCCTGTGCGGCACAGGTCGCCTCCAGCCCCTCCCTCACGTTATTCCGATATTTCTCCAAAATCACTTCCGGAAGCTCCTGAAACACACAGCTGCCTATCAGACCATCAACCACTGCCTTCTCCAGCGCCTGCTGATATGTGTTCTGCACGTCTGTCTCCAGATAATCATGCACAAACTGCCGCATATCCTCCACGGTTGTAATATCGGGAATTCCAAGAGCCGCAATCACATCATCACTGTATTCCTCGGGCATGATAAAATTCACTTTCACTGTGAATACCACTGCCTGACCGGCCAATTCCGCATTGCCGTAACCCTCTGGAAAACTCAGATCAAGCTCTCTGGTCTCGCCGGGCATGGCTCCGATCAGCCCCTCTTCAAAGCCCTTGATAAATTGACCTGAACCGATCTCCAGCAAAGCTCCGCTGCTTGTGCCTCCCGCAAAGGCCACGCCGTCCTTTGTGCCCGCATAATCAATATTCACCGTGTCCCCAAGAGCCACCTCCCGGTCCGTGATACCGCCCATCTCCGCCGTGACTGAGTCCATATACAGAGCCTGCATCAACTCCTCCTCCTGAGCCTCATCCACCACAGCCGCCGCCAACGTTACCGGGATTCCCATATACTCCCCCAGCGTCACATACTTCTCCACCTTCATATCCTTCAACGCATCTGTCTGCTTGCCGCAGCCACTCAGGGCGGTAACCGCCAGCAGCGCTGCCAGAATAATTGCAATCCTCTTTTTCATCTTCTCCTCTTTCCGCATATTGAGACTGAGCCCATCTCTATTATGAGCGTCAACATACACTATCCTTTATACCACAATTCCGCATTCAGTAAAAGCCTTATTTTATATTATTTGTATATATTCCCTACAGAAGCGGTGACAGCAGCCTGCACACCTGCTCCTTGAAACGCGTTTTCAGGCCGCGGCTGGCATAGGACTCTCGGGTAATCTGAACACAGTATTCCAGATCCCTGTCAAAAATTGCCGTCATTTCCCTGGCCTTATCGGCATCGTACACCACGGCATTCACCTCAAAATTCAGGGAAA
>CAZKAO010000044.1:0-28720 GCA_964550745.1 uncultured Acetatifactor sp.
CGTCCACAACCATGATTTCAATATCATCAAGTTCCTCCGCATACGCATTTACAACTTTCCTGCATATTTCACGTATGTATCCCTTTCCTTTATGCTTTTTAGAGTCTATTCTTCCCCTTGTACTACTCTGTCTGTATAGGCTTTCTACAGCTGCGTGAAACCCATGCTGCGTTTTGTCGCATGAGTAGATTCCGAGAGTTCAACTCTTTACTCCTCCTCTTCCAACGTATCCAGATATTCTCTCAATTCCCGAATATCCTCTGAGGACATCTTCTTTCCCTGATACAGGGAGGCGATAAAATCCCTAGCCGACTTATGGAACAGTTTTTCCAGAAAGGTGGTCCCCTCTGTCAGCTTATACTCCTCCTCGGACACCAGCGCAGTATAAAAGTTTGTGCGTGTGGTTCTGTCGCAATATACGGCGCCCTTTTCCGCCATCCGGGCCAATACGGTCATCAGGCTTGCCAGTTTCCAGTTCCGGTTATCCCCCATCTCCTCCAGAAGCTGGTTAGACGTCATAGGGGCATTATGCCTCCAGAGTACCTGCATGATTTCAAATTCTGATTCCGATAATTTCTTCATATTCTTCCTCCTGTCAATCTTTTATTTCTATTCCAGCTGTTCCGTGCCGAAATAAATCCGCAAATCATCCCTCAATCCCATAGAAATATATTTTCCAGCCATGCTCCGTCCGAATAGATTCAATGGTCAGATAAAAATAATTATCTGCATCCGGCTCTCTAAATTCCACCCAGACAACGCATACCTCACCAACACTTTTACCCTCTGCATTTTCCAGCCCCTTTATGGCAGATATTTCCACACCTTCAGCCGGATTATCATACACCTCCATATCCCAGTCATATGGCTCTGTGAGATATGGCTTTATGGAATCGACATCCCCGCCAAAATACCCCTCATAAAAGTCCACAACGATCTTTCTAAGCTCTTCTACCTCCTCTGAAACCTGTCTGTCCTCAGGCCCGGCGGAGGCGGACGTCCCCGCTATATCCTGTGAGAACTGCTCCGGCTCCGTTGAAAGCTGCTCTGGCTCCGGCTCTGCTTCCCATCCGTCTGCATCCTGTGGATACAAAACAGTCGTCTGTACATCTTCTATGAACCAGCCATCCTTCTGCAGGGAACAGTCGATGTACTGCACGGTGTTATCATCAAAAACCTCTAAATCCAGCGCAATCAACCGCAGAAAATGACGGCCGTTGTCTTCTATAATTATTGCCCCGACACATTCTATATCCTCAAAAGAACGCGGCTGTTCCCAGTCAATGGAAGGGTTCGGAATAAAGACATTGGAATACTCCTGCCACCTGAGCTCTCCTGATTCCTCGGTCACATGTAGAACACTGACCGGGCCGGTGCCATGCATCCCGTTGCTGTAGCGCATCACCACAATATCTGCAGCCCCGTTCCCACTCAGGTCACCGGAAACCAGATTGGAAGCGGCCCAGGTCTCATCATCGTAATCATACTGTATATCTCTGCCGTCTGCGGTCTGCAGCCCCACACTCGTTATCAGTGTATAAGTGTCATCGCGTACCCAAACTCTGTCAACCTCACCGTCCCCTGTCACATCCGTGCGCAGTTCAATGCCGCTGTCTATCGCGATTTTGCTCTTGGCATACACGTTCCGCCCCGCTTCAAAGCCGATCATTCCGCTGACCGCCACCAGCAGCAGCACGATAATGCTCCCGACCACTTTTCCACTCCTTTTGTGTGTATTAAAGATATTTCGGAATCTCTTTTTAATAAATTTCACCCCCTGCACATATCCGGTGGAAATTGCGGATCTGCCAGCCTTGTCTGTGCCAATATAGGACATCAGCAGCTCGCCGTATTCGCTGCGCTCTTGCCTAGAGGTATGTGCCAGCACCCGCTCATCACACGCCAGCTCCATATCCTGATCCGCCAGGGACTTCATAAACCAGGCAAGAGGATTGAACCAATGGATGGCATTGGCAATGACAAACAGCACCTTCATCTGTGTGTCTTTCCCTGCGCAATGGGCCAGCTCATGCCTGATAATATACCTCAAATCCTTTTCCTGATAATCGGTATCCGGTAAAAATACAATATTGTGCAGGAAGCCCACCGTAAACGGCCCTGTCTGGGTATCCTCGGTCAGACGTACTCGGGGTATCTTTTTAAGTCCCAGCTCTTCGGCGGTCTCCTCTGTGATCGCCAGAATCCTCTCGTCCGCGCATTCCCGGCTTTTGTTCCTCATCCTGTGGTAGAAAACACAATGCGCCAGCAGATAATATGCCAGAAGCCCCACGCTGCCGCAGGCCCACAGTATGGCCAATATATCCTGGGAGGTCAGTTGCCGCCAGGCGGTTTCAGCGCCCGCCGTGCCCCTGCTGCCATTCTCTCCTATGGCGGACGTTCCATCAATCTGGCCATTTTCTGCCGTCACAGGATCACCAACACCAATCCCATCCATGTCCCCGACCCTCTGGCCGCTTCCCCTCTGTGCCAGCACAAAAACCGGCACCTGCACTGTAACCGGCTTAGGGAAAAGTGACATACTGACTGGAATACACATCCGCAGCACTATCAAAAGCCAGATCACTTTTCTATAGTTGGCCTTATATCGCTCCCCGAACAGCTGCGATATCAGGAAGAACAATACGATACAGATTCCCCCTACAACCGATGCCTCCAGTAATCCCAATAATGTAAACATATTTTATCAACTCCTTATTCATTATCTTGTTTTCTTTCATTATACAAAATGTTAATATTAATGTCAAGTATATTTTTATCAATAGTGAGAATGTATGTTATTGTTCACAGCCAACTTGTTCCCTTGCCAGTATCCAGCTTTAGACGGAAAATCGTTCCTGGCAAGACCGTATGAACACGTCGGTGCTTAGCGAGGTATTTTCGAGCTTAGCACTGTTACGCTGTTCATCCGAGCGAAAGCGGGTCTGGACAGGAATGATTTTCCGTCTGGAGCGTCCCCTTGCAAGCTACCATGTAAAAAGTTGCTCATCTTTTTTCTTGACATTTACCGCCCTTCTGCCTATAGTTACTTTACAGGCAATGTAACCACTTATTTTCAGGTATTTCCAAGGAGAATGCGGCATGAAAAAAATATGTAGATTGTGTCTAATATTACTGGCTGTGTCGAGCGCCTTATTGAGCGGCTGCGCCAAGACCGAGATTGACGGGAGGACTGAAAGCGAGGATGCTTCCTCATCTATTAGCTTTGAGGCTCTGGATATGGAGGGCAATACGGTTTCCGCCGGGATCTTTGCGGAGACCAAGCTCACCATGGTGAATATATGGGCCACCTACTGCAATCCCTGTCTGCGGGAGATGCCGGGGCTCGGCGAACTGGCCGGAGAATATGCCCCGGAGGAGTTTCGGATTGTGGGAGTCATCAGCGATGTCATGGAAGACGCGGACCAGAAGTCCATAGACCTGGCGGCAAGCCTGATTGAGCAGACCGGGGCCGATTACCCACACCTGCTCCTGAACGAATCCCTGTATTATGCGCTCCTCACGGATGTGACAGCGGTTCCCACCACTTTTTTCATCGATGAAAATGGAGATATCCTGGACACCGTGGTCGGCGCCATGGAAAAGTCTGCATGGGAGGAGAAGATCAATGCACTTTTGGAGGGAAAATAAACCGCCCGTCTGGCTATTGGGAATGCTTATCGGAATCCTGTTTCTTGGCGCGGGTGCCATGCAGGGACAGTTCGGAGTCATCTGGAGAAAAGCAGTGATGATCTGCATGGAGTGCATCGGGATCGGATGACTGGTGATATATATGAAAGGATAGACATGAAAAAACTGCGGCTGGCGGTACAGCTTATCTTTACCATTCTTACAAATGGATATATGTACGGCTTCCTGAGTGGAAAAATATACCAGGGAAAGCTGAAATACGCCTGTGTGCCCGGCCTGAACTGCTATTCCTGCCCCGGCGCCGTTGCCTCCTGCCCTATCGGGGCGCTCCAGGCCCTGCTGAATCAGCAGGGATTCCAGATTCCCTTTGCGGCGCTTGGCTTTTTCTTCCTGTTTGGCAGCCTCCTGGGACGCTTTGTCTGCGGATGGCTGTGCCCTTTCGGGCTGATCCAGGATCTTTTGCACAAAATACCTGTTTTTCATAAGAAAAAGCAGCTGCCCCTGCACCATATCCTGAAATACGGGAAGTACATAACGCTGCTTTTCTTCGTGGGGATTGGCTCCGCGTTTCTGTTTGGCGGATTTGCCAAGATTCCGGCATTCTGCAAATTTATCTGCCCCTCCGGCACATTGTTTGGGGCCATCCCTCTGCTGGCAGCAAACAAAGCGCTTCGCAGCCAGGCTGGGGGATTGTTTTTCTGGAAGCTGGGAATATTGCTCTTCCTTCTGCTTCTCTCTGTGAAGGTTTACCGCCCTTTCTGCCAGTATCTGTGCCCGCTGGGGGCAATCTACGGCTGGTTCAACCGCTTCAGCCTGGTGCAGATCCACTGGGAACAAGACCGCTGCGTATCCTGTGGGGCCTGTGAAAAAGCCTGCCCTGTGTCCCTTTCTCTCCAGGAGATATCCAGTTCCCCGGAGTGCATACGCTGCGGCAGATGTATTGACGCCTGTCCGACAAAATGCCTGCATTTTTCCGGAAAAAACAATAAGAATAACAATGCCGCAGTAGACTGATCACACATCCTTACTTGTACATCATGGACTCGGCTACAACTTTCACAGCCATACCGGGATGTTCCCTGTCACCTTGCACACCCTGATAAGTGATTTCTACTATATCACCAGCAGAAATAGGGGAATCCCCCTCTATCACCTCGGCGTCCTGTGTTGAAAAATAATAGATAATATCTTCATCATCCATATCCCTGAGTACAATGATATTATCCTCATAACTGTCAACAACTGCTACAAGAGGATCGCCCTGCGGAATCTCCACTGCGTCTGAATCCTCTTTTTCGTTACTCCAGGCAGCGTTTGTTTCAGAAGGTTCCATATTTGTGGGTTCCGTATTCGCAGATTCCGTATCTGACGGTTCTGTTCCTGTGTTTTCCACCTGCAGCGTTTCTGATCCACGAACTGTTCCTGCATCCTCTGTTCCTTCCTTTGGTCCAAAAGAACAGGCAGCCATTCCCAATGCCAATGACACAGCCACTATAACTGCTAATACATATTTCTTTTTCATGATTTTTCTCCTTGAGTTTTCCTTATAATGCTTTTCATGGCAGATACTGCTCACCAATCTCCGTGATCTGATTCCCTTCCACTGTGAAATTCCAGAGCAGATGCCAGGTAGAATTCTCCTCTATATACTGGAGCAGCTCTTCCCAACTGATCTCCTTCTCAGGATACCAATGGTTCTCTAATATAGTAATCCTGCAGTCCTCACTGACCATGGCATGAATATCCTCATAAGCCAGATCCAGCAGCGCAAGTCCCCCGCTGGTGTCATGTGGATCCCATTGTGCAGCCCACGCCTCCCATTCGGGATCGCTATTGCCGATCAGCTTCTTCTGATCAATGACAATGCCGTCATCTGTAATGTTGCGGATCAATCCCTGAAAATGCATGACAGTTCCCGGCTCCGGCGTATCCAGTTCCAGCTGTTCCCTGCTCTGCCGGGGAATAAATCCTCTGATCAGATACTCTGCTCCATCATGGGAAAGAGAGATGCGCACATCCAGGCTGTTCCCCTGCAATTGAGCATAGGGATTCATAAGATAGAGAGAAAAACTGCCATTCTCCTCGGGGGACAGTACCATATCCCATTGCTCTGTCAGCACGGCTTTGGAGCCATCTTCCTCATAATATTCCACATGAACGGAGAGTTCCTCGCACTCCCAGCTCACTTCCAGCTGCATCTCTTCCACACCATAAAAGTCCAGATTCGCCATCTCCAACTGCGCCAGACCTTCACGAGCATTCTTCAGGGCGTCTGCATCCCATGCAGCACCGCTCTCCCAACCGTTGGAGGTCCGCAGCAGAATCCACTCTGCCCCCCCCGAAGTCATATCCTGCCCAGGAGTGCCCTGTATCACCGTTCCCACCTGCGGGTCAGAATCCTCCATCGACTCCGGCATGCCACTGCTCTGCTTTTCCCCTGCCTCCATGCCGGGATGATTTCCATCTGATTCCCTGTCAAAATTCATCTCATCCTGCCCAAACTGCGATGTTTTCGCCTGAGGATTGAGCGCACAGGCCAGCACTGTCACCAGACACAGCCCCACCGCCGCCACCTTGACCCAGATTCCGGGCTTTTTCCATTTCAGAGCATTGCGAATCCGTCCCTTGGCCCCGGATTCCCCAAAGGCGAGAGGGCTTGGACTCCAACTGCGCCGACCGGTGGCAAAGGCCAGCAGCGCATTACAATAGGGTTTACAGCTGTGCTGCCGCTCTGCCAGCACATGCTCGTCACAGCTCATCTCCATATCCTTGCCCATAAGGCGAAAGGCCACCCAACACAAGGGATTGAACCAGTGCAGTGTCAACAACAGGTATGCGGCCAGCTTGACCCAGTGATCTCTGCGATGAAGGTGATAGCGCTCGTGGGACAGCACCAACTCCAGTGTATGCACCTCCAGTCCAAATGGTGTATAGATATGCGGACGCCAAAAGCCCAGAATAAAGGGAGAGACAACCTGCTCTGACTGGTAAATATTGTCTCGCAGCAACACAGAACAGCGCAGTCGATAGCGCAGCAACAGATAGCTGACTAGCCCGCAGAGCAGCATAATGCTCATACCTGACAGCCACAGCAGCGTACCTACTGCTCCCCAGACCTGCACTGGGTTAACGCTATTGCTTTCATTTCCCGGACCAGGCAGGGGAATACACAGTGATTGATCTGCCATGCCGTCCTCCGTTTTTCCCCAGCTGGCAGCAGACCCATTCTCCTGATTACCAACGGTACTCTGCCAGGGAGCTGCCGCCAGCCCTGTGGCAAGCTGAGGATTTTGCTGCAAACCCACATTCTCGTCCAGATACGCCATGGTATGGCCCTCAGCAACCTCCTGGTCAAAAATTCCCAGACTGAACAGACTTATGGGCGAAGTGAGCGACACCGGACAGCACAGCCGGAAAGCCACCACCAGCCACAGCAGATATGCATATTTTTTCGGAGCCCTGCGAAGCAGCCACCTTACCACCAGCACTGCCAAAATACAATAGCTGGCAGTCAGGCTCATATTCAACACTTGAATCAACAACATTTCTTGCTCCTCTCTGTCCGCCGCAGCGGACATACAAATCCGAAACCATTCTATTTCCAGATTATGATTCCTGATGCTCGTCTATCAGTCTCTTAAGCTGCTCCGCCTCCTGCTGCGACAGCGAGCGTCCATCCAGAAAAGACACCAGGAAACCGGGCAGGGAACCAGCAAAGGTTCTCTCCACAAAGCGGTTACTCTCATATGCCTGCACCTGCTCCCGGGGCACCAGGGATGTCACGATGGTATCCTCATTTTGGGCAAAGCCTCGCTCGCACAGCTTTTTCAGAGTCGTATATGTAGTAGGCTTTTTCCAACCAAGCTGCTGTGCACATAGCTTTACCAGCTCTCCGGACTGCACTGGCTCTGCATCCCATATTACACTCATAAACCGGAAATCACTCTCACATAATTTATAATCTTCCATAAATGCCTCCTTTGGTCAAACTGGTTTGTAGCTACCAACCTATATATTAAGTTTATAACTACCAACCAATTTTGTCAATAGATATTTTTATAGAAGGAACTGCTTTCTTAAAGCAGCCCCTTCTATAAATATTCGGAAAAATGCCTATTTCGGACTTTCCACGCAAATCCTGCATTTACAGGGTGTGGGATTAGAACCTCTTTTCATATTACAGCCCCATCACAGCATCAATCGGCAATGACACCACAAGTCCCTTGGCGTCACTGCGCATCCCGCATTTCTCACTGATTCCGCTCATGATCTCCACTCTCTTCTCCTCCTCAGACAAGATAAGGACAAGCTCTTTCTCCTCCTGCATGCTGAGTCCCCAGGATGCCGCGATCTCCTCATTGCCGATCCAGCGGCTGTGTATTACCGTTCCGCCGCTGGCCCCTGCAGCTTTGGCGGCGTCCATAACATCGCCGCTGAAACCAATATTTACTGCAGCAACAATCAGTGCATATTTTGTATCAGACATAATGTTTCCAACCTTTCTTATACTGTGAGCTGTATTTTCTTCGCCGCTCTTTATCAGCATCCGCATCAGCAGCTTATTCATGCCCGTGAGAGAGATCGTAAAAGCGATACCGCTGTTTACCGCTCCCAAGTGCAGTTCCTGACGCAGTCTGGTCAGCATGGCATCTCCCAACGGCCTCGGCACTGTACTCATCAAAATACATTTATCAATACTGCCAAGGCCCAGCATATCCATGATCTCACTGGAAGCAGTGCCCTCGGCATTCAGCCTGTACTGGACGGGCAGAGTGCTTTTTCGGAATATCCTGGTGGCCTTCTCTGCCAGCTTGGGATTGATAATCAGCACAAGCTGCTGAAATGACGGGGTTTTTTCCTGATTCTCCATCGAAACCTCCATTCACCCGCTTCAACGGGCACTCAAATCTATAATCTCATCGCAGTCATCCAGATATGCAGCATTCTGCAGTGCCTTCTTCTGCATTGCCGTTGTCTTGACCTGGTACACAATACCCATAACCTGTATCGCAATAAGGGGCGTCAGGGCAACCAAAGCGACCACGCCGAAAGCGTCCGTCATCAGATTGCCGCCGAGAGCCTGGCAGGTCCCGATGCTGAGGGGCAGCAAAAAGGTGGAGGTCATGGGACCGCTCGCCACGCCGCCAGAGTCAAACGCAATACCCACAAATATCTTTGGAACAAACCGGGACAGCACCAGGGCTATGATATAGCCGGGGATAATGATCCACTGTATCGGCAGTCCTGTCAGAACCCGCATCATGGCAAGGCCCACACTGATGGCAACACCAGCGGACATACAGCGGTTCATGGCCTTGACCGAGACAGCGCCATCGGTGACATTTTGCACCTGATGATTAAGTACCTGGATTGCTGGCTCCGCCTTTACTATGTAATAACCGATCAACATGCCGATGGGAACCAGTACCCAGTTAAACATCAGGGAGGCCAGCTCCTGTCCCAAAAAAGAACCCACTGGCGCAAACCCCACATTCACGCCGCAGAGAAACAGCACCAGGCCAATATAGGTATAGACCAGACCCACAGCAATACGCTTCAGCTGTCTCCTGTGGTAGCGCCGGGTGATCAGCTGGAAAATAATAAATACCACAGCAATCGGAAAAAGAGAGACAATGACCTCCCGGGCATACGCCGGAATCCTTCCGCCAAACACTCTGACCACATCCCGGGTAGTCACCACCGTAGCAACTTCTCCAAGGGAATACGTTGCCTCCGTTGGCCTGTAAAAGCAGCCGAGAATCAGTACCGCCAGAATAGGCCCCACACTGGACAGCGCCACCAGACCGAAGCTGTCGCTCGCCGAGTTTTTGTCCGTTCGAATAGAGGCGAGTCCCACACCCATGGCCATGATAAACGGCACCGTCATTGGCCCGGTGGTGACGCCGCCGGAGTCAAACGCCACCGCAAGAAAATCTTTCGGCACCAGAAAGGAGGCGCCAATCAGCAGCACATACAGAGTAATCAGCATCTTGGACAGGTCAATCTGGAACTTGATTCTCACTATCGCCAGCGCCAGAAACAGACCCACCCCCACAGCCACCGTCAGGATCAGCACCTTGTTGGGCACCGAAGGCACCTGCTCCGCCAGCACCTGAAGATCCGGCTCAGATATGGTGATAATTGCGCCCATGACAAAACCGATAAGCAACACAATCAGTATTTTGTGTGTTTTTGATAACTGTACGCCGATGCCCTCCCCAATCGGGGTCATGGCCATCTCCGCACCCAGCTGGAAAAAGCCCATTCCCATGATCAGCATGACCGCGCCGACCACAAACATAACCAGGCTTCCCAACTCCATGGGCACCAGGAAAATGCTGATGAGCAGCACGATACCGGTAATCGGGAGAACAGCTGAAAGAGATTCCATGGTTTTCTCTCTTAATTTTGGGTTCAAATTTCTCTCCTTCCTGCGATATGCACAACATGATGGGCATTTTGTTCATTACAACATCCTTACGACCCCGCAAATGCCCCTCTTTGTTTTTATCTGAAAAAAAAGCCCCACAACCCGCATATATATGCGAATCCCAGGACTTCAAATGCACCGCCAGGGGCTCGAACCCTGGACACCCTGATTAAGAGTCAGGTGCTCTACCAACTGAGCTAGCGGTGCGTTTTATAAGGATTATAGCTATGCTCCTTTAACACAAGTGATATAATATCATATGGTTTATGGAAATGCAAGTATTTTTTCAAAAAAATTTCACAAAATTTTCATATGTTTCCGGCCGAGAGATTGATCCTGTCAACCTGTGTCGAAATATGCCAAAGCCCTGCCTGATTACACATTAATTTCAAATATATATTTCTCATACGCGTTTATCACCTGTGTCTCATTATACGCGGAAAGGCGCGTATATTGCCTGCCATAATTCAGATGCACATGCCCGTGGACAAAAAAAGCGGGTTTATACTTGTCCAACAGGGTTCGAAACGCCTCAAAGCCCATATGGGGCAGATCCTCACCGTCATTGAACTGATAGGCGGGCGAATGAGTCAGCAGAATATCAAAACCTTTCCTGTATTTCAAGGCCCACCAGAGCTTGCGCACACGCCAGCGCATCTGAGATTGGGTATACTGGTGGCTGCCGGGCTTATAACGCATGGAACCTCCCAGACCCAATATGCGAACCCCATCATGCACATATATTTGGTCCTCAATACATACACAGCCGTCAGGCGGTGTCTCCTCATACCGGTCGTCATGGTTGCCGTGTACATACAACACCGGCGCCTGGGTAAATGTCGCCAGAAAGGATAAATACTGCGGCTTTAAATCTCCACAGGAGAGGATCAGATCGATCCCCTCCAGATAGCTCCTATCAAAATAATCCCACAATAACGGAGATTCATGGTCAGCAATTGCCAAAATTTTCATCGAATGTTCCCACTTCTCTTCTCATTTCATCTGTCATACAGACATCAGTAATCTGCCACCTGGTTTTTGCCCAGCCCCTGCATTTTGGTAACCGCCTGGGCCTCCTCTGTCAGATCGGAAATGGATGGGATACTTCCCACCACATTTTCCACCAGCCAATCCATCGTGATAATCTCTCTGGGCGGAATGACCTGATCTGCCTTATTCATAATGGTTCCGTCCTGCGTCAACAGTTCACCATAAAATGGTGTGAGCGCATCTGAACAGATATTGTTGCGCAGCAGGCTCATCAGCCGTTTGGTTCCTCTGGGCAGATCCTGAGAACAGATCAGATCGACTACACCGGCAGACATTCCCCACCAGTAATTGATGGCTTTGTTTCCCACGGCATCCGTCTCTTCCTTCCATGTTCCATTCAGTATGATACGGACGATCTTCTCATATAATTTACCCCAATGCCATGTGGTCATAGCCAGATTGTCCGGCGTTTCTCCGCTGATACAGTAAAGGCCGAAATGTCGGGAGCTTTTTCCGGGAGATTTCATATCCTGATCCATTATGTAGTTAATTTCCGGATCGTCAGTGATTTTTGTCTTCCGATCCTTTAATGTGCGCCAGTCCAGATATACTCTGGCATGGGGATTGACCATTCTGGCGCCCAGGGCAAAGGCATTGATATTGGCGATCATACCGTAAATCGGGTAGTCGGCAATGTAGCCGATCTTATTCGTAGTGGTCATGGAGCCTGCAATAGCGCCCGCCAGGAACTTCGCCTCATACATTCTGGCATAATAGGTTCGCAGGGTGGGGTGGGAGATATTCAGCGAGCAATTTAAAATCTTCACATCCGGATAATTGGCGGCAATCTTCAGACTGGCAGGGACCATTACCGGAGAGGTGGCGAAGAGTACATTATAGCCATCCCGGATAACCTGTTCCATCCGCTCCAGGTCATTCTCGCCGGCAATAATATTCTCAAATGCCTTGGTCTCTACCTGCCCGGGAAATACATTTTCCAGATACAGCCGCCCTAGCTCATGACTATAGGTCCAGCTGGAAGTCCTGTGGCTCTTCTCATATAAAAACGCAATTTTAACTTTATTCGCATTGTCCGGAAGAACCAGATTCAGCAGGTTCCTGTAGAGATTGTGGGAGACATCTTCCTTCGGAGGCTCCATCAGCAATTCAATGGACTGATCCTTGGTCAGCACCAGGAATTCATCCCATATCTTGGAGAGATCTTTCTTCATCTCCTGCTCTGTTTTCTGCAGAGTCTCCTGATAGCCAAACATGGTGATAAAAGTAAGCAGGGCATCCCCCACCGTAATGGGCAATTTGCCGCCTCCTTTTGCCTCAAAAGCCTTTCGGAAGTGAAAATATGCAGATTCAAATTCCATGCGGTCATCGTAGTTCCATTTTTCTCCCTTGGGCGTTCCGATCCGATCCAGAAGCTTGGCGAAACGGCCCTTCTCACTGAAATTGATTGTATTGAGGCCTGTGACTTCATAAAAATCCAGAAACTCATAGTAAATCTCATTTTCTTTTGTATCTGTGCGCTTGGGAACAATCCGAATGACAGAACAGGGAACACTGTAGGCGTTCAGGAACTTCAGAATACTGACCCTCTTGTTACCCTCTTGCACATAAAAGCGGTTCATGAATTCATACACCTTCACCGGATCACGCAGCCCCTCCTCTTCCAGAGTGGCGTAAAGTTTTATCCATTTGCCGGCAAATTCCGATGAAGCCTCCAGAAGAGGCATGAAGTTGGCGGCAAATGAATTCGTTCTGCCTTTTGTCTTGGTGCCCACGATCAGTTCCAGAGGCACTTCACACACACCCAGATTCACTTCATATTCCACCTTGGTATAAGACAGTATCTCCTCCAATACCGGCAAATAGGGATAGCCGCCTTTGAGCAGGCGGGAACGGTATTCTTTTCGTCCGGCATTTAACGCTTCACAATAATTTTCGTATGACATATTTCCCCCATTTTTCGTTGATTTGCATCGTGGATCTCATATCGTCAATGTCTCAATCCGGCCAATCCAAAATGACCTCCTGCTGCCGGATTTCCTGATACCAGTCTATTTCCTCCTGCCATGTGCGCCTCAGCCCCTCCGTCACATAATCCCCGCGCCCAGTTATAACCATGAACGCCTCTCTCTCTTCTATCGACTTGACGGCGTTTTTGTCTATTCTCTCGCTGTGACAGTCGGCAAAAAAAGCCTTCAGATCCCTCCATTCGCACTCCGGCTTATCTCCCTCCTCGTGGTCACAGAAAAAAATCCTGCCTCTGTTTCCATCGCCCAGTCCAATCGCAATATCATTCCCGAAAATATCTCCGGCAATGGGCAGCAGCTCCCTCTTCGCAAGGCGTTCTACATGGAAGTCCCAAAAGGGCCTGGGCACATCTCCAACGCCGCTGAACTCTGTGAGGGTGCTGACCACCTCTCCCTTGAAGAGAATATCCGTGCGGGGTGCATATCCGCCGTTATATTTCTGCAGAAAAGCCTTATACTGCCCCGGCAGGGAAATATTGTATTTCTCCTCAAACCGGAAAATGTTCCGCTTTATATCCTCTGTGCTGAATTTTGAGATCAACAGCGGCTTATCCTCATAACTCTTTATCTTGAACATATCCCCGATTTTCATATGGTAATATTCCTCAAGACAGCCAAGTACGGTGTGCTCTCCGCCATAGACGTCGCGCATATCCTCCGAGGCGCTCTGACCGTATACCAATCTGACAGACTTATCCCACCTCTGCATGACGGCGCGGACCTCGTCGGCATATCCCATCCGGCACCTGACCACCAGTGGAAAAATCCAGTCTCGGTCATTGCAGTCCACACAGATAAACTCCTCTTCTCCTCCTAAGAGCAGCAGATTGCGCAGACTCTCCAGGTCCCTCTCCTGCCGCGCCCTCCGTATGCTGCCCTCCGGCACCTTTAACGGCATTACAGCGCATAAATCCCGCACAATCTCCTCCAGATATTCACCGGCAAAGCACATCTCATACTGAACCGTACCTTCACCGCCCTCCCGCTGCAGTCTCCTGTCCGCCACATGCTGGAGCAGGCCGTTGGGGGCGGGAGCATAAACCCTCTCGATTGTGGCCTCTGATTTGGGAACATTTTCTCCCTTGTCGTTGTAATAGTAATAGATCATTGCGTCTTCTCCCATTTCTTCCGCTGCCCGGGCAAGCAGTAATTTCAGTTCCTCTTCCTCAAACAGTATCTGGTTCTCCGGGATTTTCACCAGCAGATCAGGAAACTTCCTTAGAAACACCCTGCTGTGCTCCTGCCGCTCTTCTTCTCCCGGCGGCCATCTTCCTGTCTCGGCATAAATCATCACTTCGTATGCGTCATGATCTGACTTTAAAGCTTTTTCCAGGTTTACTCTTGAGATAGGATAAGTAACGGTTTTCTCATACGGCCCTTCATTCCATGAGATCCAAATTCCATTCTCATCCTCCGTGATGGCGTAGCCGTTTCTCTTATAGACCTTTTCCATGGCAGCACCCCACAGGTAGTTTCCGCCTGTCGTTGTGACGGCGATATATTATTGCATCTCCTCGAACCATTTGTTAACAACATCCATCGCTGTCTTAGTTCTGCTCTTCGTATATACAAGATCATATCTATAGGCAACCTCTGCCTTTTGGCTTGCGGTGTCATATATGATTTTCATCTCTGTGGGCATATCCTTGCCATATTCCGTACAGATGTCCCTCGCCTCCTTTATACATGCAGTCAGTGAACTAAGGCAAGCTCCCTGACGCTTTGGCGAAACATCATATCCCTCTCCCAACTTATGTTTCTTCAGCACCTGACCGTTGACTTTAAAGAAAACGTCACCGGTGACACAGGGGTGTTCGCAGGACGCATATATATATACACAGTCCACCCTGTTATCCGCATACTCCAGGCAGGCCCGAACCATTTTATCCTGTACCTCCGCAAATCTGTCCTCAAATGTTTTGTCCATCTTTTTCTCCTCCTTTATATATTATTCTACCACTCCAAGGGCTTTAGCGCAATTAACATTGTCATGCCCAGGCTCAAAAGGGCAGCAATCCGGCCACGATACCTCCTGCCACGCTGATCCCATAGAGCAGGCCGATAATCTTCATATTTTCCCCTCTATGCCGGTTTACACGGCACAGGACCAGCAGACCCACGCCCGTGTTGGCCAGCAAACCGCTTATCAGGGCGCCAAAATTCATGGCTCCCTCCAGATACAGTTGAGTGATGGCCACAGAGGAGGCACAGTTAGGAATCAGGCCCACCGCCCCGGAGAGCAGCTGCCCTGCCACAGGCTTGTTCCAGATCCACTGTCCCAAAGCCTCTGCACCCACCTGCACCAGCACCATATTCAGAATCAGGTTAACAATCAGGATAAATACCGTAATCTGCAGCGTGTGCTGTAATGCAGACTTTAGAATACCCTTTTCACAGCCGCAGTGATCATGCTCACACAGCTCATGGATATGCTCATGTTCCTCCTGATTCCTTTTGAACAACATATCTAAGCAGAAACCGGCCGACAGTCCCACCACCACCTTAAATCCCAGAATCTGCGCAATCAACACGGGGCTTGCATGCGCGGAGATCAGTATGGGAAGCATCTCGTCCGATGTAGACAGAAAGATCGCTATCAGAGTTCCCAGGCTGATCACCCTCCCTGCGTACAGGCCGGAGGCAGCAGCTGAGAATCCGCACTGGGGTATCACCCCCAACGCCGCCCCCAGAGCAGGCCCTGCTTTTCCGGCCCGGCGAACCAGCCGGATCGTGGCAGTGCCTGCCCGATGCTCCAGGTATTCCATGGCTATATAGGTAAGCAGCAAAAAGGGTATTAATTTTGCCGTATCTAATATGCTGTCTAAAACAATGTCCAACATGTCCTGTCCGCCCTGCTTTCCTCTGATTGATCATTCCTACGGCAGCGTCACCGTCTCCTGTCTCCAGATCCGGTCCGAGGCGCCGCCCACGGAAAGTATAAACTCACCCGGCTCCACTACAAATCCATGGGACTGTACGTCATAGAAGGCAAAGGCGCTTCTGGGCAGTTCCATATCAACCCGCTTTGTCTCTCCCGGTTCCAGAAATACTTTAGCAAAAGCCTTCAGCTCCTTTATCGGGCGCTCCACGCCGCACTCCGAGTCGCCCACATAACACTGGACAATCTCCGCCCCGGCTGTTTTGCCTGTGTTTGTCACATCCAGAGACAGCTTTACCAACAGCTCCTCCAGATCGCCCCGGGCGGCTGCTCCCTGCTCCAGCTCCACTCTCAGGTTGTCATAGGCAAAGGAGGTATAGGACAGGCCATGACCAAAGGCAAAGGCCGGCTTGATGCCCTCCTTTTCATAGTACCGATAACCCACAAAAATACCTTCCTTAAAAATCACCTTCTCCGGCTTGCCAAACTCCCCGTTTTTATAGGTCACGGTATCGCTGTACAGGGCCGGAAAGGTCTCGGGGAGCTTGCCGCTGGGGCATACCCTGCCCAGCAATATCTCCGCCAGCGCAGTGCCGGTTTCCATGCCCGCATAATAATTCCAGACGATGGCCCGGGCCTTCTCTCTCCAGGGCATCTCCACCGCAGAGCCCGCCACTATGACAATGATGGTATCCGGCTTTACTGCCAGCAGTTCCTCAATCAGCTGATCCTGAGCATAGGGAAGTTTCATATTGTCCCGGTCCCAGCCCTCCACGTCATAGTCGTGGTTCAGTCCGCCCACAAAAATCACTTCATCTGCCGTCTTCGCCAGTTCTATGGCTTCTTTCCGCAGTATTTCCCGCTGTTTTTGCATTTCCTGCCGCTGCTGGGCTTCCTCGGCTGTCTCCTCCCGATCTACCCTGCGGTTTATCTGACGCTCCAGGCTGGTCTCCTGCCAGTTGACCTCGTTCACGCTCTTTTTGCCCGGAATATAATACCCAGGCGCATACTGGATGTCCACATTGCCTCCCAGCTGCACCTTCAGGCCCATCAAAGGAGATATCTCATACAGAGCCTTTATCTCCCCGCTTCCGCCTCCGCCGGAATGCATGTGTTCCGCATTGCGGCCGATCACAGCAATGCGCTTCTTTTTCCGATATCCGGTCAGAGGGTCCGGCGTGCCTCTCTCCAGACGCTGCTCCGTGATTGGCAGCAGCTCATCCTCGTTTTTCAACAGCACAATGGCCTCACGGGCCGTATCCCTGATGGCCACACGATGCTCCGGGGTATTATAGACCCCCTGCCTGCGCTCTCCGGACTTGGGGCCGATCATCTTCAGCCGCAGCATCATTCGCAGAATATTGCGCACCTTCTCGTCCACATCCTCCATGGACACCTCACCCTTTTCCACTGCCTCTATCAGGGGCTTGGCAAAATAATATTCATCAAAATTGGTGGTAACGCTCATCTCCATATCCAATGCGCTCTCTGCCGCCTGCCTGGTGGTATGTACCGATCCCCAGTCACTTATGACAGTCCCGTCATATCCCCACTCCTTGCGGAGAATCTGATTCAGCAGCGCCTTATTTTCACTACAGTGTTCACCATTTAGCTTGTTATAGGCATTCATCAGGGAATAAGTACCCCCTCGATGCACTGCGGCATCAAAGCCCGGCAGATAGATCTCCCGCAGGGTGCGCTCATCCACAATAGTATCCACCCACAGACGGTCCGTCTCCTGGGAATTGGCCGCAAAATGCTTCACGCACGCCGCCACATCCGCCTCCTGAATCCCCCGAATCATGGGCACCGCCAGTTCCTGCACCAGATAGGGGTCTTCACTCATATATTCAAAATTCCGGCCGCACAGAGGATCTCGCTTGATATTGATACCCGGCGCCAGAATCACATCCTTCCCCCGGCCTCTGGCCTCCTCTCCCAGCACCTGCCCGCCGGCATAAGCCCGCTCCGGATTCCAGGTGGCCGCCACCGCACTGTTGCTGGGCAGATAACTGACATAGTCATCAGATATTCCGATAGGAAACCAGGAGTCATCCGGGAACTCGTTTCGCACCCCCATAGGGCCATCGCTGGTCACCACTGCCGGAATGCCTTTATCCTCCACAGCGCCGCTGCGGAAGAAGGAAACCCCATGAAGCATGGCTGATTTTTCCTCTAAAGTCAGTGTTCCCAATATCTGCTCAATCAATCTCTCCTGCATCCTCATATCCTCCATATAAAGTAACTTTTCTTCTTCCCAGCATACATATACTGACTAACGTTAAGATTTTCTGCACTGTGCGAAAAGGAAAATCTAATCGTTAGTGAGTATAGCATACATGAAACGGCCCTGTGTTGCAATCCTATTCTACAAAAAATCAAAAAATTATTGAGGGAATCCCTCTTTACGAAAACGATTAAGTGTGCTAATATGAATACAGACAATCACCTTCTTCTACAGAAAGGAGTACCTTATGAAATCCCTGACCAAAGACCGCCCCCTGAAAGTGATTCTGCTCTTTGCCGTCCCTCTGTATGTGGGCCAGCTTTTCCAGTTGTGCTACGGTCTGATAGATACCCGTATCATCGGCAGTGTCCTGGGAGAGGCGTCTCTGGCCGCGGTGGGCGCCACCTCCTCCCTCAGCGATCTGCTGATTGAGTTCCTCAACGGCATTATCTGCGGCTTTGGTGTCATCATTGCCAAAGTGTATGGTGCGGGGGATGAAAGCAAACTGAAAAAAGTCATTGGCGGCACGGTGACGCTGAGTGTGCTGGCCACCCTGCTGGTCAGCGGAATCTGTCTGCTATTCCTGCCTGAAATTCTGGGATTTCTGAATGTGGAAAAAAACTTAATGCCGGAGGCTTCCTCCTATATCCGCATTATTATTGCCGGCCTGCTGGCCACCACTTTGTACAATATCTGCACGGCTGTACTGCGCTCCATCGGCGACTCCTTTACCCCGCTGGTGTTCCTGATCATTGCCAATTTGCTGAATATCGGGCTGGATTATCTATTTGTATACGGCCTGCGCAGCGGTGTGGCAGGAGCTGCCATCGCCACAGTCATTGCCCAGGCCCTGTCTGCCCTTCTGTGCTTTCTCTATATGCGCAGGAAATACCCGCAAATCGGAATCGCACGACAGAACCTGCTGCCGGACCGCAGTCTCTGCCGCGACCTGATTCCCACCGGCTTGTCCATGGGATTCATGATCTCCTTTGTAACCCTGGGTTCCCTGGCGCTGCAGACCTGTATCAATACTTTTGGCAACAATATTATCGTGGCTCACACCGCCGCCAGGAAGGTGACCATGATCTTTCTGATTCCATTCTTTGTGCTTGGCACTGCCCTGGCTACCTATTGCGGACAAAATCTGGGGGCAAAAGAATACGCCCGGATTCACAAGGGAATCCGGGACACGATCCTGGTCTCTTTTTTATGGTGCGCGCTGGTCATTCTTATTGTCTTTACCCTGTCACCCACATTGATCCATCTGGTGACTGCCAGCTCTGAGCCGGAGATCCTTAAGACAGCTTCCCTGTACCTGAAAATCAATGCCGTCTTCTATTTCCTGCCCGCCGTCATCTGTATCCTGCGCAACAGTATGCAGGGCTTCGGCGATACCCGAACTCCTCTGGTCTCCAGTCTGATTGAACTGGCCGGCAAAGTACTGATTGCTTTCCTGCTGGCTCCTGCCATCGGCTATATGGGCGTCATCATCTCAGAGCCTATTGTCTGGGCATTGATGATAGTGCCCCTGTTGATTGGCATGAAACGGGCAAGGCTTTCTGACACTTTGTAACCTTATCTGTCCTCGCACACCTGAAAAATATAGAACTTCAGATAATAGCTCTGATCCGCCGCCCACAGTATGGGATGGTCGCAGCCCTGGGTGCGGAACTCCACCTGGCGCAGGCGTTTGCGTGCGCCCGAAGCCGCCTCCCGTATAGTTTTGGCGAAAAGCTCCGGGTCCATGAAGTGGGAGCAGGAGCATGTCACCAGATAACCCCCGTCCCGCACCAGCTTCAGTCCCCGCAGATTGATCTCCCGATAACCCTTGACCGCATTTTTCACAGAGTTGCGAGATTTGGTGAAGGCCGGTGGGTCCAAGATCACCACGTCATAGCTCTCCCCCTGGGCTTCCAGCTGGGGCAGCAGTTCAAACACGTCCGCACACTGAAACCGCACTCGCTCCTGCAGTCCATTCAGCGCCGCGTTCTCCACAGCCTGGTCCACTGCCAACTGGGACGCGTCTACTCCCAGCACGCTGGCAGCTCCGGCAATACCAGCATTTAAGGCAAAAGAGCCCGTGTGGGTAAAGCAGTCCAGCACCCGCTTGCCTTTGCAGAAGCGGTGAATGGCGGCCCGGTTATTCTTCTGATCCAGGAAAAATCCGGTCTTCTGGCCGTCCTCCACATCCACCATATAGCGCACTCCATTCTCCACAATCTCCACCTTGGTGTCAAAGGACTCTCCGATAAAGCCCTTGCTGCGCTCCATGCCCTCCTGCAGGCGCACCTTGGCGTCACTGCGCTCATAGACGCCCCGGACCGCTATGCCATCCTGCGCCAAAATATCCTTTAACGCTTCCACAATAGTCATTTTCCATCTGTCAATTCCCAGCGCCAGAGACTCCACCACCAGCACATCCGAGAACTTGTCCACCACAATACCGGGCAGGAAATCCGCCTCTCCAAAGATCACCCGGCAGCTGGAGGTATCTATGGTTTCCCTGCGGTAGTTCCAGGCGTCCTGCACACGCTGCCGAATAAACGCCTCGTCGATGACCGTGTCCTTTTTGCGGGACAACATTCTCACAGTGATCTTGGAATTGGTATTGATAAAGCCACATCCCATACAATACCCGTCAAAATCCTGCACTTCCACTATATCTCCATTTTCAAAACTGCCCCGGATGTAATCGATCTCATTGTCATAGACCCACATGCCCCCGGCTTTTAGGGTACGTCCTCCGCCTTTTTTCAATATCACTGTTGTCTGATACATATTTTCCCCCGTTAATTTAGACAAGCAATCTGCGAAAAAATCTTGACATTCTCTTACAGATAGTGTATTATTTTAATGTTCGACACAGAGCGGCGTGTGGCTCAGCTTGGTAGAGCGCTACGTTCGGGACGTAGAGGCCGCAGGTTCAAATCCTGTCACGCCGACTTAACATGAATCTTCTAAAAAACTCCTGTTTCCAGGAGTTTTTGTTGTTTTGCTATAACCGCAGTTTAGCCACCGCTTTCTCATCGATCAGGCATTCGCCGTGCTCCTCCAGGTACACCAGCTTATCCTCCGTGGCCGCATACAGCTCACCAAACTCCAGTGCCTGAATACTTGCCCTGCTGTAGCGTTCGTAGGACGCACTGCCCCGCTCCAGATACAGATAATAGGTATCATTGTCCAGATAGAGTCGGCTGACCACGCGCAGATTTCTGGGAAGCGCTCTGGCGTACTCGCACAGCTGCCGCATACCGCCAAAACGGAAGATCCCAAACTGGGGCTTTTGTACCTCCGGCTCGGCGTTATGTACGGAGGGGCTTGCACTCGCAGCGTTCTGACTGCCGCTATCCGCAGCGGCAGCGTCTCCGCCCGCCGCTGCCATCATCACAGCCTGCGCCAGCAGTCCGGCGATAGTCGGTGCATCCAGTCCCAGCCTCTCCTTCAGAATCCGCCTCATCTCTTTCAGATAGTGCATGAGATCCATGCTGTTTTTCACATCCTCCGGCGTCCTCTCGGTAAAGGTCAGTACCATACCCTTATCCGGCATCATCATGATCTGCAGGTCAAAGGCGTACTGAGGCGGCTTATAATCCACTTCTTCCACCGCCTGCGCCATGATCTCCTCCACAATCTCTCTTGCCTTGTCACTGCGCATCATAAAGTCTTTATAAGAAATATCATACTCCTCCAATTCCTCATTGGAGATAAAGCATTTCACTGTTTTTTCATCCACTCTCTCGATTTTCATACACTTAAGCCTTACCTTTCTGGAATTTATTTTACCAGATGCACGGCATAAAGTCAATTTTAACCGATATGCTGTTATTGATTCTCATCAAGGAACAGCTGAACTCTGCTCTGAATGATTTCTATTGTGTCCCCGACACTGCGCTGACCGCCCAGACAGACACCTATCTCCTCATACACAATCTGAAAGAGATTGTCGCTGCCGGTATTTGATGGCCGCTCTGCGGCATCTATCAGCTGTCGCAGACTCTCCACATCCTCAGTCCGGGCCGCCAGGCTTTCAGCTGCTGTATTGTCCGTATAATACTTGGACGCTTCAATCGGCTGTCCCTCCGCATCATATACCAGATTATAATTCGAATCATACTGATATTTTTTGACCATGGACTGGCTCATCTGAAAGGCAAGCTGGGACTCAAATGTGGAAAACCACTCCACCCGAAGCATGTCTGAACGGCTGCCGGAAAATGGATACGTCATCATGAACTCTATCAACGCCCAAGCGCCATCCTGCACCTGGCTGGCGGAATTGATGGCATACCCATTCTTGTCAATCAGAGAGTAGGCCGGAATACCGTTGCCCGTGGGATACCCCTTGTAGACAATCTCCTGCTGTAAAGTGGCATTCAGAAGCAGATAATCTCTCATGCTATACAGCGCAGCCACATAAGTCAGCATCCTGCCATCTTGTACCTCCTCCTCATTCCAGAGATCCACAGCTGGCTGCGTCACCTTGTAATCACCTGCCAATTCCAGCAACGCGCGAAAATCTTCCTGATCAAAGCGGGCCTCCCTCTGTTGATAATCTACCCAATGGGCAATATCTCCATGCATGGGCAGTTCCACAATGGCATGACCGGACTGATTGCTGTTAGAGGAAAAACGATTACTTCCCATAATCTCCAGCCCTCTGTTTTCCTGAATACAGTCCATGTATTCCGCTATAGTCCAACCGGGGGTACTGCCCAAAAGCTGAGGCTTGCCTACCAACACCTCCAGGGCAAATTCATCCGGAATACAGGTCAATACCCCATCAATAGTGTTACAGCGAAGCACAGCTTCCACCAGATCCTGCCGCTCTATGCCCTTTCCATCCTCCAGATAAGGACTGAGATCGGCCAGAAATCCTTTATCCACCAGTTTATCCTGATAGAGAAGCTGAACATCCAGCAGATCCGGTGCTTTTCCTGTTGCCAGCTCCACCTCCAACTTCTGGGGGCCCTCGAAATAGTCATACTCCACAATCACCGCCTCATAATAGGCATTGTGTTTATTGAATTCCGCCACTATGGGTTTCAGGTTGTCAACAAAGCTGCCTAATGCTGCCACTGTCACTGTCTGCTTTTCTGCCGGAAGATCTGCTTCAGGCATCGGTGACACCTGTGTCAGTACATAGTCATCTTCCCATACATATATTTTTCCTGTGGGCATTTCCCTTGCCTGTAGAATGTTTCTGCCACTGATATCCACGTTTTTCCATGAAACAAGAAATTCCACACTGTCCTGCTCTGGATCGCATGAATACAGGCCCTCGTAATCCCGATAAAGCAGATTTTCTCCGGACATACCGCCGTTTCCCGGCACAAGAGCGCCTACACCGACTGTCTGAGGCAAATCCATCACATTCTCTATACTGCCGGATTCGATATTCAGGCATTTGATCGCGCTTGCCGCACCCTCACCTGTTGTCAGATAGACCTGTCCATCCTGCAGGACAGTCAGCTGATGCGTTTCTTGGGGCAGGGAAAGCTTCATAAGCAATTCCCCTTGAGAATCCAAGACCCACAGCTTTTCCAGTTCCCGATCTGTCAGGAACACACGTCCCTGACCGTCGGCTGAACAGAAACTGTTTTCCAGATATCCCTCAGAAAGCTCTTCCGCGCTCTTCATATCCTTCAAAGCCTTGGTCACATCCGTTCTGGCAAGTTCCTGTCCTTTTGCATCTATATGATAGAGATAGTTTTTTTGCTGATCAGTGTCATATGTCAGATAATACAGATCCCCGTCCTGCCCTTGAAAAAAGCGCCAGCAATATTCCACAGCAATCCAGGAAATCTTAAGCTCACACATGGATTCCGGCATCGGCAATTCCTGTGTAAGCTCCACCGGCTGGACCGCCGCATAGTTCCCTGACATCACATCCTCACAGAACATCTCCGTCATGGGTAACTGATACAGCTTCAGCGTCATGTCCAAGCCTGATGTGGGCTGAAACAGATAGTACAACCCGTTCTCTGTCATGTTGCTTCCCATAACCCACCCTCCGAAATCCTGGGCATGGATGGGATCATCAATCTGGCGGCTCTGGTGGTAAAAAACCACTCCTGCAGCCCCTTCCCGATTTATAGGAACCTCCTCCTGTCCTTGTTCCGTTTCTTTCTGACCGCAGCCTGCAAGCAGCAAAATACATGCAGCCAAAAAACCTGTCCAAACCTGTTTCTTACCTTTACACATCATATTCTCCTCTTTTCTGCCCCGACGGGCGCTTCCGGCTAATATATACTCTCTAAAAATTCCTCAATATCTATGTCTCCGCTGATCTCGAAGGTATAGTTTATACCATTGACCATGCAGATGATCTCCACTGGATAATAGACATAGCTCTCCTCATATTCTATGCGCGAACAGGACCATGCCTCATAACTGTAGGCCACACGATATTGCTGCATCAGAAGATATTCCTCATAAGTGATGGGACGGGAATGATAAAGAATCTCATACTCCACCCCGTTCACGCTTCTGCTCTCGTGCCCGGACAACATATCCGTACTTTTACTAGCCACGATTTCTCCCAAATCCTGCAAGGTGATGGCTATTCGACTGTCCCCATCCTCGTAGATGCCATACCATTCCCGTTCAAACTGAATCTCCCGACTGCCACTGTCTGCCAGAGTATATCTATCCACCTGGTAATGAGGCAGCAGCACTTCCAACAGCCTCAGGTCTCTCAGCTCATCATATATGCCGTCATATTGATTTTTCGGCTGTTGTGCCGTGATCGCCACCTGCTGTTCCGCATGGCCTCTGTCCCTGTAACAGCTTGTCAGTTCAAGTCCCTCATACGTTACATCCGTGTATTCATAAGTGATTTTCCCTCCAGCTGCAGTATTCGGCCGCCATCCTCCGAAATATGACCCCGTCACCTGGTCTTGCTCTGGCTCCCTGTCCGAGGGCTGGATATAAATACTCTCCAAGAATTCCTGCACATCGATATCTTCTGTCAGCCGAAAACAATAAGATATCTCGTTTACCATACACTCAATCTGTACAGAATAGAAATGCTCTTCCTCATATTCATCCCTTGACAGTATCTGTTCGTCTGTGTCCCCCTTTCTGCTGTATTGCTGCATCTTTACATATTCCTCATAATCTGGCTTGCGGGAAAAGTATTGGACATCATACTCAACACCGTCTACCCGTATCAGCTCATGCCTGTCCGGCATCCCCACCACAGACTGCGCGCTGGTTCTGGGAGCATAGCGTATATTCATGCTGATCCTGCTATCGCCATCCCGGTAAACGCAATCCCATGATTTATAATAAGATTCGGAGCATATTTCTTTCTTTTCCTGCTCATAGGTTTCCACCCTGTAATGAGGCATCAGCACTTCCAGCATGCCCAGCTGCTGCAGATCTTCATAGCAGCCCTCATATAGTCCCGTCTGAGGCTGCATACCCATGGCAACCTTCTGGTTCCACTTAGCATATACCACAAAGGTCCTGGTAAATTTCAAGCCCTCATATTCCTCTTTTTCATAGATATAGCCCTGCCGATGATTTCGGCCTAAGGCATAGCCCATCCGCTCCCCCAAAAATATCACGCCCAACATGCACAACACAATCAGGCCGCAGGCTGCCATAGCCGGATGCCGCCATCGTCTCTGTGAAGCTGTTTTTTTACCTGTTCCCTGTTGTTCCATACAGCGTTTCAAGGCGGCCTGGCATACCTCCGGCGGGCATACTACCTGGTCAAAAAACTGCCTGTATGCGGCTGCGGCGTCTGCATTACTGCTTCCTTGCGATTGCTCCGTATCGCAATATGTGATATTACTGTTAATATCTTTCATATTTGCAGCCCTCCTTTTCCAGCTGTTGCGCCAACAGTTTTTTTGCCCTGTTTAACCGCACGCTCACATTGCCTGGAGAGATCCTCAGCGTCTGTGCGATCTCCTCGTGAGTGTATTCCTCCTGATAAGCCAGATGCAATACGATACGATACTTTTCCGGCAGTTTTTGGATACTCTGCCATAAAGCCTGCCGCTCCTGTACGGCAATCATCTGCTGTTCCTGAGGGCTCTCTTCACTGTTTACAGACTTCTTCCTGACCTTCCCTGTTTCATTTTCCCTTCTCAGCCAGAATATTTCCTCTTCACTGGTCAACTGCACTTTCCGCCTCCACGCAGTATTGCGGTGATTTTTACACTGATTAATACATACCCTGATCAGCCAGGCCTTCATATGGCCGGCATCTGCCATCTCCTCCTGATGTTCTAACAGCTTCAGAAAAGTCTGCTGAACCATATCTCCGGCTTCATCCCTGTTTCCGGTCTGCACCAATGCAATACGGTAAAGCATATCACTGTATATAGTTATGATCTGCTGCAACTGCTCCGTATTCACTACATGTACTCCTCTCCAACAGCCTTCCTTGAAACTTTCACATCCTATTAATAAAACAAATCAACATATCTAAATCTTACAAAAATATATAAAATTTTTGCTTTTCGCTCTTTAGTGTACTATATTTGCCGTAAAATACCAATCCAAATCCAAAATTCTTATAAAGTCTTGACATTTTACCAAAATCTGTTATACTAAAACAGTAATCGTTACTAATATTGATTTGGAAGGGAGCCACAATGGCGCTGAAATATAGCAGGCAGCGGGAGCTGATTAAGGACTTCCTCATGGGACGATGCGATCACCCCACGGCAGATATTGTATATATGAATGTCCGACAGCAGGTTCCGAACATCAGTCTGGGCACAATATACCGCAATCTGACTCTGTTGACCGAGAGGGGAGAGATTCAGCGGCTGCGGTTAGGGGATGGAACCGATCACTTTGATGCGGATACTTCCCCCCACTACCATTTTATTTGCAGGGAATGCGGCGGTGTGCAGGATCTCCAGATAGACAGTATTGATAATATTTTGGATGCTGCCAGACAGCATTTTAACGGACAGATCACCGGACATATGACCTATTTTTATGGAACCTGTGATTGCTGCTGTCGGAAGATTAACAGCTGAAACGTTTCGGTATGGCGGGCGCATATGCAGCAGCAGGCAGCACCTGCGGAATGTATGGGTACTAAAATATTTATATAAAGGAGAGAGAAAAGTATGAAGTATGTATGTCAGGTATGTGGTTATGTTCACGAGGGAGACAATCCTCCCGAGAAGTGCCCTCAGTGCGGCGTGGACTCCTCCAAGTTCACAGCACAGAACGAGGAGAGATCCTGGGCAGCTGAGCATGTGGTAGGCGTGGCACAGGGCGCCAGAGAGGATATCATCGAGGATCTGCGCGCCAACTTTAACGGCGAGTGTTCCGAGGTCGGCATGTATCTGGCCATGGCCAGAGTGGCATTCCGCGAGGGTTATCCCGAGATCGGCATGTACTGGGAGAAGGCTGCCTACGAAGAGGCAGAGCATGCAGCCAAGTTTGCGGAGCTGCTGGGTGAGGTAGTGACCGACTCCACCAAGAAGAATCTGGAGATGAGAGTTGCCGCCGAGAATGGCGCTACCGCAGGTAAGACCGATCTGGCCAAGAGAGCCAAGGAGCTGGGACTGGATGCCATCCACGACACTGTACATGAGATGGCCCGCGACGAGGCAAGACACGGCAAGGCATTTGAGGGGTTATTAAAGAGATACTTCGCTTAATTGGGAATGCCGTAAAATCAACGTTTATATGGATTCAAGGGTATGTTGAAGCAATCTGACATACCCTTATTATCTGTGTAAGTGGTTAATTCATTCCATCCCCCTTACTTTTATCCGATTTTTTTAATGACCGTTCCCTATTGTGTTTTTTATTGTCCTGATTATAATGCGGAAAATCATGTAAATTTAATTAAAAAAGATGACTTTTTGGAAAAAAAGTAGTATACTAATAAAAAATACGAGGAGGTATTTAAAATGCGATCTGATGTAGAAGCTGCTCTCAAAGAATATAATATTAAAACCTTTGGCAATAAGAAAAACCTTGAAAGAGTAGATGGACTATTTGGCCCAACAGAAAGGGTCATCTATATTTCTCCTACTAATGCGGTTATTAAATCGGTAAATATAAACAAAACAGAGTCTTTACCAGGTATTTTCGCTCTAACAAATGAAAGAATTTTGTTTTCCTTTAAAGCAGGCTTTGAAGAATCTATGGAAACGTTTTCACTATCTGAGATCAAATCAGTAAATTCATTTGGGAATGGAATCAGCGGAGGGCACATTGAAATCCATACCATGACCAAGACCATAGATATTTTAGTGTCTTACAAGAAAGAGGCCATGCAGCAAGTTGTAAATGCTATTCGCAACGCACAAAACTCATTCAACACGAGCGGAGGAAGTAGCGATTTGTCACAGATAGAGAGTTTACATGATTTGTTGCAAAAGGGTATTATTACACAAGAGGAATTTGATGCTAAAAAAAAGCAGCTATTGGGTATATAATTCAAAACATATTTATGTTTTATATCGACAGGGGGTGTCGCAAAATCATCAAAAAAAGATGATAGAGCGATGCCCTCGTTCTGT
>CAZKAO010000045.1:0-28111 GCA_964550745.1 uncultured Acetatifactor sp.
CCGCAATCATATCCACGCCGTCCAGGCGGTACTGTCCCCGGGTAGGACGGTCCAGAGCGCCGATAATGTTCATCAGCGTGGATTTGCCGGAGCCGGAGGCTCCTACAACGGCCACAAACTCCCCCTCATATATGGTCAGATCAATGCCGCGGAGCGCCTGGAATTCATTGGGCGTGCCGATAAAAAAGCTCTTGCAGATGCCCTTCAGTTCAATCATTGCCCGCCTACTCATCTAAAATCCTCCCATGGGGCCCATCTGCTGCAGCAGCCTGTTTAAGTCATCCAGGCTGTCGTCCGCAGGCACGATGACCTCCAGACCTTCCACGATTCCTTCGCCGGAGATCTCCACATAATAATCGCTCTCTATGCCCTTGGTCACGGGAATGCGGCGAGTTGGCAGGGTGTTCGGCATGGCGGCATTGCCACCTCTGCCAGTGGGCGCGCCAGGTGCCATCGGCCGTTCTCCGTCTGCGCCACCCTGCTGCCCGCTGCCGACAGCGTCTGTCCCGGCGTTCCCGTCTACCACTTCCACATAGAAGCTGCCGTCCTCCGCAGTCTGCACTGCCGCATAGGGAACCGTCAGCACATTTTCCTTGCTGCTGATGACGATGCTCAGCTTGGCTGTCATATCCATACGCAGATCCTCGCAGGGCGTATCTATGCTGGTCTTTACCGTATAGGTTACACCGGAACCGGCCGAGGCCCGGGGAGCGATGGAGATTACCTTCCCTTCCAGTTCCAGATCACCAGTGCCATTGGTCTTGATGACCACTTTCTGACCAGCCTTGATCTTGCTGATGTCATACTCGTCAATCTCCACTGTCACCTCATAGCTGCTGATATCCTCTATGGTCACGATAGCTCCGCCATTGTAGCGGTCACCGGTCTCCAGATTCACCGCCGTCACGATGCCGGAGATGGGCGCCGTCACATTGCAGGCTGCGATCTGCTCCTGATAGCGGTCAATCTGCTGCTGATCAGAGTTGCCGGAGGTAGAGGCATTCAGCCTGCTGGAGGTAAGATTGTCCTGCCTGCCCTGCAGCGTACTGTTGCCGTTGCGCACAGCGTCCTCCTGGCTCTGAAGCTGTCTCTTGTATGCGTCATAGGCATTGTTTACCGCCGTAATGGTCTGATCATAAGCAGATCTAAGACCGCGCTCCGTCTCCTGGGCGGTACTGTATTTCATCTGGTATTCCGTGATCAGCTGCTCCAAACGCTGGGCCTCAGATTCCAGTGCCGCATTGTCAGGGGCATCGCCGCCGGATACGGATGCTGCGCCGTCCTGCAGCTCATTCAGCTGCGCATGAACCTGGGCCAGCTGCTCCTGATATCCCTCCAGCGCTTTGCGGATCTCCGTGCTGTTATGGTTGGCATTGCCATAGCTTGATCCGGCCCGGTTCATATTTTCCCTGGCCTCCTCATAGCTCTTTAACGCGCTTTGCACCTGCTCCTCCATTCGGGACAGTTCAATCTGGACAGACGTCTCCGCCTCGGCAAGGCCGCGCCGGGCAGATTCCAGATCCAGCTGTGTCCTGCTCTGAGACACACTTAGAGCTAATTCAGAGTTTGCCAGGCTATCCTCCAGGTCCGCCGTATCCAGCAGACACAGCAGATCCCCCACCTGTACCATATCACCCACCTGTACCGGCACACTCAGGGACTTTACCCCTGTCACCTCCGCCGTCACGGTCTTGCTGCCCGCGCTGGTCACGGAGCCTGTGGCGGATATGCTTTCAACCAGAGAACGGCGCTCTATCACCGCCGTCTCCTGCTGGTTCATCATGCTCATCATAGTCTCCGCCGCCTTCTGTACGCTGCTTACAAATCTTGCGATCAGAATTCCCAGGACAATGGCAATCACCAGGAAAATGCATAGCTTTTTATGTTTTTTTACCCACTTCAGAATTGATTTCATAACCGACTTCCTCGTTTCTGTGCCGCTGTATATATGTATATGCAAATCCGGCCACGCAGCACATAACAGGCCGGGGAAAGTATCTGAAAATCATTCTAACCCCGGCCTTTAAAATAGTCTATAGATATCACAAATTTTTTATGAAATTTATGATCTTTTTATATGTTCCGTGTCATTCGATCCCCCTCTGTGCCAGCTCCCGTCTTCCCTCCTCATAGGTGGGGCGCACCTCGCTCAACAGACTCTCATAGTAATCTACTGCCGCCTGCCTGCGGACCTGGGCCATCTCCTCACCCTTTTTTGTATAGAAATGGGAATAAATGTTTTCCAGCTTGTATTTGTATTCCTGAAAAAAAGAAGGACTTGTATCCTTCGTGCCATCCTGCACCCTTCCCTGCTCGTCCACATTGTACAGCGGCTCTGACACCCGCCCCTTGTAAAAGAGTGTCCGGGCAATGCCGATAGCCCCTGTCACATCCAGCTTGTCCGCATCAAACAGGATCTTGGCCTCTATGGTTTCCGGTTCATTGTTGTTGCGGTATCGGTGGGCCAGGATACATTGCCTTACCTTAGTGGCAAAGGTTTCCCCAAACCCCTGCTCCACCAGAAAGCGATATGCCTTTTCCGCCCCCACCTGGGCATGGCAGAGGGATGGATTCTCAAACTGCTCCCTGCGGCCCACGTCATGAAGCAGGCAGGCGCAGATCAGTATATCATAGTCCACATCCTGCTCCTCCCTGGCAATTTCCAGAGCACTGTACAGCACCCGATAGATATGCTCCTTGTCATGAGCGCTGTCCCCCATGCAGGACAACATATAATTTTCCAATAACTGATATACTTCCTTTGTCACAACTATCTCCTCTTATCTGCCGCAGTTTTCACAGCTATGCCTGCTGTCTCTCCACCAGCTTCTCTATAATGTACCTGGCGCCCACAACGCCGCTGCTCCCCACATTGTAGATATAGGTATCCCGCAGCGCCGCAAGGGACTCCGTGGAAAAACGGTTATCATACAACAGGGAGTGAACTGCCTGGGACGCCTCCTCCAGCCGCTCCGGTTCCAGGGAAATCCCAACCTTGTCTCTCAGCACCAGGTCAATGGGTCTGGTCTGCAGCTCCTGATACTCCGGATTCACCACTTTCATGGGCGTATTGATAAACAGCACTGGCTTTAATGTAGAGAAAGCATACTCAAAGGCAATACTGGACCAGTCCGTCACCAGCACATCCGCCATATAAACGGTCTTGTTGGAGGAAAAATCCTTCTGAATCTCTATGCCGTCCACAGCATACTGCTTCGCCAACGCATCAATTTTCCCTTCAAAATGACGGACGTACTGCGGATGGGGTCTCACAATAATCTGATATCCCTCTCCCTTCAGCTCCTCCAGCAGCCCTTCGATGCAGGAGTCCAGAATGTTGTCTTTCTGCCAGGAGGGCGCAATCAGGATCGTCTTTTTACCGTTTGCCTCCTCCGGGGCATTCTTGCGCATCTCTTCATAGGCTTCTGTCATATTGTCAATAACACTGGAGCCCCATTCCACCAGATTCTTGCGGGAAAGCTGATACTTTTCCTCCCGCTCCTCTATCTCCGCCTTATTCTGTATGCCTGAGACAAAAATCGTGTCAAAATGATCCAATGCATCCTTGTGGAAGGTCAGATTGGCACTGTTCACATCATGGGGTACATAGATATACTCAATATCCTTTTTCACATAGGAACGTTTCAGCTGAAAATTCTCCAGATCCGGAGTCGTCATGACCATAATATCCGCTTCCAGCTTCATCATCAGCACAATCAGGCGGTTCTCCCCGATATAGTAGGGCTTGAACTGCTCACTCTCCAGGGCGAACACCTCGTCCTCCGGGTCGCTGGTGATATAATGCACCACGATATTGGTTCTTCGGATAATCTCTTCAATGATGTTCCGGTAATACTTATAAAACCCGTTTTTTTCCGAGTAAAATACCAGTTTCTTTCTCTGGCCGGACAAAAAACGCCTGTAGTCGGCCTTTTCCCTGTTCCGATAGGGGTTGTGGCGGCCTGCTTTCTTCTTATCCGTCATAAAGGCACGGGCCTGCTTCAGCTCTTCCTTGCTCTTCTCCAGCGCCTCATAGTCGATATAATCTCTGGGATTGATCCAGACATTGAGCAGGGCAAGCTGCAGGGTGGACAACAGATTACTGCATATCCAGTAAAAGCCCACGCCAATCGACACGAAAAATCCCAGATACAGGGACAGCCCTACAGAAAAGATCATCGTGCCATACTGGTTCAGCGCCCCCTGTTCGGACTGCAGCACATTGATTTTATTCTGCACAAAACACATGATAAACGCAGATACCGCCGCCGCTGCCGGCACAAGCAGAGTAAGCCCCAGAGTCTCCAAGGGAACCGCCGTCAGAGTTGTGCCCTTTTTCACGGCCTCCACAACTCCCATCAGTAGGGCAAGTTGTACAAACAGCGGGATCAGATCACCGAAAGGACTATACTTTTCCCGCTTAAATAATTTGTATTGTTCCTCCGAGATCAATTCCTGATTGCCGGCATATGTTGCCTTGATATGGTTCAGCTCCGGTTCCATCTTCACTGTCTTGATGGAATTCTTTTGTATCCATATGGATAAGGGCAGCAAAATCACCTTTGTCAAAAAGGTAAATATCAAAATGGCAATCCAATAATTATGGCACAAGGCATAACATCCGTTGATCAGCCACACAAGTCCATTTACAATTCCATCGATTAATCCGCTCACCTTATCTCCCATGCCTTTCCCATTTCAAAGGGGTTACTTTTCTTCCACGTCCTTAAACTCGATCTTACTCTCCTCTTCGTTATCCTTTTTCCTGCCACGGAAAAACTTAAATATCTTGTGACGGAAAATGGTAAACGCCGCACCCAGCGCAATCAGCACACCAGCCACGGCCTGAATGATATAAGTCACTGCCGAGGGGTCAATGTACGCATGCACGGGAACCGTGAACAGCGCAAAAAAGCAGCTGAAAAAATAGACAAACGACAACACCTTACCCACTGATTTCTTCATACAAATAACCTCACCTTTCCATATTACTAAATATTTTGTCAACTTCCATCAGAATCCCTTCCCTTAAAAGAAGGAATCCACCATCTGTACCACATCATATTGGTCGCTTTCGATCTGTCGGAGCAGGTCGCTGTAATCCCCGGTGTATCGGTATACCTTGTAAATATTGGCGTAGCCGATTCTGTCGAGGGCGTAATTCTGGACAATTGTGTATCTGACATCCGAAGCCCTCACCCAGACCTCCCGCTCCCTCTGTTCATCCTCAGAAAATCCATAGATCGTCTGTCCAAACAGGGAGGCGTCCAGACCCACAGCCTGAGCGATGGTGGGCCGCAGCTCGCACAGGGAGATCGGCGCGTTGGTCTCCTCCGCCGTCTCGCGGCGCTGCTCCCGCTCCTTGATATAGAAAATCACCTGGGAATCCACCATATCCCCATGGTCTGCGGTTATGATAATAGTAGAATTGTCATATACCCCCAGCTGTTTCAGTTGATTTAAGTACTCCTCCACCATAACCATGCAGCCCCTGGCCGTATCCTCCAGGGAAGTTTTGGGACTCTGGGTACACTCCGCCGTAGTGGTGTATTCGTGAGTTCCCAGAAGATGCTGAATCACAAAATAATTGGAGCCTGTATCCACGGTCAATCCTTTTTCCAGCAGATCCCTGTAAAAATCGGCATTGTTATGCCATATGACATCATCCTCGTAGGCTATGATATCCGCATATTCCGAACCGTCAGTGTAAAAAACATTCTTCAGCGCCTCCGGCATCATCCGGTAACAGGACATCTTGCTGATGGTTTTAAACAGGAGCTTATAAAACACATCCACTTCCCTTGGGGAATTGGTTACATTGGAGAAACAGCCGCTCAAAATATCTACATCGTTGGTTCCGCACAGATGATGTGTATCCGGGGTATACAGATTCACAACATAGTCCTTCTCCCGCAGCATCTCATAAAAAGAAAGTGTATCCGGGTCCGTCCATACATTGTAAAACCAGTCGTTGACCGGGATGGAGGCATCCACTTCCCTGCCTGACAGCATATGCGTGATGGAAGGGAAAGTGCCATAATAATTACAATCGGTATTGTTGTAAAAGGTAAAATCATGAAGACTGTCCATTATATCCGGGTATTGCTCCTGCACTGTCAGCAATCGCTGATTGCTGAAATAGTCCAGAATGATTAAAATCACGTTTTCCCTGGCGGATACCACATACTGATCCCTGCCTGTCAGATGCCACTCCTGGGTTTTGTGATGATAAGCCTCATCCCCCGCAGTTACCAGCAGGGACACCAGAGCTACCATCTGGATACAGAGCAAAAAAGCGGCGGCATATTTTACCACTTTACTCCAGATCTCCTTCTTGACGAAAGCCAGGACAATCATTGCGGCAATTACTGCTATCCAGATACAGAGATTGCCTGCTGCCACCCCTGCTTTAACCTGATAGCCCTCCGGGTTTAGTCCCAGAAGATCCAACTGCCCATTGAAAAACATGACTTGCAGATACCCTGCCAGCGAAATTCCGAACACGATGGACATAATCAATCGGTACAGCTTGTCCGGCAAAACCGTGAGGACAACCCCTGCCGCCAGCGCCGCCCCTATGGCCGCTGCCGCCAGGTATCCGGCAAATTCCCCATATACAAACTCAAACTCCGTAACATTTGCAAAAAAAATCTCAGCCGGGCCAAATATCAGCAGCATAAATGTCAACAAAAAAACATTCAGGAAGGATAAGCCAAACTTTTTCATTTTTTACCTCTGTATACATATCACCGGCGCTGCCCGGAGAAAATAATATGTTATTACTCAAAAAGCACTAAATATTTGTTATTGTACAACATATTCGATACTATTGCAATTACTTATTTATTAAAAATTGGCAACAAAACAGGGAAGAAGGCCAATTCCTCTTCCCACAATTATTTTTCCGTATCCGGGTAAATTTATACCTGCCCTGATTTTTATATTCTCTTCTTCATCCGGTATAACTCCTCCGCCGCCAGCCGGGTCTTGGCCGCCACGTCAACACCGTTTTGAGGAAAGCAGTAATACAGCGCCCGATGGTCGCCGATGCAGATCATATCCCCCAGCTCGTACCAGTAATAGTCCGCATACAGACTGTAGGAGGCAGAAGGCTTTTGTCTGTAATCCAGCTGTCCCTCACAGCCCGTCAGATGGAAGCCCTCTGTGGTGTGCTCCAGCACACCGCTTCCCACCCGGTAGATGCACCTGCTGTCCACCAGCATGCAGATATCCACGGGAATCCGCAGATGATAGCTGCCTGCGGCAAGCTCCTGATGTACGCATTCCCGCTCCCACCGATACCAGTCGGGCACATGGGTAAACCGTTCCTCCTCTGTGGGCATATCCACGCCCCGCAGATAGCCATATTCTGTCAGTTCATAAGTCCTGCCACAGTTTTCACAGTTAAGCCTGCTGCCCTTGCCCCGCATCTTCCCCTCCGCCAGACAGTGGGGACATTTATACAGCACCCTGTTGAGATAATCCGCCCGGAAAGGCTCGCCAACCCGCACCTGGTTCTGCTGCTGCCAGCGGAAATTATCAAAGTCAAACTGCTCCTTCAGCAGTCCGTTCAGCTCCTCCGGCGTGCGCAGCGCAATCTCCTCCGGAGACAACAGGTACTTCATCCTTGCCGAGACCTTCACCTTGCGCTGCTGCAGATTGTTGTACAGCGGATCTCTGGCAAAAGCTCCAAAGGTGCGGATCATGACCACCGGCACTCCCAGGGCTTTGAGACATTTACCCATACTGTCGGGCAGCGGCGTGGCCGTGCCGTCAAAGGAATAGCTGGCCTCCGGGAACAGCAGCACAGAGCTGTGCAGCTCCTTCAGCGCATAGTGCATATCTTTCACCAGCGTCAGATCCGTGATAAATTTCCTGGTGGGAATGCATCCGATCCACCGCATCAGTCTGTTTTTCCCCACAAAGCCATCCGAGGTACACACAATGTTAAAGGGCCTGGGGTACAACATGGTCGCGGCAATCTTCAAATCGATAAAGCTGGAATGATTCATTAGAATCAGGCAGGGCTCGCCTTTTCCCAGGCGTTCCATACCCTCCATCTCCCAGGTAAAATGAGTGGCCCACAGTTCCGACAAGGACAACAGCTTCAGTAATGTCCGAAATAGTATATTGGGCCGTCTGGGCCGGATATGCTTCTCCGCCGGCAGCGCCAGCACCTGACTATAGCTCATCTCTTTTACTTTAATTATCATCTTTCCCCCGTCAGCCTCTTCCTTTCAGGATGTCCGACTTTTTATAGAATTTAATTATACTTTAACATATTTATGCGTGTGATACAATTCATTATTTATCCCTGCGACGCTACAGCACGCCGCTCACACCACTTTCCCTGCCGCTCACACCTTTTGTTAAAAAACGGCTGTTTTTGTAGTATAATTCATTGTGTAATCTTTATTCAAACAGCAAAAAGCATTGTCCATTTGTGACGGAGGGAAAAGTATTGAAAACAAAAGACGTGTATCTGAAAACCATGAAGTTTGTCTGGTTGAAGCTGGCGTTGGGGGGAGCGGTATTGCTCTTTGCGCTGGTAACGCTGTTCCCGTTTGTGTGGCTGGGAAGCCTGGGCAACGGCGGCGGTATTGTTATCGCTCTTACCATCTGGTTTGTCCTAGTGGGATGTGTTTACGGATTTTTGCAGCACTATATAGGGTATATGATCAAAGCGGGACATGTGGCTATGGTGACAACAGCCGTGACCACCGGCTCCCTGCCTGAAGACCTGCTGGGAAGCGCCAAGGCCATGGTGTCCGAGCGTTTTCTGACAGCCAATGTATACTTTACCGTGGACCGGCTGGTGAGCGGCGCGGTAAGTCAGTTGCAAAAGGGACTGCAGAAAATTGACGACCTGCTGGGCAAGATCCCCGGCGTGTCCTTCCTTGTCTCCTTTGCTCAGATGTTCGTACATATTGCACTGAATTATGTCGATGAGTGCTGCCTTGGCTACACCTTCCTGCACAAGGATCAGTCGGCCTTCAAGAGCGCCGCGGACGGCGTGGTAATCTATTTCCAAAACTGGAAAAAGCTGCTGCAGGATGCGGCGGTGATGACCCTGGCTGTGATGGTGATCTCTTTTCTGGCGTGGCTTTTGCCCTTCGTGATCTTTTCGGGCATATTTGCACTGCTGAAAATCCATTGGATGTTCGCCGCCCTGCTCTCCATCATGGTCGCCGTTATACTCAAGAGCGCTTTCGTGGACAGCTTTCTGATGGTGCGGATGATGGTGTCCTATATGGAGGTGGCGCCCTCCACAGAGATTACCTTTGATCTGTATGGCAAGCTCTGCAAGCTGTCTGACAAGTTTAAGAGCCTTTTCGACAGAGGCCAGCAGGAGCAGCAACAGTACGGGAACGCGCAAGCAAAATAACCGCTCCGTCATAAGCCTGCAGGGAGGAGACCAAAAGCCGTCCACCGCACAGCCTGACGGATATCTCCTCTCTGTGGAACTCCCCGGTAATCTTCCAGTCTTTCCCTGCCTCAGGCAGCTCTATCTCAATGGCATCCTCACACTCCTCAAAAGAATGCAGCACCACCATCATCTGCTCCGTATCGCCGCCCTTGCGGCACACTGCCTGCCAGCCCCGCAGATGATTATAGCTGCTGATAGAGGGCCCCTGCCGGAAAGAGCGTCCGTTTTTGATAATCGGCGCACACAGCTTATAAAAGCAAATGCCCTCCTCCACAATCTTCCACTGCCATTCCTCCAGGTCGTATACATCCCCCGAGAGGCACATACGCCCCAGAAAAGTATTGCTCAGGGAATAATATATTCTCTGCCTGCTGTCGTTGTGTCGCAGCACCGCCCAGATCTGGCTCTGAGCCGGCAAAATCGCCCTTGTGACATTAGCCGCAATCACAGGTATCACATTACATTCATGGGCGTCGGAGAAGGAAGCCATGCTGGCCAGCGCCTGCATGGAGGGCTCTATGCGGTGTCCGCCCGAGGAACAATTCTCGATCACCAGATCCGGAAGCTCCCGCCGAATCCTTCTGAAAAAGTCCTGGCTCGCCGCCATATTCTGCAAAAGCCCCTCGCCCAGGGATTCCGCGCCATCACAGCCGATTCCAATATTGTCATTATAGTCTACTTTCAGATAGCCAAAGCCGCAGCTGCGGAGATGATCAATCACCTTTTCCTGAAGATATTCCTGCACCTGTGGCTTTCTCATGTCCAGGAAGCGCCTGCGGCCTGTCTGCAGAGGATATCCGTCACGATGCAGCAGATATTCCGTCTTGCGAAAGATATCAGAGGCCTCCCCCGCCATCTCCATCTCATACCACAGCCCTGGTATCATTCCCGCCTCCCTGACGGCGTCAGCAATCGGTTTCAGTCCTCTGGGAAATCTCTCTTTGTTGGTAATCCAATCGCCGATATCGGACCAGTCGTTTCCGTTGTGTATATGCCAGCCGGCGTCAATGACACAGTAGGTAATCCCTTTCCCCTTGAGAACATCAACTATTTTCATCATGCTTTCTTCGGTGGGATTCCCCCAGGTGGTACAATACTCGTTGAATATTATGGGGAGATCTCTCTCCACCTCAGGCGTCGCCTCCAGGTTCCCCATCTGGGCAGAGGTCAAACGATAACTGATGCCGTCCACATCCTCCCTTGCCACAGTTATGATTGCTCTGGGTGTCTCAAACCGTTCCTCTTTTTGCAGATACTTCATCCAATGGCCGAATTCCCTGTCCGCCAGCCCGCCGGACAACGCTATTCTGTCGTCCCGGTTATATACCTCCATCTGCCATGATGCTGAATGACACAGCTGTATTCCTATGCTGTAGCCATATTTTGTATCCTCCGCTATCATCCAGGGAAAATACCGCCGCACGGGCATGGAGCCCACCTGCCCGAAGCGCACACTGTTCGCCCCGATTCTAAGCCATGCCGGTTCAAGCTGTAAGTCCAGAAAAGGGATACTTTCCAGCCTGCCCTCCATGCTCCACTTACTCTGCATACGGTGAAGCACAAAATCCTCCATCCTGAGATCAGCGTCCAGGCAGGAGAAAGCACACAGATTGTAGGAGGATATCATCTCCACTCCTACTTTTTCTTCCCTGTGGGATAGCACCTGGGTATACTGGGTCATAAACAGGCTTCCCTGTGTATACTCCAGAATATGGGAGACTTCCACGCCATCCTTTTCCAGTATGGTAGTCACCTTCAAGATCTCCCCCCGCTCCACCTTCTGTTCCTGCAGTACAAGCCCTGCCGAAGTGGCGCTGTTTCGCAGGGAATGCCCATGGGAAAAGCCGTCGGGATAAGCGTCTCCCAAAAGCTTGATCTGGACAACCGGCTCAATATTCCACCAGCCCTCCAATGTCATCTGGTCCTTAAGCTCCCATGGCAGCAGCGTAAGTCCACAGATTTTCGTGTCCGTATCCAGCAGATAAATGGCACACATATCGCCCATCTGAAATGTGCTATATACCTCTTTCATCTTTCCCCATGCCTTTCCTGATTCAAAGTTATCTCATAGTTCCGGCTTACTGATGCCCTTACCGCCTGTCACGGGACTGGGAAACGGTGTGAAATATACCCAGCACCACCACAAAGAGCAGTCCCGCCACCGGCCAAATGGGCCAGGTGGTATGCCAACTATTATTGCGGAAACTAATGCCCAGATAGATAGCTGTGACCAGACACCAGTAAGCGCCGGACAGAGGCCCGAATTTCTTACGGTTTTGCTTCTTCTCTGCGGAATAATCCCCCTCCTGTAGCAGTTTCTGAAAACTTTCCCAGATATTGCCGGCCTGCACCAGCAGAAACACTCCCACAGATACAATGGCAAGCAACAGACAAGTGCTGTATACCAGCCAGATATCGGCGGCGCTTAGCCCTGCGGCGATCATAAGCGGCAGCACACTGAGAATGCACAGGATTACGCCGAGAACAAGGCTTCTCTGATATCGCTGTGTATAGGCCTCTTTCTGCTTCTCCACAATACCGCTGACGCCATATTGCAGATGGATTTCTTCTTTTTCCAGATACTCATAGGGCTCCAGCTTCATTCCGTTTATAATAAACAACACTACGGCCACCGCCACCATTGCCAGCAGGATCGTAACACCCAAACCCGCAGCCATGCTCTCTGAGATAGCCACTGGGCCATACTCCGACCAGCCCCCCATGACCAACAGGCAGATGGGAGACAGAATGCAGACCGACACGCCTATGGCGATAAACCCAGCTGTCTTTTGAACTGTCTGCAAATAAGTGTTGGCCTCTTCCAGCGAGATGGAGCGTACCTCCCTGCGGCCTGCGTTTTCTCCCTGGGAATCTTCCAAGAATGCTCCTTCTGCCGTCTCTGACCCCTGTCCTGTTTTCGATATGACATCGATGTCATACTCATCCTTCAGTAAAAAATCCGTGCTGACGCCAAAAATATGGCTCATGCCTATGATCTTATCCAGTTCCGGGATGGATGCCCCCGACTCCCATTTGGACACGGACTGCCTGGAAATCTCCAGCCGGTCTGCCAGTTCCTCCTGGGACCACTCTTTTTGTTTTCTTAAATATGCTATTTTTTCTGCCAGAATCATAATCATCCTCCTATTAGAGTTCCACATGTTTAGAGTTTTGCATGTTTTGAGTTCCGCTGCGGCCGTTGATCGGGCGGCTGCCGGAGTCTCATGGACTTTCACACATATATATGTCGTTTTGTCCCTTGTATTCTAGCAGATGCACTGGTTGACAACCACCAAGCGCGCCATACATTTCCTTTCTTTTTTGTCAACCCGCAGTTGCATTTTGTCAAAATCTCCGCTTATAGCTGATCGTATCCCGAACCAACAGATAGACCATGCTGTATAAAACCAACATTCCCCAGAGAGCAATAGTTCTCCCCTGTAGAAAAGAACCGCTGTTTCCATAGGCTTCCCCTATGGCAGATATGGGCGGCAGCAGCCAGACAAACCATTCTGCCATCGCATACTTTTTCAAGGTGGACCCCAGAACTGACACTACTGCCAGAAGCATTGTCAATAGCAGGGAAAGCTTACGATCCCTCATCACCCCGGGAGACAACAGACTGCCTAGCGCCATTCCCGCGCTGGCGCTCCCCAAAAGCAGGAGAAAAGACTGCGCCAAATCCCCCGCCGTTACCGTCTCGGAGAATGTATCCGCCGCCGTCACAGCCAGTATTAGGGGCATCAGCATAGCCAATATGGCAAAAAGAAACTGAACGCTTAACAAAAACAGGCTTTTCCCAACATAGTAGGAGCTTTTCCGAACCACCCGGAGATACAGCAGCTGTTCCTCCACCGGGTTCTCCCTGTCCGCGAGCATATAACCCATCCATACCATAGTTAAAAACAATACAAAGCAAAGCACTACCACACAGGTGACCAGCTGAACCGGCCTGATGCTGAAACAGAAACCGTCATATAATGCCAACACTACCAGAGGCATAATATACTGGTGCCCCTGAATCCATATATGCAGACGATATTTTGCCATTTCCACAATATTTTTCATATTCCTCTCCCCGTAGATCTATCTGACTTTGTCCTGCGCGGTCTCGCGGACTTTGTGCAGCCCTCTCAGCCTCCACCCCTGCGCCAGAATTCGCCCCAGATACCGGTCACATTCCCCCTGGGTCAGATGAATCTGATAGCCGCTTCCATAGGGTGATATCTCTCCCCTGAATATATCGGCCAGATCCACCATCGCCTGCTGCCGGGCGTCTTCCTCCCCCTCCCAGCACAGCAGCACCCGATAACTCTCCTGAGTGGATACCATACATGGCAGAAGGTTTCCCTGCTCGATGGTGTAGGCCTTTTCCGTAACAGCCTCCACCAGCTCCGGCTCATGGCAGGACATAAACAGGGTGATTCCCCGCCCCCGCAGATCGTTTATCTTTTCTATAAACACCTTCTGAGCATCCACATCCTGGCCTGATAAAGGCTCGTCCAGCAGCAACACATCCGGCTTCACCAGCAGCGCCTGGATTACTCCCACTTTTTGCAGAGTTCCCTTTGAAAGCGTTGACATCCTGCTCCGCAGATGCTCCTCCATATAAAAATCTCCGGCCAGCCGTTGTATTTCATCTGACAGCCGATCCCGTGACAGCCCGTCTATCATCCCCATATGCATCAGGTACTGCTCCGCTGTGAGATGCACCATGGGAAATCTTTCAGGCACATAGTGAAAGATCAGGGGACGGTCATACCTTACGGTTCCCTGCGAGGGCTTTACCAACCCGGACAACACCTTCAGCAATGTGCTTTTCCCACAGCCGTTATGTCCTACAAAAGCCGTGGCGCTTCCCTCTGTAAAGCTTTGGGTGATCTCCTTAAGCACTTGTTTCTCACCGTATTTTTTACTGACCTGCTGCAAATGGATCACAGTCTGCATGGTACACTACCCCTTTCTGAGCCGGCATCCCGCCGCATCTCTTCCCGCACTCTCTTTGAAAAAAACTATGGTCAAAGCTCATGACTTGGTATTCCTAAATTATATATAATGCGCATATAAATCGCAATAAAAATCTGCTGACTTTCCGGCACATATGTGCTATACTTCTTGCAATCACCTGAGAAACAATATTCATATGGGAGATAAACAATGCATACGCAGAAAATACTGACATGTTTATGTGATAAATATACTTTGGGGAAAATAATATGCGATCCCCTGCCCGTGACAGGCGGCCTGCTGCATCGAATGTACCATGTGACCACAGATCAGGGCGAATATGCCATAAAGCTGTTGAATCCGGATATTATGAAACGGCCCAAGGCCATGAGCAATATGATTCATTCGGAGCGCATTGCCGCGCACATAGCGGCATATTTTGCCCGCAGCGCAGAGTCTCCCATACCTGTTGTAGCTGCACTGGAATACAGTGGACAGCACCTGCTCTCTGCATGTCCATCTGTTTCTGATGAAAACAGCCATCTGGATACAGCCTCTCCACAGTACGCACTGGCCTACCCCTGGCTGGACGCACGCTCTCTCTTTGCTCCTACGATAGGTGCCGAGCATTGCCGCAAGATCGGTCATCTGTTAGGGCAGATTCATCATGCGGATTTCCAGTTGGAGGGAGTGGAAAGGGAAACATCCACACGCTCTACCTACGACTGGCAGGGCTATCTGGCTTTGGCCAGAGAACAGAAGGTTCCCTGGCTTGCCGATTATGAGGCGATGCTGGCGAATCTCTTCCGCTGGGATCAGGCCGCTGTGGATGCCATGGAAACCGTCAACGCTTTTCAGGTTATCAGCCACCGGGACCTGGACCCTAAGAACATTTTGTGGCAGGGAACGAACCCTCTGATCATTGACTGGGAGGCCGCCGGATATGTGAACCCTTATCAGGAGTTGCTGGAGGTGATGAATTACTGGTGTCGGGATGAAAAGGGCGACTACTCACCCACCCTCTGCCATGCGCTGCTGCAGGAATACATTCAATTCATGGACATACAAAACGCAGACTGGGAGCCCGTCTTTGCCTGCAGCTATGACGGCATGCTGGGCTGGCTGGAATACACGCTGAAAAAGGCGCTTGGACTTGAAGGAGACGAAGCCGACCGCAGCCAGGGAGCACAGCAGTTGATAGACACCTATGGGGAGCTGAAGCGCTATGATGATCAGGCCGCGCAGCTGCGGACAATACTGGCGAAAGCTGAGCAAAAAAAGTAGCCGCCTACATATCGGCGGCCACCTCCTTCGTCTCCTCCACATACCGTTGCTGTTTGGTTGCCAGCATAATCAGAGTGCCGATAACCAGCACAATGGTCACAGCCAGGCCGCCCTCCAGACCGAAATCACCGCCGTTGATCAGTTCCCGGCCTGCCACCATCTCTGAGGACAGGATGGTACAGCTGGACTGCATACCGCTGACAGGGATGCCGTAGACATTGCCCTGAACCAGATTCCAGGTCGAATGCAGTGCGCCAACACCCCAGATATTGCCCCGCTTGACAAAATACACAGAGGCAAATATTCCGAAAAGCGTCAGGTTGATGAACGCCAGAACGGAAATTCCGTTATTTAACAAATGCAGGGCCGCAAAGAGTACCGAATTGGCTGCGATACCCACCGCCAGAGGATAGCGCCTGCTCACGGACACCAAAAAATATCCCCTGCACAGCACCTCCTCCGCCATGCCCTGTATCATATAGCCCAACAGGAACATCACAAAGACTCCGATGGAGAAGGTTGCGGACAACCCCTGAAGTTTCAGGGAACCCGTCACCACGCAGAGCAGCACCGCCACCGAAAAGATCACAAATCCAACTCCCATTCCGCACAAATATTCTTTCCACAGGCCGGGTTTTTGGAAGCCCACCGTAGTCACTTTCCGCTTCTGGATCAGCTTACAGAACAATAGTGTCACCAGAATGATCCCTATATTGGAAAAAAGCATTGCGATAAGCATGGCATTAGACTGCGATAATGCAAGTGCCGCCTTCGTTCCAGCCTCCACATCCCCGGCAGCGACTGCATTCATATAATCCTGACTGGTAAACAAACATATCACCTCTATTGGGGTTACCACAATCAGTTCCGCTATACTGGCGACTAAAAAGACTGCAACAAAGATCAGCACCTCCAGCACAACATGCAGCCCTTTCTGCGCCGCGGCGGCGTCCGCCACCATCTTGGGTTTCTTCAGTTCTAACAGTTTTGTCATGTTACACATCCTCCTCATAACAAAAAATATCCTCTACTCCGACATCACGCACTCTTGCAATGTGCCTTCATCCATATTATAATCAAGGCAATGGAAAAGTCAACCATAGTCTGGTCTGAAAAAACACTGTGAATTTGACATGCATAAAAAGGAGAGTCTGCCAATGGACAAAATATGTTTTCTTGATATTGACGGTGTATTGAATTCTCAATTCTGGAACGATAGTCACCAACGGGAGATCAGTGAGGGAAAATACATAGATGTAGATAAGGTAAAGCTGCTGGGACTGCTGATTCATAATACAGGCGCAAAACTGGTGCTTCACTCTGGGTGGCGCTTCTGGTTTGACGACCAGCTAAAGCCCCTGCGAGCGGAGGCAGCTAACCTGGTACGTCTGCTGGCAGCGGAAAATATGACACTTTATGATATGACGCCGGATCTGACGACGGAGGAGATCCGTGCCACAAAAAAATTCAGCCTCGTCAAGGCGAAAGAAATTCTCACCTGGCTGGAAATGCATCCCGACACCGAGGCATGGGTCGTGTTGGATGATCTGAATCTGAATCATGACATCATTGCTGCCCACCAGGTCAGAACAGATGCTGATGTGGGCATGATGATGGAGGATATCAGGGCCGCCGAAAGTATTCTGTGTCGGTGATAGATTCAGGGCCTGTTCCCGGATAGCATCAAAGTCTCTCAGTCCGGTGTCTTACGAAAAAACACTTGAAGAGCATGATAGAGATCCAGCTGCCATGCCTTCATATCATGGACACCTCCGGGAATGGTGTAAAAATCATAGTTTTTACCTAATACCAACTGGGGACATATTTGTGCCGCTCTGTCCATAATATCCCGATGCTCTGCATAGGCAATATCCTTATCTCCATTACAGCAGAAGAGATAGTCCAGCGTCAGGCCCTTGTTTTCTCCTTCAGCCAATGTCTTCTGGATACGCTCTACTTCCGTATCACGATCCCCATTGGGACCACAGCACCCGGAAAATGGTCCATACCAGGAAAATAAGTCAAAATTATTATATAAAGCTGCCCGATAGGTCGTCATGGAACCCAGGGACAGACCGGCAAAAGCCCGGTGGGAACGCGTCCTGATCAGATTATCCTCACAGATATCTCCCCCCGCATAGGTCGAAAATGCTGATTCTACGGCAGGAATCAGATCACGGCGCAGCTCATGGCAAAAATGCTCGGTGATATATTCGGCATTTTTGTCCTCCTCCTCACCCCGATAATAGGTAGGCGCAACAATGATACAGGGAGAACAGATTTGCCGGTCGATCATATTGTCCAGCATAAGTACTGTGTTCGGAAACATCTTAAACCACCAGTCCTCATTTACTCCCCCTCCATGAAGGAGATACAGGATATTATACTGCTGATCCCTGCTATAATTATGGGGAAGATATATCCATGCTCCTTTGTGCAGAGAGTGGCTGGACTGCGCATCATATGTCTGTGTGTCATATTCAAACCGTCTCACCTCTCCGTGATTGGATATTTCTTTCATCATATCAGACGGGAGTTCATAAATATACTTCATCATTTCATATCCTCTCTTTCTCACTCGATAATCAGACTGGCGCACTTGATATCCTCAGATAGGTCATATACCTTCCCCGTATGTAAACCTATGACTTTAGGGCGCAGCGGGTACTGAGGATTATTTTTCAACACCTTTGCCTTTTCTCCATTGCTCAGCTTAACGATGCTGTTCACGGGATAAAGGATAACTATGCCAAGGAAATTCCTCATGAATGTGATATCCAGCTCATCCGTCATCGCCATAATCATCTCTATGGCGTCCTGCTGGGAAAAGGCTTTTTTATAGGGCCGTTCCGTCACAAGGGCGTCATAGATATCCGCAATAGCCAGTATCTTCGCATAGGGAAAGATTTTATCCGCCTCCACACCCATCGGATACCCTCTCCCATTCAACTTTTCATGGTGCTGAAGCACCCCCATCAGCACCTCCTGGGGGATGCCGCCCTTCTCCTTCAGGATCTGGTATCCATATAGGGAGTGATTCTTCATTATGGCAAATTCTTCTTCTGTCAGCTTGCCTGCCTTGTTCAGTATTTCATTGGGAATTTTCGACTTCCCCATATCGTGGAGCAGGCCTGCCATACCGATTTTTTGGATCTCTCTTTCAGACATATTGCTGTTTTTGGCAATCAGCATGGAGATCGTCGCCACGTCCACGCTGTGCTGGAACGTGTATTCATCACTGAATTTCAAAGTATCTATATTTATCGCTACCGCCTCGTTCTCCATGATGGAGTTGACCAGATTATTGGTGACATTGGCGGCAGTGTTAATAAAATCTGGGGTAGAAGTGTCATTATAAAGGAACTTGATCCCCTCCGACACCCGTTTCTTCACACTCTCAGACAGCTTTACCTTAGATCGGTCCTCCACCATCAACTTATCGATAGTCATCTGTACCTCGGGGGACACCTCTATATCGCCCTCTATTTCGGGGTCTTCCTCGCCCTCCCGAATATAGATCCCGGTAATCCTCATCTTCTGCAGGGCGTCAATCAAAAAGGCATCCAGAACAGTCTTGCGGGCAATCAGAATACGCCCGCTGCGATCTATAATGGCCTGGTCTATTACCATGCCCTGTTCCAATGCCCTTGTGCTGATAAATTTTCTTCTTACCACAAATATCTCCTAATCTGGTTTATGTGTTAAAATCTGATTACAATTTTATTATAATTCATTTTCTTATAGAAAGCTACTCTTTTTTATGTATTCTCCAAGTATTACAGCCAGCCCAAAGTCGGCTGGCTGAATCAGATAATAGCTATGCGTAATACTGCGCCTGTGCGTTCCAGAGTTCGAAATATTTGCCGGCTTCATCCGCAAGCAGCTCCTCATGGGTGCCGGTCTGCACGATCTCGCCCTTGTCAAATACGGCGATCTTGTCGCAGAAACGGCAGGAGGATAGGCGGTGGCTGATGTAGATAGCGGTTTTATCCCCCACAATCTCATTGAATTTGGAGTAGATCTCCGCCTCGGCTACAGGGTCCAGAGCGGCGGTGGGCTCATCCAGGATGATAAACGGCGCATCCTTGTACAGTGCCCTTGCCAGGGCGATCTTCTGGGCTTCCCCGCCGGAGATATTGACTCCGTCCTCGTCAAAATCCTTATAAAGCGGCGTCTCCAGCTTCCCTGGCATCTCCTCATACCGCTCGCCAAAGCCCACCTCATACAGCAGCCGCTCCGCCTTTACGCCGTCCCATGCGGCGGCGGACGCCACATTGTTCCCCAGGGAAACAGCCAGCAGATTATAGTCCTGAAAAACCACGGAAAAGATATCCAGATACTGGCGGTAATCATATTTACGGATATTGAAATCATTCATGTAGATTTCGCCTTCCGTGGGGTCATACAACCGGCACAGGAGCTTGATAAACGTGGTCTTTCCGCTCCCGTTCATCCCCACGACAGCAAGACGCTCTCCCACCTTGAGGTCCAGATTAATATTTTTCAGCGCATACTCCTCGCTTCCCACATATTTGAAGCTCACATTCCGGAAAGCAATGTCATATTTTTTGTCGCTGCGCTTCTCTACGGCCAGACTGCCCTGGTACATATCATTATGGATATCAAAAAATTCAAGGTAGGTTTCCAGAAACCGCTCATTGTTTTTCAAATTACTTATGACGAAAAAGATACCCCCTATACTTCGCGACATATTCCCGATATATCCCACATATTTGATTACACTCCCTACCGGAAAAATGCCCAGGGTACAATAAAAACAAATCACCAGGTAAGTGAAAAGCTCCGACAGCCTGGACATTATGGTTTCGGGCATTGTCAGCACAAAAGACTTCCTATTGACAGCGGAAAACGCCTTCAAATGATCTGTATTTAACTTTTCGTACAGTCCGGTTATGATATTTTGTTGGCGGTAAATGCGGTTATCCAGCCCAAACGGATTGTAACCATCCCCGAATCGGTTTTCACGCAGCATCTGATCTCCAATCGAATCCCAGATGGTGGAAAGCTTCTTATCGCTGCGTGAGTGGAGCAGAATAGACAGTACGAAAGAGCCTGTCAAGGCGGCAAAAAGGGTAACGCTCAGCCAGTGAAAAGGAACCGCTGCAATCATGGAGACCATCTCTGCAAACAATATCAGGGAGAAAACGACGTTTACAACATGGGTCATCAAACCTTCCACATTATATCTCATGTGTATCACTCCATAAGAGTTAATGCGGGAGTTTTCCGTGATTTTCCGCCGAAGCAGACGAATTTCCGGATTTTCCAGCTTGTCGTAATCCAGAGACAATGTCTTACGGTTAAAAGCCGCCGATTCATTGTTGTTAAGCTCCTCCAATGCAATCTGGACACTCCTGCCCAGAACAGCCTCCAACACCTGTGTCAGCAGATTGCCAAGCAGAGTGATAACTACCAGAAGAAACAGCTGCCGCCTTTCCCTGCCCTCATAGAGCGCTGTCACGATTTCCGATGACATCCAGAGATTAAAATAGGGAGTAATGTTCCTGAACACAATCTGCAGGAAGCTGAGCGGAAAATATTTGGGATTATATGCATGGTACACTTTAAGCGCTCTTCTGGTTACATTTTCTCTACGCATGGACTTCGCCCTCCTTGTAGTATTGGCTCTGCACTCCGAACATGTAGGCGTACTGGCCGCCCTTTTCCATCAGCTCCTCATGCGTCCCGCTCTCGGTTATGACGCCGTTTTCCAACAGGACAATGCGGTCGCAGAAATGTGTCGAGGCAAAACGATGGGAGATATAGATTGAAGTCTTGCCCGCCGTAAGGGACTTGTACTGCTGATACAGATTGTTCTCGGCAATGGGATCCAATGCCGCCGTAGGCTCGTCAAGCACCAGGATTGAGCCGTCCTTGTAAATGGCCCGGGCCAGTACGAGCTTCTGCATTTCTCCGCCGGACAAGTCCACGCCATCCTCGTAGATCCCCTTCATCAGATGTGTGTCAATTCCGTTTGGCAGCGCATGGATCTTGTCGTAGATACCTGCCGCTTTCATGGCGGCGATGGCGTCCTCCCTTGCTCCGGGACGCTGCAGATCCGCACTCGCCACGAATTCACAGCAGGTGAAGGCAATGGCATGAATTTCCTGAAAAACAGCTGAAATCAGGGAGTAATATTCCTCGATATTGTATTCGGAAATCTTCCTCCCGCCCACCAGGATCTCTCCCTTTGTAGGGGTATACATTCCGCAGATCAGCTTGATCAGCGTGGTCTTTCCGGCTCCGTTCATCCCCACCAGCGCCAGATTTTCACCGCCTGCTATAACCAGATTGATTCCTTTCAGGGTGTAATCTTCAGCGCCTTCATAGCGATACCAGACGTCCTTCAGCTCGATGGTAACCGGAGCCTTCGGAAGCGCACAGCCTTCCCCATGGTTGAATCGGCTGGGATAATGGTAAAACTCCCGGTAATAGGCAATCTTCTCGGCGCGGGTATTGATATTCGCCACATCTCTGACGACCCCCTGCAGAAAACCTCCGATGCAGCCGACCAGACTGAAATAGAAGACAAATTCTCCTACAGTGATTTCGCCTTTCAGCAGAGTTCCGATCAGTACGAGATAGGCAACACCATTCTGGATAAGTGCCATCAATCCGGCCAGGACAGCCGCCCATAGTCCCCGCAGATTGCAGCGCTTGTTCCACATCAGAATATACGCCTGATAGTCCCGCATCATGCCATCGAGCCAGCCCTCCAGCGCATAGAGCTTGATGTCCTTAGCTCTGGAGAAATCTTCGGACAGCGCACCCAGATAGCCCTTCTTCCGGATTTCCTTCTCCCACTTCTGCTTGTTCTTTTCGTAGTAGACCGCCTGCCAGCGTGTGGTAAAATAAGATCCCAGAGATACGATGGTGACAATGATAAGTATGAGGGGATTCAGCACAAGCAGAAGAGAGGCGTAAGTCACAATACCTGCCAGATGTATGAGTGCATCTCTCAGATCCTTCCATATAAACTCCATAGAACAATTGCCCATGCAGGCGTCATTCCACATGTATCCCGCGAGTTCCCGAAAATCCTGCTTCTCCGTGTTCTCGTAATCTGTATAGTAGCTTTCAATTGCCCTTGCCTTGGTCTGATGGACAGACGAGGGATAGTACCGTCTTCCCTCACATTTCGAGTCAAGATAGTATTTTGTCTGATCCAGAAGGATAAACACCAACACAAAAACCAGCACAAGGATTGCCAGCTCCGGAAAGGGTGTGCCCGCCCCGATGTGGTCAATCAGTTCCCTGGAAAAATACGAGCCTGCCAGCGGCATGACCACCGCCATAGGAATAGATGCAGCGATAAAGAATACAAATCGCCTGTCCAGCTGCCATAGATTCTTTACGGCCCAGGCAACACAGCCGATCTTAGAATAGTTATGTTTCCTTTTCGTATTTTTCTCACTCTTCATAGCTAATCTCCCCTCATATATCATTGACTACATCTGGGCCGCGCTTTTATTGTCCCCATGTTCATTGGGAACTTTTCTCCCCTACTATAGCATTTAAAAATAGAAAAAGTGCAAATTGATGTCAAATGTCAGAAATTTGATGTCAATTGCACTCTTCATACTGAGAAGTTTGCCGCTTAGGCACGTCAGATGCACAAGTTATTTCGTAACAGGTCCTTACTGGGGAAGCAGAACTTCCGTTGAGAAGGCCTCATCCTCGGAGGCTCTGGTAATATATCCGCCGCATTTTTTGACCACCGCGTCCACGCGGGCGATGCCCAGGCCGTGTCCCTCGCCCCTGGTGGTGCCAAAGCTATGCTTTTTCCTGCCGCCCGCCGTGTTGGTAAGCGCCAGGTACAGATACTGTCCCTTCATCTCCATGTATATTCGAATCAGGCGCCGATCGGGGGGCAGCTCCATACATGCCTCGATGGCATTGTCCAGCAAATTGCCGATGATAATGCACAAATCCAATTCGGATATCGTGAGCGACACCGGGATTTTCGCTTCCGCTTTAACGTTGATCTCCTTTTCGGCCGCAAGCGATAGCTTACTGTTCAGAATCGCGTCCGCCATCTGGTTGCCGGTTCTGATCACCGTCTCCACATTGGTCAGATCATCGTCCAGCATATCCAAATATTTTGTGATCTCTTCATATTCTCCCTTCGCCGCATGTACCTTCATCGTCTGAATATGGTGCCGGTAGTCATGCCGCCAGCCACGCATTTTTGTGTACATATTTTCCACTTCGGCATAATATTTCTGCAAAATTTCTTTTTCAAAGGATGCGACTCTTTTTTTAATTAACCTGTCAAACAGCATAGCAACTCCTTATAAATACTTGATTAGTGCAGCATGGACGTCATCATACAGCCCGCGGCTGATGGGAAGGATGTCGCCGTTTACCATCGTGATATCGTTGCGCGTGATCTTCCGGATATACTTCAGTCCTGCGATAAAGGAGCGATGCACCTTGAAAAAGGTTGCGTCCAGTTGTTCGGAGAACTTGCCCAGAGACATGCGCACGCGGTAACTCTCATGCGTGGTATGGACGATAACATATACATTCTGGGCCTCCACATACAGAATATCCGCCAGAGACACTTTTATGTCGCCCTCAGAGGTGGAGAGCAGAATCGAACGCTGGCGGCAGGTCAGATAATCCACCGCTTTGTCCAGCACCGCGCAGAGTTTCCCGTCGTCCACCGGCTTGATCAGATAATGGAGCGCCGACACATCAAAACCATCGCCGAAATACTCATAATACCCTGTGATAAAGACGATCTGCACCGCCGCATTCTCATGTCTGACAGTCTTTGCCAGCTCTATCCCGTTCATTCCGGGCATCTCGATATCCAAAAGCAGAATATCAAAATCCTTCTCTTCAGAATAGTCGAAAAGAAAGGATTTTGCGTCGGCATATTGCCTGATCTCTGTCAGATGGCGATTCCTTTTCGCCCATGAGAAGACTATATCCTTCAGATAGGTTCTCTGCTCTTCATCGTCGTCACAGATCGAAATTTTCAGTTTCATGCGGCCGCTCCCTCATATAATTCATCAATTTTCTTATCACAACTAATATAGGAGGTTTTTGTACATTCTGTCAATCATATGTTGTGAATTATACAAAGAAGGTTTGTTGGACAGTTTCCTTTTTGAGTGCCATACTATATATAGTTAACGACATAACAAATTGTTGTTTTCAGCTCTTGCCAAAACCCTATATGTAAGTTTTTGCAAGGCTTCAAGCACAATTTCTAATGTCATTAACTATAGCTTTTTAAATATTGATTAACAAGGAGGAAGATTTTATGAAACTGACAATTGGAGAAAAAATCGCCGTACTGAGAAAGGAAAAGAATATCTCACAGACAGAACTGGCCGAGTACCTCTTTCTGGCCCAACAGACAGTGTCCCAATGGGAGGTTGGAAACGGCGCCCCGGAAATCACATTATTGCCCAAAATTGCGACCTTTTTCGGCGTAAGTATCGATGAGCTTTTCGGAATGACCTCCATAGAACACGCAGAGGATTTGGTGTCAAAATACTCTGTACTACGGGATGATCGCTCTTTTCAGGAGGCTATGGAATGCGTGAATCTACAGCTGCAGACAATAGACGCCTCTCTCAAAATCATAACGGAAGACGCCACCGAACTGAAAAAGAATAGAGACATCCTGGATGCCGAGAAAATACACTTATGGATTCAACAGGGCTGGGAATCCCTTCAGCGCGCTTTGGAAATGGTGGATTCCTTTGTGAAGAAAACAGAGCAAAATCCGGAGCATCCGTGGTATTTGCGCATGAGATTGCAGAAGAATCAGCTGCGCATGAATCTGGGAAAGGGCCGTGAGGCTTTGGCAGAGTGCAAAAGGAATTTTGTGGAAAATCCAGATGAAATTACATTGGAGATTTATTTTCATATGCTGTCCGAGTTACAAAATTATGAGGAAATACTGGCCATTCAGGAAACAGAAAGCCAGGCCAGAGAAATCATATTCCCTGTTTCGGAGAAAAATCTGGGCATATGGTGGCAGTTAATTCAAGCTGCCACCAAGACGAGTGAGATGGATTTCGTCGAAAAAAACATGCCGCCAATCCTAGAGGTTTGCTCCAAGGAGGATGAGTTTGAATTTCTCATGTGCCTGCTGGACTTGTACCAGGAAGAAAACCAGAAAGAAAAACTGGCGGCAATAAAGAAACGGTTGACTTCTCTTCTGCCGGAAAAGGAAAAGTCCCTCAACAAATATTTTTGGGAGGAGGTCAGAAAGAGAATAGAACAGTGAGGCTCAGCAATTAATTATCCTTGCGGACGATCTGATAGAGGATTTCCTCCGAACCGTCCGCACGGATTCCTTTAAGAGTAAGGGAACTGCAGGTTCCCAGGGTATCTATGGGCAGCATGGCCATAAAGCCGCTTTCCAGGTAATCTTCTCTCTGCATAACATTCATGACATCCGACCGCTCCGTCTTTTGGACTTCGATAGGGGAATCATCTACCTCCAGGAAATACCCGACAAAAGGCGTATCCGTTTTCATGTCAATACACCAGCCGAAAAACTTGATTTCATTTTCCTGAACATGTATATTATCAAGGTAAAAAAGCTGCTGCTGTTCCGCCATCACATCATAATTCTCGAAAGGACAGATAAAAAAGAAATGACTGTCCAGCTTTACCGAAATATATCCGATCAGTGACAGAAGTTCAATAGAGGCCTGATCTGTGTCGGATACCACATAGTTGTTTTGAATATATAGTCTTTCAGGAAATTCATTGATGGCGTCATTCCCAAAACTTTCTACGCCATTGACAGGTATGTTCATTACATAGGGGTTTATCCGGTACGACCACAGATAATACATATAATTGCTCGGATAGCAGGTTCCCCGGGAAATCCAATCGGCATCCTGATTCTCCTCCAGAAAAAGGAGGACATCGTCATAGGGTTCATAAAACAGCCAATTCATGGGAAAGGCCAGCCGGTTATACTCTGTAAAATAGTATTGCGCAAAAGATAAAAATGAAACTGCATACAGCCCCGCCAATATTCCGGCAAAAACTCTCCTATGCCATACCTTTTTCAAAAAACTCCATACAGAGTAAATACCGTTGGTAATAAAGTACAGATACACCATAAAAATACCGATCATCCGGGTGGTATTGGGAGTGGACCAGCCTTTCAGCAGACATCCCATGACGAATTCCCCGATCAGCCAGAACAAGACAGGAGCGGAGTAATCAAGCTGCCGCTGCCTACAGGACAGCCAGGTCTCCCTGATGGTTTTGGCCAGGCCAATGAAAAGGAAAGGCAGGGAGAAATAATACAGGGTTCCATATCGAAAATATGTGTTATAGCTCAAATTGTCATAGAACAGAGTATTGGTAAACATCTGCTTTAAATTGCGAAGGATGTCCTGAACGCCAAGTTCCCCGGAACGATACTTACTCAGCCGGGTAAGCGTAAAGGGACCCACTTGCATTTCGGGCAGGGAAAACACATTGATAAGCTGTACTATGATAAGGGGAGCGGCCAACAGGCCCAGGGGAACAAACAGCAGAAGCAGCTTGCGTATGCGGATTTTCCTCAAGCGGATGCCATATGTAAGCCACAAAAGCAGATAGATAGGCAGAACGATATAGACCAGCGCATAGGTGTAGAGGGAAAGTCCCATGGCGATGCCGGCAAGGAGATAAAACTGCCACTTTTCCGTTTCCAAAGCCTTCATGCTGGTATACAACACCACAATAGACGCTGACAGCAGAAGATGGCTTTCCAGACCAAAACGCTGCGTCATGGTAAAGACGGGCAGGATGGCATATAGACATAAAAATAGAATGGGAACTTGTTTGCCCTTCCATTTTCGGGAGGCATATACAAAGCCAAACAGAGCGCCCACCAGAGAAGACAGGGCAATTCCCAGCCGAACCGTCAGCTCGGAGATGCCAAACAGCCGGAAAAACAGGGCCGTCAAATAGGTGTAGAGCGCATTCTGTCCGTCCCCGTAATTGGTAAAGTAGACCGGGTAGCTTTTGGTATAGCGGTCAACGCCATAGGTCATGATACTATACGCGTCATAGGCAGAACCGACCTCATCCACATTCAGGCCATAAGGAATCTCCGTCAGCTTGTAGAAGTGAAGAAACAAAATTGTAATAATGATGCACCCCAGAGAAACATAACCAAATATTTTATGCCAAGTCCCGCTTTTAACCATCTTTGTCTCTCGCTTTCAAAAATAGCTCTTTTTGGTGCATATTATATACGATTAATTTTAAAATGTCTACCCCCTGCAACTCTTCACGGAATAGGGTTAAATCCCGGATTTTTAATCTTTTTACCAGTGGAAGAATCAAAGGAGTTGTGTTATACTGAAAAAGTAATTATGAAACTCTAAACAGGGAGGTGAGAAATATGCTGTGTCATATGATGATTGATTTAAGCTGTGACCTCTGTACAAAGTCTGATGAAGG
>CAZKAO010000046.1:0-26316 GCA_964550745.1 uncultured Acetatifactor sp.
CTCTCACCATATCCTTATCCATACTATACAGTGTCTCATACATCGCTATAAACTGCGGAAAAGCTCGGAACAGCTCTGCCAGGCGCTCGGGATCACTCTCACTCAGAAATGTAAGCCATGCCTCCTGCAAAGTGCTGATAGATTTATTTTGCATATTCTCTCTGAAAATGTCAAGTGGAATCAAAATACATCTCTGCAGCAAGTCCATTTCAAGCCCTGTGTCAAAAATATGTTTGGACCGGCGCAGATAAGTGCTGGGCATAGCCCGCAGCTCCCGCGGACTTGTCTCATACAACACTATCAGGTACACCTTTTTAATCTTTCCATAAGAAAAAGACTTCTTCTCCCTGGCCCTGATCCGCTTGTACTGCCGCAGCATCATATCAGACAGATAGCAGGAACAGCGGGAACCGGCAAACATGTATCCGATCTTCTGTACCTCCACATTGGCTATGGAGCCGTCCGACAGCTCCACCACAATATCCGTCACCAGCAGTGTATTCTCATCTTCCAGGCGCACCCCATCGTTGGGCAGCAATTTCAGGATTTTTACCGATTCTCCGATTATCACTTCCAAAAAAGATTCCAGTCTGGTTGAATCGTACTCTGGGTTCATCACTTCTTTAAAGTATGCGTCATAAAGAATATTATACCCTTTTTTTCCGGTGCATCTATCCAGATACTCCTGCTGTTGACGGGCGTTCCAGCTCTCAAACAGTTCTTTTAGGTCACTCCTCCTCTCTATTCTGTCTCTCGCTTCCTGCTCTGTGAGCAGATTCCCGAAGAAATTGCGCATTGTCTTGTTTTCCATTACTCTTCTCCTTTCCGTTTAATAAACCTACAAAACCTTTGCAAATCCTTCTCCCATGTGCTTTTCTTCCCTAAACAAAAATAGAGAAAACACTGATTCGGCATCCGTAAATGCGAATCTCCTGTTTTCTCTATCCGTTGTAAGCTTATTATAAGGTGCTCAGAGCAAACTGTCAACTATTTGATGCAAAAATTTTTGAGAAAATAAATTATTTTTACTGGTAAATTTCTGTGAGATGTGTTAGACTTAAAACAATAGCAAAATATAATCTGAAAAAACAGGAGGAAGGGCAATGCGGAGATAATCTATGAACAGTAACTACACAGAGATTTCAACAATGCAGCATATGATTTTGGGGCTGCGCTCTTTGTGTAACCGTTGATAGATATCTGACAGTTTGCTTTATCCTGTGGAAACGGGCATTCTCTCTGCCTGTGACATAGTATATGCACTTGGAATCTGCTTTCGGCTGCGCAATAGAGCCGGAAGTTTTTTTATGTTGAAATCTGGAACTTGCAAAACTTGCGAGACTTTAAATAGGAGGTATTTATGTTACAGGTTAAAAATTTAAATATTTATCACAAAAAGGATCTGCGGCCTCTGGCAACAAACCTTTCCTTTACCATAAACGACGGTGACAGGGCGGCCATCATCGGAGAGGAGGGAAACGGCAAATCCACTCTGCTAAAGCTGCTGTATGACCCTGCTCTGGTGGAGGATTATGTGGAATACGATGGGGAAATCATTAAAAATCATATAATCTGCGGATATCTGCCCCAGGAACTGGCCGTGGAAGACCGGGGGAAGACAGTCTATGAATTTTTGAGCGAATATCCCTCCTTTCTGGAGGCCGACTATCGGGAACTGACCGCTCTGACCGGAAAGCTGGGCATACCCGCAGACATGCTGTACAGCGACGCAAGGATGGGACGGCTTTCTGGCGGAGAAAAAATAAAGATACAGTTGATCCGCATTCTGTGTATGCGGCCCAATCTGTTCCTCTTGGACGAGCCGTCCAACGATATAGACATCGACACCCTGAAATGGCTGGAGGATTTTATCAACAGCTGTTCTTTTCCCGTGCTGTATATCTCCCACGACGAGACTCTGCTGGAGCGCACCGCCAATATGATTCTGCATATGGAGCAGTTAAAACGCAAGACGGAGAGCCACTGCAGCGTGTTCCGCACGGACTACCGGGAGTATATAAAAATCCGACAGGAGGGGTTTGAGAGACAGGAACGGCTGGCCCAGGAGGAGAGAGCTGCCTATGAAAAGCAGCAGGAAAAATACCGCAGAATCTATGAAAAGGTAGAGTACCAGCAGGATATTATCTCCAGACAGGCCGCCGGCACAGCAGCCCTTTTGAAAAAGAAAATGCATGCAATCAAGTCCATGGGCCGACGCTTTGAGCGCCAGGCGGAAAACATGACCCAAAGGCCGGAGACGGAGGAGGCCATCTTTTTCCGCTTTGCCCAGGGGGAGGGCATCCCCGCAGGAAAATGGGTCATTGACTATGAACTTCCACTGCTTATGGCGGGGGAAAAAGAATTGGCCCACAATATCAGGCTGCAGATCAGAGGGCCGGAGAAAGTCTGTATCATCGGAAAAAACGGCGCGGGCAAGACCACGTTGCTGCGGATCATCGCACAGCAGCTTTTGGAGAGAACGGATATCCGCGCCGCCTATATGCCCCAGAATTACGAGGAACTCCTGGCTCTGGACAGCACGCCGGTGGAATACCTGTCCCAGACCTGGGACAAGGAGGAGAACACCCGAATCCGCACCTACCTGGGGAGTATGAAATACACCATACAGGAGATGGATCATGCCATATGCGATCTATCCGGTGGTCAGAAAGCCAAGCTGCTATTATTAAAAATGAGCATGGAACACCGAAATGTACTGATTCTGGACGAACCCACCCGGAATTTCTCTCCTCTGTCAGGGCCGGTTATCCGGGAACTGCTGCAAAATTTTCCGGGGGCGATCATCAGCATCTCCCACGACAGAAAATATATCGAGGAGGTCTGCGACAGGGTGCTGGAGCTGTGTGAAGGGGGACTGCGGACAGCTTCTTTTCCACAGATGCTGCCCGATCAGGAAAACCTCAAAAAAGCGCCCTAGGGCTTTCGCTCTCAAGATACATGTATCCTCCTACAGCAGCAGGATATACACCAGCGTCAGCCCCAATCCCAGGCAGAACAGCAGCAGTCCGAAGGACAGGCTGCGGCGGATGATAAAGCTCTCCTCCTTGATGGCCGTGTGCTTCATCGCCAGCAGATGTACATACTCTCTCCTGCGCGGTTGCCTGCGGTTCCAGGTACGATTGCCCAGCCATTGCAGACCATTCAGCATATGCCCTAGAGTGGCGGTCAGCATATTGCCCTCCGCCAGTTCGTGGGGCAGCGGACTGTTCCGATATATGGTTCTGCGCAGCGCCACCACCAGCAGATCCACTGCGCTGTCCAGCACCCTGCACAGGATGCCGCACAAAAGCGGCAGCAGAGAGAGCAGAAGGGGGCGGTACAGCAGCTCCTCCAGATCCAGCCAGACGGGCCATGGATTCACATAAACTGTATATCCCAAAGCCTTCCCAGGCTTCATCAGCATTCCCCGGACAAGCACCAGATACACGGCGGCGCCGATTCCCATGGAGATAAACGCCCCAGACAGATTGCCCCAGCTATAATAGGCAACCTTCTCCCCAGCTTCTGTCAGCTGCATAAAGCTCTGTCCCAGACGGGCCGCCGGGTCCATGGTCAATCCCGGCGCCAGCCCCCAGAGCAGCAGGATCACGGCGCTGGCCGCCAGGGCAAAGCCTGTGACGCGGTTCATATAAGGCTTTTTCTCCTCATAGGAAGCCTGTCTTGCAGCGTCCCCATTTTTTTCCACAAAAATTGCCACAAACAGCTTGGTCATATAAGCCACTGTCAGCCCGCCGGAAATCAAAAACAGCCACTCCACGGCGGTAAACAGGCCTCCGCCCCCATACTCCACGATGCTTTCGTGCAGCAGCGTCTTGCTCACATATCCCGCAAACAACGGTATCCCGCCGATAGCCAGCGCTCCCGTCAAAAAAATTCCCTTAAGCAGCGGCTTTTTACGCCCATAGCCCCGAATCTCATTCAGATCCAGACTGTGCGTCTTCATATAGATAGCGCCCGCCGCCATAAACAGCACCAGCTTGATCAGAGAATGGTTTATCATATGGAGCAATGTACCATGCGCCGCCAGGGCATTCTCCTCTCCCAGCAGGCCCTGCATTCCGATGCCTACCAGAATAAAGCCGATCTGGGACATGGAGGAGCAGGCAAGAGTCCGCTTCAGGTCCAGAGAACAGACTGCCAGCACGGCTCCCAACACCATGGTGATGAGACCTAATGCCAGTACCAGTATTCCCCAGTCGCCATCATGCAGGAACAGATTGCAGCTCAAAATCAGGACTCCATAGATTCCTGTCTTAGTCAGAATACCGGACAACAGGGCAGAAGCCGGCGCCGGTGCCACAGGATGCGCTTTGGGCAGCCAGATATGCAGGGGAAAGGCTCCTGCCTTAGCTCCGAAGCCAGCCAGCATACAGACGCCCGCCACATACAAAATCCGCCTGTTCCCACAGCCTGCTGCCGCCGCGGTCAGTCCGGCTATTTCCAGTGTTCCCAGCTCATAATACAGCAGAAATATCCCCATGAGCATGACCAGTCCGCCCAGAACCGCTACACCCAGATAGGTTTCCGCCGCTCTCAGGGCCGGCGCATTCTCCTCCTGAGCCACCCACACATAGGAGGTGAAGGACATTATTTCGAAAAAAATGAAAGTCGTCATAAGATCCGCCGACAGGAACACTCCCATAGTCGCTCCCAGCGTCCACAGCAAAAACAGATAAAAACGTCCCACATGCCTGTGGCCGACGAAATATTCTCCCGAAAACAATGTCGTCATGGTCCACATAAATGCGGCGATCAGGACATAAATCAACCGCATGCCATCCATGCGCAGATGCAGTCCAAAGCCACAGACAGCGGGAATCGCATATTCCAATGCTGTCTCCGTATTCTCATATAGATGCAGCAGCATGATCCGGGAATTCCAGTAGAACATACCTGCCAACACAAGCGCCAGCAGAAGCTCTGTCATCAAAGCGCCGACTGCCAAAAAACGTCCAAGCCGGGAAATATTTCTTCCCTCCTGCCCCTTTTCTCCTGCTCTCCCTGCAACATACACTAAAAGCCCCATCACAAAAGGCAAAAAAACCAAAACAGCCATGTTTATTCTACCCCCTTTCCAATTTCGTCGATTCACCTGATCAGACATATTACTCTGTCGGCAGCGCTGATACCACAGCCTCAAAAGCCCCTATAAAGGGCTGTGAATGCAGTCCAAATACCACGATCACCACTATAAATATCACCAGTGGCACCATCATCATCCAGCCCGGGTCTTGCACGTCGGGAAGAACCTGACTGTCAAAATCTTTCCCCGGGAAAAAGGCTCTCACGGAAATAGTCAGCATATAGATGGCTGTGAGCAGCGCCGAGACCAGCAATGCTCCCACTCCCACCCAGGCGAGGGGATTTTCACTCGCCACCGCTGCCTGGGCCAGCTGCCACTTGCTGATAAAACCGGCCATCCCCGGCACGCCCATCAGCGCCATGCCACAGATAGTAAATATCACGAACACGCGGGGCATCTTTCTACCCAGACCGTCCAGCTCATGGATATAGCTGCGCTCTGTCGTATAGATTACAGCACCCGCACAGAAGAAAGAGCATATCTTCATAAAGGAGTGAAACAGCATGTGGCACAAAGATCCGGCCAGTCCCGCAGGCGTCATGAGAACCACTCCAAACAGAATATAGGACAGATTGCTGACAGTGGACCATGCCAGCCGCCTCTTGATATGGGTTTCCTTCAGCGCCCGGCTGCAGCCGTACACGATGGTGAAAATCACCAGAAGCATCACCACACTCTGAGCCCAAGTACCCCGCAGCAAGCCGGTTCCAAAGCTGTAATAGGTAATACGCATGGTAGCAAAGGCACCTGTGTTGACCACCGCCACCGCATGAAGCAGCGCCGTCACTGGTGTAGGCGCCACTCCCGCCCTGGGCAGCCAGCTGGAAAACGGCCAGATGGCCGTCTTAATCCCGAATCCCAGGAAACACAGTACATAGACAAGGAGCATCATATCCGTCTTATCGCCGATTTTGGCCAGATCCAGCACACCTCCCGGCACAAAGGAGGATGTTGTGCCATAGGACAAAATAAAGATCATACCGATGAAAGCAAACGCCGCACCGCCGATCATATAGTACAGATAGCTGCGGCTGGCCAGCACCGCCTCCCGTGTGCGGGTATGCATGATTAGGGGCAGCGTCACCAGACTCATCATCTCAAAGAAGAAATACATCGTCAGAATATTGTCAGCCATGGCAATGCCCAGCGTAACGCCATAGGTAATCACATAGAACATGAAAAAGCTCTTTTCATTCTCTTCATGCTTCATATACTCAAAAGAGTAAAGTACCGCCAACGGCCAGAGTATCGCCGCCATGGCTGCAAACACCCGTCCAACGCCGTCCAGATGAAAGCTGACTCGCAGATTGCCGGTAAAACGAAACAGCACAAAGGCGTCCTCCGGCTGGAAAAGCAGCATAGTCGCCACCAATATGGAATTGATCAGCACCAGAGCCTCTATATACCACAGCATCTCCCTTCTGCTGCGGAAGGGCAGCATGGGAATCAGTACGCCGCCCAGAATCGGCAGCAGCACCACCATAATCATCACTGCAATATGCATCTTAACTCCCGTCCGCCCGCTTTGGCGGGCACTCCTTCACATCATTTCTTTCCTACAGAACCAGGGCCGCGATTCTTCCCGCATACTCTGCAAAAATCCCTGAAAACAGCCCCATGCCCAGCGAGAGAGCCGTCAGAATCAGCAGTGGAACCAGCATGGCCGCTCCAGGCTCCATCGTTCCGGCTTCAGCGGCATTCTCCTGTCCGCAGGCTTTGTACTCCCCCGGAAAAAATCCTCTTGTCACTATAGGCAGCAGATACCCGGCAGTCAGCAGGGCGCTGAGTAACAGCACTGCCGGTCCAACATAGCCCCAGACACCCAGACCTGCCTCCAGTGCGCCCTGGGCCAGATACCACTTGCTCACAAATCCACAGGTAGGCGGAATCCCAATCAGCGCCAGAGAAAGCAGAGTCCAGCACCACAGCACTGTCGGCATCCTCCTGCCTATGCCTGTCAATTCCCCCACCCTTGTTTTCTGACAGCAGGAGAGGAAAATACCCGCTATCAGAAACAGACCGCATTTTACCACTCCATGAAAAGCCGTATGAAGCAGCGCTCCGGTAAAACCCACAGGAGACAACACTGCCAGTCCAAAGAGAATATAGGATACCTGACTGACAGTAGAGTATGCCAGACGCTTTTTCAGCACCGGTTCCCGATATGCCAGCAGAGAACCCATGAATACGGTTATCAGCGTCAGAGCCATCCAACTGTATTGCACCCATGTTCCCCGCAGGAAATCCGGACCCACAAAGTAGTAGATCACCCGTATAACAGCTAGCACGCCTGATTTGACGATAACTCCGGACAGCACCGCCGATGCCGGGGAGGGTGCCACGGGATGCGCTGTGGGCAGCCATGCATGCAGCGGGAACATTCCCGCCTTCGCCCCGAATCCCACCAGCATAAACATCACTGCTATCAGCAGAATCCCGCTGTGCTGCTGCATAACCTCCCGGCTTAGAACTCCTCCTGCAGCAAAGGCAGAGCTTCCACCATACTGGTACAGGAAAAAGATGCCAAACAATCCCATGTATGCCCCGCAGAGCGAGTAGAACAGATATTTCAGAGCCGCCATGATTGCCTCCCTGCTGCCATTGTGCATAACCAGCTGGAATGACACAAGCGTCACCAGTTCATAGCACAGGTACATGGTCACCAGGTTCCCGGCAAAATCCAGACAGACCAACACGCCGTATACCAGTAAATAAAGTACGAAGAACCGCTTTTCTCCACCTTCGTGCCGCATATATGCCACGCTGTAGACCGCCACCGGCACCCACAATACCGTCACCACTGACACAAACCATCTGCTGAGATCATCTACCTGAAAACATATGGGCATATTTTTTGTCAGATAAAATAATGTGATAGATTTATCACCGCTCCACGCCACCCACAGTGCCAGGACAGCCAGTGCAAGCAGGACTCCGATGGCAAGACCTGATGTCAGCCTTGATCCCTGCTCGCCAGACACTTTTTTTTCCGGTAATATCCGCAGACCACTCATACTTTCCTTTCCGCATATGCCGCATATGCCTTATATTATTTTCTTTAAGAGAACATTTGCAGCCCCTTTTCAATCATCCCTGTCAACGGCTCTGAATTCAGTCCCAGCACCACATTGAGAAGAATAAACAGGATCATGGCCGCCGCTTTTGCAGGCTGCTGTCTGACAGTAATCTCTTCATAGCCCTCGGGCAGCTGCGTCTCTGTCTTCATGGGCGAATAAATACGGATCACCGTCTTCATAAAATATACGGTATTCAGGATGGTGCTGACAGCCAAAGCAATCAATGTCGGCAGCATTTTCACGGTATGTCCCACCGCCGCCTGGGAGAAAAACAGCTTGGAGATAAAACCGGCAAACATAGGCACGCCTACCATGGACAGAGAACCCACAGTAAAAGCAACCCCTGCCAGCCTATTGCGGTATCCCGCGCCGTCCAGATCCTTAAAAAAACTGCGGTCTCCCGATGCTTCTGTGATACCGGAAGCCGCCACAAACAGCAGGGATTTAGTGGCAGCATGACAAATCACATGATAGATGCTGGCAATCACTCCCGCCGTTGTTCCCAGACCAAAACCCATATAAATATAGCCGATCTGTGCCACGGAAGAATAGGCGATCATCCGCCGGATATCGCTCTCCCGAATGGCATCCACCGACCCCATAATCATGCCCGTAAGGCCGAATACAAACAACACATGAATCACTTTGCTGCTGCTGATTATATCAAATCCTATCACACGATAAAAAATCTTTACCAACAGGAAGACATATCCCTTGGACACCAGAGAGGACAGGATGGCCGCAGAGGATACTGTGGAGTATCCGTAAGCGTCCGGCAGCCAGGTGTGGAAGGGAAACAGAGCGCTTTTGATGGCAAGACCCACACACATCAGACAGATAGACACCAGCAGCGGTATCTGATACTGCCCCCCAGCCGTCATGCTATGAACACTCTCCTGAATATTGCTCATCAGCAAATGGCCCGTCAGATCATACAGAAAGCACAGTCCCAGCAGCAGCAGACCCGAACCCAGCAGACTCATAATCATGTACCGGGTGGCTGCCTCGATGGTGCGCCCGTTCTGCTTAATCATGATCAGACCACAGGCGGAGATAGTGTTGATCTCCACAAACACATAGGCGGTAAACAGGTCATTGGTATAGATCAGCGCCAGCAGGGAACAGAGCAGCAGATCCACCATGATGTAATACAGATTCTGTTTAGACTTCTGAATTTCCTCTTCCCTCTCCCGGATGCCTCCCAGCATACACAACAGCATAATGACGCAGAAAACGCTCGCCATCAGCGCTTCCAGGATTCCTGCCCGTATCTCATTGCCCCAGGGCGCAGGAAAATGACCCATGGTGTAGACAAAGGATTCCCCTGTCTGATACACATACCACAGCACCGCCCCGGACATCAGTCCGCACAGAATGATAACTGCCATGTTTATCCGCCTTGCCCATTTCGCCCCCAATATAGAGGAGAGCGGGCCGGAAAACAGGGATAACACAATGGAAAAGAAAGGGAAATTGCGTATGAAATCCATTACTTTTCCTCCTTTTTCAGCAACATGGAGATTTCATCCAGATCCAGCGTGTGATACCGCCGATACAGCCGGATCGTCAGAGAGAGCATCAGCGCCGTCACTGACACGGATACCACGATACCCGTCAACACCAGACCGCTGGGAATCGGATTTACATAGGCCTCCACACTCTGAACGCCATCCACCACCACTGGCGCTTTGCGCCCGTCAATATAGCCCTTCAGGGCGAGAAACAGATAGGTAGCCGTATCCATGATATTCAACCCAATAATTTTTTTGATCAGATTCTTCTGTAGCAACAGATTGGAAAAGCCAATGCCGAACAAAATCATGGCTGCCGCCTCCCCATAATTGTGGATCAGATTACCAAAGTTCACATTAACCTCCATCCGCCCGCTTCAGCGGGCATTCAAATCTAATAGCCTCCCTTGCGGAACATAGCATAGAAAGTGTACATAGTGCCTGCTACCACCACACCCACGCAGATATTCAGCAGCAGTATCAGTCCGCTGCTCAGAATTGCCCCGGGTGTGCCCAGAGGAATTATGCTTTCAATATGGTTCGCGCCCGTATAAAAGGAGTAGGTCTTGGACAGACAATAACAGGCAAGCGCTCCAAAACTCATCCACTTGTAGGTCCTGGCCGTAAAGAACCGCTCCGTCCTGGCAAACCCAAAGGCGCTGACATACAGAATCAGTCCCGCGCCAATTACAGCTCCGCCAGAGAATCCGCCTCCGGGCCCCAAGTGGCCGCAGAGGATGATATAAATGCCGAAGATCACAATAAAGGGCACCAGCAGCCTTGCCACTGTCTGCAGGATCACATCGTTTTTCGGCTCATACGCCCTGTCGTTGATCTCCTGAACATCATCGCCGCCCTTTTTACGATCCTCCCGCAATAAAATAAGTACGGTACATGTGGCGATAAACAGCACATGGGATTCTCCCAGAGTATCAAAAGCCCGATAGTCCAGAATCATACCCGTGACAATATTGACCGCTCCCGTCTCCTGAAGTCCTTTCTCAATATATCTTTGGGATACTTCATTGTTGACCGGATTATTCGCCCCTCCAAAAGGAGGCAGGTCGGATACGCCGATCAGCAGCATGGACACCAGCAGGACACAGAACAGCAGACTGAGTACCCTGTACGCCTTTCTGAACAGAACCATCTCCCGCTTTTTCCTTGTGTCATATACAGCAGCCCGCACTCTCTCGTTATCCTCCCGAAGCCGCTGCAGGGTGGCCTCATCTTCCTCGGGCGGACTTTGAGGCTTCATCTCCAGATTGCCCAGATAGAGGTCCCTGCTGCCCTCCAGCCAGACCTTCAGCCTGTAGGACAGCGTTCTTTCATATTTCTCCTGAGGCACCTTTTTACTCATGATCTACGCCTCCTCCGATACTCCAGCTCCTCCTCGATATCCGTCACTTCATCCGCTCCCATAATCGCATGAATCTTTTTCAGGGTCAGCACAAACAGCACCGTGGTCACTCCCGCCCCCACAGCAGCCTCCGTGATAGCCAGGTCCGGAGATTCCAGAATCACCCAGATTATGGACATAACCAGACTGTATGTCATAAAGATCAATATCGAGTTCAACAGGCTTTTTGACAAACTCGCCGCCACTGCGCACACAATCAAAAATAAAAACAATATACAGGTAAATACCGTCATGACCGCTCCCCTTCTTTCTCCGGCTCTACTGCATGACCGCCCTGCATCTCCATTTTGCGGTAATGCTTTTCCGGTTCCTCGTCCGTAGTCACTTCCAGTCTGGCAATCAAATGGGAGGAAGTAGGCGAGGACAGCCACAAAAACAGAATAACCAGCAGGAGCTTCAAGGATGTAAAATTCCATCCGCACATAATAATCAGCCCCAGCAGGCAGCAGCCGATCCCCAGCGTATCTCCCATGGCCGCCGCATGCATACGGTTCAACACATAGCGGAAGCGGAACACGCCGACCATCTCTATGACAAATATTCCCAGACCGATCAGCAGGAATACCGCACCCGCCAGAAAACGAATCCATTCCAGCACCGCCATAAGCTACTCCTCCCCTTTCTGTCTGTCAGACCTCGCCGCAGTTCTATCTGCTGTATTCTGCGGCTCCCAGATACCATTGATATCCGTATTATTCATCTCGGCAGCATATTCTCTCCCATGCTTCTTCCACTCCGTATAGACCCCCATATATACCTTGGTCAGTATAATGACCGCCAAAAAGCTGATCATGGCATATATGATACAGATATCCACTAAATACCCTTCCTCCAGAAACAGCGCCAATATGGCGATGATCACCAAAACCATGGTTCCCATCATATTCACCGCCACCACGCGGTCGGCAATCCTCGGCCCGATGATGGCCCGTATCAGACACAGAATAACCATTACCGCCAGAAACACCAGCGCTCCTGTAAACAAAATCATATAGGCTTGTCCCAGGCCCGGTATACCTCCGCCCAAATCTATTCACTCCCTTTCTGTTCAAGCTCCTGCGCGAGCTTTGTAAAAATACTTTGATCCATGCCCTCCGCCAGACTCTCATCCAGACAGTGTACCGTGTAATCCCCATTTTCCAGCGTCACGGTGATCGTCCCGGGCGTCAGCGTGATGGCATTGGCCAGAAGTGTCTGCGTCATGGGACTCTTTAAGTCACTGTGAAAGCTCACCAGCACCGGCTGGATCTCCTCCCTCTGAGTCAGAATCAGATGCACCGTCCCCAGATTAGCTTTGACAACCTCCCATACCAGAGTAAATATATACCGCAGGACCTTTCCCAGCTTCTGGTAGACCTGCAGCTCCTTTTCCATGTTGTAATCCATAAACCTGCAGGCAAAGGCAAAAAGCAGCGCCGCGATCAGGATGCCAAAAACACAGATTTCCAGCGTAATCTGACCATTAAAAATAATCCATAAGATAAAGTAGAGCACAAGCATGACAATTTCCTCATTATTTGCATATATTTCCTCTTAAAACGACTTAATATTATACCTATTATTGCTTAAAGTCAATGGGTAGAGCATATCTCAAAATATCCTTGACAATGTAAATGGAAAGGGGTTTAATACTTATTAAGTATTTACATCAATATTTTTTTTTATCAAAGGAGGAATATAAGGTGATACAATTATTTGGGTACTACTTCTCGTTGGAGAACGTATATGTGGCGATCGCTACTATCTTTATCATAATAGCAGTTGTGTTTTATTTTAAAAAAAAATCTGCCTATATGCGTCAGCAGAAAGAGACTGGCACAGATAAGAAAAAAGTTATGGATGCCATGCAGAAGCAGATGGGCGATCACTTTCCTGATTATACATATGTTGTCGGATATTATACCAAGACGGAGAACTATGGCACCGGATTTAAATACTATTACTATCCGTATATACTGGCGTTTTCCAATACCGAGCTGATCATATTCTCCTTTCTTATGAGAAATGGCGAGTTGATCATCCGCAGCCGTCTGGACATTAACTGGAATGAGACGGAGCTTAATTCGGTTGAGGATGGTAGTGGAACAAAAATGCATATCTACCCTGCAGGAGAGCTGATGATTATCAATGTGAAAAAGGTGATTGATAGCAACGGTTTGGAGAAATCCGACAAACCTCTGGGTATTTATCAGGAACAGGAGGTGGAACGCTTTATCAATCTACTGCCTCAGTTTAAGAGTTATGCTAAGAAGAAATAAACCAGCATCATGTACGATTTGTGAGAGATAGGAAATATAAAAATGAACATAAAAAATGAATTGAAAATTGCACTGGGAATTATTTTCACAATAATCTCTCTGCCGGTGATGGGATTTTCCCTCTCCATCTGGCCCAGGGAAGTGATCGTAATAGGGCTTATCATGCTGATCGCTGGTATTGTATTCCTTGTGCTGGGAATCCAGAAACGTCCCGAACTGCGGGAATTTCCTACCGATGTTGTGATCAACGGAGTACATTATCCCAAATCCGCCTTTGTCAATGTAGACACTTTTGTCAGAGGCCGGGAGATGGTATTCGCCATACAAGAGCTGCGGAAGATTACCGGAATCGGCCCGGAGCAGGCCAGAGAAGTAGTAAACAACTGGAAGCAGTATTATAAGTCCTGATACATCAAAAGACACAAATCTTTTCACTTCATATATTGAAAAAAATGTACTTTAGGAGTAGAATAACAACAGTGTTTATAAATTAGGAATATGCAGAAAGGGGTACTTATGAAAAACATTCAAAACAAATGGATTCGCGCCGCCATTCCGGCACTGCTGCTCCACTGCAGTATCGGTACGGTATACTGCTGGTCCATTTTCAGCCAGGAGATCGCCGACCACATCGGTTTCTCCAAGAGTGCCACTGAGTGGGCATTCAGTTTTGCCATCTTTTTCCTGGGCATGTCCGCCGCTTTTCTGGGCAATGTGGTGGAGAAGGATATCCATCGTTCCTCGCTGATCGCCGCCATCTGCTTTGCAGCAGGCATGGCCGGCACAGGATTCTTTATCTGGTATGGCGGAAAACAATATGTAGCCACAGGACATGGCAGCATAGTGGCGCTGATCGGTATCTATGTATGCTACGGCTTTATCATGGGTATCGGCTTGGGCACCGGTTATCTGTCTCCGGTCAAGACATTGATGCTGTGGTTCCAGGACCGCAAGGGACTGGCAACGGGACTGGCAGTGGCAGGCTTCGGCGCCGCCAAAGCCATCGCAAGCCCCATCATGCAGGCGCTGCTGAACTCTCTGGGAGATGGCGGTATCTACAAGATGTTCCTGATTTTGGCCTGCGTGTATTTTGTCATGATGTTTGCGGGACATTTGCTGTTGGCCAAGCCCGCAGGCTGGCATGAACCCGCCAGTCAGGAAAAGGGTGCAAGAGCCATTGATGTAATCAAGACTAAGCCCGTGGTATTCGCTGGTATTTGGCTGATGTTCTATATCAACATTACCTGCGGCCTGGCGCTGATCTCTCAGGAGAAAATGATTATCAAGTGTATCGGTCTGGCAGGTATGGCCGGAGTGCTGTCCTCTATTACCGCTGTGTTCAACGCCGGCGGCCGTCTGGGTTTCTCCGCATGGGCGGACACCATGAAGGACAGAAATACTGTGTATAAGATTATGATCATCCTGTCCATTGCCGCCACCGGCCTGGTGATTGTCACCAAAGGCATTGCGGACATGGGACAGAGCACTCTGCTGCTGATCCTGGTGCTGGTACTGCTGTTTGTGGTAAACGCCGGTTACGGCGGAGGATTCAGCAATGTGCCCACTCTGCTGTCCGACCACTACGGTATGAAAAATATCAGTGCTATCCATGGCATTACCCTCTCCGCATGGGCAATTGCAGGTCTCACCGGCAATCAGCTGGCATCCTTTATCGTAGGCCATGTGGGGAAGCCTGTGGACGTCAGCGACGGCCACGGCGGACTGACCTCCGTGAATCCCGTGGGATACCAGACTGTACTGTATGTGACGATTGCGTTGTATGTGATCGCCCTGCTGTGCAGCTTCTTCCTGGTGGGCGGCAAGAAGAACGCCAAGGACAAAAAAGCGGCTTAGTTTATTCGCTACATAAAGAAGATAAGTGCCATGAGGGAATCCCCCATGGCACTTTTTATTTTGTCTGTCTCCCTTATTTCTTCTTTACAGGAATCCATATTTCCGCATAATAGTTTTCATCCTCTGTTCCCTTGGGATATTCGTTTGGCGCATTATACATCTCCACACAGTATCCCGCCGCCCACTCGTATTCCTTCTGGGCCGGCAGCCACTCTGAGAACAGCTTGGTGTTCACGTCCTGCATCGTGGTAGACAAAGGGCCCCGGCAGGGAAATACCGCCCAGGTAAAAGCCGGGATCGTCCTGACCTCAAAGCCCTTGGGAATGTCCACAGAAGGGTTATACACATCCGCAATCAGGTACTCGAATTTCTCATTTCCCCTCTGGGGATCAATATTGATGCCAAACATACCGCAGACATATTGCCCGTTCCCCGCCGCATAGTATTCCTCCCAGAATGTGGGGATATCCTGCTTTGCATTCTCATAAGCAAACTCCCTGGACATGGCAAGCACGGTAAAGCTCTCTTTTTCTGCAATCCGATAATCCATCATATAACCGCCTTTCAATGATATTGTCAATTTCAGGGGGGCAAAGGTTTTGACCATCGCCTTGTCCCTGCGCACTGCTGAGGGGGCAATCCCATGGAAACGTGAAAAGGCTTTGGCAAAGCTGTCCGGGGAATCATAGCCATACTTCATAGCAAGCTCCGTGACTGAGATACCACTGGCAACCAGTTCGTCTGCTGCCAGAGACAGTCTTCGATTACGAATATATTCCATGAGAGTGTAACCGCACAGCATGCTGAAACCCTTGTGAAAATAAAAAGGGGAGATATTCACATGGTTCGCCACATCATTTACCGTAATCTCCTCTGTGATATGGGCCTCCGTATAATCAACAGCTTCCCTGATCGCTTCCATCCATTCCATATTCTGCCTCCTTCTATCCGAAGCCCGGCACTGATCAACTGCCCTGCTCCTGCATCATTGGATATCCTTTTCACTTACCGGTCGTAACTATAGTATAACAGAAATCCCTCTTTGCCGCCCGATTATTTTTGGCTTCTTTTGTCCAACGAAATACTAAACACAAACCCAAGGACAAAAAAGCGGTTTTATTTATTCACTGTAAAGATCAAGAAGGAGGAAATTTCTCTAAACAAAAAATTTCCTCCTTCTCACACCACTGCATGTACCATTGGTATATAGCGATTCAGTCTTTCGATGTAGTAATCTGATTTGGCTATGTATTACATAGTCCTCTACTTTAATCGCATTTCCCTCCAGTATAGTTCATCCTCTTGAAGCACCAGGCCAGAGAATCCTTGAGTGGACATACCTGTTGCGTTTATCGCATTGAGTTCACGAAGATCAATCTGATGGATAGTATCTGTCTCCAAATCCCAGATATATCCTTTATATCCGGATTTCATAATGATGCGATTACCGGATAGCATGGACCAGTTTACAGATTCGCTTGCTGACATGCCGGGTATAGCCACTGGACTAACCAGAGAATCCTCCCACATATATACCTTGCCGCTTTCCCTCAGAGCTTCCGTAGCAGAATTTTCCGCTATCAATACTCTATTGCCGCTTCCAGTAATATATAGTGTGCCATATTGCTCTTCTGTCTGGGACAGAATAGTTTTTGTATCAGGATCAAGCTTCACAACATAATAATCCAACTGATTCGTTTGATAATAGTCTCGATATTCTCTCACTGCCAGGAATACTTCCTGATCCGTACCGCCAATCCCATATACCTCTTTTCCATTGCCATCCTTGTATTCTGTCTGATACAACACCTCCAATTCCTTAGTGTTCCGGTCAAACCTCAACGCCTTCCCTGTTTCACTTCCGTCCTCTAAAATGTCATACTGGGTAAAATATATGTATTCATTTACACAATAGCGCTCAGGCACAGGCTGGCTGGTCTGGGTGAGGATTTCTTCAACCGTTCCATCCTCATACACTTGATAAGTGGTTACTCCCTCCGCATATTGAATAGTCAGCAACAGGGAGCAATCGGTCATCATATCCGCTGAATAGTGATATTCTTCCTTGATTCCTTCATCAAAAACACAGTTTATTTCCCCATCCCATGAGTAAAAATAATACCGCCACTTTCCAGCCTCATCCATCCAGTAATAAAATCCATTCTCCGTTGCGCCAATATAGCGGGCCTCTCTCGGAACGGAGCTCACCGGAATATCAACCATTTCCCACTCATCCATGTCATTTACTATCTGTGTGGGATTTTCCACTGCCGCGCTCTCTTCCAGAGCTTTTGTTTCTGTTCTGGATTCATCAGATATTTCCTCTGTGGCATTAGTGGACACAGCAGGAGAAGGTGTATATGCCTCGGTTTCCTGCTCCTTCACAGATGTCGATGGCATGTCCGTAGTTGTATCGGCCTGACTGCCACAGGCGGCAAGAGATACACAGAGAATACATATACAAAGAAGCAGAAAATAATTGTGTATTCTTTGGCTATCCTTCTCTGCCAGTGGCAAAGTTATTGCTTGCTGCACTGCACCCATAAAACATCTCCCTTTTGTCTATAGCTTTAGTACATCACTTCTTCTTAAATATTACATAGATTATTTATGGAAGTCAATGTCTTTTCCTTAAAATCTTCCGTCCAGAGAATTGTGAAATACAACTCCCCTGCCTTGCGGCGAAGTACTAAAGTATCTTTACAATTTCGCTTTTGAGAGTATACTAAACACAAACCTATCTTGGGTTTAGCAGACCAAAATAAAAGAACCCGATTAGACTCAGCACAGAATATCGGGAAAAAAATACTCCTTTTGATAGAATAAGGGCAGACAAGGAGGGATAATATGGACTGGATTCTCGGATTGCAAAAGGCTATCGACTATATCGAGGATAATCTGACACAAACAATAGATTACGAAAAAGTCGCTGCACAAAGTTTTTCATCGACCTATCATTTCCAGCGTGTCTTCAGTATTCTCTGCGGATTCACCATAGGAGAGTATATTCGTAACCGCAGGTTATCTCTTGCCGGTACAGAGCTGGCTACGAGTAATGCAAAGGTAATTGATGTCGCACTGAAGTATGGCTATGAAAGTCCGGACAGCTTTGCAAAAGCATTCCAGAAATTCCACGGTATTTTGCCGTCGCAGGCACGAAACAGCGGTAATAATCTTAAGTCCTTTTCCCGTCTTGTACTAAAATTCTCATTAGAAGGAGGCAGAGCTATGAATTACAGAATCGAAGAAAAACCCGAAGTAATTCTGACTGGGTACAAAGCGCATTTCACCGGCGCGCCTTACGGAGAGGAAAGAGAGCGTCAGGAAGAGCAACTTTTTATTACAACAAGAGGTAAACAATGGTTTCTTCAAGGCGCATCGGATTATGGTGACGCGCATTGTGTAATTTCCAATATAACTGATGAGGGATACGATTTTTATTATTGCCATCAGCTGGATGACTGGAATCGAGAGAATCTGTACAACAAAAGTGTTACCGGGGTTGACTTTGTGGAGAGTATGGGACTGGAAAATATCACAATTCCCAAGGCAACTTATGTGGTATTTGAAACAAGAGATGTGAAAAACAATCTATGTGGTTATTTTGATCTTCTAAATCTTCGAATTCAGATTCTGACAGAGTGGATGCCGGAAATGGGCTTCCAACTTGCGGAAGGCCCGGAACTCGTAGTATATCATTGGATGCCGAGATCCGAACGCAATGTGCAGATCTGGATGCCAATAGAGAAAATGAAATAACCTGAGTGCCGCCCGTATTTTGCGGGCGGCATTTTCACAATCAAATACCTCAAGGTCTCGGCTGGCCAGGAAGGAAACATTATTTCATGCGCCAATACTCCATGCCATTCCTGCCCAAAAGCCCTTCACCTACCATATCCCGGCGGATTGTACAGAAATCATCATGGAAATCGGCAATAATAATGTTTACCTCCCGCTCGGAATACATCCGGTCATATTCAAACGCCTCGACAATAACCTCTAAAATAATTCGTTCTTTTTTACGCTGGGTAGGAATTGATTTCAATTTCCCATATTCAAAAAAAGAATTTATCACCCTTTGCCGATAATCCGCATCCCGCTGCTCCTGCTTTTGTGCCTCATCCGATTGCATTTGCAAGATTTCCAACATGCTTGTCTGAAATATTTCCTTATTGAGCGAGTACATCATGTAATACTGATTCTTATAGGCGCTCACAGCGCCTGCGTCCGACAGCTTTTTCAGATGAAAAGAAATGGTAGGCGCACTAAGCCCCAGTCTCTCCGCCAATCGTTCCACATACATGTCCTCAATGGCAAGAGATTTCAAGATCTGCAACCGCGACTTATCTGCCAGACACTTAAATAATTGAATTGCTTCTGTCTCCGTCATACCGTTCCCTCCCAAATCTGTAAAAACATATCCTTGATCTCCCGGATGGTGTCAAGTTTTATACTCTCAATATGCATCTTCTCCACATCCTCATGCTGTCTGGCCTTTTCATAGGCAGTTGCCCAGTTTGCAGGAATCTGTTCTGCCTTTTGTAACAAAAAATTTTTTATTGCTAAATTGTCTTCCCCACAAACCTTTTCAGCGACAGAGAGAATTGTTTTGAAAATATCATACACGTTTGCCCGGACTTTTTCCATATTTCCCTCATCCATTCGGTCATCTGCTGCGAAAAGTTCGCTGCGTTGTTTACAGATCGTGATCTGTTCATCAAACCAGGATACCAGTTTCCTTTTCTGTTCATTCATATCATCACACTCCTATTATATGACTATTGTGCCACGACCAACAAAATCAATATGATCAGAAGCTTCGTTTGTTCCGCCGAACATATGATTTGCGCCAACTGCAATGTGAAATGTATCGCACATCTTTTCATCCAAAACATTGTATCCGCATAAATCCGTCACATTGGGATTCATACCAAAGCCAAGCTCACAGACAACCCTGTTCTCCTGCGGCTGCTTTTCAAAAAAAGCTGTGATTTCAGGCTGATTGCTGCCGCATACCTGCCCGTCTCTGACTTGTAACATCACATGGCTATATTTGACACCGTCAAGATAGAAAGTTTCAAAATAGACTGTGCCCTGCGTTTTGTTCTCGACAGGGGCAATATAGATCTCGCCGCACGGGAGATCGCCATCCCCTGCGTCAATATGCCACGCCCTGCCTGTTAGTTCAAAATAAAGCTCGCAGCTTTCTCCAGTGCAAAGCCGTACTTTATCCGTCCCTGCATAACGCTCCTTTGCCTGCCTGCAGGTTTCATAAACTGCGTTATAGTCAATGTCATAGGCTTTTTCCATCCGCTGCATATAATCCGCAGGGTCAAGACCCGATTCCTCCGCATTGGCCACAGTCGGGATACGGATCTGTGTAAAGCGTTTGCATTGCATCAGTTTTGAAAAGAGCTGCGCCATATATTTCCGATAGAGTTCGAACTGCTCTGCTTCGATCTCATACCCCAGGACAACAGGGCGATAAGTAAAAACATCGAGTACGGCGTCAAACTTCGTAAATAAATCAAAATATTCCGCGCCAAAACAGCTCTCTTTTGCGGCACGGAAGAGGTCCCGATTAATCTGGCGGGACTGCTGAAGCAATACAGGCGTTGCTCCCATTTCCGCAACAGATACAATAAAATCATTGGCAATCTCCTTATTTTCATCCTCGCCCCAAAAATGAACCAGAATCATCTCGCCTGCAGAGACCCCGCTGGCTTTCACCATCTTAGATATTGTTTGTCTGTTCATGTTATTATACACCTCCATTCTAATTTTAATTATATTATAGTTACATCAAAATTTCAAGTTTAATTTTATAAATATAAAATCAGATTACACCAAATACTTTTAGATACAAGTTTTCCTTATTCTTGCACATTCCGCCCAATAAGGGTATAATACCCTTGATTTTAGCCATTCCCGCAGAAGGATATGAATACTTGTGGAGAATTATAAAAAAATTTTCGATAAACACAATTTCCATGCAACCAGCTCCGATTTTTGTCGGGATATATAGTGTAGGCTGCTATCAGTACTGATTGCATACACCCAGGATATGAGAGGAGGCAGTCCATGCAGGATGATAAGATCGTTGCCCTATACTGGCAGCGGGATGAAAAAGCCATACGGGAAACAGAACAGAAGTATGGGCGCTATCTCTCCAGGATTGCCCACAATATTCTCTCCAATGTTGAGGACAGCAGGGAGGCGGTCAACGATACTTACCTGAAGGCGTGGAACTCCATGCCGCCCCACAGGCCGGATGTCCTTGCCACCTATCTGGGGAAAATCACGCGGCAGCTGTCGATTGATATCTTTCGCCGCCGCAACCGGGAAAAACGACGAGCCTCCGAATATGCCCTGTCGCTCTCCGAACTGGAGGAATGTGTCTGCGGGGACAATACCACCGAGCAGGATGTGGACCTGCACCTTCTCGCGGAAGCGATAAACGCATACTTGCACACACTGACCCCCCAGGCCCGCAATACCTTTGTGGGGAGATATTACTATATGGATTCCATCCGGGAAGTAGCCGCTTACTACGGCATGAGCGAATCCGGTGTGAAAAGCCTGCTCTTCCGCACCCGGCAGGGCCTGAAAAATCACTTGGAACAGGAGGGCTTCCAAATATGAAAAAAGAACAGATCAGCGATTCATTAAATATGCTTGACGATGCCATTATTGAGGAGACGAACGAGATACGCAGCCATAAAAAAGGGCGGAGGAAAAGCTGGGGCGCATGGGCGGCAGCCGCAGCCTGCCTGGCCCTGCTCGCCTATGCGGGAATCCGGGTGCTGCCGCAGCAGTCACCGGATCTTCCCCCTGATCTGCCCGAAAGCTTTGCCGATCCCACCAATGTTCCCACAGAGACTATCGATGATTCCACGGAGACTCCTGGGGATTCCACAGAGATTCCGAACAACTCCACGGATGTTTCTGATCTTCCCACACAGGACCTTGACCATTCCACGGATACTCCGGACGGCTCCTCACAGGCTTCGGACATTCCCCTGGATCTGCCGCTGCTTTCCATTTCAGAGAGAAATGATGACGGCATGGGGTACTCAGCATATATGGCTTATGATATCTCCGAATTGGTAAACGGAAATCCCTGGAGTGAGACAATGGAACTCACCACTCTGCCCGTCTATCAGAACCGGCTGACCTTTGACAACTATTTTGTTGCATATGGTGTAGATTTTGACGCAATGAAGGAATTTTTACTGGAGATTGCCGGGCGGCTGGGATTGGACACCTCTTCTCTGGTGATTACGGATAATACGTCTGAACAGGAATGGCGGGCAAAGGACTGGAAAATATATAACGAAGGGGACGTTCCCAAAGAATATTATAATCCAACAAAATATATGATTGAGGCAGAGGGTGTGACAATAGAGGTTGACCAGACAATGACAGCAGAGATTACGTTTGATCCTCCGCACGCCCTGCCTGAGGGGTATCATTTCAAATACGACGCATCTTATGAGGACAATGCAAATGCGGCCGAATATCTAAAAAATAAATATCGAAATCTTTTAGGGATGGAAAACCCGCAAACGAACATTTACAGCACTGGCTATGGTGTTTATTTAGATCAGGCGTTTCCGAATTTTTACGTTAGACTTTATGAGGCGGAAGAAGATATTATTGACACAATAGTAAATTACAACTTCTATCGGGTTGATCTTTGGGATGATTACGAAGACAGACTGCGTTTTATAAGGATTTACCATCCGGATCTGTCATTGAAGGTCGGCGACTATCCGATTATTACCGTGGATAAGGCGAGAAAACTTTTATTGGCTGGCAGTTATATTACCAGTGTTCCCTTCGAGATTCCTGGCAAGGATAGCATAAAGAAAGTTGAGCTGGTCTATTATACCGGGGAACTGGAAGAATACTTTATGCCATTTTACTGTTTCTATGTGGAAGTGCCCGATGAAGAACGCCTAGAAGGTCTCAAGACCTATGGGATATATTATGTCCCCGCTGTCGAGGGCAGGTATCTCACCAATATGCCAATATGGGACGGGCAGATCAATTAAGGGGCTCCTTCATAGCCTGCTGCACATCATTCATAAGGCCCAGCATATCGTCCGCCTTGATTATGGCGATACCCTGGGCCTCGTCCCCCAGCACCACAAGACTATCTCCCGCCTCAATGTGAAAAATCTTTCTGGCCCGTTTGGGAATCACGATCTGGCCCTTGTCCCCCACTGTGACCACACCAAAAAGATGCTTGCCTTTGGGGGGAACCACCATATCGCTGTCCGCGTTGTCATAATTCACCAGGTCATCCACTGACACATCATACAGCCGGGCCAGGGCCACACAATTGTGGATGTCGGGAGCTGTCTCTCCCGTCTCCCATTTGGACACCGCCTGCCGGGACACGCCCAGCCGTTCCCCCACCTGTTCCTGAGACAGCTCGTGAAGTTTGCGCAGCTTGTACAGATTCTCACTCAACATATATTTTTCCTCACAGATCCAGTTTCTCAAAACGCTCCTCCGAGCGCTTCATGGACAGCAGAGTCCCTATTGCATAGAGCAAGGCCCCTGCCAATAATACCACAAACTGGCGGCCTGCGCCAGCCCCTGCGACGGTGTTCAGCCAGCCCAGGCCGGGAATATGATGCAGCGTCTCCCCCAGCCCTATTACCACAAAGGCAGCAATACAGAACAGGACAAAAGGCTTGCCATAGTAGTAGGCAGATTTATAGAAGCCGCCCAGGAAAATAATATTGAACAATGCCATAATGACCAGCAGATACCCCAGGAAAGCCGGATTCGCATTCATCAAGGGATTGGTCTGATACACCTGTGCTTCCCGTAGCACCGTCATCCGCAGCAGCGTCAGCAGCCCACAGAGCAAAATTCCTGCCAGCTGAATGCATACCACAAAGAGATACCGGGCTTTCACCACATCTCTCTTGCGCACCGGCAGCAAAGCCGTGTACAGCACATCATTGTACTCCCGGGCAAACTGAAACGTGTAAAAGATTCCCAGACAAATGAAAAACCCGCCCATCAGGATAGGGTAGCCCGGAATCATGGTCATCAGCCCAAAGGCCATAAAAATATAAGTCAGCGGCGCCGCCGTCAATGTAAATTCCTTTTTAATCAGCTTACTCATAATTCTCACGCATTACCCTCCAAATGCACCATAATTGTCTCCAGATCAGCGGGGACAATCTCCGCTGCCTTATCTGCAAAAAGCTCCCTGGCTCGGCTCTCCTGTCCGGCCGGAATCAACGCCGTCTGCCCCTCCTTGCTGCGGCGGATTCCCAATGCCAGTTCCCTCTGAGCCGCAGTCACCTCGCCGGCCACCTTCACCAGCCGGTACTGCGCCACAAAATCTTCCGTCCGCCGGGAGGCTATGATCCGCCCCTTTTGGATATAGGTGATAGCGTCAGCGCATTTCTCCAGGTCAGAAGTGATATGGGTGGAAAACAGAATCGACACCCCCTGGGCCGCCAGCTCCAGAAAGATCTCCAGCAGCTCCTCACGGGACACCGGGTCCAGTCCGCTGGTGGGCTCATCCAGGATCAGAAATTCCGCATGATGCGACAGAGCCAGTGTGAGATTAAATTTCACCTTCATGCCCTCGGACAGCTCTGTCAGACGCTTGCCAGGGTCCAGCGAAAATACCTCCAAATAATGCCTGCATGCCGCATCGTCCCAGCTGGAGTAAAACATTTTGGTCACCTGGATGATTTCCTGTATTCGCTTCTTTTGATAATAGCTGATCCCCCCGGTGGCATAGCCGATCCGCTGCTTGATCTCCTGCTCCCTCTCTCCCAGCTCCATGCCAAAAAATCGGATCTCCCCGCTGTCGGGATGCACCAGGTTCATAATGGATTTCAGCGTGGTAGTCTTGCCCGCCCCATTGCGCCCGATAAATCCCATGATTGTTCCCTTTTCCACGGCAAAGGATACCTCCTGCAGCCGGAAGGAGGGATATTGCTTGCATAAATTACAGATACGCAGTACTTCCTCCATTTGTATTCTCTCCAATCTTTCCTACTATATTAATTTTTCCCACTTTTGTTATTTTGATTTGCATTATAAGAGATGTCGCCGCCACCGTCTACCAACCACTGCTGACATAATTGCCCTGATTTTGTTATATTTTGTTGCGGCGCAATAGGGAAATAGCTGGAAATGTCTAAAAATGGGCAAAAAAACAGAGCCAGGAATACGACATCCTGACCCTGAGAGTAATCATCTGGCAGCATCCTGCAGTTCCGCCATTGTCTCTTTGTACATGTTGGCCGCCACCTCGGCCATCACCCGATGTTTCATGGGGACTGTCAGATACAATGCGAATCCCAGCAGGACAAAAGGGAGCAATACTTCCAAAAACATGATGGCGACATACAATACCCTTGAATGCATGGCCAGATACGAAAGATTGGCCAAAAGCCCCAGCATGGCCTCCCTGTTCTGTACCACCAGCCCAAAGTTTACGACTGCTGAGACATACAACATCAGATTCCATGTCCAGCTGCCCCGGGGATTCAGAAACAAAAACACCCACAGCAGCATAAAGGGTAGCTTAAATACTTCCGTTCCAATATCAAAAGCAGTAAAGCCCGGCATCGATACCATGATACAAATTGAGAAGATAAAGTGAAGAATTAAAATTCCCATCAGGATCCGCAGAAATATCTTTTTCATCCCTACAAGTCTGCCTATCTCCGGCCTCTCCTCCAGAAATTGTGCCTGCCTCTCAAGAATTTCCTGCCGTTTCCTTATAAATTCCGCCTTATCCATACTTATCCTTACCTCTTTTCCGCTCGAATCGCCCGTATTATTAATAACTTCACAATACACATTAAAAAAAATTACAGACATATTGTACCATGGCTTGATACAGAAGAAAAGGGGGTAATTTTGCCCGTAACCAGGCGCGGGCAATGATCTGTCTATACATAGTACTGGGCCTGGGCGTCCCACATGCGGCAATAAATCCCTTCCTTATCCCGCAGCAGTTCCTCGTGGCTCCCCGTCTGAACGATACGCCCGTCATCAAAGACAACCACCGTGTCGCAGAATCGGCAGCTGGACATTCTGTGGGAGATGA
>CAZKAO010000047.1:0-26273 GCA_964550745.1 uncultured Acetatifactor sp.
GCTTTGTGCGTTTTTATAAATATTATCTTACTAAAAATAAATTATTCCATCTTTTCTCTGAATGCCTCAAAGCTCACGGCCTTTGCCGCTGCCTTGTGCCACTGGCGCAGAATCTGTGTATCCTCCTCGTTGTAAATGCGGGATTGAATGTCCTCGGGGATCTCTCCTAGGTCCTCCAACAGGTCCAGAATATCCTGGCGACTGCGATTGAGATCTCCCTGAGTTTGTCCGTCCTCATATGCCTCTTCCCTCTCCACCTCCATGGCGTCATCCCAATTCCACTGTGTATATAACATATTTACCGCCTCCACTCCATGTCAGCCCATTTTTTCCCTGAATGCGTCAAAGCTCACGGCCTTTGCTGCTGCCTTGTGCCACCGGCGCAGAATCTGTGTATCCTCCTCCGTGTGGATACGGTATTGAATATCTTCGGGGATTTCTCCCAGGTCCTCCAACAGGTCCAAAATATTCTAGCGACTGCGATTGATATCTCCAAGAGTTTGTCCGGCCTCTACTCCGTCCTCATATGCCTCTTCCCTCTCCACCTCCATGGCGTCATCCCAATTCCACTGCGTATATAGCATATTTACCGCCTCCGTTCCACATCAGCCTATTTTTTTCCTGAATGCGTCAAAGCTCACAGCCTTTGCCGCTGCCTTGTGCCACTGGCGCAGAATCTGTGTATCCTCCTCCGTATGGATACGGGATTGGATATCCTCGGGGATTTCTCCCAGGTCCTCCAACAGGTCCAGAATATCCTGGCGGCTGCGATTGAGGTCTCCCTGAGTTTGTCCTGCTGCCATTCCGGCCTCTACCCCGTCCTCATATGCCTCTTCCCTCTCTACCTCCATGGCGTCATCCCAATTCCACTGTGTATAAAGCATATTTACCGCCTCCGTTCCATGCTCCTGCATAAACTCTGCCATAATCCCTTCATCCAGACAGTCCCGCACCGCCTGGGCGATTGCATCATCCCGGCTCCATCCGTCGGCCAGATAGTCCTTGATCTGCTGAATGAACCAGGAATACTCGTACATTGGACGACATTCCTTCAAAAGCCTGTGGCCCGATGAAAGGTTAATGTTGATTACTTTCACTTCCAATTCTAACATAGGATGCTCCGTTTTATCAAGATACGCATCGGAAAGACGCAGGATTTTTTCTGTCGGGAAGGGATCATTGCCATTGTAAAACACATAAAATTCCGGTGTGGGAATGGAGATCATTTTCCGCCTGTATAAATTTTTCTCGTCCAGCAGTTTCTCCAGCGTCCGCCCCAAGTAGAGAAGATCACGCAGAGGCATGTTATCATTTATTGTGGACTGGTGTTCACTGATGACCAGCACACGGTTTTTCACGGTGAACGCCAGGTCATTTTTCCTCGCAATGAACAGCACTCCCTCCAGTGTCACATATGTAATGTCCTCCGGGGATACCTCTGTATCTCCCAGCGCCGCATAGAGTTCAGACGCATTCTCAGGTTCCCCGAAAAATGTTGTGAATGCGCTGCTTTTTACCTCCCGGTTGGAAATGCTCTTTTCTTCCTTTTTTGTCATAAGCAGACTCCTCCTCTGTTTTTGGTTTTGCGGCTGTATCTGCCAGTGTCCTTCCTTTTGGCACGGTGCATACAACCACTGTTTTCTGATAGCAAAAACAGCAGGAAGAATAGCGACCCACTCTCGTGAGTCAGATATTCTTCCTGCTGTTGTATCTCTTATTATACATAACAGACAGGAATTGTCAACTGTTTTTTAGTTTGTGTTATTCCTGTGTCAACTCACAAATTGCCTAAAATGAACAGCTTTTCAAAAATTTAACACAAATTTAACACTGACTCAGGCTCGCAAAAGATTGCATTTTTGCTTTTTCTGTCGTATAATGTCGGGGAATGCTTAAAGACCAGCATCCATTCATAGATTGAATAGACGACTGTGTAATATTGACTTTAATCCAGAAAGGATGTTTTTACATGAACAATACCTGTATGAGCTGCGATGCGGAAAATCAGCATCTCCCCGAGTACACCCTGGGCATTGACATCGGTTCCACCACGGTCAAGATTGCCCTTCTAGATGAGAACCACAGAATTCTCTTTTCCGACTATGAGCGGCACTATGCCAATATCCGGGAGACTCTGTCCTCCCTGCTGCAAAAAGCCTATGACAAGCTGGGCAATGCTCTGCTGCACCCCATGATCACCGGCTCCGGCGGCCTGACATTGGCCAATCACCTGGGCGTACCCTTTACCCAGGAAGTCATCGCCGTGGCCACTGCCTTGAAAGAGCTGGCCCCCAAGACCGACGTGGCCATCGAGCTGGGCGGCGAGGATGCCAAGATCATCTACTTTGAGGGCGGCAATGTGGAGCAGCGCATGAACGGCATCTGCGCCGGTGGTACAGGCTCCTTTATCGACCAGATGGCCTCCCTGATCCAGACGGACGCAGCGGGCCTGAACGAGTATGCCAAAAATTACCAGTCCCTGTACACCATTGCCGCCCGCTGCGGTGTGTTTGCCAAGACTGATATCCAGCCCCTGATCAACGAGGGCGCCACCAAAGAGGATCTGGCGGCCTCCATTTTCCAGGCGGTGGTCAACCAGACCATCTCCGGCCTGGCCTGCGGCAAACCCATCCGGGGACATGTGGCCTTCCTGGGAGGGCCCCTGCACTTTTTATCGGAACTAAAAAAAGCCTTTATCCGCACACTAAAGCTGGATGAGGAACATATCATGGATACGGACAACTCCCACCTCTTTGCCGCCATGGGCTCTGCCATGAACGCCAAGGAGGATGTCAGCTACACCATGGAGGAAATGGTGGCAAAGCTCTCCGGGGAGATCAAGATGGAGTTTGAGGTGGAGCGCATGGAGCCGCTCTTTGCCACCCAGGAGGAATATGACGCCTTCCAGGACCGCCATGCCCGGCACAAAGTGGGCACCGGAGACCTGGCCTCCTACCGCGGCAACGCCTTTCTGGGTATTGACGCAGGCTCCACCACCACCAAGATTGCCCTGGTGGGTGAGGACGGCTCCCTGCTGTACTCCTTTTACAGCAGCAATGACGGCAGTCCGTTAAAGACCGCTATCCGCTCCCTGAAAGAGATTTACCAGCAGCTGCCGGAGGATGTGCAGATCGTCCGCTCCTGCTCTACCGGCTACGGCGAGGCCCTGATGAAGGCCGCTTTTCTGTTGGATGACGGGGAGGTAGAGACCGTGGCCCACTACTACGCCGCCGCCTTCTTCAACCCCCAGGTGGACTGTATCCTGGATATCGGCGGTCAGGATATGAAATGCATCAAGATCAAGAACCAGACCGTAGACAGCGTGCAACTCAACGAGGCATGCTCCTCCGGCTGTGGCTCCTTTATCGAGACCTTTGCAAAATCTCTGAACTACAGCGTCCAGGATTTTGCCCAGACTGCCCTGTTCGCCCAGCATCCCATCGATCTGGGCACCCGCTGCACCGTGTTTATGAATTCCAAGGTAAAACAGGCCCAAAAAGAGGGCGCCAGCGTGGCGGATATCTCCGCCGGTCTGGCCTACTCTGTAATAAAGAATGCCTTGTTTAAGGTAATCAAGGTCTCCGACGCCTCGGAGCTGGGCAAGGAAATCGTGGTCCAGGGCGGCACCTTCTACAATGACGCCGTGCTGCGCAGCTTTGAAAAAATTGCGGACTGCGAGGCCATACGCCCGGATATTGCGGGTATCATGGGTGCTTTCGGCGCGGCTTTGATCGCAAGGGAGCGTTTTAATGAATGCAGCAGCTACCAGTCCTCTATGCTCTCCTACGAGCAGATCTGCAGCCTGCAGTTTGATACCAGCATGGCAAAATGCAAGGGATGTACCAACAACTGCCGCCTGACCATCAACAAATTCTCCGGCGGACGACAGTTTATCTCCGGCAACCGCTGTGAGCGGGGCATCGGCGGCCAGAAGAACGCCCACAATGTGCCCAATCTCTTCGAGTACAAGCTAAAGCGCCTGTTTGACTATGAATCTCTGTCCGCAGACGAGGCTCCCAGGGGCGTGGTTGGCATTCCCAGAGTGCTGAATATGTACGAGAACTACCCATTCTGGCACACCTTTTTCACCAGCCTGGGTTACCGGGTGGTACTGTCCCCCGTGTCCACCCGCCAGATCTACGAGCTGGGCATAGAGTCCATCCCCAGTGAGTCCGAGTGTTACCCGGCCAAGCTGGCCCACGGGCATGTGAGCTGGCTGATTAAACAGGGAGTAAAGTTTATCTTCTACCCTGCATTATTCTACGAGAGAAATGAGTTTGAGGACGCCAACAACCACTACAACTGCCCCATTGTGACCTCCTACTCGGAGAATATCAAGAACAATGTGGAGGAAATAAAAAGCGAAAATATCACTTTCCGCAATCCTTTCATGGCCTTTACCAGCCAGGAGACCATTTCTGACGCCCTGGTGAAGGAATTCACCGAACTTCCCGCCGAACAAGTGAGGGAGGCCGTGGCAAAAGCCTGGGAGGAGCTTTTGGCGGCTCACCATGATATGCAGAAAAAGGGAGAAGAGACCCTGCAGTATTTAAAAGAGACCGGAAAACGGGGCATCGTGCTGGCGGGCCGCCCCTATCACATTGACCCGGAGATCAACCACGGCATACCGGAGCTGATCACCTCCTATGATATCGCGGTGCTGACGGAGGATTCCATCTCCCATCTGGCGGAGCCGGAGCGCCCCCTGATCGTGTCCGATCAGTGGATGTACCACTCCCGACTGTACGCCGCCGCCAGCTATGTCAAACTGGTGGAAAATCTGGATCTGATTCAGCTGAACTCCTTCGGCTGCGGCTTGGACGCAGTGACCACGGACCAGGTGAACGATATCCTGTCCGGCTCCGGCAAAATCTATACCTGCCTCAAGATTGACGAGGTAAACAATCTGGGAGCCGCCCGGATTCGTGTGCGCTCTCTCCTGTCCGCCATCCGTGTGCGGAAGCAGAAAGCGGAGCAGCGCGCCATCCACTCCAGCGCCATCAAGAAGGTACAGTTTACCGAGGAGATGCGCAAGGACTATACCATCCTCTGCCCTCAGATGTCACCTATCCACTTTGATATCTTTGAGAAGGCTTTTGCCGCCTGCGGCTATCATTTCGAAGTGCTGACCAATGACAACAAGCACTCTGTGGACGTAGGACTAAAATATGTAAACAATGACGCCTGTTATCCATCCCTTTTGGTGGTGGGGCAGATCATGGAGGCACTGCTCTCCGGCAAGTATGACCTAAACAAAACAGCCGTTATTATGACCCAGACCGGCGGCGGCTGCCGGGCCACCAATTATATCGGCTTTATCCGCCGGGCCCTGGAAAAGGCGGGCATGGCCCAGATCCCGGTGATTTCCCTGAACCTGGGCAGCATAGAGACCAATCCCGGTTTCCACTTGAATCTGGACCTGCTGGTCCGCGCGGCGCTGTCCGCCCAGATCGGTGATATCTTCATGCGCTGCGTCTACCGTATGCGCCCCTACGAGGAGGTTCCCGGCAGTGTGGAGGCGGTGCATCAGAAATGGCTGAAAGTCGCTCAGGATTATGTGTCCGCCAAGCATATCAACCTGGCCAAATTCCCCGGCATGTGCAGGAAGATGATCCAGGAGTTTGACGCCATTGTGCTTCGGGATATCCAAAAGCCCAGAGTGGGCATTGTGGGCGAGATCCTGGTAAAATTCTCCCCTGCGGGCAACAATCATCTGGTGGAGCTGCTGGAGGCTGAGGGCGCAGAGGCCGTAGTACCCGACCTGATGGACTTCATGCTGTACTGCTTCTACAACCAGATCTACAAGGCAGAGCATCTGGGCACCAGCAAAAAGACGGCAAAGGTTTCCGCCCTGGGCATCTGGGCCATCGAGCATGTGCTGCGAGGAGCCGCCGCCAAGGCTTTTGCCAAGAGCAAGCATTTTGACCCGCCCACCCCCATCCGGGAGATTGTGGAGTACGCCAAGCCCATTGTATCCATCGGCAACCAGACTGGCGAGGGATGGTTCTTGACCGGGGAGATGGTGGAACTGATCCACGAGAATGTGCCCAATATCGTCTGCACCCAGCCCTTTGGCTGCCTGCCCAACCATGTGGTGGGCAAGGGGGTAATCAAGGCCTTGCGCAAGGCTTACCCTCAGTCCAATATTGTGGCCATCGACTACGATCCCGGTGCCAGCGAGGTAAACCAGCTGAACCGCATCAAGCTGATGCTGTCCACAGCGAATAAGAATCTGGAAAAATAGTACAGCAACAGGGACAAAATCTTACTTTGACAGATTTTGTCCCTGTTTTTGCACATTTTATAGTTCATAGGGATCAATGCTCAGCTTTCCACAGATCCGCATCACTGCGTCAAAGGAAGCGCCGCCAATCCCCCTTGAAAGCATTGTCATCAGAGTACTGTAGGGAATATCCGCCTCCAGAGAAAATTGTCGAAGGCTCGTATACCTATCCAAAATCAGGTTACGCAGCCTCTCTTCTCGGTTCATCTGGGGCCCTCGACAACAATCACAGCAATGCCTTTTTCTTCAATCGCTGCTATCTGATCCTCCACACAATTCCAGTCCGTGATAACAGAATCGAAGACATCTGCCTCGCAGACTTTGATAAAGGAGTCCACCCCAATTTTGGCACCTGGCATCAGCAGGCACTTTCTCCTGCTGTTTTTGATCACCATCCGCTGAAAGGCAGCCGTCTCATCTGTTCCATTGGACAGTCCAAAGGCGGCGGTCAGGCCCGCTCCGGTGATAAAGCAGAGATCAAAATGCATCCGACTGACAAATTCCGTGGCCAGGCTATCCACCAGCGAACCGCTCTGGCGCATTTTTCCCCCGGCAAGATACACTTCAATATTATCAAAACTCCTGAGTTCTTTTCCGATATCCACCGAATTGACCACCACCGTATAATGAATATTCCTGGGCAGGAAAGAAATCATGAGATACCCCAGCGATCCGCCCGTCAGGTAGATTGTATCATTCTCATGAATCATTTCCGCCGCCTTACACGAGATAGCCTTATAGTTGTCAAATACGGGCATATTCTCAAACTTGCGGTCCACTGGCGGCCTTACGCTGACCGGCTGAAGCAGAATTGCACCCCCATGAGTTCTTTTGCAGATCCCTTTCTGCTCCAACTGCCGCAGATCTCTTCTTGCGGACTCATCAGATATGTCATACTTTTCCGTAATCTCCACAACAGTGATCCTGCCGTTTTTTTGAATCATATCTGCAATTTCCTGTTGACGTTCTTCCATAAAAATCATAGTACACCTCCATATACAGTCTTTATACAGGCAGTTGCGGAGCCTGTCTGCAGAACCGGGAATGTGATCCCAGCATTTGCCTTGTACAGTTTCACAATTACCTATAATCTATTATCGAATTCGATAAATACATAATACAACACATTCGGAAATAAATCAATATTTCCGGTAGTCGGATTTGCGTCTATTACATCCATATACCGTTTCCAAATGCTTTGAGAATACAGAATCTAGCATCTAAAAAGGAGGCCTTCTCAGCCTCCTTTCTAAGCTCATACATACGGTGAACCCTGATTACTCCAGTGGTTTCCCCGTGATTAACTCATAGCCCTGCAAGTATTTTTCAATAGTTTTATCCACGATCTCCTGAGGCAGTTCCCAGTCATGCTCATGGCTCTTTAGCCAATCCCTGGCAAACTGTTTGTCAAAGGAGGGCTGGGCGTGTCCTGGTTCATACCCTTCCGCAGGCCAGAAACGGGAGGAATCCGGCGTCAGCATCTCGTCTCCCAGCACAATATTGCCATCCTCGTCCAAACCAAACTCAAACTTGGTATCCGCAATAATAATACCTCTGGTCAAAGCATACTCCGCACACTTTTCGTACAGGGCAATGGTATAGTCACGAAGCTTCTCCCCATACTCCTGCCCCTTGCCCGGGAAACGCTTCTCCAAGTACTCCACACTCTGCTCAAAGGAGATATTCTCGTCATGATCTCCGATCTCCGCCTTGGTGGAGGGGGTGTAGATGGGCTCCGGCAGCTTATCCGACTCCTTCAGCCCCTCCGGCAGCCTGATGCCGCATACCGTGCCGTCCTTCTGATAGCTGGCCCAGCCGCTGCCGGTGATATATCCGCGCACAATGCACTCCACGGGCAGCATCTCCAGCTTACGGCACATCATGCTGTTGCCGTCAAAACGCTCCTGTCGGAAAAACTCCGGCATATCCTTTACATCCACCGAGATCATATGGTTGGGCAGAATGTCCCTGGTCATGTCAAACCAGAACTTGGACATCTGGGTAAGCACCGCGCCCTTCTTCGTCACCTGGTTCTTCAGAATCACATCAAAACAGCTGATCCTGTCCGTAGCCACCATAATCAGAGTGTCCCCATTGTCATAGATCTCCCGTACTTTTCCTTCCTTTATCGGCTTTAATTCCTGCATTTTCCTCTCTCCTCCTGTTTTGAGGTTCTTTAGAACCTCTGGGTTCCTTGGAACCTCTGGGTTCTTTAGAACCTCCATTCCGCGTTTGCGATTTTATTGTATCAGTCCCATTCCCCTTTAGCAATAACTTTATGTTCAAAATTTTGATATGAATTCTACCTGTGGTTGTTCTCAGTCCACCGCAGGAAATGCATCCATATTATTTATCTTATTGTATACCATCTTTCAATGTTTTGCAAATCAAAATACATCTGATCTGGAAAAAATACTTGATTCCACGACAAGCCGAACAATGATTAGTCTCAAAGACGTAGGACATGCTATATCCACATGCTACTGCAATGGGGAAAATACATTTTTAAACGCCCGGTATGTCCTTCCCATCCCCTCCTCCAAGGAAGTATAGGTCATGCCCAGTTCCTGCACGCTCCTAGCATTATCATACAGCTCTGTCTCCGACTCTCTCACTGCGAACGGCAGCGGAATTCTCTGCCGCATGGCCTGTTCCACTGTCAGGGGCAGCTCCTGCACCGCTCCGCCATGCGCTTTCTGCAGCATATCTGCCAGACTCCCATAAGTCTCCGGCTCTTTTCTGCAGATATTGTATGCTTTTTTGTATGTCTGTGGATTCATCAAACATTTCTGAATTGCCTCTGCCGCGTCCTTTACATAGACAAGCTGAAACCGGCCGTCCGCATCCATGATTCTGGGCAAAATGTGCTGCTGTACCATCATCTGGATGTAAACGGATTCCCGAGGCGCATAATTGTACGGCCCATAGAGAATTCCCGGGCGCAGTACCGTCCAGTCTATCCCCCACTCTACGCATACCTGACGCAGTTCTTTCTCCAGAGCCACTTTGCCTGCAATATATTCCCCAGACTCTCCCGGCAGCTGTCTGTCCTCATAGGGAGTATCCTCCGTCTTATATCCCCCAACGCCCCGGCGGTACACATCCACCGTGCTGACAGCAATATACTGACTTGGTTTAGTCGGCATATTGTCAAGCACTTTTTGAATATCTCCGGCTTTATAGGCGCAGAAGTCCACCACCACGTCATAGCTCTGAGTCAGCTTCCGCCACACCGAAGAGTCCCTGCGATCACCTACAAGCTGCGCTACACCCATATCCGCCATAGAGTAGGTTCCCCGATTCACTACAGTTATCTCATGCTGCGCTGCCGTCTGCATCACAAACACTCTGCCATAAAAATAACTGCCCCCGATCACCAGAATTCTCATAATTTCCCCACATATCCTTCCTCTGCAGCATAAGGCCGAAAACTACTTCATATATAAACCTACGACCTGCATCTCCGCATCATAACCTACTTGAAAAGTTACCGTCTGCTTTTCATACTGTGCCTTAACCATGACCACAGCGTAGTCCTCTTCCTCAATTCTCTGTCCATTGACTACCGTGTTGCCGATCTGCACAAAAGAGCCCGCACTGCCATATGTGTCCATGCACGCTGTCTGTAACTCCTCCACTGGAAGCGCCTGCTTCATATCCTCCCGGAACGTATCGTAGACCTGCTCATACTCCCCAGCATTAAGCCAGGTCACAATCTGCACGGTCTGCTGCTCCAACTGTTCCTGCTGAAACACATCAGCCAACGGTGCTGTTGTAGTTCCACAGCCAGCCAGCACTAGCATAACCATTATCCCTGCAATTCCTACACCTATCCGCTTTTTCATTCCATCCTTTTCCTTTCCTGCTGCCTCTTCTCCATCTGGTAGCGCATATAGGCCTCCTCACACCGCTCAAACACACCTTGCCGCTCCAGCTTGTCATGCCATCGATTCCAAATTTCCTCCAGCAACTGCTGGTACGGCTCCCAGTCCTCCTCCATCTGCTCCCGGGTATAGTGCTGGCGGCAATGTCCATCAGATCTTCCCTCCAGATAACGGCCGCCCCTTGGCCTCCTGTCATAGGGCAGACAACAGCCCCGCTCGGTCAATGCGATACATTCTCCCATGGCGTCCACACCTATAAAAGTAAAACACTTATGCCGCATACGGACATAATAACACAGCCCTTTCTTTCCTGTAAAGGAATCTATGGCGCACTCACTCTGCTGCAGCCATTCCTCTATCTGTGACAAATCTGTCCCCCCGGCACTATATGCCGCCAACTCCCGCAGCATGTCCTCCGGCGACAGACTGCATCCATTTGACTTGCAGCATACTCCGCCGCAGGCTCTGCAAATCTCTTCACTCTTATATCCCTTTTCCGTTGGTGTACACTCCATATAGCTCCTATCTGTCCGGATACGATGCTGCTTTATACATCACTGCGCACTCTATGTCCGTAAAGGTATTTATTTGTTTATTGTACCACATCACCTCTCAGATATCCAGAGAAAACCATCCCGGACTGTTCTGTTTTGCCACCCCCTTCAGACACAGACGCATCAGTATGGTCAACAAATTGTTGGAAAAGGTGCGAAATCCCCTCTCTGTCAGCTTTACCTGCAGCTGCTCCCTGATTCTCTCCAGAGGCTGAGGGTACAGGTCCAATGTTTCCAGCACAACCGCCTCTTCCGGCGTAATCGGCGGCAGAGCCGGTTTAGAGGAATCGGCTGCCTGTTTTGACACACAATGAGCTGTTTTTTCCGGAAAGGACTGCCGCAGCCCTTCCATAAAATCCCTGGGAGACAGAAACACCAGCGCGCCGTCCTTGACCAGCTTATTGCAACCGTCACTGAGCCTGTCCGTGATACGTCCCGGAACCGCATACACCTCCCGCCCCTGCTCCAACGCCATATCCACGGTAATCAGTGTGCCACTCTTCTGGCGGGCTTCCACCACCACCAGCACATCCGCAAGCCCGCTTACAATTCGATTCCGCGGAGGAAAAAGCTGAGGTTTGGGAACCGTCCCCGGAGGATAAATGGACAAAATCCCTCCCTGAACCAGCATGCGGTCATAGATGGGCCGGTTGTCCTTGGGGTAACAGATATCCACTCCATTGCCCAGGATGGCATAGGACTCCCCGCCAGCCTCCAACGCCGCCAGCTGGCTGATGCCGTCTATCCCCCTGGCCATACCGCTGATCACTTGAATCCCTGCCGTCCCCAGCTCCTTTCCAAGCTCCGAAGCTATGAAGCGTCCATAATCTGAGCATTCTCTAGCTCCAACCACAGCTACAGCCAGCTTCTGCGGCTGCGGCAGCCTGCCCTTATAGTAGACGCTGAAAGGGTGATCGGGAATATGCCGCAGTCTCTCCGGATATTCCGAATCCGCAATGCAGACAAAGGAAATCTGCTTTTCCCGCATACAGTCATATTCCTGATCCACATCCCATATCTGCCGCATCTCCTGAAGCTTTTCCAGCTTCGCCGGTTCAAGCAACAGCGCCAGATGCTTTTCCTGCGCTCTGTATACATCCTCTCCTGTGCCGAAGGCCTCCAGCAGACGCTCCTTTCCTCCCGTTCCCAATCCGCCCACATTGTCCAGCCAATATAGATATTTATCCATTTCTCTTCCATGCTCCTTCCGTGAGGCGGTATGCCAGCGCCTCGCTGAGATGCTCCTCCCGTATATGCTCCGAGTGTTCCAGATCCGCAATGGTTCTGGCAACCTTCAGAATCCGGTGATACGTTCTGGCACTGAGATCCAGCCGCCTGTACGCCAGCTCCATAAGCCGTTTTTCTTCCCTGCCAAGCGCACAGAAACGCTCCAGCTCTCCCGCCTCCATATCCCCGTTGAAAGAATACCTTTTGCCCTTAAACCGCTCCTCCTGAACCGCTCTGGCCTCTACGACCCTCCGCCTTATCTGCGCGCTGCTCTCCCCCGGGCTGAGAGACTGCAGCTTCTCCAATTCAATCCGGCTGGTCTCCACAAACATGTCCATGCGGTCCAACAGCGGCCCGGACAGCCTGTTCCAATATTTCGCCAGCTCCGCCTCAGTGCAGCGACATCTGTTTTTATCGGGGAAAAAGCCACACCTGCAGGGATTCATAGCACATACCAGCATAAAGTCCGCGGGGTAAATATAGTTGCCCTGCACCCGGGCTATGTTGACCTGGCGGTCCTCCAAGGGCTGCCGCAGGCATTCCAATATATTTCTGGGAAATTCCGTCAGTTCATCGAGAAAGAGGACACCCCTGTGAGCCAGTGAGATAGCCCCGGGATGAGTGTGGACGCCGCCGCCTATCAGGGCGGCCCCGGAAATTGTGTGATGTGGACTTTGAAAGGGGCGACGGAGAATCAGGGGATTTTCCCTGTCCAGCACCCCGGCCACGCTGTGAATGGCTGTCACCTCAATGCTTTCCTGCCAGGTCATGGGCGGCAGAATTCCTGCCATGGCCCGGGCGATCATGCTCTTACCCCCGCCGGGCGGACCCGACATCAGCAGATTGTGAAAGCCCGCCGCTGCGATCTCCGCCGCTCTTCTGGCAACCTCCTGCCCCTTAATCTCGGAGAAATCGCAGTCTGTGCGGTACTGTTCCCTCTCCAGAATCTGCCGGGTGCCGCAGGGCTGCGCGGGCAGCAGTTCCTCCTGCCTTCCCGGGTCCGTCTCCTGCAAAAAGGCTGTCAACTGGCAGATGTTACGAGCGCCTCTGACCCGAATATCCGGTATTACGCTGCCTTCCACCCGATTGTCCCAGGGTACGACACAGGTGCCAACTCCCCTTCGGGCCGCCTCCTTCACAATGGGCAATATGCCGCTGACGGGCTTAATCTCTCCGTCCAGCCCCAGCTCCCCCACAAACAATATGTTCTCTGTAGCTTTCTCCTCGAAATACCCCAATGTCTGCAGGATACCGATGGCAATCGGCATATCGAAGCCTGTCCCATCCTTTTTCAGATTTGCCGGCGCAAGATTAATCGTGATTTTTTTCGGGGGGATATCAAAGTCCGCATTCTTCAACGCCACCTGTACACGCTCCCTGGCCTCCCGAACCTCGCTGCTCAGCGAACCCACCATAGAAAAGCCGGGCAGTCCCGTGGAGATATCCACCTCCACATAAATTAAATTGGCCTCAATACCATAGAGAGACCCCGTCAATATTGAACTGTACATAAAAACTCCTTCCCTTTTGTTGTTTTCATTCCTGCTTAAAAATTGGGGAATTCAAAAAAGATAAATGTTTCATGAAATAAGAAGTTGAACATTCAAACTTATGCTTTTCAAGTATCCTAACAGAGACTGCTTGTTTTTGCAAGACTTTTTTGTAAGTTTATTATTTTTTTATATTTTTCTGAGAAAACCTTTACGGCAAATAAGCCCGCCTGAAACTTAACGTCTCGGGCAGGCTTATTGCATATGGTCTTTCTTTTATTATCTACTGTTCTACCAGCTCCAACAGTTTGCCGGTGATATCCGCCATGTTGGAGGACGCCTGTTTCGTATTCTGTGATATCTGCACATTCTCCTCCACCACAGTAGCAATTCTTTTAATCTGGCTCACAGCACCCTCCACGATGTCCACATTCTGCCTCACCATATCCGTAATAGCCAGCACATCCTGATTGGATTTCTCAATATCCTCCGCCACCATGCCGAAGGCATTGACGGTCTGGTCGGTGATCTTTTTACCGCTCTCCACGGCATTGATAGAATTGGTAATCAGCTCGTTTGTCTCTTTGGCTGCCTGGGAACTTCTGGCGGCAAGCTCGCCCACCTGGGCTGCCACCACGGCAAATCCCTTACCCATCTCTCCGGCTCTGGCCGCCTCAATGGAGGCGTTCAAAGAAAGCATATTGGTCTGCTGGGCAATAGAATTGATCTCGCCGATAATTTTTTCGATGGCGGCAGACATCTCACTGATCCGCTGCATGGAATCGCTGAGCAGTCTCATCTGCTCCTGGGTCTGCGTAATCTTTTCTGTGGTATGTCCAGTCTCTGAGGTTATACGGACTGCGGCATCCACACTGCCATTCAATTCTCTGGTCAGCTGGTTCATGATCTCCTTCAGATCCTCCACAGCCTTCTCCTGCTCACCTGTTCCATTATAAATATGGTCCGCATTCTCCAGATTTTCTCCAGACACAGCGTCCAGCTCCTTGCAGGCGTTCTTCACATTGCTGATCAGCATCTGCGTGTTTTCCATGTCTTTCTTCTGCTGCTCCAGCAATTTCCGGTTCTCCTCCATATTCCGGCCGATATTCTCCACCATTTTGTTCATACTGTCGGAAAGCATAACAAACTCTGGGTTGCCGCCCTCATGTATAGTGGTGTTGAAATTTCCGTCCGCAATTCCTCTCATGGAGTTGGTGATGCGATTGATTCCCTGAACGATCTTGCTGTCCACCATACGGCTAATCAGAATCAGCAACACACCAAAGATCAGCAGCATGCTCAAAGACACCACCAGCATCTGACTGTTGCGCTGTGAATAGTACTCGCCGGCGGGCAGAAATGTACCGATAATTTTGCCATCGTACTCCTCCGCCAGATAATAGCCCCTTACACCGTCTATTCTGGCCTTTCCCTGTCCCACAAAATTGGCCGGGAATCCGGCATCCACAGCCGGAGTTCCGATCAGTGCCGGATTCTGGTGGGCAAGAATCTCCCCGCTGGAAGCATCTATGGCATAGATATACCCCTTCTCTCCAAAATCCATCTCTCCCAACACCAGATTCATCGCTGTGCTGGCAAGCATATCCTCCAGCACCTCGGGCCTCACACCCACCTGCACCAGACCTTTGGCGTCCTTGCGCGCCACACCGATATACTGCATCACCACGCCCTCCGCCACATTGCGCTGCGGCTCCTGGACAATCTCAATGGAGGGATCGTCCACAATTACCATAAAGGCATTGGACTGTTCTCCGCTCTTCATGTCAAAGCCCACATAGGCGTCGATGGTGCTGCTGGTGATAATTCCGTCCTCGTCGATGATATGTAACTCATTCACCATCAGTCTATCCTTGATCTCATTCAGCCTGGCCGCATTGCCCGCAAGGGTTTTATCGGCGGCAAGCATGTCCGCAAAGGCTCTGGTCTTGGCCAGATTATCCGCACTGAGATTGCTGGTCAGACGTTCTATATTCTCCTCATTGCTGACCAGCTTTTCCTTCACATCCTGCAGCTTGTCACGGCTGGAGGATGTGTTGGCCCTCTGGGTGATAACTGTCTGCAATACAAAAATGGCAGTGATCGTGACGATAAACGCCGCCAGCATATAGATAAAGAGGCGCTGCGTAAAAATTTTTTTCATGCCTGTGTCTTCCTTTCCCGAAAATATACTTTTTCAAACAACAACTATAAAAATAGTTTATACGAAATATTATGGAAACGCAACAGGAAATTCCAATTCACGACTATATTTTCAACAAATCTTTCTCAGGGTTTCAAGCACTGCATCCATTCCTGCCTTACCCGGCATATGTCCCGAATTTGCGATGATCTGACAGTGCAGATTAGGATTTCCGGACAACTCTATTGCTCTCTGAATGTCCACTGTCGATGTCACAATATCCGTATCGCCCTGCAGGATGTAATACGGTATACGCACTTCCAGCAGTTCCTTGGTCAAATCCATTTTTAACAACTCCGGCCACAGCCGTGTGCTGGTAGCTGTCCCATTTTCCATAATCGCCTTGAAATCCTTAAATCGGTAGTCAGGACTTGTAAGCAACCCCTTAATAATCGGCCCTACTGGCGTCTGTTCTCCTTTTTTATTGAAATAACCATCCGTATATTTGCGAATACTTCCCGCCAAAAACTTCATATCCTTATCACTGAAATTATCTGCGCTGATTGTCCGGATTCGCTGCATTTTATCTGCCGATAACCCAGCATGTTCCAATGCTTTGTATACCTCCTCATTCAAGAATAGCTTTCTGAAAACCTGGCCCCAGACTACCACAGCGTCAACGCCTGCTTTCGCTTTTTGCAGCGCTTTTAATGCCAATATACTTCCCCATGACATGCCGAAAAAAATGAGCTTATTGTCTGGAAACAGCTTCTTTACCTCTGCGATCAAATCCGCTGCCATCTCTGCAAAATCATCCACGGAAAACTTATCTTTCAACTGATAATCATTGATACCACAGCCCAGTTGATCCCAATACACCATAATAAATTGATCGGTAAACATCGGAAACAGGCCCCGGCATCCTACAGAAAAAGGAATAGGGGACCCTGGCCCTCCGTGAAGGGTGACGACAACCGGAAGCTCCTTATGCTTACCCTCTATTAAGACTTTTTGAGGCATTTTCCCTAACGGAAATGTATACATCTCAGAAATTTCATTTTGCTCGATTATCTGTTTTCTCTGCTTATTCACACTAACCTCCTTGCATGCCTACCCTTCTATCTGGGCCTCTTTTAATGTACCATCCTGATCACCATAAACCACCACCCAGTGTCCGCCAAACATATCGTCGTCCCCATATTCCGCCTCAAAGCCACCTTCATCATTGATATGAAACTTTGGAATGCCGATTCTTTTTGAAAACTCTTCCTCAGTGATTTCAGGGTCGTCCTCCTGCCGCCAGTCATTGGCAAGCTCCGTCAGCTGCTGGGCGGCGTAATCCCGCAGGATTTTGTCCCATTTTTCTGCATCATCCAAAAAGAGGTGCAGTGTGCGCAGCGCTTTCTCCGCCGTATCACTGTCGGGGTCTTTATCCAGGATAATTTCCATGGGAGTGCCCAGCCAGTCAATCTGTCCCTCGAACCAATCATACTTCCGGTTCAGGCAAAATGTCCCCGACCGGTCCTCAATGGAGACCGGTGCCAGATATTTCTCCCGAATCGCCTCAAGCCGGGGTTCTGCCACATTCTGCTCGATAATTTTTACGATATAATAGCGTTGGTGAGGCCAGGGTTTCCCCGACGGTGTCATTACATCGGGCCTGCTTTTTCTCACTAAAACCCTGAAAATCCCATAGTCCTCAAATTCATGGATATAGTTTTTGGATGAGTATGGGATTACCCAGTTAAGAGTGCCTTTCTCCTGGACGACTTCGCCACTCTTTTTGTCAATATATGCCATAAACCATATACTGGTAAAAAGATAATCCCCTCTACCAATGCCCCCCCTTCGAAAATCCTTAACTAAAACGGTCATTTCCTCTTCCGTTGTCTCAAATTCCAGCAAAAATTTTTCTGCCAGATCTAACTCTGCCCCTGCCTTGTCTTCTGTTTTGTACCGATTTCCGAACATAGCGCACATAGTGGCACCTCCTCATATTTTATCCTTGTATAAGTCCGTATATTTGCAGCAAACCCTTACTCCATGTTATGCTTTCAGCATAACAGATTTTTCCGCGACAGTCCATATATTTTGACTTATACACACCAAAAGAAGTATTCCTCTTATGGCTCCTTTCCAAAGACTGCCGTATAGTACTCCTCCCGATAGGGATTTCCCTTGGCAGCATTAAATCCAATGGGAAGATACGCAGAGTCAATATACTCCTCATACTCCAAATCCATAAAATAGTTACAGAAAAGAATCTCCACATAGATAATACGATTGTCCCCCGCTCCCAGAGCGTACACGAGACCTCGGTAATTGTGGTTGTCAATCTCTGCCGCCAACACCTCATAGCCCTGTTCAAAGCCCTGTGTCCCGTAAAACCCTGCATATGCATCCTGCGCGGAGTTTTCCAGTCTGGCAAGCTCCGCCGCATAATCCGCATCCTCATACTCCACCACCAGATAGCTTAAATACTGAGGGTCCCATGGATTATAATAGACCATCTTATAGTCCGGCACATACATATCCGCCGTGATCTCCTCCGGAAAGATGCTGTCATCCACCCCCAGCTTACCCTGATATTTTTCCTCCGCCGTCTCACCCATATAGCGTTCATAATGGCTTATATCCGTATCGACTTCCACCTCCGCCAACTCACCGTCCAGCGCCAGAAGGCCGATCAATCCGCCTGCCAGCGCAAATCGCAGCAACAGTACTGCCGCTACTCCCGCCAGAGTGAGCAGAGCAACTTTTAATCCATAGCTCCATTTTTTCTTTCTGACATATTTGCGAAAACTCTCCTGGGGCTGCGTATGGAACTGCATCTGGGGAGCAGGAGCTACCATATTTTCATAGATTCCCCTGCATTCCGGGCACTCCCGCAAATGCTCCTCCACCACCTCACCGCTCCTGGCGCTGGCCATCTTCTCCGCATACAGCGGCATCAGATCTCTGATAATATCACATTCCATCCTCATGACTACCTCTCCTTTCAGCCTCCATCTCCTCCTGTATCCTCTCCTTGGCACGGTGATATGTCACACAGGCCCAGTGCTGGGACTTTCCAAAAAGTGCTCCTATGTCCTTAAACGGCAATTCTCCGAAAATCCGAAGAGAGAAAACCTCCTTGTACGGTTCCTGAAGTTCGTGAAGAATCCTGTGTATCTGCAGCGCCGTCTCCCTGTCTGCGATAATATCGAGAAAATTTTTATCCTCTGCCTGATATTCCTCCATATCCTCCTCGGTCGCAAGGCGCTTTTGTTTCTTATACTGTGTATAATACAGGTTCTTTGCGATGGAACACAGCCAAATACGCACATCCGCCTCTCCCCGGTAACTGTCAATTGATTTCAGCGCCCGGTAAAAGGTTTCCTGCGTCAGCTCCTCCGCCAGATGCTCGTCCGCAGAGAGTCCTCTCAGAAATCGAAACACATCTTCATAATACTGTTCAAATACTATATCCGACTTACCCATTGTCTTCGATTCCTCCTCTCTCCTATAAGACTTGTAGAATCCATAAATATCACAGAAAATTTAAATTTTTATAAAAACTGTATTTCCCACCTCCATATTTCTGACCCAAACTGTCCCATTTTCCTTTGTTATACCATAACAGCATCTGTCTCTGTCTGTCAATGCATCATATAATTGCTCATACTCTTTTCTGGGAGCAAAGGGAAACGCCATATGGGTGATCGTCTGTTTTTCAACAGAAAATCCCACGGCAGCAAACAACTCCTCCAACTCATCCCTTGCATAAAATCGTATGTGACCGTCTCTTTTTATCCGCATAAAACGGTCCATAATCTCCCCTCTGTCCTCTGCCGCCCTCACAGGGTCTGAGATCAGCACCCGTCCTCCCGGAAGCAGGAGCCGATAAATCTGTTCCACCGCACTTTTCGAATTGGGAAAATGGTGAAAGGCATATCTTGACACGATCAGGTCAAAAGTATTCTCCTCAAAGGGATATGTGAGTCCGTCAAAGGTTTGGAATACCAGGTTGGAGGGCCTATTTTCTTCCGCAATTCCCCGCACAATATCAATTCCATGCACAAGGGCCCGGGGATAGGTTTCAGCCAGCGCAAATGCCAGATAGCCTGTCCCCGTCCCAATATCCAAAATCTTCTTGTAATCGCCCCCACGCAGCATATCCAGCAGCAGGCTCCTCTGCTCGTCGTCTCTTATGATCTCTGTGTATGCCTGCCGGCGAAGAATTCGGTCAAAACTTTCCCTGGCCTGTCTCACTGTCTCTGATTCCCTGTCCATATGCACCCTCCTCTGCTCTTCAAAAATCACCGATTATATGTAAATATTTTACCATCAAAAAAACAGCGGGCCAAGTGCGTATCATACGCATTTAGCCCGCTGTGTGTCATTACATTTGTATCAGATATTGCCTGTCCGGATTTATGATCTTTATGTTAAATCCGTCCTTTGCTCCTCCGGCTACAGATATTCCCTCAAATCCTTGATCAGGGTCTCCTCTGCCTGGATGATCTTTTCCGTCAGCTTTTTGCTGTCCTGATCGGCCGCCTGATACTGGTGTAAATACTTGTACAAGGATTTAACGCCCATATTACAGCCGTCCGTCACCAAATCTGCCACCACTCTGTCGGAATCCTCTCCGGTAAGTTTCATATTGGTTTTCATCCAGGACATCATTTTTGCCATGGCCGCGGGTTCCTTGCCGTCGTCATGACATTTTGCCAAATACTCGTGGGTCTCGCTCCCCAGTTTGGAATGCGTCGCCTTACTCTGAATCAACAGGTCCTTCAAATTCGCATCCTTCACATGCTCCATCACATCGTCCAGAGAGGTAATTCCCATCTTAACCCCGGCATTGCATTCCCTAAGCAGCTTGATTGTATCGTCTTCCATTCTTTTACACTCCTCTACCTATACTTAGATTCCCATTTCACCCGGAACGGAATCTTTATTCGGTAGTGTGTGTCAAAAGATAGAAATTATTCCTTCGGCAGAATAAATTTGGCAATCAGGGAATCCAGCGTGGCCGCCTGAGCCGCCAGCTCCTGACTGGTCGCGGAGGACTCCTGCGCCAGCGCCGCATTGGTCTGGATAACATCCGAAATCTGATTGATACCTATTTCTGCCTCTTTCATGGTAGCGGCCTGATTCTCAGAGACAATACTGACCTCCTTGGAGGAATTGGCAACCGTTCTGATGCCATCCACAACCATCTCAATGGAACTCACCGCGCGGTTCGCCATCTTGTTGCCGTTTTCGACCTCCTGCATGGCTCCCTCGATCAAAGCTCTGGTATCCACGGCGGACTTGCTGCTCTGCTCCGCCAACTGTCTGATCTGGTCCGCCACAACTGAGAAACCTCTTCCTGCCTCTCCTGCCCTTGCCGCCTCAATGGACGCATTCAGGGAGAGCAGATTGGTCTGGGAGGCAATGCTCTCAATCTCGGAGATAATATTGCCGATCTTCTGGGAGGCGTCGTTGATACGATTCATGGCCTCCACCATCTCCCGCATATCCGCGCTGCTGTTGTCCGCCACATCCGCATACTTTTGGGACTGCTGATAGGCCTCCTGGGCGGACGCTGCCGCTTTCACCGCGGCATCGGAAATCGTTGTGATCGTGGCCTGCAGCTCTTCCACTGCGCCTGCCTGCTCCGTAGCTCCCTCCGCAAGGCTCACCCCGGTGTCGGCCAGATGACCGGACCCCTCCGTCACCTGTACGGAGGACTCCTCGATAAAACGCAAGGTTTCAATCATACAATATTTCAACTGTCTGGAAGCGTCAAACAACTGCTTAAAGTCACCCACATATCTGGTTTTGTCCTTGGACCTTACAGCAAAGTTGGAATTCGCCATCTCTCCCAGTATGTTTTCCATGTCGGAAATGATAAAGTCAAGAGACTCCGCCATATCCTTGGCTGAGGCAATCATATCCCCCACCTCATCCTCCGTGTCAGCATCCGGGAAGGGGCTGAACAGATCGCCCTTCGCGAACTCCTCCAGCCTGTCTCCCAGCCGAACCAGCGGAGTGGAGATACCCACGGCAATATTTCTGCCTAATCGAATGGCAAATACGATAGCCACAGCTATTACTACTGCAATTATCACTATAAGTAAAATACAAATAAGCGTCATGGCGTTGGAAATACTGTCTCCACGCTCCACCTTAATATCCATGATTTCCATCAATTTGTCATTGATACTGGTATACAGAGGCAGCAATTCTGTCATTGCCTTGTCCTGAGCCGCCTTGGAACGCTCGGCGTCCTCACACGCCCCAAGCTCCAGAATCTCCCGATCAAGCGCCCAATATGCCGTCAATTCACTGGAAATCTCCTTGTAAATTTTTTTGTTTTCAGCGCTCACCATAGACGATTCCAGCTCCGCAAAACTCTGGGTGAACAAGTCCACATTCTCATCATGGACAACAAGCATTTTGTCGATGAAATCCGGATCGTCAAAGCCGATGCATGCCCGCAGCGCTGATCTGGTCTCCGCGAAATAGGCCAGCGCCTTTCCCACGTCTCCCTGGGCAAAACCATAGTTCACCATTGAGGTGGCATAAACTCTCGACACCACGAGCAGCACAAGCAGCACCACAACCGCAACTGCCGCAGGAATACCGGTCGCAAATACAAACGCATGCACTAATCGATCCTTGATACGATACTTACTCAGTTTCTTTAACATCTTTTTCCTCCTCGCACTTTGCCATGACTTTGCCCCATAGGGCATGTTACAAATGTTTCAGACCAAAAGTAAAAAACTGTCTCTACATCACACATTTATTCACGGAGTAGTCCAAGCAGGTAACTCAAATATACAATATAGAAAAAATGCGGCAATCTCATATCACTTTTATCTGAATAATATAAAGTATAACACAAGATTATTCTTTTGTAAACTAATATGTCAGGGTATTGTCCGCGAAACTCCCTTTCCGGGGGGGGAGATAAAATAGACAAATACGGGCAGCCCCGCATTTGCGAAGACAGCCCGTATCCTTTCTTAACGCAGATATTCTTTGAGACACTGCAGCGCAGCTTCATCCTCCGCCTTGGCTTCAAGAATCAGCTTAGCCAGTTCCTCCCGCACTTTCCTGTCCGTCAGGTGCCGGAGCATGGCATCCATATCTGACCAGTCCCCGATCAGATGGCTCATCTCCTCTGCATAGGCGCTGACCTTCTGAAAATGCCTGGCAGCCTGTTCCAGCTTTGTATTATCCCGCTCTTTCTGCTTTGCCGCCAACTCCAGCAAATATCTGGCCCCCTGGTTCCTGCCGTCCATCAGGCATTGAGTGGCGTCATTCTGCACCAACAGCTTGGAAAACAGACTGTCATAGACTGTACTCGCAAAATGGCTGTCCTCCAGAAGCATCTCACGCCATGCGTCATAAGCCTGAATTCCCTTGGCGTAGGAGTACTCCATGCGCCCCTCCAGGGCGCTCACCGCCTGCCGCAAAATATCCTGCCCAGGCACCGCTTTGGCATTTACAGGGCCGATGCACATCACCGCCTGGGTGTCTGCATTCTCCCACCAGCTTCTGCTGACAAAATAGCCGTTCTCCGCGGTGGTGACATCACCTGCATACTCCGGGTCCTCCTGGAAAAAATTCCAGCCCAGCAGGCTTTCCCCGTCATCCTCATATCCTGCTACAATGCAAGGCTCCGGCGGGCCGATGATACCCAGAGCAATACAGGGATAGCCCTCCGCCAAATGTTCTTTGATAAATGCCAGAAACTCCTCCTTGGTGGTATTTTCGTCCCTGCCCAGAAAGGAAAACTCCCTGCCCAGGGCTTTTGCTCCCTGCCCATACACTGCATTGGACTCCGTGAATGCATGGTAAATGTCCACATTGCTCAGATCCCAGCAGGCCGTGTTCCACACCAGCCGAAACGCCGCCCCTGTGACGGCCATGATATAGGGATAGGACACATCGTCCCCCAGATACTCTGACACCGCCTTGATACAGATCGGAAAAGGCGTAGCGCTTCCATAGCTGCCATACTTTACCTGCTGAATATCATGTAATATGATACTCTCCTGTTTGTCCTGTTTCATATTGTCTACATCGCTCCTCTTCTCTTTTCGCTCCAGCAATTCCAGACCATACACACCGGGCCTCAGCTGCATTTTCCCCAGAATCGGCCTTGCCCTGCGAAAGGCGCTGGGGGAAATGCCCATGACTTTGGCAAAGGCGCGGGTATAGGCTTCATGGGAGCCGAAGCCCCACTCCAGCGCAATATCCAGTATCCTTTTATCCGTATGCAGAAGCTGGGCTGCCGACAGAATAATCCGCCTCCGCTTATAATACTGCATAATGGACACGCCTACCTGACTGGCAAACAATTCCCGGATATAGTTTTCCGTAAAGCCGAACTTCCGGCCCATCAGCTTCAGATCCAGCTGTGCGTCCGCCGCATGGCCCTCCACATAGCTGACCATGGCCCGTGTTATAGTTGAATAGCTCATTGACTCGTTCCTCTCACTGCAGTGTAGACTTATTGTAGCAGGACTCAAAAAAAATTTCTTGATTTTTTTGAGGATAAAATGGGCCTACTGCAAATACTCCTTAAGACACTGCAGCGCAGCCTCATCCTCCGCCTTAACATAAAGTATCAGCTCTGCCAGCTCCTCCCGCGCCCTCCGGTCAACCAGATGCCGGAGCATGGCATCCATATCCGTCCACTCTCCAATCAGAAAACGGATCTCCTCCGCATAGGCGCCAGTCTTCTGGAAATGCCGCGCTGCCTGTTCCAGCTGCTTTGGCTGCAGATTATCTCGCTCTTTCTGCCTGGCTGCCAGCTCCAGCAAATATTTGGCTTCCTGGTTTCTGTCATCTATCAGGCTCTGAATGACATCCTTTTGCAACAGCAGCCAGGAAAGCAGTTCGCCATTGACTGTACCCGTATAATAACTGTCCTTCAGAAGCTCATCATGCCATGTATCATATGTCAGTATGCCCCTAACATAAAAGCGTTCCATCCATCTCCCCAGAGCGCTTACCGCCTGCTGTAGAGCTTCCCTGTCCTCCTCCAGGTACTCCGACACCACTTTCATACAGACCAGAAAAAAAGCCGTACCCCCATGGCTGTTATATTTTATCTGCTCAAGCGCCTGTAATGCTGCGTTATCCTGCTTCATAGCGCTCATACCGCCCTTTCTCAATTATCGCTGTTATGACCTGCCGCCGCCATAAACCTTACTCATATTTTCCAGCAGCTTTTGCATTTCTGCCCGGATCTCCTCCGGCTCTATCAGCTCCACTCCGTCCCGAAAGCGAAGAAGCCAGTCAATCATATAGTCCTTATTGGCAAAGTTGGTTCGAAACAGCAGTCTCCCATCCTCCTGCTCCACATAACAGTTTGGCCCATATTCCTCCACCAGTTTCCATTTGTACTCCGGCTTAAACAGTGCCTTGACCTCTATCCCCCCGTGAAATACATTCTCATCCCGCAGATCCGGCAACGGACATTCCCTCCCCTCAAAAGTATGCCCATTGATGTTCACTTCCTCCATGCGGTTCAGCTTGAACAGCCTGAAGTCCTCCCTCTCCCGGCACCAGCCCCATACATACCAGTTGGACCATTTAAAGATCAAATAATATGGTTCTATCTGCCGCCTGCTTTCCCCTTTGGGCGAATAATAGTGGAAATCCAGTTCCATCCTGGAATCAATGGCATTCCTGATCACCTCTATTTTGGAAGCCAGTGCGTTCTGGTACCAGGAGGAGAGATCAATCAGTACGGACTGGTTTCCTGTCATGAAGTCGGAGGAACCCACAGACAATTTATCCATAAGCTGCACATAGCGCTTGGTGCCATTGACGCTGTCCAGGCTCCGGAGCCCTGCCAGAATATCCTGCATTTCCTTGTTCGTGAGCAAAGTGCGATCCATCCTGTACCCGTCCATTATGGAGATACCGCCCCCCTGCCCCTGGGTGGTGACAATGGGAATCCCCGCCTTACACAGCTCCTCAATATCTCTATTGATGGTCCGCCGGTTCACTTCAAAACGCTCCGCCAGTTCCGGGGCAGTCACTTTTTCCTTCTGCAATAATATCGATAAAATACCAACCAGTCTGTCTATTCTCATTTTTTTCCTTTCGTGGATATTCGGGGCTTGCCACCAGCAATATCCCAATTCCAATCTTGCACTTCTCTTGCATATATTAACATTACTAACATGACAACTGTACGCCATGTTCAGATTATTCCCTGGTTTCGGGGGATTTGACTCACATTTCGAGCATTTTCTGCCAATGATTCAATTGTTATTATGTAAATTAGACCAGGGGATTCTCACGGATTTTCTCAAAGAAACCAGATTCGGATACTGGGTATGCTGAGACTACTGACCGAATACAACGAGAAAGAGCATATGAGACGGCTAAAGTAGGATGCCAAAGCGGAGGGCGAACTCACTGCTGAAAGCTCCTCTGCGGGATTCCACCGTTGCCCGCTGGGCCGGTATCTTTTCTTGCAAAGCCGCCCTAACCTCATCTATAACTGTGTGACAAATCCTCTCCTATACCTGATATAAACCAAAGCGCCAATCAGATCTGCCAGCCCCCAGCCGATGGGGATAGCCCACCAGATACCCACCACGCCGATGGCTGGAATAGCAGCCAGGGTGTAGGCTAGGACCACACGGGTCCCCAGGGACACGATGGTCAGCACCACCGATATACCCGGCCTGCCGATGG
>CAZKAO010000048.1:0-26107 GCA_964550745.1 uncultured Acetatifactor sp.
ATTCCATTTGCGTAATATAGTCCGCTGCATTTTTCAGGAAATCCTTTGCATCACGTCCCGTAATCACAATCTCAACATTCCTGGTACTTCCTTCTTTTCCCATCTCCAGCAATGCTTCCAACTTACCCATATCCAGCAGCCCCCATTTCACAGGATAGGTCAGTTCATCCATAATAATCATACGGCATGCTCCGCTCCCCGCTTTTTCCAGAAGACTATCCAAAATATTGTTGTGGACTTTCGTAAGTTCCGCCTTATCAGCCTCTGACATAGAAGCATAAAAACCGTAATTTTTCTCGCTTCGGAGAATTTCCACATTAGGCAGACTCTTCAGCACATAGAGTTCCCCTGTGTCATTTCCTTTCATGAACTGCGAAAAACAAACGGAATGCCCCCTTCCCACAGCCCGTATACAGAGACCGATAGCGGCAGTAGTCTTTCCCTTTCCTTCACCTGTGTATAAATGTATCATATTTCCTCCTGCTATTCCATGGCATACAGAAGCGCATTGCAGATAGCCGCCGCGACATTGCTCCCGCCCTTCCGTCCTCTGGCTACAATATAGGGTACATCACACTGCATGATCAATTCCTTCGCCTGCACAACATTCACGAAGCCCACAGGTACACCAATGATTCCTTTAGGGGTAATTTTCCCCTGCTCCATCAATTCATACAAGCGTATCAGTGCAGTAGGCGCATTTCCTACAGCAAAAATAATATCCTGTGAAAGACCTGCGGCTTTATCCATACTGGCGGTTGCCCGGGTAGTTCCATTTTTCGTCGCTGACTGCGCCACATCCTCATCCCCCATAAAGCAGTATACCTTCCCGCCATACTTTTCCAATGTCCTTTTGCTGATACCTGCCTTCGCCATCTGGGTATCGGTAACAATACATGCCCCATTTCGCAATGCCTCCTGCAGCTTTGGCACTGCATTTTCAGAAAAGCAGAGCGTATCCAGATACTCGAAATCAGCCGTTGTATGGATCACACGCTTGATGACGGGAGCCTGGAGAGGATCTAATTTGGCATCCCCCAATTCCTCTGTAATGATTTCAAAACTGCGCTTTTCAATTTCCTGTGGTAAAATCGTCTCAAACTGCATATATCAATTCCCTCCTTCTTTCATTCCGCTTCATTTTCCATCGTACTTTTCCTCACCAGCCTTTGTCCGCCTCTGCATCACAAAACAGCTTTGTTTCCTGCTTATTTTCAAAATTTCACAATCCCATAATATGATACACTTCATCCATATCTAAATTCCTGCGCAATGTATCTGCCAGCTTATCAAACTGCTCCTCCTGATAGGTTTCCATGGAAAATCCGTCCAATACTTCTCTGGCAATCCCTTTGCAGCTGCAAAGTATCTGTATCAAAGCATTTCTGAAATCCTCTTCATCAAAGAGGCCGTGAAGATAAGTGCCAAATATATTCCCCCTGCAACATCCGTCAAGCCCATCCGACAGCTGAAGCAAAGCGCTTACATCCGGTTGTATACTCCCATTTTCCCCGCTCCCGGCATCCGGGAAAGACCTTCCCATATGAATTTCATAGCCGCTTACCGTTTTCCCCGAAAGGCTTTTGAATATTCCTGTCAACTGCGACACTACCCCCGCGTTCTGTTTTCTCATTTTCTCCGACTCATAATGAGTGACAATGGGAAGCAGCCCCATACCCTGTATCTGTCCACCGCCCTCCATACCACAGGCATCCACAATCTGCGTTCCAAGTATCTGGTAACCGCCGCAGATACCGATAACAGGTGTGCCTTCTTCAGCAAGACGCTTTACTGCCGCTTCAAGGCCACTGGCACGGAACCATTTCAAGTCGCTGATGGTATTTTTCGTGCCCGGAATACAAATCAAGTCGGGATGCAGCAGTTCGGTTGTCCTCCCCACATATCTCACAGATACATCTGCCTCTGCGCCCAGCGCCTGAAAATCTGTAAAATTGGATATTTTAGGCAGTCTTATGACCGCAACATCAATGCACCCCCGCACAGTCTTCTGTTCCAGGCTTTCTGCCAGTGAGTCCTCCTCCTCAATATCCACATCCATATAGGGAACCACCCCAAGAATCTCTTTCCCGCATTTTTCAGTGATCATGGCAAGCCCTGGGTCAAGTATCCGTTTATCCCCCCGGAATTTATTGATAATTAGACCTTTGATGCGTTCCTGTTCATGTTTCTCCAGCAGCATCACAGTACCGGTCAGCTGGGCAAACACCCCGCCTCTGTCAATGTCCCCAACCAGCAGCACAGGAGCATCGGCTATTTCCGCCATCCCCATATTCACGATATCATCCGCCTTCAGGTTGATTTCCGCCGGACTGCCGGCTCCCTCTATCACCACAATATCATATCGGGACGCTAGTTTCTCATAGGCATTTTTGATAATGGGGATATACTCCCGCTTTTTCTTGAAATAGTCCATAGCACGCATATTTCCCATAACCTCCCCGTTCACAATCACCTGTGAACCCATATCTGTGGTAGGTTTGAGCAAAATAGGGTTCATACATACCATAGGCTCTATACCGCAGGCTTTAGCCTGTGCCACCTGAGCTCTGCCCATTTCAAGATTTTCCTTTGTTATATAGGAATTGAGTGCCATGTTCTGGGACTTGAATGGAGCCACCCTGTACCCATCCTGCTTGAAAATACGGCATAACCCTGCCGCAATCAGGCTTTTCCCAACATTGGACATTGTTCCCTGTACCATGATCGGTTTCGCCATTTTTCCTCCTGTTCTACTGCCATTTGCAATAATTTGTTCCGTTTCTGCACATCGTCAACGATACTGCAAATGGCGCATGCAGTCCATAATAACTCTATTATCACAATGCGTCCTAACTGCGATCCTGAAATATCCTGTAGAACTACCCTGCTTTAATTTAAGCCCCCGGTAATCCCTACAATTCCTGATAAGAAAGCCCTGCTCCAGCATCCTGGTATACAGATCTATCCGGCTGCGCATGAGAATAAAGTTTGCCTCTGACGGATAGATTTTGTCCACAATTTCAGGTGGCATGTCCGCAAGCTCCCTGCATAAAAACTCCCTCTCATCCTTGACAAGTTTTACTGTATGTTCCACAAAACCCTGCGCTTTCAATGCCTGTATGCCTGCCATTTGCGCCGGGATGGATGTGTTCCATGGCTGCAGGCACCGCCTGATCCCGGACAACAGCCTTTTATCTGCTGTCATCGCATATCCCAGCCGCAGTCCCGGCATACCATATATCTTAGTAAATGCCCTCAATACAATCAAATGAGGGAAAGTTTCCAGGCTGTGTTTCAATGTCAGCTCCCTCTCCTTCTCTGTGAAAGGAAGGAAACATTCATCTACACAAAGCCATGTACCTGTTTTTTCACATTTCTCAGCTATCTGCAGCAGTAATTCTTTATTTATGGATACTCCGGTAGGATTATTGGGATTGCACAAGATAACAAGATTCGTAAGTTCCTGAATAGCCTCTAAAAAAGTCTCATCCAAACGGAAGCCCGCTTTCTCCTGCATCTCCCAAAAATCACATTTTCCTCCGAATGCAGTCGCAGCAGCTTCATACTCGCTAAATGCCGGAACCGGAATCAAGACCCTCTCTGGATGCAGATAGGATATAAGGGCATATAAAATTTCTGCAGCACCATTCCCCAAGATAACCTGTTCTTCCCCGATTCCTTCTGCCTCTGCAATGGCCTCACAGAGTTCCTCACCTCTAAAGTCCGGATATTGCATACAGAATTCTACGCCCTTTTTTGCTGCCTCCACACAGCCTGGCGGCATCCCAAGAGGATTGATATTGACCGAAAAATCATATTGAACCGCATTGCGGTAAATGTCTCCTCCATGAAAATATTCCATAACTACACCCTCTATCCATATCCCTTTTATTCTCTCAGGCAATACTACAAATAGCCCTTCCCATACCGCCAAAAATTTATATTCCAATTCCCGCCAGTGCTGCCAATATCAATATCCCTACTAAAAAAACAATCCCGGATGTCACATACAGAAGCCTGTTGGCCCTGGCAATATCCTCTGCCTCCACTTCCCTTACCGCATCACCTATAACAGGCTTCTTGTGCAGGACTCCCAAGTACCATGCATCCCCGGCAAGTTCCACTCCTAATGCCCCTGCACAGACGGCTTCTGTCTGGGCTGAGTTAGGACTGGCATGGCAATACCTGTCCCTCTTAAAAGTAAACGCTGCCCTTTTGCCATCCAGCCCCAACAGAAAAGCTGCCATGATCATACACAGCGCCGATACTCTTGCCGGGACAAAATTACAGACATCGTCTAATCTGGCCGCGAACCTTCCCAGATACAGATATCTGTCATTGCGGTAGCCTATCATGGAATCCATTGTGTTCACAGCCTTGTAAGCCACTCCCCCGTAAACTCCGAACACAAACAGATACAACAATGGAGCAATCACTCCATCAGATGTATTTTCCGCCACTGTTTCCACAGCAGCCTTTGTAATACCCTCTGCCGTCAAATGCCCGGTATCTCTTCCTACAATCATGGAAACTGCACTTCTTGCGGCTTCCACATCTCCGTTCTTCAGGGCATGATAAACCTTCATACTCTCCACCTTCAGGGATCTCATAGCCAGCATCTGGTAACAGATAATGCATTCCAAAACAATCCGAAATGTCGGATGCAGCATTCCTGCCAGAGTAAGCAGCCCAAAGGTTACTGCCAGCGCTATCGTCAATACCACAAGTACAAGCAATACTCCCGCCGCTTTCTTTTTTCCAACATCAGCTTCTTTTTCCGGTCGGATTCCAAACAGCTTGCGCAGTCCCTGTTCCGTCCACTCTATCATTTTACCGATGCCGCGCACCGGATGCCACAGCCAGTGTGGGTCACCCAAAATCAGATCCAGTATTCCACCCACACAGATAACTAAAATTCGTTCTTTCATTTTCCCTTTTGCTCCGCAATATTCAGGAACTCATTTAGCCCCATAATATGATCCAGCAACAGCTTTCCTGCCCCTTCATCATAGGACACTTCGGCAACATAGCCGTTTCCATTTTCTGTCTGCCACTCAAAATAACTTTTGTGAGGATGCGAAAAGCGACCCAATATTGCCATGATTGTTCCCCCATGAACGATAAAAGCGATGCTGCTGTCCGGTTTCCGTTTCCATTCAAAACTAAGCACATTGTAGAACTCCCTGGCGCATCTGTCCTGGAATTCATCCATAGTCTCCCCGCCTGGGAAACCACATGTACCGCCGGAATCAATGAATCGCTGATAATCAGGATTGCCGTTTAATTCCCCGTAATTCCTGTATTCAAACTCCCCAAAATCACATTCCCTGAACGCATCCACCTCTATCTGCGCTTTCCCGGGAAACAGAATCTGCGCGGTCTCTCGGCATCTCAGCATGGGGCTCACATACAAAACATCCGGACTTAGGACGGCTTTCAAGACCAGACTTTTTTCAAAAAGTTTTTCTCTTGTTTCCGTGGGTAGCGCCTCATCTGTCCTGCCTACATATCTGCCTTCCCCGTTTCCCTTTGTCTGCCCATGCCGGATAAAGTATACTTTCATACACATGTCCTCTGTTATTTCTCTGACTTTTCTTAACTCATCTGACTACCTTATGGTTTTATATTCTTTCCAATACCACATATGACCCGGATGACCTGTTCAGCCTGCCCCGCAAGATATCCCCCTACCCTGCCCACCTGCTCCCTGTAAGCTCGTTCAAAGGCATCCACCGGCACCAACCCGTTTCCTACCTCATCACAGATAATGACCAGCTTATCTTCTGACAGCAGCAGCCTTTTGGCCTCCTCCAGAGGTTCTTTTTGCTCTTTCATCTGAAGCCTGATTTCTTCGTGATAGTGATTGATAATCTTATAGGTATCTGAAAAATTCCTGTCTGCAAAAGTTGTTTTTCCCTGATATGCTCCACCTATTATAAATATCATTTTTTCTCCTATTCCATTGCTGCCTGCAGCAATTTGTTTCACATCATAGTTTTGAAGCCAATACAATCCCCACCAGAACCGCCAGTTCACAGACCTGCAGAAAATATCCCGCCAGATCCCCTGTAATACCCCCAAAGTTTTTATAGGCCATATGTCGATACCATCCAAAACAGCAGATCCCTACCGCCAGACTGACCAGGCCATACAGGGGACAGACCGCGAGCATCGCGGCCGCACAGGCTGCAAGCTCCAAAATAAGAACCCATCTCACCAAACCGGAAGATGCATTTGCACTGGCTGCTACCATACCTTCCTTTTTTGCTTTCCTGAATGTTACCACAGACAGCGCACTCAAAATTCTGGAAAAGATATAACCCATGGCAACACTGAAAATCTCCCCCGCTCCCGCCTCGTTCCAAAAGGCCGCCGACAGAAACAGATAAACAATGCCATAAATACATGCAAATGCCCCCATATGTGGATCTTTCAGGATCTGCAGTTTTTCTTCCATACTTTTCCAGGAACTTTTTGCATCAATGGTATCCAGATAGCCATCCATATGAATGCCCCCTGTCACCAATATGGGAACCACCGCCAACACCAGCGCCCGGGAAATCCCGCCAAACTTAAGCGCTCCCAATCCAAAATATACACCTGCGCTGCACATACCCAACACTGCCCCCACCAGGGGGAAAAAACACATACTATACTTCATGCCCTTCTCGTCCCACTCACACCTGGGCATGGGTATTCTGGAATACATGGAAAACGCTATGATCAGAGACCGCATAACAACTCCTCCCCCTTATGTATGACGGGAATCGTAAATACGGCTTCTGCCACCGCAGCCGCCTGCGCCGCCAGCATCACATTCACCTTCCCTAAAAGCGCCCTGTATTTTTCCGATTCAGGGTCATATCGCACCCCATCCGAAAAAACCTCGTTTGTTACCACCACCAGCTCTCCAGCTTTCCCGGCCAGTTCCAGCAGAGGCTTCACCACAATCTCTTCCAGCTGTTCTTCCGCCTTGTCTCCCCTGTCTTTGATACCGCCTTCCGGCAGATACATTTCATTGGCAAGCAGATTAGACATACATTCCAGCAACAGCACATCTTTTCTGCCCGCCTGAACACGGGAGATGCCATAATAACATTCAATGGTGGAGAAGCCTTTATCCCTGCGCATCAAACGGTGTCTGGCAATCCGTTCATCGCATTCCCTGTCATAGGAATACATGGTAGCCACATAGTACAGCCTGCCCACCTCCGGGCCCAGTCTTTCCCTGAGATGCACTGCCAGATTCTCCGCATATTCCGACTTACCGCTTCCGCTTCCTCCCGTCACCAAATACAACATACCAATTGGAACCTCCTCATTTTGCTCCTGCCGGACCGTTGTCAAATATCGTTTGTCCAGACTTTGATTGCATTCTTTCATAGGCTTTTATATCATAGTCCTCAAAACTTCCCATACAGGCATAGACCTCCACCGCCATGTCCAGCAACGGAAAAAGCGCTACGGCACCGGTGCCCTCGCCCAGATGCATCCTTCCGTGGAGAATCGCCTCCGATCCAAGGGCTTTCAGCGCCAGCTGTCCCGTAGGTTCCCCGGATACATGGGATGCCAGCAAGAAGTCCGGCACTCTTGTGTCCAGCTTCGATGCAACAAGCGCCGCCACCGCCGAGATGGCTCCGTCTGCCACAATGGGAATGCCATACCGCACCCCACTCAGGAAAACCCCCGTCATCATGGCAATCTCAAAACCGCCTGCCTCCGCCAGAAGTTCCAGGGGCTCTTTCAACCCTTTCTGCATTGCCCGCTCACAGGCAAGTCTTACCGCCTCCCGTTTTTTCCGAAGTCCCTCCTCATCAAGCCCTGCGCCCCGTCCGGTAACTGCCTCCGGTTCCTCCCCCAGAAACAGGGATGCAAGTGCGCTGGTTGGTGTAGTATTGCCAATCCCCATCTCCCCGGTAGCAATGATGGTATATCCCTTTTCTTTCAGCTCCCCTACTAATTCCTGTCCGACCTGCAGCGCTTTCCGGCACTGCTCTACCGTCATTGCCGCTTCCCTGGCGATGTTTCCGCAGCCTTCACCCAATTTTCTGTCCACCACTGTACCGGGCATCAGCTTTTTCTCAGGATAGTCAGTCCCCTTGATCCCCGCATCAATGGCATACACATCCACCCCCGCACATTTCGCCATGATATTCACGGTGGAGCGGTTCCCTGCAAGATTGTCGGCAACTATTTTTGTCACCTCGCTGCCGCATTGGGTCACACCCTCTGCCACCACGCCATGGTCACCACAGAGTACCAGCAGGGCACGCTTTTTGATATCCGGGGGAGCCGGATTGGCGGCTATCCTGCACAATTTTGTCACATAACTTTCCAACAGGCCAAGCCCGTCAATGGGCTTGGCAATGCTATCCCAATGATCCTGCGCCCGGCGCTGTGCCTGATACCGCAGGCAGCACTGCATAAAGCTGAAAACTGCCTGGGGATTGCTGTAGTAATACAGGTGCGGAAAGCCGGCAGCCATATGGGCCGTGTGTACCATGCAGGAATAGGGCTTCCCGCCCACAGGTTTTGCCGCCACACAGTCTGAGCCATTTTCTGTGGAGTCCCAATAATGAAACTCATGCCCCTTTATAAGCTGTCCTGCATCCCCCAGGATGCCTGATGAACAGGTCTCAACCTGAATATATCCAAACCGACACAGCCTGCCGGTGGGGAATCCTTTTCCCGACAGGGCTCCTACCATTGAAAAGCTTTCTGATGTGGTCTGATTCCCCATCACAGCAGAATTTTCTGCCGCACGATTTCCTGGCGCAGAATGATTTTCTGCCGTTGCCTGATTTCCCGCTGTCTCCAGCGTCTGCTGCAGATAGAGGAACCCACCACATTCTGCCAGGCATGGAATTCCTTTCTCACAAAGCTCCCTGACTGCTTCCCTTACTTCCCCTGACTGCTCCAGTTCCCGGGCATAGTTCTCAGGATATCCCCCGCCCAGGAGCAACCCGTCCAGATGCGGCGGAAGCTCCCTGTCATGGAGGGGCGAAAACTCCACCAGCTCCGCTCCCATACGGCAAAGCAGTTCCAGATTCTCCGTATAATAAAACGAAAAGGCTTCATCCCTTGCCACACCGATACGCACCTTTCCCGGCAAGACGGGGATGGCAGGGCCGCTCTCTTTCAATTCCGGCGCTTTTGCACCAATGGCAAGCAGCATATCCAAATCCACATTCTTTTCCATCTCTGCCGCCACCCTGTCCAGCCAAGCGCCAAAATCCTCCAATTCCTCCGGCGCAGCCAACCCCAGATGCCTTGATGGCACTTCCAGGTCTTTCATCTCCGGCAGAAAGCCCACCACAGCAATCCCGCATTCCCGCTCGATCAGTTCTTTCAACCTTGGGTAAAAGGCTTCCGTGACCCTGTTCAGCAAGATTCCCTGGATATTGCTGCCTGTGCGGTAATCCGCAATCCCTTTGATCAGCGCAGCCAGGGAGACACTCGCCCCTTTGCCGTCCACCACCAGCACCACGGGTGTCTCCGTCACCTTTGCAATCTCGTAGGTGCTTGCCGCATCTGACTGCCCTCCCAGACCGTCATAGTATCCCATGACTCCTTCCATTACGGTAAAGTCCGCATTTTCCATCCGTTTCTGCAGTAGGTATCTGGTGGTCTCTCCCTCCGTAAAAAAGGTGTCAATGTTGCCCGACGGCACACCCAATACACTGCGGTGGAACATGGGATCAATGTAATCGGGACCGCACTTTACGGCAGACACTTTCAGTCCCCGCCGTTTCAATATTTCTATCAGACCGCAGACAGCCATGGTTTTACCGCTTCCGCTTTTCGGGGCAGCGAACAGCAGCCTGGCCATTTTTCCCCTGTGTTCAGAATCTATACCCATTTTCCTTAAACCTCCACATACCCTGCCAACTCCCGCCCAACTACTTTCGTGGACACTCAGATTACCGGATTTCTCCCCCGAAACAGGCAATCATTACCGGGTTTTCAGCATTCATCATGTGGTACTGTCCCACATGCCTGCTCCGTGCAAGATTAACTTGCAGAATTTCCATCTCCTGATACTCCGGGAATTTTTCCGGGATCTGCCCAATCTGAGCCATGGTTTCCAGCGTGATCGCATTTACCACGAACCTCGCTGCCGGGTTCTTTTCTTTTACCGCTCTTATAATCTCCATTAGGCAGCCGTTGCTACCGCCAATAAACACATGGGTAGGGGCGGGCAGAGGCTCCAGGACATCCGGCGCATTCCCTTCAATGATAGCCATATTTTCCACATGAAAGCGGACACGATTGCTTTCCAAGAGTTCCACTGCCTCATGCCTTTGCTCCACGGCATATACACAGCCGCCTGGGCAAAGTCTGGCCGCTTCCACAGACACAGAGCCTGTGCCTGCCCCGATATCATAGACAATGGCATTCTCTGTCAGTTCCAGCCTTGCCAAAGAAAGGATACGGACTCCCTGCTTTGTCATGGGAACTTTTTTGTCCTCCCCATGGTTTCGGATGAAATCCTCATCCGTAAGCCCTGGTGTGACCGGATATGCGCCGGCTTTCCACCCCTCCAATTCCAGATATATCACGCTTAGGCCACCAAAGTCCACTTCTGATAACTCCTGCGGTGTCCCCTGCACAATGCGTTCTTCCGGGTAAGAAAGCTGCTCCCCCACGGCTACCCTGACCTTGTAAAGACCAAGTTCCAACAGGCTCCTGCAAATTTCCGCTGCCTCGCCTTCCCTGCCAAGAAGCGCGAACACCTTTCCTTTCCGCAAAAGCAGTGGGATCAGGCATGTCTGTTTCCCATGACGGCTCACTAACTCTGTATCCTGCCAGCCAACGCCTATCCTGTCCAGAAAATATTGGGCAGTGGAGATCCCGCTGACCGGCACTACCCGGAACCCTTGAAGTGCCTCCGCAATTCCCATTGCCCCGGAATAAAAACCGATATCCCCTGAATATACCAGCGCCGCTTTCCTGTATTTACTATGCGCTTTTAAAAATGCCGCCACATCCTCTGTCTTGTAAGCGCAAAACTGAGGTTTCTGCACAATCTGTCCACAGCTGCGAAGAATACGCTGTGCACCAATCACACAGTCCGCTTCCTGCAGGCACCTCACCGCCTCTCCTGTAAAAAGCTCTGCTGCCCCAGGACCCGCCCCGATCAGATACACCGTCCTTTTTGTCATCAGCCCATAGCGGGCAGAGAGATAATCTATTGCCTCTGATAAGGACATAGCCTGAAAAGCATCTGACACATGGCTGTCCATGTCTGTCTCTCTGGCAGCCTCCCTGGGTCTTTTGACTACTACCAGCTTTACGCCTGCCCGCAAGGCGGCTTCACACTTTTCCTCATAGCCACCCTCTTTTCCGGAATCTTTCGTCACCAGATACCGGCAGTCCGCCTGCTTCAACATCTGATAGTTCATTTCCTCTGAAAAAGGACCCTGCATGGCAATCAGATTTTTACCCACAAATCCCAGACCGGCGCATTTCTCCATTACGGACAGTATGGGCAGAACCTTGGCAATACAGCGGTTCTGGTAATCTTCAATGATCGTATATTTCTCCAGTTCCTTGCTCCCTGTAGTGATCAGAATCTTTCCCTGAGTAGCTGCAAGAAATGCCGCCGCTTCTTCCACAGAGTCCACGAAAATGACATCCTCTGGCATTTTGTCATGTGATACAGCCTTTTTCTGAAACGCAGCCTGAGTATCTTCCCGCAATATCCGAAGCAGCGGGCAGGAAAGCTTTTGGCAGATCTTACGAATATTTTCAGTGACAACAGCCGCATAGGGGTGAGTTGCATCCACTACCAGCTCTGGTTCCTCCGACTGCAGAAGACATTCCATGTCCTCCGCTTCCAGTCTCCCCATATGTATTTTAATATTGTCAAATTTGGGGAGCAGGGACGCCCCATAGGCCGTTGCCACGCACAGATGCACCTCCAGCTGCATTCCCCCAAGCGCCTCCGCCAGTTCCCTGCCTTCTGTTGTTCCTCCAAAAATAATGATCGCTACCATTCTTATCTCCTGTTAAACGGTCAAAGTGCTTTGCCCCATGGCAAGAGCCACTGTGACGCCATCCATGATGAATTTCCTGCTAATCAGCATCCCCTGTCCTGTTTCCTCCATGCTCTTACGACAGGCGGCAATGGCGCTCCGCTCACATACATTGTCCACACCCGTCACTGCAGATACAAATTCCGAAGCTGTAAAAGTCCCCGGCTGCCGTCTGAGTTCTTCTGCAGAAAAGGTCAGAAATGGCAGAGGCTCTTTCCTGTGCATGCGTTTTGAGAAACTGTTACAGAATGCCAGTATCCCCGGCTCCTCCTTTTTCAGGTCGATACTGGCTACCGCACACAAAGCTTCCCGGCAGATGCCCTGTTCCTGCAGACAGGTCTCCACTGCCTGAACAATCTGCTCTGTTCCCGTCCCTTTCCTGCATCCAAGCCCAAGAAAAACCACTTGTGGAACCAGATGCAATGTCAGCGGAAATGGCTTTTCCCTGGCAGTTATACCTCTGTTTTGGCGGACGGAAACATATATTCCCGCACTACATTCCTCTGCTGCCGCCCCGGTCAACAGATACTCCGGTATGTCCCCGCATAAGGAAAGTCCCAACTCCTCATCCACCACAAGTCCAATCTTTTCCCCTGTTAAAATCCGTGCCTCAAGCAGTTTTGCCGCCTGCCAGTCAGTCACAGCCAGATGATTTCTGACCGCAAACAGATCCACCGCTATTTTACCCTCACGGTCCGAAGCAGTGGTAATCACCGGCACTGCTCCCGTCAGCCTGGCCAATTCCCCTGCCAGCCTGTTGGCACCACCCACATGGCCGGAGAGCAATGCTATGGAAAACGCCCCTGTCTCATCCAGGACTACCACGGCAGGATCATCCGACTTATGGATGATAAAGGGGGCTATACAGCGTACCGCAATCCCTGTGGCACACAGGAATACAATGGCATCTGCCTTGGAAAACCACTCTCCTATGCACACTGTCAGACTCCGTTTCTCCGTCACATCTGGGAGCGCGCTGCATTTTACCAGACTATATAGAAAATCCTCCGGGTGTGCCTGCTGCCACTTTTCCTGAATACGCCCCATCAGCTCATAGGCTTGTATGCTACAGGCTACAAACAATAGCTTCATTGCTCTTTCCCTTCCCGGAACCCGGTGGTAAAAGAGGCGTCATAGAGCCGGGATCTCCTGCCGCCGCCATCCAGAACCTTTCCTACGATAATCAAGGCCGTCCGTACAATCTGCTCCCTCTCCATCTCCTGAGGCAACTTATCCAGGGTTGTCCGCAGAATTTTCTCCTCCGGCCAGGTTGCCTTATAAACCGCCGCCACAGGAGTATCCGGCTCATAGCCGCCTGCCAGGAGCTGATCTTTCACCTGCTCTGCAAGCCCCGCTGACAGAAAGAGTACCATAGTGGCATGATGAGCCGCAAGGCTGCGCAACTGTTCACCCTCCGGCATCTCGGTCTTTCCCTGCTGCCTTGTGACAATGATGCTCTGGGAAACGCCCGGCAGTGTATACTCCAATTCCAAGGCTGCCGCCGCTCCAGACATGGAACTGACCCCGGGACATACGGCAAAATCAATCTTCCGCTCTCTCAGCGCATCCATCTGTTCCTGAATGGCTCCGTATATAGAGGGATCTCCGCTATGGAGGCGCACAGTTATAAACTTCCTGCCCTCGGCCTCCTCTATGACAGCCAGAACATCTTCCAAGGTCATAAAAGCGCTGTCATGTAATATACATCCCGTTTTCACATACTTAAGCAGTGCAGGATTGACCAGTGATCCCGCATAAATAACAACATCCGCCTGCTCCAGAAGCCGCATTCCCCTCACCGTGATCAAATCCTCCGCACCCGGTCCCGCACCCACAAAATATACCATATCTTTTTCTCCTATTTAAATTTCGCATCTGCCCTGAATCTTTCCAGTATCTTTCCACTGTCTGCGGTTTGTCCCAGGAACCCATACTTTTCTGAGAATAGCATGACCCCTACACACAGCCTGTTTCCCATTCTCCTGCCTATATGGTACTGTATTTTCCCGCAGATTCCGGCAACCACAGCCTCTCTCAATCCCCACTCTTCCAGATATCCCAGCATTTCCTCTGTGGTGATACAGTTCATCAGAACTTCTGCCATTGTGCGGTCTCCGCCCTGCAATACTGTATGTACCGCCATGATCTCTCCCCGCCCGTCTGCCACTTTGGAATGGGTATTCATAATACCTGCTGCCAGCTTTACCAGCTTTCCGATATTACCGATCAGCAGAAGTTCCTCCATCCCATATGCTGCTGCCAGGTCAAGGGTCTCCCCCACATAATTGCTGCATTTGATGCTATTATCCAGATCCAGTCCCAGATACCCTGAAACATAACTCTGCCCATAATTTCCCGGCGTCACCAGAAGCCTTTTCTCCCCTTGGGCATGGAGCTGCCTGATCTGGGTTTCTATGGTATCCACTATGGCCTTTTCGCTCATGGGCTCCAAAATGCCGCTGGTGCCAAGAACCGAAATTCCACCCTCAATACCCAGCATGGGGTTGAATGTCTTTTCCGCCAGCTTCTCCCCAGCGGGAATGCGCACCACGATCAAAAGCCTGCCCTGATATTCCGCATGCTCCATAACGCTGCCTACTGCCTGAAAGATCATAGCCCTGGGAACCTTGTTGATGGCCGCATATCCGATGTCCTGTTCAAGTCCTGCCCTTGTCACACGCCCGATGCCCTGCCCGCCCTCCAGCCACAGGCCGGGATAATGTGCATCTGTAAAGGTTTTTGCATCCGGCATCCATTCTTCCCCCATCTTTTCCACCGATACATAAACCTCCACACCGTTCGTCACATCCGGGTCATCCCCGCTGTCCTTGACTGCCAGATATTCACATTTCCCTGCCTCCTCATGGGCACATTGCACCGGAACATATGCCGTGATCCCTTTGGGCGTATGAACCGGGATTTCTGTCTGTGTAGCACCGGTAAGGAGATGGGCTGCTGCCGCCTGTGCCGCCGCAGCGGCGCAGGTTCCCGTAGTGATACCCATCCGCAGCTGTTTCTGATTTACCATCCTGTATTGGGAATCTCCATCCCGAAACAGCCCTGATACTTTTTCCTCCGCCATAGCGCCCTCCATTCCAGTGCTGTTATGTGTTTTGGCACATTACGCACTACAGTGTTCATTCTGCCTCTGTGCCTCCAGCCATTCTCTGGCACTCCTGTATACAGGAAGCCGCATTTCTTCCGCCAGCTCCAACAGCCGTCCGTTCATCCTGTTCGTACTTCCTATGGGGGTGCCTGCATGAATCAGAGTCCCCGCCTTTTGCATCCATTCCAGTGCCTGTTTAAGCTGCTCCTCCGTCATTTTCTCAAAGGCAGGCGCCGTTACCACATGCCCGCTGAGAGCAGAAGCTGCCGGGCAGTCAATGTCATTTTCATGTAGTATACCCGTTGCAAAGGGAATCTGGCATTTTTGGAGCAGGCGGTACACTTCCGTGCCATATCCGCCGCCTGCCACCACAAACACCCTTGGCTCCCCTTCAGGACGGCCAAACTCCACGCTGCCATAAAGCTGGTTATAGATTCCTTTTTCCAGCCCATACAGGCTTTCTATGACACCCTCCTTCATGATTTCCTCCGGGGTGCCAAAAGCCGCTATGGTATCCCCTTTCACACATACCATATAATCAGAGATCTTTGACGCCAGATCTATCTCATGGAGCGACATCACCACGGCAGTTCCTTCTTCATGAGCCATTTCCCGCAGGATGCCCAGCAGTTCAATTTTAAAACGAATATCGAGATAAGCCGTGGGTTCGTCCAGTACGATCACCTGTGGCTCCTGACAGATTGCCCTCGCCAACATAATCCGCTGACGCTGTCCGTCACTCAGGGTGGAAAAGTCCTGCTCCTCCAGTTCTGTGGCATGAACCCTCCGAAGCGCCTGCGAAACTGCCTCTTTATCTGCCGCTGTCATCTTTCCCATGGCATTGGTATAAGGATAACGACCCATGGCAACCACTTCCCCACAAGTCATCAACTCAGGGCGGATGCGGTCTGTCAGCACCACCGCTACCTGGCCCGCCATCTCTTTTGCATTCCAGCCTTGTATATCCTTTCCGTCTATCGCCACCGTTCCGCCGATCCTGGCAAGATGCCTGGTGATCGTTTTCAGTATGGTGGACTTTCCTGCACCATTCGGACCGATCAGGGTGAGGATCTTCCCCTTCTCCATGCCGATATTGATATCATGGATCAGGCTCCTGCCCCGATACCCTACCGCCAGGTCTTCTGTCTTAAAATATTCCATACGCATCTCCTGCAATTCAATAAACTGCTCCGACAGTTCCCTACATATCTGCGGAACGGCGTTTCAGCATCATTACAATTACCACAGGCGCCCCGAATGCTGCTGTCACTGTCCCTATGGCCAGTTCCGTTGGTGAAAATAAAGTCCGTGCGATCAAATCGCAGTAAATGCAGAATACTGCCCCGCTTAAATATGTCACGGGGATCACCACTGCCGGGCGGGATGTCTTTAACATGGTTTTTGTGATATGCGGCACCGCAATCCCCACAAAAGAAATGGGACCTGCAAAAGCGGTCACACAGGCTGAAAGCAGACTTGACAACAAAATCAGAACCGCCCGGAACAGCTTTACATTTACGCCAAGGCTCTGCGCATACCCTTCCCCGAGGGCATAAGCACCGATAGGCTTCGATAAAAGCCATGCCATCCCAAGTCCCGGAAGGCATATCCATGCCGAAAATGCCACATTTCCCCAGTTCGCACCAGAAAAACTTCCCATAGACCAGCCTGCCAGATTCGCAATGTCATGTTCCTTTGCAAAAGCGATACAGAAATCTGTGGCTGCCGAACAAATATATCCTATCATGATCCCTACTACCAGCAGCATGGACATGCTATGTACTTTCTGGGAAAACAAAAGCACCGCGGACACTACCAGAAGGGAGCCGAAGAATGCTGATGCAATCAGCGCTGCTGAGCTGATCTTTCCAATGTACTGCGCCCCGAAAACCAAAGTAATTCCCACGATCAATTTTGCACCGGAAGAAATACCCAGCACAAAAGGCCCGGCAATAGGATTCCTGAAAAATGTCTGCAGCAGGAAACCGGAAACAGCCAGCGCACCACCCAAAATGGCAGCCAGCATCATGCGGGGCATCCTGATACTGAATAAAATCTTTGACTGTGTGGATGCCCCGATGACTGCCTCCAACTGAGACCTATAAGCACCCCCGGTAAACAGGTTCAGCACCTGATACCGGGCGGCATCCCACACCATGCGGAAGATATCCCTGGACGGAATATGTACCGATCCAAGGTTTATGTTCAGCACCAGGCCCCAGGCCAACAGAACGGTCAGGATGACCATTGTGGCAAGAAACCTTTTTCTTGTCTGTTTCATACCGGCTATCCTATTCTCCCACTTCCTGCGGTATTTTGATCAGGTGGTCCGTTGTCACTTCATCCGGATTCTCGCTGGATAAAATCATATTCATGTCAGCAACAATAGAGGAGATTGCCGAGGTCGCCTGTGTAAAGTCAGGGGATGTGACCCATACATGTCCCTCCTGCACCGCCTTGAAATCTGCAAATAAAGGCTCGTATTCCGTCATCTCCTGGATGGAATAAAACTTGTTCCCAAGGTTCCAGTAGAACAGATAATCCGCATCTTTGAAAGCTGCATACCACTCTTCAAAAGTCATGGAAGTATTTCCGCTCTCTTCCGGTTCCATATCGGCGCAGATATACTCGCCTCCTGCAAGCCCGATCATCTGTACCAGGTAGTCCCCGCCGTTTCTGGCATAGCACTTGCCGCTGGATGTGATGTAACCCATTGCCACAGTGATGCCGGAGCTTTCTGCCGCCGTTGCCTGGTCCATCATTGCTTTCTGGTCGTCAAAATACGCCTGTGCCTCTGTTTCCCTGCCGAACAGCACACCCAGCAGCTTCACCCATTCCACACGGGCCAGAGGATGATTTTCCTTGGAAGATATCTCTACAAGGTTCGGGATTCCCAGTTCTATAAATTTCTCGTTGACTTCCGGTACAGAATCGACCATAGCATTGTCGATGTGAAGCTGGATGCCCCGCTCCACCATCATCTCATAATCGGGTTCCTTGTAATTTCCCGAAAAGCCGATGCTGCCATCCTCCACCGCTGTCTTTACCTCGTCAATATACCAGCCGTCCGCATCGGTTGCCACCAGCTTGACATAATCCAATGCGTCAATGGCGTTCATCAGGGAGACCATGCCTGTGCTGGCAATATACACATTGTCAATGGGCATTTGGAGCACGGTCATTGTTTCATCCAGCTCGTCTGGCACACTCATCCCTTCCGGCACCACAAGATATTTCGCTGCCAGATCACCAACGGTGAGCATGCGGTAGCCGCCCCGAAAAAGTTCAATGGAAAAGCCCTTGGCATAATCCACTTCCATCATGCCGTCCGAAACCAGCTTTCCGTCATAATCTTCTTCCTCAGATGACGGAGCTTCTGTTTCCGTATTGTTCTCTACTCCATTTGCTTCGGAAGTATTTCCTGCAGCATCAGATGCCCCGCTGCCTTCCACGGGTACACTGCCCTGGGGCTGCCCTGCGTCATTGCCGCAGCCTGCCAACACTGAAATTCCAAGTGACACCACCAAAATAATAGCCGCTATTCTCTTTTTCATAATAACTCCTTTTCTTCCTGTACTTTCAGGCATTTATAATATTTTGAATAATTATGGTGGGAACAGAGACTGTGCCAACACGGCTTTTGGATTAGCATACAAAAAGAAAACCCTTTTCTCCGAAAAAAGGGTAAAAAGGTTTAAAGACAATAGTTTTAAATCTTGTCTCTCGGCATGTACTCCCAATTACTCGTAGGCTGGAACGGCTGTTCCTGTACAACAGCAGGCAGGTCTCCTGGCTCATAGATCATAACATCGGCCATCTTCCCAGTTTCCCAGTGATATAGCGGCTTCTGCTCCCTAAATACAGTGACGAGTTCGTACAGGATTCTCACCTGTTTCCCTTTTCACCAAATCCCAGTCCCGAAAGGGACTCATTTGACACCTGCTGTTTTTTATTCAATTGGAATTTACGATAACACATTTTCTACAACTATGCAACTATTAATTTCTCATCCTATACTCATCTAATTGTAAATTTCTACCTTATTGACATGCAACAACCCGGGATATCCTTTCGGTTATTCTAGGTCATCTACCCCAAATTTACCCGAGCTTGGGACATTGATACTTCTCCTACACCTTGAATCTTAATATAGGTGATGCTATAATCAAAACAATATACCGGAAGCTAATCAACCTGACAATACAGATTAAAAACTCCATACTCCTATTAAAATAAATAACTGCAATTCAAAATTTGCATGTTCTACATCTGTACGTCTAACTCTTTGATAAGTAATATATTCATTTGCTGCATGTTAATTAGTGTTTCCTCTCTGCATCTCAGACAATACAGAGGAAAATTTTTAACTCTGTGTCTTCCCACATTTCAACCGCATTTTGTTTTTACAGATAGGACAAATTATCCATTTGGTCTTCTCACTAAATGCCCCAATTCTGACTAATTGTTTGTAGTTTTACCATATGGGGATAAATGGTTCCGGTGTTCATCAGTTCTTCTGGTGTTCCCTGCTCTGCAACGGAACCGTCAGAAAGCACAACCACTTTATCTGCTCCGCTTACAGTACGCATACGGTGGGCAATAACAAGTACCGTTTTATCTTTTATCAGTCTTGACAAAGCTGTTTGTATCAAAGTTTCGTTTTCCACATCAAGGCTCGCTGTTGCTTCGTCCAGTAAAATAATAGGGGCATTTTTTAAGAAAGCACGAGCGATTGAAACACGCTGCCTTTCACCGCCTGACAGCTCACAGCCATTTTCACCAATCATGCTGTTATAACCGTCCGGGAGTTTCTCAGCAAATTCTTCACAGTTTGCCAGTCTTGCCGCCGCAATCACTTCTTCATCAGTAGCGTCTTTTTTACCTATTCTGATATTCTCCATAATTGTATTGTTAAACAGCGTTACGTCTTGAAACACGATAGAGTACAGCGACAACAATGTTTCCGGCTCTATTTTCGATATATCCATACCTCCGACAGTGATTTTCCCTTTATCTATATCCCAAAACCTTGCGGCAAGGCGTGATACCGTAGTTTTGCCGCCACCGGAAGGTCCGACTAAAGCGGTGACTTCCCCTTGTTTTGCGGTAAAAGACACATCATTCAGGACTGTTTCCCCCGTATTGTAGGAAAACCCTACATGGCTGAACACAATATCATATCCTTCATTCGTTACCTTGTTGCTGCCTGTCTGGATTGGGTGGTCAAGAATTTCATTCATGCGGTTTATGTTCGTTTTGGTAGAAATCACCGCTGCAAGATTTTGTAATGCACCCTCAAGCGGGGCATACAGTCTTGAAGCGACAAGCAGGAACATAAAGAACAACGGAATATCAATCTCGCCCTGAATCAGCAAAGCAGAGCCTACAAGTGCAACCGTGGCAATCCCAAACTTTAATATCAGCGTTGATGAAACAACAAATATTGCTACACCAAGTTCCGCTATGATATGCCGCTTTTCTACATCATCAATTTTTTTGCCAAGTCCTTTCAGATAGTTTTCTTCCGCATTATTCGCCTTTAAATCTTGTAAACTCTCGATACACTCCTGTACACCTTCTTCCAGCGCAACATCTGCTTTTACCAGCCTACTTTGAAAATATTCCTGAATGCGGGCTGAAAAGAATGTGATTGCAAATGCAATCGGCAAAACCCAAACAGCCGCAAGCGCCATACGCCAGTCGTATGCAAAAAGGCAAATTCCAATCAAAGTTGTTGAAATAAGTGAACCTACCAAAGAAGGTACAAAATGTGAAAATGCTGTTTCAAGTGTTGCACAATCGCTCATAATGGAATTTGTTAAATCGGCAAGGTCTTTTTTCCCGAAAAAGGACAATGGAATTTTACGGAGCTGCTCGGCTAAGGAAATACGCCTTACACCGCTTTCCACATAAGTTGCTAAATAAGTGGCATTATACTGAAACCGGGTAACGATAAATATAAGGCATAAGCATACCAAAGCACCCACCGCATAGAAAGCAATGCGGTTTCCGTCCACGCCCCCATTCATCATATCAATCACAAAATAATACAATAGCCCGACAGGAAGCATAAAGGATATATCCTGTGCCACGCAAGCTAGACAGCCTTTAATCAGATCAACCGCCCCCTGCCTTGATAATGCAAAACGTCTTTGCAGTGTCTTAATCATGCCTTTACCTCCAATCCCTTATTTTCATTCAGAATCTTCCATTCTGCCGCTTCGGAATAATTTTTCCACATATGCGTGAATATTCCATTTTTCTCTATCAGCCTGCTGTGTGTGCCGCTTTCAGCAATCTCACCTTCCTGCAGTACATAAATGCAGTCTGCATCCGTGATTGATGAAAGCCTGTGTGCAATCATAATAACCGTTTTCCCTTTTGAAAGGGCAGATAACGCCTGCTGGACACGCACTTCATTGTCGGGATCGGCAAATGCAGTAGCTTCATCAAGAATCAGGATAGGCGCATTTTTCAAAATAGCACGGGCAATGGCTACCCTCTGCTGTTCCCCGCCGGATAGATATACGCCATTCGTACCGACAACCGTATCTACTCCGTCCGGAAGCTTTTCGATAATATCCATGCACTGCGCCGCTTTTAGTGCGCTGGCAACTTCCTCCCTTGTTGCTGTCGGTTTCCCCATACGCACATTTTCCAGTATAGACGTTTTTATCAGGCGGCTGTTCTGAAACACAAAGGATATTTTATTCATCAGCGTTTCTTTTGGAATATCCCGTATGTCGGTATTTCCGATCAGCACACGTCCCTTTTGCGGGTCAAAAAACCGTGTTACTATATTGGCAAGTGTGGTCTTACCGCCACCGGACGCTCCGACTAATGCAACGGTCTGTCCCGACTGTACCTGCAGGGAAATATCATTCAGTGCATTTTTATTCCCATCATAACTATAAGTGACGTGTTCTAATGTAATAGAGTTATCCATCGACACATTTGCTGCCCCACTTTCCGGAAGCGGGCTTTCGTTTAACACTTCATCAATCCTGTTGATTGCATCATTCACAATCATGGAATCCTCACTCATAAACATGATCTTCGTCAATGTTGTACCAATAACAGGAGTAATTACAATGTAAAAGATAAGATTTAACAGTAATTCATTCGTCACACCGCCCCTTGTAAAGATGATGCCCCCGGCAATCAGGAACGCAAACACACCATTGATTGCAGTCGTATAGAACATCATAGGCAGCCGTAACGCTTTTGTGTATTCAATTACCCATTTTTCGTAATTATCTATCGCACCTTTGAAGCGTTTGAAAGAGAAGATTGTCTGCCCAAAAGTTTTCACAACAGGTACACCTCTCACATATTCAACCGCTTCGTTTGACATATCTGAAAGTGCATTTTGATATTCTTTCATCTTTTGTTCCATATTTTTTCCGGTCATCTTCATCATGATCAAAAAACCAAGCACAACAGGAACAAGGCTTAGAAGCCCTAACCGCCAGTCAAACGCAAGTAATAAAACCAAAAGTCCTATGGGTGTGGCAATCGCTCCTGCCTTATCAGGCAGCCTGTGCGCAAGATATGTTTCCGTAGCGGCACTGGAAGTATTTACGATTCTCCGTAGTTTTCCGCTCCCATATTTTTCTGTCACGCCAAGCGGCAATGCTGTAATATGTCGCATCAGTTCTTTCCGGATATTAGCGGCAACCCGGAATGCGCTCATGTGTGAACACATCAAGGCGGCTATATAAACGACAATAGATATAACCGCAAACAATACGGCAGACCAGCCGTAGCGTGTGACATTCCCCGCCTGTGAAAAGTCTGGGGAAACTTCCAGTATGTCATGAATAATACGCCATATATACCAAAATGGCACAAGGGCTAACAGCGCACTCATTACAGACAGTACCCAAGAAAGATAGGTCAATATCCTATGCCCTCCGGCATAGTCCATCAATCTTGATAAATTAGACTGTTTTTTCATTGAAAAACCTCCTTGAAAATTTTTTTGTTTATTGAGCCTGCTCAATAAGGTTATGATAATGAGGGCAGCACAAGCCGTCCCCGAATATCCTTTTTGGGGTTAGTCATTTAATTTATTAGTTAGTATAAACTAACCCATGTGCCAAATATAATGGAAAGCACACGCTTTCCATTATCAAGAATTATAGGACATATTACCCAACCAAATAAATTCGTTACGAGTTTACCCGCAAACGATTTTACTCGATTTTTTATTGCCCCATAATTTTCATCCAGCCAGCAGTATAAAAAGCTCTCATCTCTTTTAGGTAATGCTCCGCTTCTTCAAGCGGCATCTCATGTATGATCAACTCAAAAAAAGTATTGAACATTCCCGTAATCAATATATGTTCTAACCGCTCATCAATAGGCGGTGACGGTCTGCCCAACTTTTCAAGCACTTCCAGATAGTCATGCGTTGCTTTGGTTTCAATTTCCACCATCTCATCAATGAGTTTTGAAAAACGTGTTCCCTCTGAATGGCAGAGAATGAGCTTAAATTCATCCAAATGCTTGTAGGCATATAAAAGCATATCATGCATACATTCGCCGGAAATATTGCTCAAATTATTCGGTTGTTCTTCATGCGGTAAATCCGCAAACTCTTGCTGTGCCTTACAAAAACAATTCATAAAATAATCGTATTGCTCACCAACCAATGCCCCAAATAAATCTTCCTTGCTGTCATAGTAGCCGTAAAACGCCCCGGTCGTCACGCCTGCTGTTTTTACAATATTCCGCAGGGAGGCGGCCTGAAACCCCTTTTCCACAAATTCTGCTTTGGCTGCTGTATGGATCAGCTCCAATGTACTTTTTTCCGCTTCGCTCATTCTACTGACATCCCTTTCTCTGTAACGGTGTTATATAACACCGTTACAGTATAGCTTATGCCGACAGTTTTGTCAAGAAAACTAAATAAATTTATTTTGTACAAATAAAAGTGTTTTTATTCTTACCTGTCCTCTCTTTTCATCTGCATAATCCAGTTCATAAACGTATCAAAGGTCAGCTTCACATTTCCACAGTTGCAGTGATTGCAGGCATCTTCCTTATCCGTAAACAAACGAAAAGTAAGGGAGCGCACATTTTTAAGGGCGTTGATTTCTTCCCCGATCATCGTATAGGGAATGAAATGGTCCCTGTTTGCCCCCACGATTAGAATATCCTGCGTAATCCTGTCCGCAATGTCCATCATCTGGAACCGGTTCATCTTCTGTGCATACCCAAAGGCATCCTCTGCCTCATAGGCATATTTCCCATGCTCCAATCCCCAGCGAATCATCTCATCCTTCTCTGCCAGCCTGCCAAATACAGTATTGATGATCCCTCTGCAGTTATGGTCAAGCAGCCATTTCGCCAGCTTCATGCGCCGCCCATCGGCAGGGCTGGAAGCAGAAAGAATGACATCCCTGAAATTCGGGAAAACGCTCCATGCAATCACTCTCTTAATCCTTTTCTCAAAAGCCGCCGCACGGGGAGCCAGCATACCGCCGAGAGAAGCGCCGATGATCGTCACGTCATCCAGGTGAAAATAATCCAAAACTGCCTTAACCGGACGCTCCCACTCATGAGTGAAATGTTTTCCCTGCACCCGCATCACACCGCCCTGTCCCGGTCCCTCAAACAGATAAGTGGTAAAGCCGTGTTCCGCAAGGTAAAGCATGGGGATAAAAAATTCCTCAAAATAGCTGTCGTTCCCGCCATGCAACAGTATAATATCCTTTTCCCCACACTTTGCTTTTGCCATCATGACAGGCAGCACAATATCCTCGTAAGGCACTTCATAACGTACCACTTCACCGCTGTCAAAAACAGACTGGTAGTAATCGTAGAACATCTCCGTTGCTTTCACATAGTAAGCCTTCTTATCCGGGTCGCCGTCATACATGAAAAACTCACTCATCCGGTAATAAGCGATGGCGTTTTCCGTCCTGCACTCCGATACTGCCCTGTCGCCCAAGGCAATCAGTTCCCGCTTCCAGTCTTCGCTTGTTCTGATCTTAGGTCCCACAGCCTTTATCTCTTCCAGGTCTCCTCCGTCCCACATAACGACACGGTTTAACTGGAAGTCAAAATTACTCTGCTCATTGAGCTTATACACACCTTTTTTGAAATGAAATTCCATAAAGTAAAACCTCCCTGTATTTTTATACATCTATGATGTATTTACACCTATGGCATATTTGTCTGTAACACATATCCCATAACTCTATAATACAGAAAGGTCTTTTTATCCACTTCTAAATATCTGCTATTCTATGCAAACGATAATCGCCGCTCAGGTCGCGAGCGGTAATGCCGAACATCTTCTTGTTGACTGTTGCAAAATGCGACGGAGTTGAAAATCCGGCTGCAAGGGAGGCATCTGTGATGGATTCCCCATCTGCTATCCGCATATAAGCAAGAAACAGCCTCCGGAACACCAGCCAGCTCGAAAAGGCTATTCCCGCCTGCTCCCTAAACAGATGGGAGAACCGGCTTTCCGACAGACACGCCGCTCCGGCCGCATCCTTCGCTGTTACCTCATCCTGCAGATGTTCTTCCGCAAAGCTCATTGCAAGAAGAATTCTTTCATCCGTGATCCTGCTGCAGACCTCCTTTATCCTGATTAGCCCCATCACTTTCCTGAAAAATTTCCCATAATCCTTTTCCGGATCTCCGGCGGTAAGCGTCTGATAGGACAGGGCAATACCCTCTGCTGCCCATTCTTCCAGCACCGCAAAACACTGCATCTGCTTCGACACCGTGGATGTAACATCAAACAAGAACACTAAAAGCGGCTCACCGAAACTCTCTACTGTATGAAGCATTCCCGACGGCAGGATGGCACCACGGCACATTACAGTTTTTTTCTCTGTAATGACACGCATATCCCCCTGCAGCCCCACCAGGATATGACAGGCAGAGTGACTGTGCATTTCCGGATTTCCATATCCTGTTTTAAGCAACAGATGGTTCTCTGCCAGATAAA
>CAZKAO010000049.1:0-25999 GCA_964550745.1 uncultured Acetatifactor sp.
GACGCCGCTCTGCTGGCGGAGGATCTGGAATCTCAGGAGCTGGCAGCTTATGTAGACGAACTGTTTGACAAGTGGATGAACGCCGGCGCGGAGGCCAAGAAGCGCTGGGTATTATATGCAGCGTCCATCCACGGCGGTTCCGATATAGTGAAAAGGCTTTACCACCAGATTCAGGAGTGGCCCCAGAGTGCCAGGGGCGCTATCGCTGCGGATGCGGTGCAGGCGCTGGCGCTGAATCCCCAGCCCCAGGCTTTGCTGATCGTGGATGGCATCGCCCGGAAGTTCAAGTTCAAACAGGTGAAAGCGGCGGCGGGTCAGGCTCTGGAGTTTGCAGCCAGCCAACTGGGACTGACCAGAGAGCAGCTGGAGGACAAGATTGTGCCCAGCCTGGGCTTTGACGAGCATATGGAGCGACGGTTCGATTATGGCAGCCGCAGCTTCACCGTGACCATCACCCCTGCCCTGGAGGCGGAGGTATTTGATGAAAATGGCAAGAAGCTGAAAAGCATGCCAGCTCCTGGCGCAAAGGACGATGCGGAGAAGGCAGCTGCAGCCTATGCGGAATTCAAGGAGATGAAAAAGCAGATGAAAACTACAGTTTCCAGCCAGAAGCAGCGGCTGGAGATGGCCCTGTCCGCAGAGCGGCTGTGGACAGCTTCCGCCTGGCAGGAGCTTTTTGTACAGAATCCGATCATGCACCAGTTTGCCATCGGCCTGATCTGGGGCATCTATGAGGAGCATAAGCTGGTGCAGAGCTTCCGCTATATGGAGGACGGCTCCTTTAACACCGAGGACGAGGAGGAGTATACGTTGCCGGAGCAGGGGCAGATCGGCCTGGTGCATCCCATAGAGCTGACCAAAGAGAGCCTGGAGACCTGGAAACAGCAGCTGGAGGATTACGAGATCACCCAGCCCATAGAGCAGTTAAGCCGGGCTGTATACTATCTCACTCAGGAGGAGCAGGAGAGCAAGAGCCTGGAGCGCTTCGGAGGTATGATTCTCAACGACCTGTCTCTGGGCGGCAAGCTGACCACCCTTGGCTGGTATCGGGGTTCCGTGCAGGATGGAGGTGGTTTTGACACCTACTACCGGGAGGATGCCTCGCTGGGCCTGGGCGCGGAGCTGCACTTCTCCGGCAGCTATGTGGGCAGCGGCATCATGGGTGGCGAGGAAGTCATGGTGTATGACGTGCGCTTTTACAAGGCGGGCACCATTGAGAGAGGCTCCTACTGCTATGATGAAGCTAAGGGGGATAAGCAGCTGCCCCTTAAGGATATTCCTCAGAGGTATTTCAGCGAGATCATATGGCAGCTGACCAAGGCCACCGCCTCCAGCAAGGAGCGGGACGAGGACTGGAAATCGGATATGCGGTAAACCCGCAAAGGAGGTCCATTTGAAAATTTCTTCTTTTTTATACTTTGCGCGCTTCGGCGTCCGTTCAATCCTGTTTCGCAAAAAAGAGCCGATTCTGGGAACGATCATCCTGACGGACAAATGCAACCTTCACTGCAAGCACTGTTCCGTCAATAATATCACAGCCGTCATCCATCCTTACCAGCAGATTCAAGCTGAAATGCGGCAGCTCTATGGAATGGGCATACGCATCCTCTTCTTCTGCGGCGGCGAGACCTTTCTGTGGGAAGACAGTGGAAAAAAGCTACGCGATCTGGTAGTGGAAGCGAAACAAATGGGGTTTCTGATCGTAAATGTGGTCACCAACGGCACCTTCCCCCTGGATCTGCCGGAGGCGGACCTGATCTTGCTGAGTTTGGACGGAGATCGCGACCGGCACAATGCCATTCGGGGGGACACCTACAACTTGATTTTTGAGAATATTCGCCGGGCTACGGCGGACAACATCTGTTTCTATATGGCAATCAATCAGATTAACAAGGATGCCATCAGGGATGTCTGTATCGCCGCCCGGGACACGGAAAACGTTCGGGCTGTGTCCTTCAATTTTCACACGCCCTATCCGGATACCGAGGCATTGGCGTTGTCTGCCGAGGAGAAGGAGGCCTGCTGCCAGGTGATATCCCAGATGATGGATCAGGGTGCGCCGGTATTTAACCTGAAAAGCGCCTTTCCCTATCTGATCCACAACAGTTTTCCAACACCCTGCCACCAATGTGTCGTGATAGAGGACGGAAAACTCAGCACCTGTGGGCGATGCATTGAAGTTCCCGGTCTGTGTGAGCGGTGCGGCTACTTTTTTGTGGCGGAGTACACGTTGCTGTTTCGGGGGAATCCCCGGATTGTCATTGAGATGCTACGGACTTATCTGAAGTACATATAGGAGTGCTATGAGTATTTTTACTGATCTGACCAGAATGTGGCTGACCCGTTCGGTTAAGCCCTTTATCTTTCGGAATGAATACGACCAGGTCCTGCCTTTTGAGGAGTGCCGGGACCTGGGGCTCTATGTCCATATCCCTTTTTGCAAGCAGCTCTGCGGCTTTTGCCCTTACTGCAAAGAGCTCTATTCCCAGGAGAAGTGTAACCGCTATCTGGATGCCCTGATTCGGGAAATCAATATGGTGGGCGGACAGCTTCCGGGTAAAAAGCGGGCTACTAGCTTGTATTTTGGTGGCGGAACCCCTGCTTTGGCGGCGGAGCGGCTGAAGGAGATCATAGCCGCTCTGGAGGAGCATTTTGTCATCACTCAGGGGATTGGCGTGGAGCTGCACCCGGACAACGTGACAGTCCCGGTGCTGCGAACCCTGCGGGACGCTGGAGTCACCAAGCTCAGTATCGGTGTTCAGTCGTTTCAGGAGAAATATCAGGGTATCCTGGGCCGGACTGCGGTAGACAGGTATGCCATGAAGGAGGCCCTGGCTGAAGTGCCCTTTGAGACGGTATCCATGGACTTTATTTTTGCTTTGCCCAGCCAGAGTTTTGAGGATTTGAGAGCGGATATTGATGCCGCGTTTCAATGCGGCGCGAACCATGTGGCAATCTATCCATTCATTGACTTTACCTTTACCACCAGCACAGTTCCGGCTATGGACAAGCGGGAAAAACGGGTGCTGTTGGACGACATCACCCGCTACTGTCTGGAAAAGGGGTATACACGGAACTCCATTTGGACCTTTTCCAGTGAAACAGTGGCAAACTATTCTTCCATGACTCGTGACAATTTCCTGGGCTTCGGTTGTTCCGCAACTACGCTTCTGCGGGATCAATTCAAAATAAACACATTTTCTGTGGAGGAATACTGCAAGCGGATCGACTGTGAAACCATTCCCACTGCGTTGACGCTCCGCTTTACACTCCGGCAGAGAATGGTCTATTATCTGTTCTGGACAGCTTACAGTACCAGGGTAGATGCCAGGGCGTTCCAGCATTTCTTTGGCGTCCCATTGGAAAAGATGTATGGCTTTGAGCTGAGACTTGCCAAACTCCTGGGCTTTGTTACCGAACGGGGTGGTGTATATGAGATGACGCTGAAGGGTGCCTTTTACTATCACTACTACGAGAATTTTTATACCCTGGCCTACATTGACAAGATGTGGGGACTGCTGCGGAAGGAGGCTTTTCCTGAGCGGATGGAGCTATGACTCATGGCATTCTTTTGATGGAGGTATATAATGATGTCGGATTCCAAGGATACAGGTGTTTTTTCTCTGTCGATGCTGCAGCAGGTGATTCATTATATTGAAAAGAATATCTTTGAGGAATTGACCCCTGCGACGATTGCCGCACATTTTTACATTAGCGTTTCAGCGCTTTCTTCTCTTTTTAAGATCATCTGTGGAATGACAATTATGGAGTATATCCGCAACAGACGGCTTTCTCTCGCGGCAGAAGAATTGTCTGTATCAAATATTCCCATAATAGAGTTGGCTTATAAATATGGCTATGAAACTCCTGAGGCCTTTACAAAAGCCTTTTCCAGATTTCATGGTTTCCCTCCCAGCTTTGTCCGGCGTGGTTATGCGATTTCAAAGTTTTTTCTTCCTTTGCAAATTGCAGTCACTATCCAAGGAGGATGGAGTACTATGGAACTGACAAAATTGAATAGTAAGGGACAAGACCAATCCTCTCTCTTTGATTATAATACCCTTATCGGAGAGAAAGGAGGAAAACAGATGGATAAGCAGGAGTTTAAATATCAGATTGACACAAGTATTATGCAGTATAAGAGAGAATGGAATATACTCTGTTCTTTGGCGGAAAACCTGCTTCAAAGTCATATCCCGTTTAAAGTTGATGGAAAAACGATGATTTTTGCGCATGGCCTGGAATTCCAGCTGGATAAGATATGCCTGACCTTTAAGTGGAAGGACGAGGAAACGGTTAAGATTTTTTTCAACCATGATATGCCGGCTGAACATACGGAGGATGGCTTTAAGTTTCTGGATGTAATGTACAGGGATATAAAAGTCAGATGTATGTTTTACGGCGATTGCCCTGGAGATGATTCGGATGCCTTTCTATATAAAAATACGGACTTAGTTCAAATTAATGATCTGACAATGCCTGTACAGTCCCTGGAATTTTATTATCAAAATGCTGAGAAAAATTCAGCATACTACAAAATGGTGCAGGAGTGGCTGGGCAGATATGAGAGAATATAGTTTACAAAACAAAAAAGCATGGGAATATTCTGCTTACGAATTCTGGATCGAACATTCCGGAATTCCGTCAGAAAGAGCAAAAAAGGATGTAGAAAATCCTTTAAGAGCATTAAAATGGTACGCCAACTATTTTGACAGCTATACGAATATCCGGATGGCAAATATATGTGGCTCCTGTGGGAAAAAGGCTATTCCGTTGGCTGTTCTGGGCGCAGATGTGACTGTATTTGACATATCAGAGGATAATCGAAAATATGCGCTGGAGGTAGCGGCGGCAGCAAATGTGGAGATTCATTATGAGGTGTGTGATGTCTTAGATATTGATATGAAAAAATATGGGGATTATTTTGATGTAGTATTCATGGAGGGCGGCATACTGCATTATTTTCATGATATCAATGAATTTATGTGTGTCATGCATTCCCTGCTGAGAAAAGATGGGAAAATGATATGCAGTGATTTTCATCCATTTACAAAGATATCCGATATTTTAAATTTAGAGCAACCGACTATGAGCTATTTTTCAACAGATGTTTTTGAGGGTGAAATGGCGCATGCGCGTTTCTATGAAGAAGAGATCAGAAGCCGGATGCCCAAATGCCTTTACAGAAAATATACGATCAGCGAGATAATCAATTCTGTAATAAACAGCGGGTTTACATTGAAAAAATTTGACGAACACCCTGCATGGACTAATGATAAAATTCCGGGAGAGTTCACCGTAGTGGCAGTAAAATGAAATTCGACTACTTATTCCAGCAAATCAGTAACCTCACAGTATAAAGCCCGGGCCAGCATTACAAGATATTCCGCCTGGGCTTTATTGATATTTTTCTGGCGCTGCTCATACTGCTGTATGGTGCGTACGGGAACACCGGCCAACTGAGCAAGCTCCCGCTGGGTCAGGCCGATGCTTTGCCTCCGTAGCTTGAGGTTTGTCTCCGGCTTGGCGGCCCGGTATAGTTCATTCATCTTATCGACGAATTGTCGGATATCCATCTCATGGTAGGGCGAATACAATGCCATAATATCCCTGATTGGAATATTCCGTACGATTTTTGCAAAGCTCAGGGACGTTTCCCACTGATAATATGCCAACGCCCACCCGGTCCAGTATTCTTCGCTGCGGTCAATTGTATAGTTCGGCCTGACACGTTCATATTCGATATTCGATTGCTCCAGCACCTCGTAAGCGAGTTCCACCCCGGACATACCGGCAAGCAGCGTAAAATCACCTTTTTCAAAGCGCATGCCAACACCGGACTGTATAAAAAAATTAAAAAAAACAGTGATATCGTAATTTAAATCGTACACTGCAAAATCCAGCATACGGCCGAGGGCTGTACGCGCCCTGTCGAGATAAATTTTATCGTAAGCGGGCATCATCGGGCATCATCTCCTCATCCATTATCTGCGTAATATATATATCGCCGCGTTGACGCCTGTTGCGCTCTACGCTGAAATATTCACGCCGGGCAGTTTTGTCACGCAGCATTTTTTTGGCGTACCATTCATTGCTTTCGGCGATTTCACTGCCAATGTATCTGATTCGTTCAAAAGAAGTCCTGCTTTTTAGAACAAATTGCAGACCGAGTTTGCCCAGATGCATGGCGTTATTGAACTGGCGGTAGGAAATCGTGCCGTTGATAAAATCCTGCGCAAAGGAAAAATAGCTGTCATCGGCCCGGTAGCCAATGATCGCATCATAGTTTTTGTAGTCAACGACAAAGTTAGTCAACAGATATTCCTTTGCCTCCAGCGCAAGCCCGGATGGCACATCAAATTCACGGTTTTCAAGAAGCACCGCAAGCCAGTGTAGAATGCAGTATTCGGATGCATTCAAATCAAGAATCCGAAGGCCCTCACAATCCAATTCATAGCAGTTGGCATAACCATTCTGATTCCAGCTGACACCCCATTCCTTAGCCATTTCTAGGCTGTCAGTGCAGTAAAAACCAAGCCCATAATCATTGTAGGGCTTTCCATATCCATATAAGGGCTTCTCAATAATTTTGGAGGAGCCGTGGTAGAGTCTTTTGATCATAGGGATATCATCTCCGTTTCCAGTTAATAATATACTCCCAAAGGAGTAGTGTGTCAATGACATAAATAATGAATGACAAAAGTTTTTAAAGGTGGTAAGATAAATTTTACCAAAATGAATCTAGTTAGGAGGGCGGCAGATGGAGGCAGATATCAGATGGCTGGATGATCCCCGGGTGTTTCGGGTGGGTCAGATTCCGGCTCACAGCGATCACGCATATTATGCGGACAAGGAGAGTCTGGCGGCGGGAAGTTCCACCCTGCGGCAGTGCCTGGACGGAGAGTGGCAGTTTTGCTTTTCCGTGAATGCGGGCAGCAGGCCGGTGGATTTTTACAGGGAGGACTATGACAGAAAGGATTGGGACAGCATACCCGTGCCCATGCATATTGAGATGGCCGGATATGACAAAATACATTATATCAATGTGATGTATCCCTGGGAGGGAAAGATGTTCCGGCGTCCCGCCTGTACGATTGAGGGCACATGGCCGGAAGAGGGGAATGCGTCTGACGGCGGAGCGGCGTCCTGGGTGGGAGACGGCAGCTTCAGCCAGGCGTCCTATAATCCCGTGGGTTCCTATGTGAAAATTTTTGACCTGGATCCGGAACTGCGGGGCAGGCAGGTGAGAATCTGCTTCGAGGGTGCGGAGCAGGCGCTGTACCTGTGGCTCAACGGCCACTTCATCGGGTATGCGGAGGACAGCTTCACCCCTTCGGAATTCGATCTGACTCCCTATATTCGGGAACAGGGCAATGTGCTGGCGGTGGAGGTACATAAGCGCAGTACGGCCAGCTATCTGGAGGATCAGGATTTCTTCCGCTTTTTCGGCATTTTCCGGAGCGTGTACCTGTACGCCCAGCCTGTTCTGCATGTGGAGGATATGTGGGCAAAGCCCAGGCTCCTGCAGGACAATGCTACCGGCAACCTGGAACTGGAGCTTCATCTGACCGCCTGGGGCGAGGCCGCTGCGGCGTTCAGTGGGGAAAATGCCAGTGCCCTGTGGGTTGGCAGGGATATGGGCGGAAAAAATGCCAGCGCCCTGTCCAGCCCGTATCAGGTACAGATCACTTTACAGGATAAGGCTGGAAAACAGTGCTGGTCTATGGAGGTTCCCGCGGCCCGCAGCATCCATATAGAGCCGCAGCAAATAGGCAGTGTGACTCCCTGGGACAACCATAATCCGTACTTGTATCGTCTGCTGATCACTCTGCTCGGGCCGGAGGGAGAGATTCTCGAGCTGGTGCCCTATGATATCGGCTTCAGGCGGATTGAGATTGTGGATAAGGTCATATGTCTGAACGGCAGACGTTTGATTTTCAACGGCGTAAACCGCCACGAGTGGAGCGCCACGGGCGGCAGAGTCATCACCATGCAGGATATGGAGCAGGATATCCGTATTTTTGAGGAAAATAACATCAATGCGGTGCGCACATGTCATTATACCGACCAGATTCCCTGGTATTATCTGTGCGACAGCCACGGTATCTATATGATCTCGGAGACCAATCTGGAGACCCATGGCTCATGGGCGAAGAGTGTGGGTTTTGAACCGTCCTGGAATGTGCCCGGCAGTTTCCCGGAGTGGCGTGAAGTGGTGCTGGATCGGGTCAGGACTCATTTTGAGACCTTTAAAAACCATCCCGCCATCCTGATGTGGTCTCTGGGCAATGAGTCCTTTGCCGGTGAGAACCTGGCGGCCATGAACGCATTGTTCAAGGAGAAGGACCCGGAGCGTCTGGTGCATTATGAGGGTGCGGTGCACAGGCGGGAATATGAGGACCGGATCTCGGATGTGGAGAGCCAGATGTACGCCTGGCCGGAGGGCATTGCTGAATATCTGTCGAACAATCCGAAGAAGCCCTTTATCCTCTGCGAGTATATGCATGATATGGGCAATTCCATGGGCGGTATGAAGACCTATATGGATCTGCTGGACCGTTTCGAGATGTATCAGGGAGGCTTTATCTGGGATTACATGGATCAGGCCATCGAGGTGGAGGACCCTGTGACGGGCAGGAAGGTGCTGCGCTACGGCGGCGATTTTGATGACCGGCCTTCTGACTATGAATTTTCGGGCGATGGTATCCTGTTTGCGGACAGGACGCCCAAACCGGCGATGCAGGAAGTGAGGTATTATTATGGAAAATATCGATAAGAGGATGAAGGTAGTATACGGGGACTGCACGCTGGGGCTGCACGGCAGTAATTTTGACTATATATTCAACTACAGTGACAAAAGCCTGGAGTCTCTGGTAAAAAATGGACGTGAATGGATGTATCGGGGACCGGTGCCCACCTTCTGGCGGGCGCTGACGGACAACGACCACGGCAATGGCCTCCATCTGCGCAGCGGTATGTGGCTGGCAGCGGACCGGTTCATCCGTTATAAGGGGGTGCAGGTGTTGGTGGACGGCGAGGATAAGCACCAGCCGGACCCCAAGGGAAACAACCAATATACCGGGCTGGAAACTGCTGCGTCAGCGGAGCTTGTCTATACCTTTGAAACCATCACGACGCCGGCCACGATTGTGGAGGTGAGCTATCAGGTGAATGCCCAGGGGGAGATTTTGGTCGGGGTGCATTACCATGGACTGGAGGGGCTGCCGGAGCTGCCGGTTTTCGGCATGCGCTTTGTGCTGCCCACACTGGCGACAGGCTTTGCCTACGAGGGTCTGTCCGGCGAGACCTATCCCGACCGCATGGCAGGCGGCGTTCCGGGCGTGTATGAGGTGGAAGGGCTGCCGGTAACGCCCTATCTGGTTCCCCAGGACTGCGGCGTGCACATGGAGAGCAAATGGGTACGCATCCATCCGGGCGGCACTGTGAGCAATGTGACCAAAGGCCCCCTGGCCCTGTCTGCCAGGAACTGCACGGATGAGGAGGACTGCCTGGAAATCCATATGGCGGATGCCCCCTTTGCCTTCTCCTGCCTGCCCTACACGGCTCTCGAACTGGAAAACGCGACTCACCATGAAGAACTGCCTCCCGCCAGACGCACGGTGCTCTGTGTGCTGGGGGCGGTGCGGGGCGTAGGCGGCCGTGACAGCTGGGGCTCCCAGCCGGAACCTGACTATCGCATAGATGCCGCAAAAGACATCCAATACAGTTTTCGAATACTTTAGCCGGAGAAATCCCGGGGTTCGGACCTGTAAGCTCTAACCAGCTAACAAAAGTATTTGCCATATAACCAATTAGGTGGTATACTTCATTAATATTAGTGCTTACGTTTTTAATAGCAATACAATATTAAGCAGGGAGCAACAGGCGGGATGAGTGACAGACTGCTGGGAATCATAGTGGATTCCTTTACCAAAATCTTAATACCGGGTATCAAGGTGACCATACCGCTGACGGTTCTGTCATTTTCCTTTGCCATGGTGATTGCCGTGGTGGTGGCTATGATCCAGTTTGCCAATGTGAAGGTACTCAAGCAGATCAGCCGTTTTTATATCTGGGTGGTCAGAGGAACGCCGCTGCTGGTGCAGCTGTATGTGATTTTCTATGGCCTGCCCAACCTGGGAATTATCATTGATCCCTTTCCCTGCGCGGTGCTGGTGTTCTCCATCAACGAGGGAGCTTACTGCGCGGAGACCATGCGGGCGGCGCTGGAATCCGTGCCTAAGGGTCAGATTGAGGCGGGATACTGCGTGGGTATGAGTTATCTGCAGATTATGCGGCGGATCGTGCTTCCCCAGGCTTTCCGCATTGCCTTTCCGCCCCTGTCCAACTCTCTGATCAGCATGGTGAAGGACACTTCGCTGGCAGCCAATATCACGGTGCTGGAGATGTTTATGGCCACCCAGAGAATCGTGGCGAGAACCTATGAGCCGCTGGCGCTCTACATTGAGGTGGGACTGATCTACCTGCTGTTCTGTACGGTGCTGACAGCGCTGCAGCATATGGGTGAGCGCAAGCTGAGCGTGACAGCAGAGAGGAGGAAAGACCCATGGTACAGGCACGTAATATCACTAAGTCGTTCCAGGCGCAGGTAGTCCTGCGGGGCGTGGACCTTTCCGTGGAAAAGGGGGACGTGGTGGCGATCCTGGGGCCCAGCGGCTCCGGCAAAACCACGCTGCTGCGGTGTCTAAACTTCTTGGAGACAGCGGACGGCGGCACGCTGGAATTTGACGGCGAGACCTTTCAGATGGGGCATGTTTCCAAGCGGGACATTGCCCGGCTGCGGAAAAAGACGGCTTTTGTCTTTCAGAGCTACAATCTGTTCAGCAACAAGACGGCCCTGCAGAATGTGACGGAGGGGCTGATCATAGGGCGCAGGATGGATAAGTCCAAGGCTATGGAGATCGGCAGGCGGGCGCTGGATAAGGTGGGCCTCTCGGACCGCTATGACTATTATCCGCACCAGCTCTCCGGGGGACAGCAGCAGAGGGTGGGAATTGCCCGGGCGCTGGCCACAGACCCGGAGATCATCTATTTTGACGAGCCGACCTCGGCGCTGGACCCGGAGCTTATCGGGGAAGTGCTTACTGTGATGCGGCAGCTTGCGGAAGAAGGTATGACCATGCTGGTAGTCACCCACGAGATGAGCTTTGCCCGCAATGTGTCCAACAAAGTGATCTTTATGGAGGACGGCCAGGTGTTGGAGCAGTGCGGCTCTAAGGAATTTTTTGAAAACCCCAAGGAGGAGCGCATCAGAACCTTTCTCAGGACTCTGGGAGGAGAGGCGCAGCAGGAGGATATGTGACAGAACGAGAATTTCTGAATTATCAAATGAATAATGCAGAAATACGGGAATGGGAAAACCTGGCAGCTGAAATTAAGGAACAATTTTTCTCTGTTGTTCTGCCGGATATTCCATGTGAATTAAAGGAAGATATACTGAATAAAAGAACAATGGCGAAAGAACCGTTTTATGGTTCAAGGGGATATATACACAATAGAGGATATTATTCCGTTCAAGAGGGAGACAAGGGTTCCCTGTATTTGCATTTTTCGGATTTGTCATTTGAAGAGGCAAAAAGTAGAATGATGAAGGAATGCGCGCACGATATAAGCTATGCCTATGTGTCACAAAACAGGTCTGCTCTGCGCGACAAACATAAGGGGTTATGGCATTATTGCAGGATAGAGGATGGGATTGAAAATGTAAATGGAACCTGTAGAATGCTCTCTCATCTGGAAGAGCAAACAAATTGGATATATGACGCGGAATATGACTATCGAAAATACTGGTTTGAACTTTTGTTGTATATGGAAAAGAGAATGCTTCCCGCCCGGGAATATGAAAGAGAAATAGCATATTACCAGGAATGTATGAATCATTCCATGACCGGTAAGAAGTGGATCTTTAATATAGAACAGGAAAAATATCAACTGGAAACTTAGTAGGAGGTAAAGGAAATCATGAAAAAGAAATTAATTAGTATTGTTATGGCTGGCTTGATGGTATTTAGCCTGGCGGCCTGCGGCAACGGTGGTCAGGAGGAGCAGAGCCAGGACCTGCTGCAGCAGATTCAGGAGAAAGGCACGCTGACCGTGGCCATGGAGGGCACCTGGGCGCCCTGGACCTACCATGATGAAAATGATAAGCTGGTGGGCTTTGACGTGGAGGTGGCACAGAAGATTGCCGAGAAGCTGGGCGTGGAAGTAACCTTTGTGGAGGGCGAGTGGGACGGACTGTTCGCCGGACTGGACAGCGGCCGATATGACATGGTTGTCAACGGCGTGGAAATCACCGATGAGCGGGCGGAGAAATATGATTTCAGCGTACCCTACGGCTACATCCACACAGCCCTGATCGTGGCAAGTGACAATGAGGAGATCAAAGCCTTTACAGACTTAAACGGCAAGACCACTACCAACAGCATGGCCAGCACCTACATGACCCTGGCGGAGAGCTATGGCGCAACCGTGACACCTGTGGACTCCCTGGATCAGACGCTGGACTTGGTTATAGCGGGCAGAGCGGATGCCACGCTGAATGCGGACGTTTCTTTCTATGATTATATGAATGTGCATCCCGATGCGCCGGTCAAGATTGTGGCGTTCACAGCGGACGCTTCCCATGTGTCCATTCCCATCCGCAAGGGTGAGGAAAACGCAGCGTTTAAGGCGGCGGTGGACCAGGCCATCAAGGAACTGAAGGAGTCCGGGGAGTTGGCTGAGATATCCATAAAGTATTTCGGCAGGGACATTACGGAGGCATAACAGGTTAAAATTTGATGGTTATGCAAGGGAGACTTGTGACACGGCGGGGGATATTTACTCCCGCCGTGTCTATATTTGTTCTATATGATAACCTTCTGCCAATAAATACTCAGGATAAAAGCAAGGCCGGAGAACAGGGGTAAATGGAGGCCAGAATGAAACCAATATCTAAAAATCAATATGATTTATACGTCTTTTTCACAAGAAGTAATTTAGCTGAGTTTTTTAATGAGGAAATTGAATGGTATATAAATGAAGCTAAAACCTTATGGGCTGTAATCTGTCTGGATCGGCAAGATAAAGATTATACTGTGATTTTCTCTGCCAGAGATGAGAACAGGCAGATTCGCTGCATTGATGTAAAAATCGATATAGTGGACATTGATCAGGCGCGGAAGTTTCTGTTTTCACATGCAAAAGTATTGGAAAGTATGGTGGTTAAGGATCAAACAGTCAATAAAAAGGTTGTGGAAGATTTGTTTATTCCAAAAGTAAATGAATCTAAGCTCAGCCCATATTTTAAGTTAATATCTGAAAGTCCATTTCATTCTGCGGCAAGAAATGTCATAAATGAAATTATGCCCCATTTTTTTGATGTGGATGGAAATTTTGTCGAACAGTTTCAGACAACAGGCTTTGATGCCAGGCTTTGGGAGTTGTACTTGTTTTGCTATTTCAATGAGGAAGGTTTGCAGATTGACCATAAACACTCTGCTCCTGACTTTTTACTTAGCTATGGAGAACAGGTCGTTTCTTTAGAAGCAGTCACAGTCGGTGATAAGAAACCAGACAGGACATATACTAAACTTCCCGAACCAGAAGAAATTATGAACGAAAAAGAATTCATGCCGGCACGGTGGGGAAGTTCATTATACAGCAAATTAATGCATAAGGATAAATCCGAAAGACATTATTGGGAATATGAACACTCAATGGGAAAACCTTTTGTGATAGCAATAGCAGATTTTCATGAAACATTTTCTATGACCTGGAGTCAGAACTCACTAATAACATATTTATACGGATATGAATATGAATATTACCATAACTCAAAGGGAGAATTGATTATACATCCGAAAAAGGTCGAAGAACACAGGAGAGATGAAGGGCGCAATACAATTCCCTCAGGATTTTTTTCCCAGGAAAGTTCTGAGAATGTCAGTGCTGTACTAAGCGCATCATGCGCGACGATTTCAAAGTTTAGTCGAATAGGAAAGCAGTGTGGGTTTGATGAAAACAATATATTGATGTACAGGGTAGTGAGTTTTAATAATCCAGATCCAAATGCCACTATGCCCAATATGATTCAATATATTGTTACAGAGGAAAATTCGGAACCCTGGTCAGAAGGAGTAACCGTATTCCATAATCCAAATGCAAAATATCCGCTGCCTTTGGATTTTTTCCCAAATGCGGCGCAATGTTATCTTCGGGAGGATAATATGCTTGTTACAGTTGCTCGAAATCCGGTAGTTTATTCATCAGTGAGTCTGCATTTTGCGCCTGACTCAGCGGGAGATGATTTGGCAGCTCCACATAATGGATATTGATCTCAATAAAAAGAGAGACTAACCCGATTTGGATTAGTCTCAATGTCAAACTGCTACGTTAAAAGACGGAGCGATATCACAGGTCATCATTATAACAGGGTCTGAATGCGTTCCGCTATCTCCGGCAGTTCATGCTCTTTGGCATATGCGTCGATCTGCTGCAGCACCTTTTGCCTGTGGGGTGATACTGCTTTGCTGGCAGAGCAATCCAGAAAAGCATTCAATAATCCGGCACTATCTTCTACCGCGGAGATTCCCTCCACGGGCCCCTCGTCCAACAGAGCCTGAAGCAGCTCGCAGGCACAGGTATAATCTTTTTCGTTCATTTCTTTTTTCAGACGATCCTGCAGGCCGCTCTTTTGGCAGCATTCCAGAGCGGAATAGGCTGGCATTACGGTATTGTTCCAGCCCTCGGAAAAGAGCCAGTCCCTGATCTCTGCCGTCTCAGGCTCTAACTCCACTACCGCATGTATTCTTCCCCAGCCATGTACACTTTTGGCAATGCGCAGCACCTCCAGGGAAGAGCTTGACCAGCTGGCAGCCACCTGCAGCACATACAGCGTAAATTCGTCAGACAGGGCGAGAATCCGCAGTGCGTTCTTCAACGGCTCATTGTTATCGGTATCAAAGAGCGTCAACATGACCAGACCGAACTTGACTTCCTCTCTGTGCATACCTTTCAGTGCGCATTCCACGGCCAGTCGGTAGATCTGTGAAGCGGGGAGCTGCTGCTGGCGTTCGATGGTATACTGCCTTATTTTGTTCATGGCGGAAATCATATGGCCGTCTGCTGTCCATTTGAGGATTAGCTTATGAGCCTGTTCCAGATCTGTCACAGCAGTGTCCAGAGCCTGTTCCAGCAGAGCGGTGTCCTGAACGGGGATACCCATATGATAGATGGCGATACCGTCCAGGGCCCCGTCGGCAAAGCGGATATTATCCGCCTGGGGCTTATCTTCCAGGGGGAGAGAGTACCCCGAAGGCAGTACTCTCAGCTCATTTCGTGCCTGACATATATTTTCATAGATGCTTTCACTTGTTGTATTCATGGAATCTCCTTTTTGACGTTCTTTGAACAGAGGCTTGTAGTTCTGCCGCCGAATGCAAAGTATTTTATTCAGTATACTATGTTTTTGCCCCTGTGCCAAGGAAAATTTGTTTTGTTTACTCACCTTATTTTACACGAAGAAAAAAGTTGCGCAGGAGACGCATCCGGTGTTATACTGACTAACGTTAAGATTTTCCAATTTCCGCACGGCACATGCCGCATAATCGGGCAGCATGCGCTGTGTGGAAAGGAAAATCTAATCATTAGCGAGTATATGATCAGAGAGAGTCGGCAAGATAAGGGGGATTTATATTTATGAAACAGAGAATAAGAATCCAGAGTCTGGTTTTCTGCATGGTACTGTTGCTGGCAGGCTGTACCCCGGAGGGCAATGGCGGGGGACGTGATACCATTGAGGGAAGCGGAGACACGGAAAATGTCATGGACAATTCCGTGGGGGGACAATATGACACCGGGACGGATGGCAGCGCAAAAGAGGATGCACCCGAACCGATCACCCCGCACACAGACTATGTCACAGAGGAGATGTACCAACGAGCCATCTCCTTTCAGCAGGGAGATCTGTCACGTCTGGCGGCAGTGATGCGCAGGGCCCAGGCGGGGGAGGAGATCACGGTTGGAGTGATCGGCGGCTCTATCACCGAGGGTTACAGTGCCAGCAATATGAAAAAGAACTCTTACGCCTGTCTGATGCATGACTGGTGGGAGGAACGTTTTCCTGACATCACAGTACAGTATGTGAACGCCGGGATAGGCGGCACCAGCTCTTACCTGGGAGTACACCGGGTGCAGGAGGATTTGCTGGACTATGAGCCGGACTTTGTGATTGTGGAATTTTCGGTTAATGATGGCAATAATAATTTCTATAAAAGGAGCTATGACAATCTGCTGCGCCGGATTCTCATGGATGAAAATAGCCCGGCACTGATGCTTCTCTTTACCACGCAGGAGAACGGCACCAATGCCCAGGTAAATGATGCGCTTCTCGGTTTTGGATATGAACTGCCTATGATCAGCTATGGCAATGCGGTTCTGCCTGCCATTGAGGCGGGGGAATTTACCTGGAAGGATATCTCTCCTGACAATATTCACCCTAATGACCGGGGGCATGCCATCATCGGAGAACTGCTCTACCGCTACCTGAATGATGTTTATGCCCGGCTGGAGGAGATACCGGAGGAGGTTCCTGCCTTTACGGCCGGCGCGCAGACCAAGGAGCGGTATATGAACGGACGGGTGATGGACGGTGATTCCCTGACTCCGATATCGGAGGGCAGCTTTACGGAAAAAGTGGAAAACTGGTATTTTCCGTATAATAACTACTGGCATACCAGGGGAGGGGACGAGTCGATTGTATTCGAGATAGAGGCAGCTAATATTGGTATATTGTACCAGCGTGACGTGAATGATGCCTATGGACAGTTCGACGTCTATATTGACGGAGAGCATGTGCGCACTCTCAACGGAAATTTTGTGAACGGATGGGGCAACTCCATGGCGGAGGATGAAGTCTATACCTCTGACGAGCCCGCGACGCACCGGGTGGAGGTGAGAAAGAGCCCTGATTCCACCGGAGATCTGTTTACCATTATTGCCTGGCTGGTCTCCTGATGACAGCGGGATATAGCTTATCAGACCACATTTATTGTGGCCTGATTTTTTAATCTAAATTTAGCTAATTAGAAACTAAATAGATTTACGTGAGTTAGGTAAAAGGAAGAGAAAAATATTGATGGGCACGGGCACGGTGGGAATATTTTCTGTTTTTGTTGTAAAACAAATATGGAAACAATGATGAAAAGCCCGAGATAGCCCTTGTACAAAATAGCCAATTTTACACCTTTAAAATAGGTTAATATAACAAAATGCATAAAAGGTATTGCAGATTTTCAGCAGTTATAGTACAATTTATTTGTAATTAAAAAAGATTAAATTGACTTAAATGATGTGAGGTGAGGGTTATGAGGCGGATACACTTGAAAAAAGCAGGTTGTATTCTGCCTGTTTTGGCTTTGCTTCTGGCAATGCCAGGGTGTGGAGAAGCAGGCGGAACCGAGCCGGAACCAGCGCCGGAGCTGAAGACCTATTCCTGGGATGAGGCCGTTATTTATGAGGCGGAGGAGGGAGCTCTGCTGGGCGGCACTTCCGTAACGGAGAAGGACGGCGTGGGCTATGTGGAAGGCTTCGCCAAGGAAGGGGACGGGCTGAAGCTGACCATACATATTGATGAGACCGGATTTTATGATCTGGCTATTGTCTGCAAGAGTGCGGACGGAGGCCACAAAGAAAACTATGTGGCCGTAGATGGCAATCGTATGGGCGCAGCAAGGGTAGATGGGAAGGAATATCAGGACTGCCCGATATCCAGAGTCTATATGGAGACGGGAGATCATGAAGTTAGCGTAACCACTTACTGGGGCTGGATACATTTGGACAGCGTGAAGGTTAAGCCGTCCGATGAGCTGGACCCGGGCCGTTTCGACATAGAGCCGGTGCTGATTAATCCCAATGCCACAGAGAATACCCGGCGGTTGATGACTTATCTGTGTGATATATATGGCACGGATATCCTGTCTGGTCAGTACTGTGACAGTGGTATGTTCGGCGCGGAGAATGCAACGATATGGAAGACCACCGGCGGTAAATATCCGGCGATCCTGGGATTGGATATGAGCAGCTATACACCGGTTTCTGTGGCCCATGGCACGGAAGGCCATGCCACGGACTATGCTCTGGAGTGCTGGGACAAGGGCGGAATCGTGACATTCTGCTGGCACTGGACCACTCCGGAGAAGTACATTACCGGCAACTGGTACTCCACCTTTTATAAGGATTCTACCAATATTAATCTGTCCAAGATTATGAATGGTCAGGATCAGGAAGGGTATGATCTGCTGGTTGCGGATATTGATGCCATAGCGGAGCAGCTGCTGATTCTGCAGGAAGCGGATGTGCCCGTGCTGTGGCGGCCTCTGCATGAAGCCAGCGGCGGCTGGTTCTGGTGGGGCGCTTCGGGACCAGAGGCATACAAGCAGCTGTATGTGATGATGTATGACAGGCTGGTGAATTACCACGGACTGAACAATCTGATCTGGGTTTGGAACGGCCAGAACAAGGAATGGTATCCCGGAGATGAATATGTGGATATCATTGGCGAGGATATATACGCCGGCGAGCATGAGTATACACCGCAGACTTCCCAGTATCTGGAGGTGATTGACTACACGGATGCCAAAAAGATGGTTATCATGTCGGAGAACGGCACATTGTTTGATCCGGATCTGGCGATCCGGGACGGTTCCATGTGGGGCTCTTTCTGTACCTGGAGCGGCGAGTTTGTTCTAAAAAATTCAAGTGTACTTACACTGAACGAACAGTATACCGAGAAGGATATGCTGAAAAGGGTATACGAGCATGAGCATGTGATTACCCGGGATGAACTGCCGGATCTGAAGAATTATCCGCTGGATGGCGAGTGAGTAGGGAGATGATCCGTTGGACCAATTGTTTTCGACAGATGGAATGATTTACCGCTTTTTAAATAAGACTGGCAATATTATCCTTGCCACAGTGCTGTGGCTGGTGGGCTGCATCCCCGTGGTGACCATCGGCACATCCACGGCGGCCCTGTATTATGCGATGGTGAAATCCGTGCGCAAGGATGTGGGCTATGTCCACTCGGAGTTTTGGCGGGGATATAAGCTGAACTTTAAGAAAGGCGTGGCTTCCACAGTACTGCTTCTGGTGTTGGGCTCTGTTATGGGAGCAGAGATGTGGCTGGTCCTGGAGAATGGCGTGGAAGTGAGCAGGATATGGTATACACTCAGCGGTCTGCTGATACTGCTGTCGGTCCTGATTGTCCTGTATTTGTTTCCCGTGATGTCGCGGTTTGACATGAAACTTGGCAAGCTGTGTATGCTGTCCTTCGTAATGTCAATTCGGTTCTGGTATATCACACTGGCGCTGTTGGCGGGATTCGTTATCGTGGTGTTCGCACAGCTTTATCTCCTGCCGATACCGATGATCCTTCTGACACCGGGACTGTGGTGTTTTGCCAGCTCCTTTATGGTTGAGAAGGCTATGAAGGCCTATATGCCCAAGCCGGAGGAAAGCGGAGACGGGGAAGAGACAAGAAACTGGTATGATTAACGGATAAAGGGAAGATTGGAAGAAAGATATAGAAAGATGGAGAAGAAGATGATGAGAAGAAAGAACTGGAAAAGAAAAATGGCATTTCTTCTGGCGGCAGCTCTGATGACAGGTCTGGTTCCACAGAACGCACTCCGGGCAGAGGCAGCCACCGACATCACACAGGAGGAGTATGAGGATATCGTAGGTACATATTCCATTGATCCTACTGTGCTGGGCTATCAGGAGTATGTGGAGGCCAACCCCCAGGTGTATCCTGATCAGGAATACCGCATTTCTGCCGTGGACTATGTCAGATATGAAGAGAACGGCGTCAGTGCAGTTCCCGAGATTTATGACAACTATGAGAATATTCCCGGCGGAGGCAGCGCTCTGCTGACCAGCGAGGAAGCGCTGGTGGAGTTTGAGGTGGATGTCAAGGAGAGCGGTTTCTATGATCTGTCTCTGGTGTACTATCCCGTTGAGGGTAAGAGCTCAGAGATTCAGAGAGCCTTTTTCGTGGATGGGAAGCTTCCCTACAGCGAGATGGCGCTGGTGGAACTGAAGAGAATCTGGGTGGTTAATGTCGATGAAATGGCCGCAGATGAGAATGGCATTGTGACCAGGGTGTGGCAGGTTGACAGTCAGGGCAATGACGTGAGACCCCGGGCGGTGGAGGCTCCGGAATGGGTTCAGAGCTATCTGTATGACAGTAATGGTTATGTGACTTCTCCCCTTGCCCTGTATCTGGAGGCGGGCACTCATACCATCACCATCATGTCTCAGAGAGAGCCCCTGCTTCTGTCCGAGATTGTATTGAACAACAGCGAAAAGCTGAAAGATTATGCAACTGTTAAGTCTGCATGGGATGCTGCCGGATACAAGAACAGTATCAAAGAAAGCATTCGGATTGAGGGTGAAAATGTAGACAAGACGTCATCCCAGATGCTGTACCCCAGGCAGGATCAGTCTTCTCCGGCCGTGTATCCATCCAGCCCCAAGGTGCTGCTGAATAACACAATTGGCGGTACATCCTGGCAGGAAGCCGGACAGTGGGTGGAATGGGATTTCGAAGTCCCGACCAGCGGTTATTATAATATTTCCGCTTATTGTAAGCAGAATTTTGTGCGAGGCATTGATGTGTGCCGCCGGATTTCCATCGACGGCGTTGTGCCTTTTGAAGAAATGAGTGATTATGGCTTTAGCTATGAACAGAGCTGGCGCGAGGAAGTCCTGTCTGACGAGGAGGGAAACCCCTACTGCTTCTATTTGGAGGAGGGAACCCATACCCTGCGCATGGAAGTGGTTCTGGGCGATATGGCGGAGATCATCAGCACAGTGCAGGATACAGTGCAGCAGCTGAACTCCATCTACCGTCAGGTTATCTATATCACCGGTGTGGCGCCGGATAAATACCGTGACTACCAGCTGACAGCTTCCCTGCCGGGACTGGAGGCGGAATTGATAGAGGCCAGAGCGGGGATCAATCAGGCGCTGGAGGCAATGCGGGCAACGGCAGGGCGCAACAGTGATAAGCTGACGACCCTGATTACCATGCAGGACCAGTTGGATGAACTGATTGCTGACCAGGAGCGTTTCGTGGAGGTGCTTTCCTCCTACAAAGTAAATGTGAGAGCCTGTGGTAACTGGATTACCCAAGTGTTAAACCAGCCTCTGCAGATCGACCGTATTATGGTTTACTCACCGGAGAACCATCAGAAGATTGCATCTTCCGGGTTTTTCTCCAAGCTGGGCTATGAGATTCAGAGACTGTTCTACTCCTTTATCGTAGATTATAACCAGATTGGCAATGCCATTGACGATGGGGAGGAAGGCGTGGTACTGACACTGTGGATTGGTACCGGCCGTGACCAGGCCAATGTTATCAAGGCTATGATTGATGAAAATTTCACCAGCAAAACAGGAATTAACGTGAATGTTCAGCTGGTGGATATGAATACCCTGTTGCGGGCAACCCTGGCGAATGAAGGCCCGGACATGGCAATACAGGTTGCCAATACCAACGGTATTGCCGGAGCTGTGCTGAATACGGGTAATGATACTCCGGTCAACTATGGTATTCGTAATGCGGTGCTGGATCTGAGTCGGTTTGATGATTTTAATGAGGTTACCCAGCGGTTCAGCCAGAGCGCGCTTGTTCCTTTCAGTTTCAATGGAGCAACCTATGCGCTGCCGGATACACAGACCTTCCCCATGATGTTCTACCGCAAGGATATCCTGGCTGAGATCGGTCTGGAAGTGCCGACTACATGGGATGAGGTAAAGGTGGCAATGACCGTGCTGGCCAAGAACCAGATGGAATTTGGTATGCTGCCCAATGAGCAGACCTTTGCCATGCTGCTGTTCCAGAACGGCGGTGAGTATTATACCGCAAATGGTGATGCTTCCATGTTGGACTCTGACATTGCGGTGGCAACCTTCAAGCAGTATTGTGAATACTATACAGACTACAAGCTGGATAAGGCGACCAGCGTGGAAGAACGTTTCCGTACCGGTGAGTGTCCGATCATCATCTCGGACTACACCACCTACAATAACTTACAGGTATCTGCACCGGATATTGAAGGGCTATGGGAATTTACCGTAGTGCCTGGCATTATACAGGAGGATGGAAGTATCCTGCACTCCACCGGCAGCGCCGGTCTGGCGGATATTATTATGGCCAACACGAAGCATCCAAATGAATGTTGGGAGTTCCTGAAGTGGTGGACCGATACAGAGACGCAGATTCTGTATGGCCGTGAGATGGAGAGCCTGATGGGTGCCAGTGCCCGTGTGGCAACGGCTAATCTGGAGGCTATGTCCAGTCTGTCCTGGCCCGTCAGAGACTATCGGGAGATTATGGAACAGTTTGAGCAGGTGCAGGGAATTCCCCAGGTACCCGGCGGTTATTATACATGGCGTAATGTGAACAATGCATTTTACAGTGTAACCACAGACTCCTCCAGCACTGGACGTACTCAGGTCGCTACACCCAGAGAGGAACTGATGGATAAGATCATCTATGTAAATGCGGAGATCAGTTATAAACGAGAAGAGTTCGGCCTGCCTGTGGCCGGGGAAGAATAGGAGGGGAGAGACATATGGCTAACGAAGCAGTAAGCTCCGGGGTTTCCCAAGAAGCCCTGGACATCGCAAAAAAGCAGAGCACCCTGCGCTATCAGGTCGCAAGGAACAAAGCCTCCTATTTTATGATTGCGCCGTATTTTATCCTGTTTTTCTTCTTTACGGTGCTGCCGGTGCTCATGTCCATAGCGCTGAGTTTTACATACTTTAACATGCTGGAGCTGCCTACCTTTGTGGGGTGGAAGAACTATATCAAGCTCTTCCTGGAGGACGATATTTTCCTGATTTCCCTGAAGAATACACTGATATTTGCAGTGGTTACAGGGCCGGTCAGCTATATGCTGTGTCTGCTGTTCGCATGGATTATCAATGAGTTCAAGGGAAAGCTCAGAGCTTTTCTGACCTTGATTTTCTATGCGCCCTCCATCTGCGGTAACGCTTATCTGGTATGGAACCTGATTTTGACAGGCGACCGCTATGGCTATCTGAACGGTATTCTGCTGAAACTGGATATTATCAACGAGGCAAAGCTGTGGATGCAGACGGAGAAATATATTCTGCCTGTTCTGATCGTGGTACAGCTGTGGTTATCCCTTGGTACCGGCTTTCTGTCCTTTATCGCAGGTCTCCAGACTGTGGATAAGAGCATGTATGAGGCGGCAGCCCTAGATGGGGTTAAGAACCGTTGGCAGGAGCTGTGGTATGTGACGCTGCCCGCCATGAAGCCTCAGCTGATGTTTGGTGCGGTGATGCAGATTACCCAGTCCTTTGCGGTGGCGGATATCTCCATCAATCTGGCAGGTAACCCCTCCGTCAACTATGCCGGCGCTACAGTCGTAACTCACCTGCTGGATTATGGCTCCACCCGTTTTGATATGGGTTACGCGTCCGCAATCGCCACCATCCTGTTCCTGCTGATGGTAGGCACCAATAAGCTAGTACAGAAAATTTTAGGAAGGGTGGGAGAATAAGTGGCTGAGACTATCAAATTAAAAAGACGTTTCTTTCGCAAAAGAGAAAAACAGCTGAATCGTTCCATGGCAGGAAACACCCTTTTGTTTATCCTGATGATTATCTGCGGTGTGTTCATGGCGCTGCCGCTGGTGATGATTATAAACAATGCATTAAAGCCCCTGGATGAGTTGTACCAGTTCCCGCCCAAGATTTTTGTGCGGAACCCTACGCTGGAGAACTTTTCGGATCTGTTCGTTCTGATGAACGATTCATGGATTCCCTTTTCCAGGTATATCCTGAACACGATCATTATCACCGGTATGGGCATGGTGGGACATGTGGTGGTGGCTTCCCTGGCGGCATATCCGCTGGCAAAGCACAAGTTCCCGGCCAAAAATATCCTGTTCAGCATGGTAGTGCTGTCCATGATGTTCTCCTGGACGGTAACCCAGATACCGCAGTATTTGATTATTTCCTGGCTGAGAATTAACAACAACTATCTGGCGCTGATCCTGCCGGCATGGTCCTTCGGCATGGGTCTGTACCTGATGAAGCAGTTTATGGAGCAGTTGCCTGATTCCTTGATGGAATCGGCCAGATTGGACGGCGCATCAGAGTGGAATATTTTCTGGACGATTGTGATGCCCAACGTAAAGCCTGCATGGTTGACCCTGGCTATTTTCCAGTTCCAGCAGATGTGGGGCAACACAGGCTCCATGTTCCTGAGAGATGAGCAGTTAAAGCCTCTGCAGTTTGCGCTGCAGCAGATTACAGCAGGCGGTGTGGCGAGAGCTGGTGCGGCAGCGGCCGTGACATTTATCATTGCGGCGGTGCCTATCACTTTCTTCCTGATCTGCCAGAGCAACGTTCTGGAGACCATGACCACATCCGGTATGAAGGATTAAGAGGAGGGAGCATATGAAAAAGAGAAATTGGTTTAAAAGAACATTGACCTCCCTGCTGGCCGGTGTAATGCTGGCGACTTCTCTGGGAATGACTGCACAGGCGGAAGACCTGCCCTATGATACATACAATTACGACTATCGTGAAAATGTGGTGCTGACTCCGGCAGCCTATGTGCCCACTGGCAGTGTTACCGGACAGGATCTGGGAATTGATAACTTTATTGAGCCGCAGGATCTGTGTGTGGCGCCAAACGGCGAAGTCTATGTTGCTGATACAAAGAACAACCGTATCGTAGTACTCAATCACAGTATGACCGAGGTGGTGCGCATCATTGACAGCTTTACCAGGGATGGGCAGGCGGATGGTTTCCTGATGCCCCAGGGTGTCTGTGTATCTGAGAATGAACAGCTCTATGTGGCGGATACGGACAATAAACGTATCGTGATGTTGACTTTGGAGGGTGAGTTTATCAAGATTATTGACAATCCCCAGTCTGAGATTCTGGAGGAGGGGTTTGATTTCACTCCTCTGAAGGTGACTGTGGACTACGCAGACCGTGTGTATGTCATTGCCAAGAATGCTTTCGAGGGTATTCTGGTGTTTGAGAGCAACGGACAATTCACCGGATATTTCGGAACCATCCAGGTTAAGATCAGCCTGTGGGAGAAATTCTGGAGAAAGCTGGCCAGCAAGGAAGAGCGTTCCAGGCAGCAGTTGTTCATTCCTACTGAGTTTACCGGAATTGACATAGACAGCGATGGTTTTGTGTATGCTTCCAATATTGACTCCGAGGGTGTGCAGGGTGTCAGAAGATTGAATCCTAAAGGTGAGGATGTCATCATAAAGGGTGAGAGCCAGAATCTGGGCGGCGATCTCTATTTTGGCATATACGGCGAGTACGGTGGTCCCAGTGAATTCATTGATGTGGTATATCGAGAGAAAGGTATCTACTCTCTGCTGGACCGCAAGAGGGGCCGGATTTTCACCTATGACAGAGAGGGCAACCTGCTGTATGTATTCGGGGGCTTAGGGAGCCAGAGAGGTACTTTCAGCACTCCCATTGCCATCGAGGTGGTGGATGACCAGATTATCGTGCTGGATTCTTCCCAGGGAGCAATCCTGAGTTTTGGCGAGACCGAGTACGGCGCTCTGATCAATGACGCGGTTGCTCTGCGTTATGACGGTGACGAGGCGCTGGCTATCGGTAAGTGGGAGGCAGTGCTGAAGCTGGATGAGAATAATGAGCTTGCAAACGTCGGCATGGGCAAGGCATATTTGACTGCTGGTGATAATAGGGCGGCTATGCACTATCTGAAGCTGGGTATGAACCGCAAGTATTACTCTATCGCTTTCAAGCGTTACCGAAATGAGATTCTTAAAGAGAACTTAAGTCTCGTGATGACGCTGGTAATCATTCTGATTGCTTTGCTGATTGTATATAAGAAGTTTCTGAAAGATAAATTAAAGGCGAAATTTAAAAAAGGAGGGCTTACCTGATGAAAGAACTGTTTTCTAGGGA